>JBAPRH010000001.1:0-41424 GCA_049280995.1 Acidobacteriaceae bacterium
AATGCTCGTCGCTGAAGCCGCCAGGGCCGCCCGCGCCGCTGAGGCTGCCGCTCAGGCCGCACGCGAGGCTCAGGAGGCCGCCGAAGCAATTTGTGTCGCCGCCCAGGCCGAATTTGCAGCTAACTCCGAGCCAAGGGCTGCGGAGCAGGGAGCCAGCCAGCTCTTCGAGCTGACTCCCCCGCCCGAGCCCATTCACTATCATGTCGATCCGGCGTCTCTCCCGGCATTGCACCTCAGGCAGTCCTTCCCCAGCCTCCCCCAGCTGCACTCCGATCATCGTGATTCCGTCGAGCCGCACCCGCGCGTCGTCGATCCCTTTGAGGACGCGCTCGTTGCCCCCGCACAGCCGCTGCCCGTCCGCGTTCTCGAGTTCCCGCGCGAGCTGGTCGCCGCCCGCAAAGCGCGCCCCCGTTATGCGGAGGGGCCGCTCCGCGAATCGAGCTCCGGATCCGACAAGGAGCAGCTCCGCATCTTCGAGGTGGAACCCGACGCCATCTCTCACGAGCCCCTTCCGGCTTTGCCGCTGGCCGATGAAAACCTCGTCCCCGAGTGGTGCTCCATCCGTCTCGATGCCGCTCCCCGTACTATGGAGCCAGAGATGTCCGCCGCAACCGAGAGTCGGAGTCGCACCCGCGCACAGGACACAGGCCAACCCTTTTCTTCCCGGGCCGCCCGCCAGCCCACGAACTCTGGCGCCTACTCCAGCGCGTTGCTCGACGACGTGCTCCCGGTAGCGCCCCTGCGCGACCGCCTGACCGCCGCCGTTGTAGACATCGCCCTGGTCGCTTCCGCCTTCACGATGTTCCTGATGGTTTTCCTAGCCTGCACGGTCAACCCGCCGACGGGTAAACCAGCGTTGGTGGCGTCGGCGTTGACCTTCGTCGGCTTCCTCACGCTCTATCAGTGGCTCTTCTTCACCTTCGCCGAGGGCACTCCCGGGATGCGCTACGCCAAAATCGCCCTTTGCACCTTCGACGATGAAAACCCCGCCCGCAAGTCCCTTCAGTGCCGGATCGGCGCGTGCTTCCTTGCGGCTCTCCCCTTGGGATTAGGCTTCCTCTGGGCTTTCGTCGACGATGACCGGCTCGGCTGGCAAGACCGCATGACCCGCACCTACCAGAGAAGCTACAGGTAGCTGGAAAAGCGGTTGGCGGAAAAAGCTGACCGCTCTATTGCTGACCACCTTACCACCGTCCATGGGAACCATTCCCACTCCCCTTGCGTACCTCCTTTCAATCCCCTGATGGCTGGTAAACTTACCCCAGGCCCGGCCCAATCCCATGGAATTCAAAGAAGCCGTTAAAATCGCGCTCCAGTCTCTCTGGGCCAACAAACTCCGATCCGTGCTCACGCTTCTGGGCGTGGTCATCGGCGTCTCCTCTGTCATTGCCATCATTACCCTGACCAACGGAGTCAATAAGTACGTCGCTACCAAGGTCTACGGCTATGGAGCCGACGTCTTTACGCTCAGCAAAGAGTCGCCCGTCATCCTCAGCTACAAGCAGTGGCAAAAATACCAGAAGCGCAAAGACCTGAAGCTCTCCGACTACGAAGCGATTGAGCAGCAATGCAGAAGCTGCGCCGCCGTCGGGGCCCTGCTGAACACCACCGGCAATGTCGTCTACGGACGCCACTCCAGCAACAACACCGACATCCGCGGATGGACTTGGAACATGCCTGTGATTTCCAATCTCAACATTGCTCAGGGCCGCAGCTTCGTTCCCGCCGACCAGCAGTACGGCTCCCGCGTGGCCATCGTCGGCTACGACATCGTGCATAATCTGATGCCGCGAGTAAACCCACTCGGCAAAGAGATTCGCGTCGACGGCGAACCCTACACCATCATCGGAGTCGGCGAGCGCCAGGGAACCACGCTTGGCTTCAGCCAGGACAACTACGTTGCCGTTCCCATCACCGCCTTCCAGCACACCTACGGAACCAGCAACAGCGTGGTCATCTACGTGAAAGCCGGAGCCGTCGGAGCCCAGCTTGAGCGCGCCTCCGACGAGGCCCGTGTCATTCTGCGCTCGCGCCGCCACGACCGTGTCGGCCAGCCGGACAGCTTCACCATCTCCACCAACCAGACCTTCGTCGGGCTCTGGAAAAGCTTCAGCTCGACCTTTCTGTTCGTTGTCATCGGCATCGCCTCCATCTCACTCATCGTGGGAGGCATCGTCATCATGAACATCATGCTGGTCTCGGTCACCGAGCGCACCCGCGAAATCGGCGTCCGCAAGGCCCTCGGCGCGCGGCGCAAAGACGTGCGCCTCCAGTTCATCATCGAGTCCGGAACCATGTCCCTCGTCGGCGGAGCCATCGGCATTCTTCTCGGAGCCGGCGCCGCGCGCCTTGTGACCCTCCTCGTCGGCTTCCCGTCGGACATCGCCGTGTGGTCGGTGCTCCTCGCCGTCTTTGTCTCAGGAGCCATCGGCATTTTCTTCGGGGTTTACCCCGCGCATAAAGCAGCCATGCTCGATCCCATCGTCGCCCTGAGGTCGGAACTATGAGGCCAAGGATGAAATTCGGCAGCACCGGTGAATCCGTCCGGATGGCGCTGGAAACCGTGCGCGCCAACAAGCTTCGCTCCGGGCTCACCATCCTCGGCATTGTCATTGGCGTCACCACCGTCATCACCATCTCGTCGATCATCAGCGGCCTCAACAATAACGTGCAGAACTGGGTCAACTCCCTCGGTTCCAACGTGCTCTGGGTCTACCACATGCCAGTCATTGGCGTGCGCCCAACCGCCGCGATGCTGGCCCGCAAAAAACTCACCCCCCAGGACGCCATCGCGCTTCGCAGCCTGCCCCACGTCGTTACCGTCAACGCTGGAGCCCGTCACGTCAACCCCACTTTTCAGGTGGGCGTCATCGGCGTGAAATACGGCAAAAAGCAGGCCCAGGGAACTCTGCTCGAAGGCGACCAGACCGCGGTCGCGGAAACCACCCAGTTGGATTTCCTTCAGGGCCGCATGTACACCCAGACCGAGGACCAGCGCGCCTCCCACGTCGTTATTCTCGGCCACGACACATGGCAAAAGCTTTTCGGCCGTGCCAACGCCATTGGCAAAGGGGTAGAGATCGAGGGCAATATGTATACCGTCATCGGCGTCCTCGACAAACTCAAGGAAGCCTTCGGCGGCGGCGACAATCCCGACGATAATCGCGCCCTCTTCCCGCTCAACACCTTCCTCCAGCTCCATCCCGAGGACAACGCGATGTGGATCAGCGTGAAATACGATGATCCCAAAAATAAAGACCTCGTTGAAGAAGAAGTTCGCGCGATGCTCCGCATCCGGCGTAAGGTGCGTAGCTGGCAGCCCGACGACTTCGCTATCTTCTCGCCCGACACGATTGCCCGGTTGTGGAAAGAGCTCACCGGCGGCCTCGCCATCTTCATGGTCGCCGTCTCCAGCGTGGGGCTCATGGTCGGCGGCGTCGGTGTCATGAACATCATGCTCGTCTCGGTCACCGAGCGCACCCGCGAGATCGGGGTCCGCAAAGCCATCGGAGCAACCAAACGCAACATCCTCGTTCAATTCACCATGGAAGCGACGACGCTCTGTGCCATAGGTGGCATCGTCGGTGTTCTCATAGGCGCGATCATCACGTTTCTTATCCGCGCCATCATCACCATTCTGCCCGCCACCATGTCCCCAACCTGGGCCATGATCGGGTTCACCGTCTCGCTGGCGATCGGTCTGGTCTTCGGAATCTACCCAGCCTGGAAGGCTGCCACGCTAGACCCGATCGAAGCTCTGCGCTACGAGTAGCGGGAAAGCGGCTAGCTAAAAAGCGGTTCGCTAAGAAGCGGGTAGCCTCTCAGCCTTACCAGCTAAACTGACACAATGAGCCGAGTCATCCTCGCCATTGCGATCCTTCTGACTGTTGCCGGTTCTCTCTTAGCGCATTCCCAAGCCGACCAGCCCGTAGCGCAGTCCCAACCCGACCAGCCCGTGCGCACGCAGCACGCGATGGTCGTCAGCGTCCACCACCTCGCCACCGATGCAGGCGTCGAAATTATGCGCGAAGGCGGCAATGCCATCGACGCCGCCGTCGCGACCGGCTTTGCGCTCGCCGTCGTCGATCCCGCCGCCGGCAATCTCGGTGGAGGCGGCTTCATGCTCATCCACTTCTCCACCGGTCCCAACGCCGGCAAAAGCACCTTTCTCGACTTCCGCGAGCGTGCTCCGCAGGCCGCCACCGCCAACATGTATCTCGACGCGAAGGGCAATGTCATTCCCCAAGCCAGCATCACCGGCTTCAAGGCCATCGGAGTTCCCGGCTCCGTCGCCGGACTCGTTTACGCCGAGCAGAAATACGGCTGCCTCACGCTGCCCCAGGTGATGGCGCCCGCCATCCGGCTCGCTTCCGACGGATACGTCCTCTCCACCGAAGAGGCCCAGGCGCTCCACGATGCGAACCTCTCGCAGTTTCCCGTCTCCAGGCGCATCTTCCAGCGCGACGGCAACTTCTACCAGCCCGGGGAATTCTTCCGCCAGCCCACACTCGCCGCCACGCTGCGCGCGATCGCCGCCAACCCCGATGGCTTCTACCACGGCGCCATTGCGAAAAAGCTCGTCGCTGATATCCAGAAAGGCGGCGGCCTCATCACCCTCGGCGATCTCGCCCGCTACACCGTCAAAGAGCGCGCTCCCGTCATCGGAACCTACAACGACTACACCATCGTCAGCGCGCCCCCGCCTTCCTCTGGCGGCATCGTGCTCATCGAGGCGCTCAACATCCTCGAAGGCTACAACCTCCACCGCTGGCCTGACCGAAGCCCCGAGGAAATGCACCTCATCCTCGAAGCTTTCCGCCGCGCCTACATGGACCGCAACGACTACCTCGGCGACCCCGACTATGTGACCATGCCCGTCGCCCAGCTTCTCAGCAAAAGCTACGCCGCCGCCTGGCGCAACAGCATCCGCGACGATGAGGCGACGCCCTCCAAAGATCTCCGCCGCCCTGCGGGGTTCCTGCCCCCGCCGCCGACCATGGCGGAGGTTCGCCACGAGTCGACCCAGACCACCCACTACTCCGTCATCGACCCGGAAGGCAACGCCGTCGCCGTCACCTACACGCTCAACAACAGCTTCGGCTCGGGCGTCACCACCGCCGGGCTCGGCTTTCTCCTCAACGACGAAATGGACGACTTCGCCTCCAAGCAGGGCGTGCCCAACATGTACGGACTCATCCAGGGTCCGGCCAACTCCATCGCTCCCGGCAAGCGCCCGCTCTCCAGCATGACGCCGACTATCGTGCTGCAGAATGGCCCGGACAATGATCCGAAGACGGCCACGGTCCGCTTCGTTCTCGGCTCGCCCGGCGGAGCCCGCATCATCACCACCGTAGCCAATATCTTCCTCAGCGCCGCCGACCAGGGCCTCAACATCCAGCAGGCCGTCGACGCTCCGCGCTTCCACCTGCAATACCAGCCGGATGTCGTCTACGTAGAACCGGGCTTCCCCGACGCCACACTCAACCGGCTGCGCGCCATGGGCTACACCATCCAGGTGCAGAAGCCGTGGAGCGACGGCGAGTGCATCGAAGTCGATCCCGTCACAGGAGAATTAGAAGGCGGCCACGACCACCGCCACAACTTCGGAAAGGCGGCGGGATTTTGAGCACCGCGACCGAACTCCGAGCACTCGAAGAACGGCTGCTCCAGTCGGACTTCCGCCGCAACCGCAGCGCCGTCGCCGAACTGCTCGCCGAAGACTTCCGCGAGTTCGGAAGCTCAGGCCGCGTCTGGAACAGACACCAGATATTGGACCAGCTCGAAACCGAGCCACCCTTCCAAGCCTCCCTGCAGGATTTTGAAGCAAGGGAACTCGCGACCGGAGCCGTCCTGGTGACCTACAAAGTCACCGTCCAACGCCAGGGCAACGAGAACGAGACATCCCTGCGAAGCTCCATCTGGATTCGCCGCGACGGCCACTGGCAAGTCGTCTTTCATCAGGGAACGCCGCAAATCCGCTGAGTCGCGGGCTAAAGGCCGCGGGATTTTGAGCAATTCGCCCACTTCCAACCCGGCGTCATCCTGAGCGAAGCGAAGGATCTGCGGTTCTCTCATCCTGACCGTTACCTTCGGCATCAAGACAATGACCGAGCTCTCGCGTACCCTCGACGCCATGCGCGAACGCTGCTATTACACCTACATCGTCGCGAGCCGCACACACATCCTCTACATCGGGGTTACCGGAAACATCGAGAGGCGCATTGCTCAGCATAAATCGCGCGCCACCCCAGGATTTACCGCAAAGTACAACTGCGATCGCCTGGTCTGGTTTGAACGGCACTCCCTTCCCAGCGATGCCATTGCGCGCGAAAAGGAGTTAAAGGGCTGGATACGAACGCGCAAGCTCGCCCTCATCGAGCGCGACAATCCCACTTGGATCGACCTCAGTGAAAACTGGGGCAAATCCATCCCGCGCCCCACCCAAATCCTCTGACCCCGCCCCCAACGCGGTCATCCTGAGGCGAAGCCGAAGGATCTGCGGTTACGATGCTCGAATCCTATAGAATTCAGGAACAAAAAGCGCCGTATCTTGCCTCTTTCGCCCGTTTCCTCTATCCTTCGGGCGGATGGAACCACGTGTCTATCACATGAACCGGTTCGTGCAATTCTGTTACGGTGCCATGGGTTTGGCTTTTGTCGGAACAGGCATCGTTCTCCTCGTTCAACTCGGTTTCCCCGCGCTTGTTCTCACTCTTCCGCTGAGCCTCGCGGGAATTTACTGCTACCGCTGGGCCATATCTTCCCGGCTTACGCTCACCGAGACGGAGATTTCAGTTCGCTATGCCCTCGGAGAGAAATCTGCACAACTCAGCGAAATCGAGAGCTGGCGCACGGAACCCGGTTCAAAGAGTGCCCCTCATTGGAAGCTGCAGCTTCGGAACAACAGAGGCTCGTTGTCTATCAGCCAGTACTTCGCCGTGGACGATGCCTTTTCCGATTGTCTATCGAAGTTGAGGAATCTGAACGATCTCGAGATAAGCATCGCCCCGTAGCCGGTTTGCCGGGTGCCCCATCTCGCTTTTGAGACACGGGAGAATACAGCCCCGGTCCTCCAGCGTCCATCCCTGAGAGATGTCAAGCCACCACGCGCATAACTCATTCATATACATCGACTTACAAATGCATCTTAATTCATCCAACCTGCTAAACTATAAAGAGTAGAAGAAAGTCACGACCCCAAGGCGCAGCCTAGGCTGCTGCCTTTCGTTTTTAGGAACATTTCAAGCGATTAGCGGTTCTCCAGTTGGTGGAGAGGGGACGCAATGCCCTAAGAAAAAGCCACCTTGTACGTTGCCGGGGAACGCCACAGAAACCGGGGAACCGCCTTAACCCCTTTGTTTTCAGGATCAACACATCTTTTTTAACCAAACTCACCGGATCGGGAGCGGCGAAGCCGCCGTTGCCTGGATAGCCTGCCCTGAGCGAAGCCGAAGGGGCCAGTCCTTTTTTGAGGTCGCCGAGGTCACGATGGAAGAACTTGAAAGCCACGTTCCGCGTATGCGTATCCATCAAGTCCGACGGAAGCTGGCGTGCTGGCTCGCCGTCGCCGGCGTCTTTCAACCGACCAAGGCCACCGCCAGCGTGACACCCCTCAGCTCGTGACACCCCTCAGCTATCGCCGCGGCCACTCCTCGACAACGGAACCCGCCAGACGTCTGCCCCGGCCAAAAAATCCAGAGCGCTCATGGTCGCTGGAAAAACTGTCACCGTGCCTGACCTGCGGACCGTGCCGCTGGTCTTTCAGGCCGGTGTCATTCCTGCATCTCAGACGCACATCAATCCCGTGACCGCAGCCCCCGACCCTCCGCCGAAGAAGGGGACTATCTCCTAGCGGTCATTTTCTCGTGCCTCTCGACAAGCTCGCGCCTATAGCGGTGAACGGCAAACAGCATATTGACTTGAAAGTCGCGATGTTCTCCTTCGACAGCAACGGCGATATTGTCACCCGTCTCGGCACCAGCGTCAGCTTCGACCTCAACGAATCCAAATTTCACCAATTCGCGCACCGTTCCTTCCCCTTTGACCAGCGCATCAACCTGCGAAAAGGCCCGAACCACCTCGATTTCGCCATCTGGGACACCCACAGCGGACGCCTCGGACCCCTTCAGTTTCCGCTTCAGGCTGAGAAGTCCAAACAGACGGCCCTGACGACAACTCCGCCTCGCCAAAGGTATAAACAGAGCAGGCATGTCCGAGCCGTCCGTTGTCAGCGCCGCCGCCGCTTTTCGCTCCCGCGATTTTTTCCGCTATGAGCTTGCCCGCGTCGTGGTCATCATCGGAGCCGAGGCTCAGGCCCTCGCCGTCGCCTGGCAGATTTATCTCATCACCCATCGCGCCATTGACCTCGGCTACTCCGGCCTCGCTCTCTTCCTGCCCGGACTCATCTTCATGCTGCCGTCCGGCCATGTCGCCGACCGGTTCGACCGCCGCACTGTCATTCTCGTCTGTTACAGCCTCCAGGTCTTCTGCACCACCGCGCTGTTTTTCTTCGCGCTGCACCACATCCAACACATCCTCCCCATTTACGCTGTGCTCTTCCTCATCGGCTCGGGACGCGCTTTCAGCGGCCCCGCCAGCACCGCGCTCATCCCGCATCTCGTTCCCGAGGAGCATTTCGTTAACGCTGTCACCTGGGGCGCGAGCATCTTTCAGATCGCCACCATCACCGGCCCCGCCGTTGGCGGTCTGCTGTTCACGCTCCCGCTCCACCAAAGCATCGCCGGGGCCCCCGTCGTCTATCTCTTCACCCTCGGCAGCCTCATCTGGTTCCTGGTTCTTGTCGGCTCGCTCTCCGTCCGCCCCGGCCGCATGGAGTTCCGCGCCTTCTCGATGGACGTCATCCTCGCCGGCTTCCGCTATGTGCGCCGCACTCCGGTGCTGCTCGGCTCAATCTCGCTTGACCTCTTTGCCGTGTTGCTCGGCGGAGCTGTCGCCCTCATGCCCATCTTTGCCCAGGACATCTTCCACGCCGGCCCCCGCGGCCTCGGCATGCTGCGTGCCGCCCCCGCCGCCGGAGCCCTCGTCGTCTCCTTCGCCCTCATGTGGCGTCCCATTCAGCGTCGCGCGGGCCATCTGATGTTCCTCGGCGTCGCCATTTTCGGAGTCGCCACCATCGGCTTCGGCCTCTCCAGAAGCATGGCGTGGTCCATGTTCGCTCTCTTCATCGTCGGAGCGTCGGACATGGTCAGCATCGTCATCCGCTCCTCCATCCTGCAATTGGCTACTCCGCCCGAAATGCGGGGCCGCGTCTCCGCCGTCAATTCGCTGTTCCTCGGCGGCTCCAACGAACTGGGTGAATTTGAAAGCGGGCTCACCGCCCAATGGTGGGGCGCCGTCCGCGCGGTCATCTACGGAGGCATCGGGTCGCTGATGATCACCGGCATCTGGAGCGTACTTTTCCCGGAACTCCGCCGCGCCGACAAGCTCACCTCCAAGGCCCTGCTCAACGCCGAAGCCCTACAAGCCGCCCGCGAAGTCCATGAGCTGTAGCGAGTTGTCGGCGACCAGCGAACAGCCATCGACCGGCAGCCACTCAGAAAGGAGAACTGCCATCTGATAAGAAGCTGGCGGCTGGCCGCTTTGACTGAACGTTGTACCCTATCCCAATGAAGGCCTGGCAAAAAGTCGGAATCATCACCCTGATCGTTCTCATCGCGTTCGGCATCCGCATTTATTTCATCTACCGCGAGCGCCACCAGCCGGGCCCGCAGCCCCAGCATGTGGCCGAACAACAACTCACCCGCGATGATCTCGTCATCCCGCGCAAGATGTACATCGACAGCGTGAAGTCCGCCAAGGCCCTCGACGGCAAAACGGTTTGGGTGCAGTCCGGCTACGCGCTCGACTACTACCCCTACGCCCGGCATCACGTCGAGTTCGATCACCCCGCCGGTGTCCTGCCCAGCGTCCAGCCGCTCCAGATTCAGGACATCATCACGGAGAAGGCGCCCACCAACCTCGCCACCCGCGTTCCCAAAGGAGACAAGCAGGCTTTCGCCGTCTTCACCATGTCCGCCGACCCCGGCAAGGACTACGCCACCGCAATCGGCTACTTCCAGGGAGCCGACTCGACCTTCTACTGCGACCAGATTTTCTACTATGACGATCCGCACCAGATGTACAGCTTCTGGGGGCCAAAAATCTGGGCTGCCATCGACCAGCACCATCCCGTTGCCGGCATGAACGAGCTGCAAACCGCGATGGCCCTTGGAACGGTCCAGCAGTCCCAGTCCTCGCAGATCGGTAATCGCACAGTAGACTACATCGCCGGAAACCAGAAATGGTCCGTCACCTTTCGCGATGACAAAGCTACGATCATCAAGCAGGAGTGATCGCCAAATTGGATCCACCTGAGGCGCGAAAAATCCAATCCGCGCTGCATCGAGCGGAGTCTAAAGCGCAGGAGACGCCAGCCATGTCCTTGACCTTCACCACCTCATACCTCGAAGACGCCCGCGCCATCTTCCGCCACTACAAAAAGCTCGCCGACTCCGCCGTCGCGCAGGTTGCTGATGCCGACCTCGCCCGCACCCTCGACCCGGAGATGAACTCCATCGCGATCGTCATGAAGCACATGGCCGGCAACATGCTCTCCCGCTGGGCCGACTTCCTGACCACCGACGGCGAAAAGCCCACCCGCAATCGCGACAGCGAGTTCGAGGACCCTCCCGCCTCGCGCGCTGACCTGCTCGCTTTATGGGAGCGCGGCTGGGATTGTCTCTTCCATGCCATCGATCCGCTCACCGAGGCCGATCTCTCGCGCACCGTCACCATTCGCGGCGAAGCGCACTCCGTCACGCAGGCCATCAATCGCCAGCTCGCGCACCTCAGCTACCACACCGGCCAAATCGTTCTGCTGGCTAAACACTTTCAGTCAGCGAGCTGGAAATCCCTCAGCGTTCCCCGCGGACAATCCGACACGTTCAACCAGAAAGTCCGCAGTGGGGAAGTGAGCCAGCGATAAGCGGGCTACGCCCTGAATTTGCCTCGAGCACTCAGAGAGCGCGAATGGATTGAAGCGAAGCACGTGAGGTGGACGCGCAGTCCTTACGCTCGCAGCGCGAATGCAGGAGCGCTGCGCAGAAAGAACCTGCGCGCCATCCGCGCGAAAAATCGCTGGGGATGAGGAGCAGCAACCGAAGTCGCGCTTGAACCCTGAACCATGCCCGCACGTTCCATGGCCGCAACCGCGGCTCTTACCTGGGCCCGCAACTGCTCCACCTCGAGAGCGCATTGCCGAACATAGGCCGAAGCCGTAATGCCAGCCTCCGCCGCGCGCGTTTTGATTAGCGCCCGCTCCGACGGAGCCAGTCGAATCGAAATCGCCGCCTGACGCGACAACTCCATTGGTTGCGCCACAACCACCTCAGCAGGACAAACCGCCTCCGCCAGAACCTCGCGAAACGCTGGCCGCGCTGCATCTTTCGGGGAGGGCACAGGTTTCGTGGCAGATTTTGCAGACTGCCCCGCGGTCGCGTGGTTTTTAATGTGGCTTTTTGTGGCGCTGCGTTTTGGATTGCGGGCCTTTGCGGCAGCGGCCTTGGAACGACCAGATGCAGAACGCTCAGACGCAACTGGAGCTGCCACGGGCTCCTGCGGCGCCGCGACCTTCTTGTCCGGCCTTACCGGGCCGGCGCCCCCGCTCCTCCAGCGGTAGCGGCCCGAGGTCAGGGCCTCTTCATCTGAAAATTCGCGAATTCCCAGCTTTGCCTTGACCGCGTTGCGCGCGCCGGTCCACGCTTGAAAGCGCCCCAGCACTGCTTCAATATCTTCGACGGGTTGCGTCGCCATAAACCTCATCCCTCCATGCGGCAAGCATAGCGGCGGCGACGGCAAGCGCGATCTGCAAAAGGAAATTTGACGACAGCGATGTTTCACATCGGTACGGAATAAACCAAGGTAGCCTATTTTGGGAAATTCATCCGGGCGGGAAGCTGTAGTTCGGAGTGCTCAGTGGCCCACCGCGAGAGCATGAGCGTTAGCCAGGCGAGTTGAGAAAAGCCGATCCCGTCAACAGGCTCTAGACCAGGGTGACCCCAATATTCAGCTTCCTGAGCGCATCGGCGATTGCTTGCGGCACGCCGTGGTCGGTGATGATGTGGTGCAGCGCGGAAACAGGCATGATTCGCGACAAGCTGCGGCGGTAGAACTTTGTCGAGTCGCAGACTGCTACAACCTTGCTTGCGGAGCTGACCATCGCCCGATTGACACGCGCTTCGAGAAGGTTCGGCGTCGTCAAGCCAATCTCCGGATCGAAACCATCGACTCCTAGAAAAAGGATATCGGCATGCATTTCCGCCAGAACATCTTCGGCCACAGGGCCCACAAGAGAGAAGGAGTTCTTACGAAGCGTGCCTCCAGTGAGGATCACCTCCACGTTAGTGGATGTGAGTTCGGCCGCGATGTTGATTGCGTTGGTGATGACGGTCAGAGCGGAAAACTTCTTGAGCGCTTGTGCGATGGCTGCGGTGGTCGTCCCGGAGTCGAGCATTACGCAGGAACCCTCCTGCACCATCTTTGCTGCCGCTGCAGCGATCCGCTGCTTTTCCTCGGCGTGTAGTTGCTGCTTCTCCTGGAGAGATGGATCGAACAGAGCGCTCGAGGATGGCGGCAAAGCGCCTCCATGGCTGCGCTGAAGCAGACCCCGGCTATGTAAGGAATCCAGGTCCTTCCTGATGGTGATCTGGGACACATTGAATACTTTCGACAGATTGCTGACGAGGACACGGCCGTCGGTCTGCAAAAGCGCCAAGGTTTTTTGCCGGCGTTCTTCCGCCATCATTGAATCACCTGCTTGATCTGCAGCGGCCAGCACTGTTCGAGCCGAGCTTCTCGTTTGATCTTTCATAGGGAGGACGTCCCGCTTATTCGCAAAAGTATGATCGGCCCAATCCTAACACGTACTTACAAAAGCCCTCAATTCCATTTTCCCATTGCATTTCCAGTGCACCGCGAAGATCCCGGCATGGTACCTTCCGGCCTTCGCCTCGTCAGTATTACGGTGCTGTGAAATGGCATTCATCCCCAATTCGAAATAAAAGAATAAGTAACGCAATGGTCAATATATATCTATTGTGCGGTGAATAGTTGTAGATTGTTTCGAGACAAGGTTTATTTTTTGTCATCGGGATAGGGCGATCACGGACGGCTCTGGATTGCAGACCAGGAGTTACGTTTCGCTGCTAGCCGAATCGGGAGGGAATCATTATGAAGCTTGCGGGCGGGGTGCTCGTTTTGTTTCTTTTGTCCGTAGTTCCGGCCTGCCGGGGGGCGGTCCGGAATTCCAGCACGGTATTGTATGTTTCCACGTCCGGCAGCAACGCAAGTCCGGGAACCGAGCAAAGACCCTTCCGGACCTTGCAGCACGCGGCGGACGTGGCCACGCCCGGGACGACCGTGGATGTTCGAGCGGGTACCTACTGCCAGCGTCTCGCCGTTCATGTGTCCGGCAACGCGGCTCAGGGGTACATTACGTTCCGCAGCGCACCCGGGGAAAAGGCGGTTTTAGATGGAAGTTGCCTAACTCCGGAGGTTGGCGACAGCGCAATGGTCGCGTTGCACAATGTGAGCTACGTCAGAATCCAAGGTCTCGAAATTCGGAATTATAAGACCGATGATCGCCGGAGCGTTCCTTTTGGAATCCGGGTGTATGGCGGCGGTTCGCATATTCAGATCCTGGATAATGACGTCCACAATATTTGGCAGACGTATCAGGGACGCCTGCGCGAGGGAAGCGGCGCGAACGGTTTCGGCATCGCCGTTTACGGAACAGACGCAAAGACGCCCATCAGCGATCTCGTGGTCGATGGCAACAACGTCCATCATTTGCAGACCGGCTCGAGCGAATCGCTGGTGCTGAACGGAAACGTCATGAACTTCCGTGTAACCCGCAACACGGTCCACGACAACAACAACATCGGCATGGACATTATTGGCTTTGAGCGGACCGCTCCGAACCCCGCGGTCGATCGCGCGCGCGATGGCGTCGTCAGCGGAAACCTCGTCTACAACATTACGTCCAAAGGAAACCCCGCGTACGGAAACGAAGCGGACTCGGATGGAATTTACGTGGATGGTGGAACACACGTCCTCATCGAGCGCAACGTGATGCACGATGTGGACTTCGGACTGGAGCTGGCAAGCGAGCACCGAAACGGCTCAACCAGCCATATCATCGCGCGCAACAACCTGATTTACTCCTGCCATACCGCGGGAATCACGATTGGAGGCTATGACCGGAAGCGCGGGACGACGGAGGACACCGTCATCGTGAACAACACCCTGTACAAGAACGATACGGAGAACACGGGCACCGGAGAGTTTCAGATGCAGTTTTATCTTCGCAACAATATTTTCAAGAACAACATTATTTACGTGGGCAAGTCCGGGCGCGCGCTCAACAGCAGATCGGGCCGCGAAGAGCCGGGCGTTCCGACCGTGATCATGGACCACAATTTGTTCTACTATCCAGGCGGCCCCGGTGCGGTGAAATGGTCCTTTGACGGCAAGAACTACGCGAGTTTCGCGCAGTACCGGAACGCCACCGGGAACGGCAAGCACTCTGCCTTTGCCGATCCGCGGTTCGTGGACCCATCTGCGAACAACTTTCATCTGCAGTCGGATTCGCCTGCCCGCAATGCAGGCGCCAATCTTGGATCCTCAATCGTCGGAGCCAGGGACCTGGATGGGCGCGCGAGGGTACGCGGCATGAAAATCGATATCGGGTGCTATGAAACGCAGTAGGGCCGCATTGAGCTAACGGATTTCACGCTCTCCAGAAAGGAAAACATTTTCATGGATCGAAGAAGTTTCTCGAAAGTCGGGAGCGCAGCCGCAATCGCGACGGGCGCCGGAAAAGCGGAGATCGAGGTAAAAGGGATGCGCTATCCTGTGCGTTGGGCCTGCCACCAGAAATTGAATGAAGACGGCACGTTGACGCTGTATCCGAATGGCCGGTTCGACATCGTAAATGTGCCGTGTGCTTAGGTATCTTCGCTTCAAAAGGAGAGTAGGAAATGCAGATGAAAAGCAAACAACGCTGCAGTTATACCGCTGCCCATAGAGTCTTGCGCCAATTACTGGTGCTCATGGCTTCCTTCGCTGTCCTGAGTCCAGCCTTCGCGCAAAGCGTTGCCGGACGATGGTTTGTTCCGGGCAGGACGCTGGACAATGGCGAACAGCAATTCTACCTTCTGAATCTCAAACAGGACGGCTCGAAGCTGACAGGCAAGTTCGAATCAGAGGGGGGCAACTTCGATGTAACAGGAACCGCATCCGGAGACCACTTCACGCTGTTTGCGCCATTCAGCAAGAGTCATCCCTTCGCTACGGGAGAATTTACGAGCGGCCAGCTGCATGGCATGGTGTGGGGGCATCACACATTCACGGCACGGCCCGCCACAGCTGCGGACAAGCTGCCCACGGTTGCTTATATTGCTCCTCCGCCGCTGCATAAGATTCCGTACAATGGTCTGGCGAAAACGCCGCCGATGGGATGGAATAGCTGGAATCTGTTTGCCGGGCGAGTCAACGAAAAACTCGTGAAGGAAATTGCCGACGCCATGGTCTCGAGCGGTATGCGCGATGCGGGCTACATCTACGTGAACATCGACGACACCTGGCAAGGGACGCGCGATGCTGAAGGGAACCTGCGCCCCAATAAGAAGTTTCCGGACATGAAGGGCCTTGCCGATTATCTGCACGCTCGCGGGTTGAAGCTCGGAATCTATTCTTCGCCTGGACCACGGACCTGTGCCGGATATCCTGGCAGTTATGGACACGAGGCACAGGATGCAAAGACCTTTGCGTCGTGGGGAGTGGATTACCTTAAATATGACTGGTGCAGCGCCGGCAGTATATATAAGGATAGCCAGCTTCAGCCCGTGTATCAGAAGATGGGCGCGGCACTCCAGGCCACGGGCCGCCCGATCGTGTTCAGCCTATGCGAATATGGCCTCGGCGACGTTCAGACCTGGGGCCCGGACGTGGGTGGCAACCTGTGGCGCACGACCGGCGACATTCGAGATAGCTGGACCAGCATGATCGCCAACATCGAAAAACAGGTCCCAACCGCTCCCTACGCCGGACCCGGCCACTGGAATGATCCGGACATGCTGGAGATAGGCAATGGACACATGACGGATACGGAATATCGCACCCACATGAGTCTCTGGGCACTGTCCGCAGCGCCGTTACTGGCGGGCAATGACATTCGAAATATGTCCGCTGCAACCAAGGCAATCCTGATGAACAAGGAAGTCATTGCGGTCGATCAGGATCCGCTCGGGAAGCAGGCAACGGCGGTACGCAATGGCCAGCTTGAAACCTGGGTCAAGCCGCTGGCCGACGGCAGTGTCGCTGTGGGAGTTGTGAACTTCGGTTCGGACACAGCTCGCGCAACGATTGACGCGAGCGAACTGCACCTGAATGGGAAAGTCCGGCACGCCCGCGACCTGTGGGCACATAAGAATGTGAAGTTCCGGAACGGTGAATACTCAGCAGACGTACCGACGCACGGCATTCTCATGCTGCGAGTCAGTGTGCGCTAGTTGTGAAGTTTCAAGGGGTTGTCCATTCGATCTGGATCAGAGAAGCTGAAGGTGACGAGCCGTAGTTTCAGAGAGGAGATCGAATGGACCATCACCAGAATGTCCGATTGACGATCCACAGTCGAGTGCAGTTGGCGAAAATGGCGCTGGAGCGCGGCTCAGGATTGTATAAGCCCCTTGCCGGCGATTGCGATGTCATCGCGGCTGGCACCCTTGACGAGATACATCATGGCGTCGGCGGAGCGAATGATCTGGTGGACGGTGGCGCCGTCTTCGGGCCAGGTGGCAACTCCAAAGCTGGCGCGGATTTGGAGTGAGAGCACGTTCCCGAAACGGCGCTCGCGCAGGCCTTTGATCAGGCGCTCGGCGACGTATTGCGCGGCGCGTTTATCGGCTCCCGGTAGCAGAGCCACGAACTCGTCTCCGCCGTAGCGAAACACGATGTCCTGTTTGCGCAAGCTGGCGCGGAGGGTTTCGGCGACTTCCCTGAGGAGATGGCTACCGACCAGATGCCCGTGCTGGTCGTTGACGAGCTTGAAATGGTCAATGTCGATAAAGATGAGGCTGAACGGCGTGTCAGCGCGGGCGTCTCCATCCCGCGCTTCAACGCAGCTTTCGAGCGTGTTGTAGAGATGGCGGACGTTGTAGAGGCCGGTGCAGTCGTCGGTGATGGTGAGCTCCTGGATGCGCTCCACATACCGCGCATTGTCGATGGCAATGGCGGCGTAGTCGCAGAGCACGTGCAGGAAGGAGATGGTGTAGTCCGTGAGGGTGTCGAGCCGGTAGTTGAAGAGCTGGATGACGCCGAGAGTGTTCTGGCGCGAGCGCAGCGGCATGCAGATGGCGGAGCGGATGTGAAAACCCGTTACGACACCGTCCCTTTCGGTGGCGGGCGCAAAACGCGCGTCAAAGCGCGGGTCGCGGCTGACTTCCGGGACGATCAGGCTTTCGCCATGCTCGCCGACCCACCCGGCGAGTCCGTGGCCGAGAGGCACGCGCAGGTCGCGCAGTTCGTCCTCGGTGTGGCCGACGGCAACGGCGTAATAGAGGTCGTGGCGGGCCTCATCGACGAGCAACAAAGACCATGTTTCAGGCTTGAAGAATTGCTCCATCTGCTGCATGATGGCGTGCAGAATGGCGTTGCGGTCGAGCGATGAGGTGAGAGCGCGGGCCACGTTATGGAAGACGAGTAAATCGCGCAGATTGGGATCGGTCAAAGCAGGCGTGGGGAAGGAGGGATCAGCCATAACGTTTTCTACTTGCTGTGATTTTCCCATATTTTCGCCTCTTCAGTGCACATAAGATACAGCCAGGGTAAGCAGAAATGCGATCACTGAAATCAGGGTTTCGCAGACCGACCATGTCTTGATGGTGTCCACCACGCTCATGTTGAAGTACTCTTTGACGAGCCAGAAACCGCCGTCGTTGACGTGCGAGAAGATGAGCGAGCCGGCTCCGGTGGCAATGGCCAGCAGCTCCGGCTGGACATTCGGGCTGTGAAGCGCGATGGGCGCAACGATCCCCGCGGCGGTAGTCATGGCGACCGTGGCCGAGCCCGTGGCCAGGCGCATGAGCGCGGCCAGCAGCCACGCAAGGAACAGCAGAGGGATATGGCTGTGCAGCGCCAGCGTGATGACGGCATGCGCAACGCCGCTGTCCTGCAGGATGCGTCCGAAGCCTCCACCCGCGCCAACCAGCAGCGTAACCATCGCCGTCGGCGCAAGGCATTCGTTTGAGAAGCGGAGAATGGTTTGCCGGGAAAAGCCGCGCCTGTGGCCGAGCGCGTAGAAGCTGAACAACGCGCCAATCATCAGCGCGATGTCGTCATTGCCGACGAAACGCAGAGCCTCGATGGTTGTTCCGCCATGCCGCGCGCTGGCCCAGCTTCCCACCAGCATTAAAAGAACCGGGAGCAGAATGGTAAACAGAGTGAGGCTGAAGCTGGGCAGCGCGCGCCCGGATGCGTGTTCGGGATCGTGGTCGGCGAACTGCTCCGCCATCGGGTTTTCATCGGGAAGCTGGATGTGCGGCGCGATGAGCTTTGCGTAAATCGGGCCGGCAATGGCCGCCGTCGGAATGCCGATCATCAGCGCGTAAAAGATCGTGCGTCCCACGTCGGCGTGGAAGATGGTGACAGCGAGCATGGCGGCGGGGTGCGGCGGCACGAGCCCGTGGACAACGGAAAGTCCGGCGACCATGGGCAGGCCGACCAGCACCAGGGACGTCCGGGTGCGGCGCGCGACGGTGAAGGCGATGGGTACGAGCAGCACAAAGCCGACTTCAAAAAACGCGGGCAGGCCGACGATCAGCCCGATGACCACCATCGCCCAGTGAATGTATTTCTCGCCGAAGAGCCGGATGAGGGTGAAGGCAATCTGGTCCGCCCCGCCCGATTCAGCCATCATTTTGCCCAGCATGGTGCCGAGCGCGACGACGATGGCGATGTGTCCGAGGGTTCCACCCAGACCTGCTTCAAAGGAATGAACGATGGCGCTGGCGGGCATCCCCGTCACCACAGCCAGCGCCAGCGAAACTACCAGCAGCGTGATGAAGGGGTTCAGCTTGGCGACCGCAATCAGCAGGATGAGCCCGATGACGGAGACGAACGCGGCAATCAGCAGGAAAAGGCTGTGGTGGTCGATCATTCAGAGGCCTTGTGAGTGATTCGGTCTGGGAGCATGGTCGTCCATCAGAATACAGGGGCTTGCCCCGGAGCATTCGGCGATACCGGCCGCCTTGCGGAGAAGCGCGCATCAAGCAGGCGCGAAGCGCGTTTGCCTGGACGGCCAGTCCCCCATGCCCGCCAGGACTCCGCGCATGTATGCAAAGCTCTCCGTGACTCCCGGCATCGGATTATCGCCGTGGACTTCGTATTCCAGGTCAACGTAGCCCGGATAATGGATTGCGTCCAACGCTTTGAAGATTGCGCGCACCGGCATCAGGCCTTCTCCTACCGCGACCTGGCTGGCCTTGTCGTGGAAGTTGGTCAGGTCTTTCATGTGCATGTTGAACAGGCGCGGACCCGCGGCGTGAATCGCCTGAACGACATCGGTTCCGGCGCGAACGGTGTGGCCCACGTCAATGCAGCAGCCCATCCGCGGGTCCATGTGCTTGACGGCTTTGAGCACGGTCATCGGTGACGGCCACAGCTTGTCTTCCGGCCCGTGATTGTGGATGGCGAAGCGAATATCGTATTGCCGCACGAATTTTTCGATGCGCGGTAGCGTCGTGAGCGCGGGATCTCCGGCCACGATGACGGACACACCAGCGCGCTTGGCATATTCAAACTTGCTGCGGATATCGGCGTCCTTGTCTTCGCGAAAATAAACGGCCCCGACCGCGTGGAGGTGGATGCCGTTCGCCGTGTAATCGGCGAGTGCGGCGGCTTCCTCCGCGGGGTCCATGGGGAGGTGGTCCTTCGCGTCTTTGGCGTTGAGCGCGCTCACATGGAGCTGCTTCATATAGCCGATCAACTGGGCGCGGCTGAAGTTGCGGAAGGTGTAGCTGGCGAGGCCGAGCCGGACGGGCGAGGGCGATCCGGTTTTTTCGGATGGCGCGGCGGCCAGTGCCGGCACGGCTCCGGCTAGGGGGAAGGTGGTTCCTGCGAAGGCGAAAGCGGCTCCCGCGGCGGCGCTGGAGATGAGGAAGGAGCGGCGAGTCAGACGATTCATAGGGTTGGCTCCCATCCCAATTGGTATTCTCGGCCCCACATGCGCATGGCCTGGGGATCGTTCTGGATTTTGCCGTCGACCGCGTCGAGCTGCAACTCGCGGTTGACCTCCCACGCGATGTTCGAGAGTTGCAGCATGGTCACGGAGACATTTCCGACTGTGATGGGCGCGTGCAGCTTTTCGCCGCTGCGGATGCCCGCGATGAAGTTCGCGAAGTGCGCGTTGGTCATGGAATCGGCTCCGATCAGATCGGCTGAGGAAGTCGTCCCGCTGTGGGCCTTGAACTCGCTGGTTTTCCGGCCGTCGAGGTCGTAGGTTTCGTAACCATCGCGGTCGACGAGCACGGTCCCATTTGTGCCCATGATGGTAGAGCCGCGGTCACGATGATAGAACTTCATTCCCTGGCAGCTTTTGCCTTCCCAGTCGAGGAGCTTGCCGTCATACTCGAAGCTGGTGAGCAGCGTGTCGTAAAACTGCCAGTCATCTTTGAACGCGTAGCGGCCGCCCGCCGCAGTCACGCGGTTGGGATAGTCCACGCCCAGCGCCCAGCGACACACGTCCACTTCGTGCGTGCCGTTGTTGAGCGTTTCGCCCGTTCCCCACACGCGGAACCAGTGCCAGTTATATGGCTGCACGTTGTCTTTATAAGGCTGGCGCGGCGCGGGGCCCTGCCACAGGTCCCAATCGAGCTGAGGCGGCACCGGTGCGGGCTTGCCGTAGCCGATGGACTTCCGGGTATTCGAGTACCAGGCCTTCGCATAGTAGGGCCGGCCAATTTCGCCGCTGTGAATGCGCTGGACAATCTCAATGGTGTGCGGTGAAGAGCGCTGCTGCGTGCCCATCTGCACCAGCTTGCCGTACTTGCGTTGCGCGGCCACCAGCAGCGCTCCTTCGGCGGGATTATGGCTGCACGGTTTTTCTACGTAGATGTGTTTGCCGGCTTTCAGACCGTCAATGGCCATCGAGGTATGCCAGTGGTCGGGCGTGGCGATGGTGATCGCGTCCACGTCCTTCCGGTCGAGAATGCGGCGGAAGTCCTTCTCGGTCGCGGGCGCGGTTCCCATCATTCGCTGCGTCGCTCCGGCGAACTTGGCGAGCGTCTTCGAGTCCACGTCGCAAACATGCGTGATGCGAGCTGCGCTTTCATTGGCTTTCAGAGCGGCCAGGTGTGCATAGCCGCGTCCGTGCAGACCGATGACGGCAAAGTTCAGGCGGTCGTTCGCGCCGAGGATCTGAGCGTAGCTTTTTGCCGTGGGGGCAACGGCGAGGGTTGCGGCCCAGGAGGCGAGCGTGTCGAGAAATTCCCTGCGAGTTACAGTCATGCTGTCTCCAATCTGTTTCTGGTTAGCAGGAGATTCCGGCCTTGGCGAGCGTCTTCTTCAGTCCGGCCATGCTAACTCGCGTGGAGGCTTCCGGCGTTCCCGCGCCGCGCCAGTGAGTTTCCAGGCTCACGGCGTAATGGTAGCCGTCGCGCCTGAAAGCGCGGAACTGTCCTACCCAATCGATAATGCCCGCGCCCACCGGGGCCCATCCGTATTTGCCGTCCGGCTTCCGCACCACGTCCTTGCAGTGGCAATGGCCGATGCGGTCTTTGGGCAGCAGATCATATCCGTTTGGGTAGGGAGTTGCGCCGATCGCGGCGGCATTGCCGGGGTCCCAGTTGAGCATGAAATTCCCGTTCGGAATTGCGGCGAGCACAGCGGCGGCCTCCGCTCCCGTAGCGGTGTTGCAGGTCATTTCGTTTTCGAGCAGCAGAATCAGATTGTGCCTCGCGCAGCGCTCGGCGGCTTGCCGCAGCCTGGCGTTCATGGCCGCGCGATAGGGCTTCTGGTCTTCGATCCGCGTGAAGTCGAAGCAGCGGATGCGGCGCGTGTGGAAGGCCTTGGCGAGCTCGATGCAGCGGTTGAGCAGGCGGTCCTGCTGGGCTGCGTCAAAGTTGGCGTGGAACTCGGCCTTGCGCGCATGCTTGTACGGCGCGCCCGGCCAGTCGGTCTTGAACAGCGGGCTGGCGATGTCGGTGACGCGGAGCTTGTGTGCGGCCAGAATCTTATTCGACTCGGCGACTTCCTTGTCATTCAACTCCGAGATGTTCTTGTTCCACATCCCGCGCAACTCAATCCAGTGCAGGCCAAAGTCGTGAGAAGCAATCTGGCAGGCCCGCTCGAAGTCCTGCGTGATCTCATCGTTAATCACCGACAGCCGGAACGGACAGGAGCCCGCACCCGCCGTAAGCGCGTGCGCGCTCTTCATCAGCGGCGATGCCGTTGCCGCCATCGCCGCCATGCCCATGCCTGTCAGTAGGTCGCGCCGCGTTCGCTTCATTCGGATTTCAACCCCTCCACCGAGCCAGATCCAAAACCGCTATCCATCATCGAACTTCCGGGGTAGGATGTCACCCTTTGCGCCGGTTAAAAACCTGAGGATTCTGCTTGCCCATTGTTGCCGCGCTCGCGTATCATGAAAACACGATGCGAATGATCGCGATTTCGGCGTGTTGTTGTCTGGCTCCGGGCCGGACCTGTTGCTGTTAGTTTCAGCGCGCGTGCCGACTCGCTGCCCACCCTCTGCTGGTGGGTTTTTTATTTCTATCCCTTTGTTTTCATAAGAATCTCGCTTTCGCTGATTGTCTCTCAACCTTTGAAAGGCCCCGACTGAAGATGACTGATACCCTCACCGCACCGCCAAAAGAAGCTGCTCCCCAGGCCGGGAAAGAAACCAAGGCCCAGTACATTGAGCGCCTCAAGCGCGAAAAGAATCCGTGGGAGGCATTTGATGAGGTGCGCCGGTTTGCGCGCGAGGGCCGCGACAGCGTCACTCCTGAGTGGATCAAATCCTATTTCCGCTGGTGGGGTACTTACACGCAGGGCGACGGCGTGGGAGCGATCGGCGGCAAGGGCGGCGAGGGCCTGATGTCGGAGTATTTCATGATGCGCATCGGCACTCCGAACGGAATGCTGAAAGCCTCGCAGGTGCGGGTGATCGGGCAGCTCGTCAAGAAGTACGCCCGCAACATGGCCGACATTACGACGCGGCAGAATATCCAGTTGCACTGGCTGACGATTGACGTGCTGCCGGAGATTGTGGACGCGCTGCATAAGATCGGCTTGTCGCCGCGCGGGGCCTGCGGCGACGTTGCGCGCAACATCACCGGTTGCCCGCTGGCTGGAATGGATGCCGAAGAGATCGCGGACGCCTCCGGCCTGAGCCTGCAGGTTGCGCACACCCTGATCGGCAACGAAGCCTTTTCGAATCTTCCGCGCAAGTTCAAGATCTGCGTGACCGGCTGCTCGAGCTGGTGCTGCTATCCGGAGCTGAATGACGGAGCCTTTACGGCGGTTCGGCGCGGAGACCAGATTGGCTACGCGGTGCGCGTGGGTGGCGGCCTCTCCAAGGAGCCACACCTCGCCGTCAAGCTCGATGCCTTCGTCCTGCCGGAGCAGGTAGTGGACGTGGCGCGGACCATCGCGGAAATCTTCCGCGACCAGCAGAGTTTGCGCGAGAACCGCGACAAGGCGCGGATGAAGTACCTGTTCATGCGCGAGGGCTGGACGCCCGAGCGCTTTCTGGACGAGATTGAAACCCGGCTGGGATACAGGTTCGATCCGGCGCCGGAGGAGAACGTTCCGGGTGACGTGTTGCGCGACCATGTTGGGGTCCACGCGCAGAAGCAGCCGGGGCTGAGCTATGTAGGCGCGTCGGTGCTGCGCGGGCGGCTCACTGGAGATCAGTTCATTGCGGCCGCCGACCTGGCCGAGAAGTACGGCGTGAAGGGCGGTGAGCTGCGGACCACGGTAATGCAGAACCTGGTTATTGTGAACATTCCCACGGGAAAAACGCCCGACCTGGTGGACGAGCTGCACGCCGCCGGATTTCGCGTAGAAGGGTCCCAGTTCTGGCGCGGCGCGATTGCCTGCACGGGCACGGAGTTTTGCAAGCTGGCCATTACCGAGACCAAGGGGTTCACGAAGTGGCTGGTGGACGAGCTGGAAGACCGGCTGCCGGGCTTCGACCAGCAGATCAAGCTGAACGTAACGGGCTGCCCGAACAGTTGCGGCCAGCACTGGATTGCCGACATCGGCCTCGAAGGCAAGAAGGCGAAGTACAACGGCGAGATGGTGGATGCTTACAACTTCACGCTGGGCGGCGCGGTCGGCCAGCACGCGGCGATTGCGCGCGTCACCGGCTATCGCGCTCCGGCTACCGAGGTTCCGGATGCGATCGAGCGGTTGCTGCGGGGCTATCTCGCCGACCGCGAACGGGACGAGAGCCTGCGCTCCTGGTTCGCGCGGCATGAGGTTTCGGAGCTGAAAGAGATCCTGCAGGGCGAGCCCGTTCTGGCGGCGGTTTAGGGACTGGCCGCAACTGCGCGTCTACCCTGATCAATATGAGTCTTTTTCCTGCATTTCTAAAACTCGCGCGGCGGCGGTGCCTTGTGGTTGGAGCGGGCGCCGTTGCCCTGCAGAAGATTCGATCGCTGCTTGCGGCGGAGGCTGAAGTCCGCGTGCTCGGTCCCCGGATTCATGAGGAAATTGCCGCGCTGGCTACCGCGGGGCGGCTCTCCATCGCAGAGCGCGCGTTCTCACCGGAGGCACTGGAGGGAATCTTCATGGTGATCGCGGCCACGGATGATCCCACGGTGAATGCGGCGGTCTATGACGCGGCGGTCGAGCGAAACATCCTCTGCAATTCGGTGGACGATCCTCCGCATTGCGATTTCTATTTCGGGTCGGTCGTCTCGCGGGGTGATTTGCAGATTGCCATTTCGACGGCGGGGGAAAGTCCGGCGCTGGCGCAGCGGCTGAGGAAAGAAATCGACGCGCAACTGCCGGAAGATCTCGGGCCATGGCTTACGGAGACGGGCCGTTTGCGTCGTGAGGTTCTTGCCCGCGTAGAACCGGGCGAGGAGCGCAGGCTGTTGCTGCATCGGCTGGCGGAGCGCGAGGTCTGCGGGTCGGCTGCGTGCCAGGCGCGTGCGCTGGCGTTTGGCGGAGCGGAGCGCGGGCGGGTTTATCTGGTTGGAGCGGGGCCGGGCGATCCTGATCTGCTCACGGCGCGCGCTTCCCGACTGCTGGCCACGGCGGACGTGGTGCTCAGTGACGGGCTGGTTCCAGAGGCAGTGCTGAAGCTCGCGCGGCCCGACGCTCTGAAGCAGAACGTGGGCAAGCGCTGCGGCGCGAAAGACATTACGCAGGCCGGGATCAACGCTCTGATGATCGAGCACGCGCGCGCGGGGCGGTCGGTGGTGCGGCTGAAGGGCGGCGATCCGATGGTATTTGGGCGGGCCGCCGAGGAGATTGACGCGCTTCGCGACGCCGGCGTGGAGTTTGAAGTGGTTCCGGGGATTACGGCGGCCTTTGCGGCGGCGGCGGCGCTGGGGCTTTCGCTGACCGACCGGCGGGCCTCGTCGAGCGTGCATTTCAGCACCGGCCATTACGCCACGGACGGCCCTCCCCGAATCGAAGAGCCGACGCGCGTGGTCTATATGCCGGGGCGCGATTTTGCCGCGCTCGCGGCACAGTGGCGCACGCAGGGGCTGCCGGCAGACCTGCCCTGCGTGGCAATCTCGCACGCGGCGCAGCCCGATCAGCGCATTGCGGAAACGACTCTGGACAAGCTGGACGGCGTTGATCCGGGACCGGCTCCGGTGCTGGTCCTGGCCGGCTGGGCGCTGGCGCGCGGAATTGTACAAGACGCCTGATCTTCCGGTAAGAATGGATGCTTACCGGGGAATTTCACCCAATGCCGACCAGACGGGAATTTGTTGTGGGCTCCGCGCTTGCGCTGGGCTGCGCCTGCGTTCAGGCGAAGGAAATCGCCGCTCCCGGTCCCTATGGAGCGGTCCCCTCGGCGCGCCAGCTTCGCTGGCAGAGAATGGAAACCTACAGCTTCCTTCATTTCACGGTCAACACCTTCACCAATAAGGAGTGGGGTTCGGGAGACGAGAATCCCGACATCTTCAACCCCACGGACTTTGACCCGGACGCTATTGTCGCCGCGCTAAAGCAGGGCGGAATGAAGGGCGTCATCCTTACCTGCAAGCATCACGACGGCTTTTGCCTGTGGCCCACGAAGACGACGAAGCACTCCGTCCGGTACAGTTCGTGGAAAGACGGGAAGGGCGATGTGGTTCGCGCGATCTCCGACGCGGCCGGGCAGCACGGGCTGAAGTTCGGAGTCTATGTGTCGCCGTGGGACCGGAATAACGCCGCTTACGGCACGCCCGCTTATCTTCCCATTTACCGCGAGCAGGTCACGGAGCTGCTTTCGAATTACGGGCCGGTGTTTGAAGTCTGGTTCGACCAGGCCAACGGCGGAAGCGGCTATTACGGCGGGGCGCGGGATACGCGGCACATCGATCCCTACACCTACTACGAGTGGCCGCGCACTTACGCGATTGTGCGGCGGCTGCAACCGGACGCGGTCATTCACGGCGGGGACAAGAACGCCGATATTCGCTGGGTGGGCAATGAGAAGGGTGTTGCCGGGGAGACCTGCTGGTCCACGTTCACGCCCAACGACTCGACCGTAGACGGCGGCACCACGGACGAGCTGATGGAGGGCACGCTGCACGGAAAGCAGTGGATGCCGGCGGAGTGCGACGTGTCCATCCGGCCGGGGTGGTTCTGGCATCCGGCGGAAAACGCGGAGGTGAAAACGCCGCGGCAGCTGATGGATTTGTATTGCGAGTCCGTGGGGCGCGGGGCCGGCCTGCTGCTGAACGTTCCGCCCAACCGCAAGGGGCTGCTCTCGGCGGAAGATGTGGCTTCGCTGAAGGGCTTTAACGGGATTGTGGGGGCTGCATTTGCGAAGAATCTGGCGGCGGGGGCAGAGCTGCGCGCTTCCAACGTGCGGGGAAACGAGCGGCGATATTATCCCGCGAAGCTGCTCGACGGCAACGCCGATAGCTACTGGGCGACCGATGACGCGGTGACCAATCCGACGCTTACGGTTGAGTTTCACCGCACGGCGAAGTTCAACCTGGTGCGCCTGAGGGAAGCCATTCAACTGGGCCAGAGGATTGAGGCGTTCGAGATTGATGCCTGGCGGAACGGGGCGTGGGCGCGGATTGGGCAGCAGACCAGCATCGGGTCGTGTCAGTTGGTTTCCTTCACGCCTGCCATCGAAACCCAGCGACTCCGGCTGCGGATTACATCGTCGCCGGTCTCGATTGCGCTGGCCGAATTCGGCGTTTACCTGCAACCGTCGTAGCAGCGGCCAGCCTGATCCGGCTCTGCACCGGGGTTTTTCTGAAGGCCGGCCGCTGAACGCTGTACCCTGATTCGGGGGGACGTGGATGGTTCGCTCGGCTGCTTCTGGTTTGGTCCTTACTCTGGTTCTCACGGTTTCCGCGCTCGGGGCTTCCCACAAGAATCTCGACCGCTATGTTGGCCAATATCGCTACGTCGATGAGCCGGACATTGTGCTGTCGGTGTTTCACGTCGGCGACCACCTCACCGTCGAGACGGCCCGTACCCCGGCGGTTGCGCTTTCGGCCAAAGCGGCGACGGACTCGGAAGCCACGTTTGCTGCGCCCGGCAATGGGCCGCGATTTGTCTTCACGATCAACGCCGCGGGCGACGTGACGGAGGTCCGGCGCGAGGAGCATGACGAGGAAACCTACGCGACAAAGATCGGCGCGACGCCGGTCCACAACCACTTCTGCCATTACAGCCGCGAGGAAGTGATGATCCCGATGCGCGATGGGGTGAAGCTGCACGCGATCATTCTGCGCCCCACGGATACGAAGCAGCTGCTGCCATTTCTGATGGATCGAACCCCTTACGGCGTGGACTGGGCGGCCTCCGACTCCATCAACGAGGAATTCACGGAGCTGGCGCGGAGCGGGTACATCTTCGTCATGGAAGACATTCGCGGGCGGTACGAGTCTGAAGGAACCTTCGTCATGATGCGCCCTCTGGCGGCGCACCACGACCCCAATTCTCCCGATCCCAACGACGTTGATGAGAGCACGGACGCCTACGACACCGTGGCATGGCTGCTCAAGCATGTTCCGGACAACAACGGGCGGGTGGGCGTGCTGGGCGTCTCCTACCCGGGCTTTCTGGCAACGGAGGCCGGGATTGATCCTAATCCGGCGGTGAAGGCGATTTCGCCGCAGGCTCCGATGACGGACGTGTGGATGGGGGACGACTTCTTTCATAACGGCGCGTTTCGCCAGACGTATGGGTATGACTACGTGCTGGGGATGGAGTCGAGCAAGAAGGCGACGTTCGGCAAGCTGGACGAGGACGCTTACACCTACTTCCTGAATGCGGGCTCGGCGGCGGCGGCGGGCAGGAAGGGCGGGCTGACGGACCTGCCGACGTGGAAGGCCTTCCTCGCGAATCCGACGTATGACGCGTTCTGGCAGGCGCGCGCGGTGCAGACGCATCTGACGCGGGTCACGGTCCCCACGCTTGAAGTCGGCGGCTACTGGGACCAGGAAGACATGTGGGGCTCGCAGGCGCAGTTTGCCGCGCTGAAGCCGCACGACACGAAGCACGAAGTCTTCATGGTCCTGGGGCCGTGGAACCATGGGCAATGGGTGCGGACGACACGGCACCTGGGCGCGCTGGACTTCGGCTCTGCCACGGGGGACACCTTTCGGCAGCGGATCGAGGCTCCGTTCTTCGCGTACTACCTGAAGGACCAGCCGGGGTTCTCGCTGAAGGAAGTGGCCAGCTTTCAGACCGGCTCGGACCGATGGATGCGCTACGACGCGTGGCCGCCAAAGGACACGACTGAGCGGGACCTGTATCTGGGAGCGGATCACATGCTGACGTTTGCGGAGCCTCGAAACGCGCGGGCGTTCACCGAGTACGTGTCGGATCCGGCGCATCCGGTGAACTACCGCAAGCGGCCCATTGAGGCGACCTACGCGCCGGGAGGGTCGGGCTGGTATACGTGGCTGGCGCAGGACCAGCGGCCCTACGATCATCGTCCGGATGTGGCGGTGTGGACCAGCCCGGCGCTGACCCACGACGTTACGGTGACGGGCGACGTCACGGCGGACCTGTTCGCCTCGACCTCGGGAACTGACAGCGACTGGATCGTGAAGCTGATCGACGTGTATCCGACGGCTCGGGACGTGGGTAGCACGGCAGGGCAGACCAATGCGAAGATGAGCGGCTACCAGCTGATGATTGCGGAGGAAATCTTTCGCGGGCGCTACCGCGAGAGCTTCGAGCATCCGGAGGCGATCCCGGCGAACCAGGTCGAAGAATACAAGTACGGCCTGAACGCGGCGGACCACGTGTTTCGCACCGGTCATCGCATCATGGTTCAGGTCGAGAGCACATGGTTTCCGCTCTACGACCGCAATCCGCAGACGTTTGTGCCGAATATCATGACGGCGAAGTCGGACGACTACATCAAGGCCGACCAGAGGATCTTCGCGGATTCGCACCTGGAACTGCCGGTGGTGGCTGGGGCTCGGTGAGGAAGGCCAAAATCGCCCTGCGCGGGCGACGGTCTTCGCCAGACGGGCACACGACGGGAACCGAACCATTCCCAAAAGCGGAATGGTTCGGTTCCCGTCAGAATCTCACCTGACGACGGATGCTGTTGCTCCATCTGGAGCGAATCCAGCCTGCAGGAAGAATGCCCGATCACCGAGCCGGAAGCGGTTGATGCTGAAAACAAGGGACTTACTAAACGTTGATCCTGAAAACAAAGGACTTACGCAGACCGATCCTGAAAACAAAGAGCTTAGCTCGAAATTCCCCCCTGAAAAGCGGAAGGCGCAGCTTGTGGCTGCGCCTTCCGTATTGATTTTTATCTACATATTCAGTATAGCAGGTTGGAATAATTCACATGCAATTGGAAGTTGTTGGTGGGGAGGGAGTTATGTGGAGCGCCTCTTGACAGGTTTTGGTGGGGACCTTTTGGGTGAGACGGGTTGCTGAGCAGTCGAAAGGCCATCCCCTGGTTCGGGATGGCCTTTGAATCTGCGGCGGCTTTTTTGCAGGTGTTCTGCCGTTCGGTGCGATTCCGTTAGAGGGTGCTGCGCGGCTTGACCGCCATCATCTGCACGGGAACCGGCTTGCCGTTGGCGTCGAGCAGTCCGGGGTTGATGGTCTGGGTGTCCTTGAGGGTGGTGGGATCAACGAAGTGGACCAGGTTATCGCCCGAAGTGCTGACGAAGAAGAGGGTGTCGTTGGGCGAGAAGATTCCGGCGACGGGCGATTTTGCCGCGCCGGAGAGCTGAACGCTGGTTATGGTTCCGGGCTGACCGGGGGTGGTCGAGAGGGTATAGGCGGGCAGGGTTCCGCTGGCCGAGGACGAGTTGTAGGTGACGAAGGCGACGCTGGATGTGGGCGAGGCGACGACCTGGTCGATCTCAGAGGCGGTAACGCCGAGCGAGAGCTGGCTGAAGGCAGGGGTGAGCGTGAGGCCGAGCTGGGCGGTGTTGCCGTCGGGGTTGTTGGGATCGGTGGAGGGGCAGGCGCCGGTCGGGACGCTGACGAAAATGTCGGAGAGGTCGTTGTCTTTGGCGTCAGCTCCGAGGATGTGGTTGCCGTCTTCAGTGGCGGCGAGCTGATCGGTTTGAATGCCGAGGCTGGCGGCCTTTGGATAGAAGACGGGCTGGGTTCCGGAGACGCTGGGGCAGAATCCCCAGGCGGTGGTGGGAGAGCCGGTGATGAAGGCGGCTACGCTGGGCACGGTGACGGCCAGGTTGGCTCCGCAGAATGGATCAAAGCCGGGGGAGCCAGGGGTGTTGTTATTGAGGGTGCAGGCGGTGGAGGGCTGCGTCGGGCCTGGGGGATTGGTTGCCGCGGTGTAGGTGCTCCATCCTGTGGCGTTGTTGTGAACATAAAGTGCGTTGGGACCGGCGATGTAAACGTTCTGGCCGTCAGGGGAGAAGACGGCGCTGGTGGCGACTCCCGCAGTGGTGCTGGAAGCTCCATTGGTCGTTGAGTAGAGATAGATGACCTTGCGCAATTGGTCGCAGATGACGGCGGTTGAGCCATCAGGAGAGACGGCGAGGACGACGCCGGGTACGGACGTGTCCTCTTTGGAGAGCGAATTGGAGAGAGCACTGTAGACCATCAGCTCGCGGTAGCTGCCGAAGTAGAGGCTGGTTCCGCTCTGGTTCAGCACCATGGAGTTGGGAATGTAGGGCAGGCGAACGGGCGAGCCGGGGGTTCCGGTGGTGAGGTCGATGGAGGAGAAGAACTGGGACTGGGTGGAGGCCATCCAGAGCACATTGCTGTTGCGGCCGGGTGCGGTGAATCTGAGGGTATTGCTGACGACGGGAGTGCCGGTTCCGAAGACGCCGATTTTATTGATGGGGGCGGGATTGCAGGAATCGGGCTGGCAAATGGCGCTGATGGAAGCGTTGCCCGGCCACGTTGCCGAGACCTGGCCAATGGGGCTGGCCTGAATATTTTCGGGTTCCGTGGAGGTGTAGTTGAGGCTGAGGCCGGTGAGGAGGTTGCCGCGAGTGTCTTTGATGACGGCGCTGAGGCTGACCGGGGTTCCGACGGTAACGGTTGCGGGGGCGGTAACGCCGTTGCCGCCGTTGCTCCCGAGGACGGAGAGAGCAATGGATTGGGGCGGGCAGGTGTAGAAGTATCCCGCGGCGGAGCCGGAGCTGGTGGCGGAAACAGTGGCGTTGATCACTGTCGAGCCGGGCATGCCGGCGAGGGTGGAGCCGTTGATGCCGGTTCCGGTGGTGCTGGTGTTGTTGATGTTCACGATGCCGGCTGTGACGGCGGTGTAGGTGATGGTGCCCACGTAGGCCGGGTTAATGGCGAGGCCGTTGGGTCCGAGGACGTCGACCGTGGCGGCGCCTCCCGATGGTGGGACAGGACTGAGCACGGGGCCAGGCGTGTTCTGCGAATAGCACCGGCTTTCGACAGACGAATTGGCGTCAATACTGATCGATGTTATGGGTGGATGGATGTAGACGGGCACGGGGTTGCTGGTGACACCGGCCGCAGTCACGGTCATATTGACGACGCCGCAACTGGTGGCGGTGCATGTGCCCGCGCTGGAGCCGGCGGGCGGGGTGCAGATGGTGTAGTCGGCAATGCCTCCGGGACTATTGCGGTTCCATGTGCCGCCGCAGACCGAGCCGTTGGGAGAGACGTCGGCCAACTGGAGATTCTGGCTGGCGTAGGTGTACAACGCAACACTGACCGGGCCGCCGGCTCCGCACGAGGTCGCCGTGGGCGCACCAATCTGCGCGGTTTGTCCCCATGAGAGCGAAATACCGGTGATCTTCGGCTCGAGATCGATGGCCGCCACCTGACGTTTTTTAGGGCCATAGCCCAGGCCGTTGCAATAGTCGCCGACGGGGGTCAGACAACCTGTGATTGAGAGTCCTGCGGGGATGGAGAGGACAAGTAAAGCAAGGAGGACGAAAAACCGCTGCATGGAACAGAGTGTAACAAAAGCAAAGGCGTTCAGGCGCAGGGCTGGATGCCGCTGGCCGACTTGGGTTGTCCGTGCTTCATTTCTTTTTTGAGCGATGGTTTTCGACGGCCTTTGAATCGCGCGAGAGCGAAGAACGTCCAAACAAGTAGCAGTTCTTTTCGGGGCGAGCGCGGTTGCGCCGGCTCCTGTATTGGTTTGTTGCAAGAAACAACTGGTAGTTCAAGGAGCAAAACGATGAAAAGTAGTTTTCTCAGACCTTCATTCCTCGGCATTTCCGCAATGCTGATCGCAACGTGCGCCTATGCGGGAGCGCAGGTTTCTCCGCAAAATACGCAGGAGACAACTCCGCAAAAAGTGCAACTGGTGAGTGCGAACGCGCAACTGGTCCAGCGTCTGGATTCAAAAAATGCGACGCAGGGGCAGACGGTGAGCGCAGAACTCACGAGCGACGTAAAAGCCGCAGACGGCGTGAAGCTGGACAAGGGAACAGTGTTGATGGGGAAAGTGGAACAGGTTCAGCGCTCCAATGACAAAGGGCCTTCGCAACTCAGCATCGTATTTGACCAGGCGCGTCTGAAGGACGGACATACGATTCCGGTGAAGGCGACGCTGCTGGGCGCTTATCCGGCAAGCACGGGCAGCTTCGACGCGAGCGGAAATCTATTGGCGCAACAGCCGCACTTTATTCCTACTGATCAGAAGATTGACCAGTTACCCGGAACATTGAGCCATGTGGCCATGCAGAGCGCGGTGCAAAGCAAGACGTCCGGCACCTTCGTGAGCAAGGACCGCGACATCAAGCTGGGACGCGGCACGCAGCTGCAGATCGCGATTTCGCCGTTGACGGCCGGCCAGGAAACAGCTGGATAAGACAGCAAACGACAGCTAAAGAAGTGGGTCGCTAAAGAAGTGGGTCGCTAAAGAAGCGGGTCGCTGGTAGAGCGAGTCGCGAAAGGCAAAGGGCAGACTTGATGAGAGTCTGCTCTTTTGTTTGTAGTCGTGTTGGCTACCCGGATTTTAGCGACCCGCTTCTTTAGCCATCCGGGTTTTAGCTGCCCGCTTTTTCGCTGCTCCCCGGCATGTATTGGTCGAACCAGCCGAGGGCTCGTTCGAGGACGTTGATGCGGTCGGCGGGTTTGTGGAAGCCGTGGCCTTCGTCGGCATAGACGACCAGCTCGGTTGGAACATGCTCGTAGCGAAGCGCGTGCCATAGCTCGAAGGATTGCGGAGCGGGGCACTCTCCATCGCGGTCGCCGACGACGATGAGCGTGGGGGTCTTTGCGTTTTTGATGTAGTTGATGGCCGAGCTTTTGGCGTAGACGGCGGGGTCGTCATAGACGGAGGCGCCGAAGAAGGGGATCATCCATTGGTCGATGGAGTTTTCGCCGTAGTAGCTCTTCCAGTCGGAGATGCCGGCTCCAGCGACGGCGGCGTGGAAGCGATGGGTCTGGGTGATGGCGAACATGGTCATGAATCCGCCGTAGCTCCAGCCGGTAATGCCGACGCGATTGGGATCGACGGAGCGCGTTTTCACGACGGCATCGACTCCGGCGAGGATGTCGCGGAGGTCGCCGTAGCCGAAGTCTTTACGGTCGGCCTGGGTGAATTTTTCGCCTTCTCCAAAGCTGCCGCGCGGGTTGGGCATGAGCACGAAGTAGCCGAGCGCGGAAAAGGGCGCAGGGCCGAATCCGGCGGAGGGCCAGCGGGCGAGGTTGGCGTAGGACGGGCCTCCGTGGACATAGACGATGAGCGGGTATTTCTTCGCCGGATCGTAGTTGGCGGGGTAAAGGAGCCAGCCGTCGATGTGGAAGTTTTCGTTGGTCCAACTGATCGGTTCGGATTTGCCCCAAGAGGGCTTGAGGCCGTCGTTGAAATGAGTAATCTGGCGGAGATTGTCGATCGGGCCAGCATAGACTTCGGGCGGCTCGCTGAAGGAAGATTTGATGAAGGCGATGTTGTTGCCGGAGGAGGTGGAGATGCGCATCATGAGGCCGCCTGCGCCGACGACTCCGGGAACGGTGACGTTGTAGTCGGGCGATTCCTGTTGTGTGTCGATATTGTAGACGAAGAGGTGCGACTGCGCTGCTTTGATTTCGGCGATGCCGAGGGTTTGCTCGTCAATCCACTTAAACCATTCGGGACTTGCGGGGCGATTGGGGATCACGTCTTTGGGCGCGCCTCCGCTGGAGGGGATGACGTAGATGTCGCCTCCGGTGACGCCCTGGTCGGACATGAGGCCGGCGATGAAGGCGATTTTGGAGCCGTCGGGCGACCAGCGGGGGACGGCGATCTGGAGTCCGTGGAGCGGGCCGGTGCTGGTGTTAGGGTCAAAAACGACTTTAGGTTCGAGAACGGCACGAAACGCACCACCCACAATGCCCCTTGCGTAGCCTGCCGGGACGCCGTTCGGGCCGGCGGTGAGGGGTTGGACGTAGAGTTTGGCGGTCCACCAGTTGTCTTCGCCGGGGGGCGGGGCGGCGGTGTAGGCGAGGTGGTTGGAGTCGGGCGACCAGTTGTATTCGTAGATGAACAGATTAGCGGGCGTGATCTCGGCGAGTAGGCCGGTGGAGGCGTTGACGGCGGCGATGCGCTGGATGGCGATGTGTTCGACTCCGATGACGCCGACGGGGAGAGGCTCGGGGGCGAGCGCTCCGGACGGGCGGGTGGCTCCTTTTTCATAAAGGAAGCTGAGGAGCTTGCCGGTGGGGGAATAACGGAGGCTTTTGGCGTATCCGTTGAGCTGGGCGAGCAGATGCGGGGAGTTGGAGCCGCTTGCGGCGACGGTGTAAATTGCCATTCGGTTCTGTTCGATTTTTCCGTCCTTGCCGCAGTTGGACAGGAAGGCGAGAGTGGCGGAATCGGGGGACCAGGCGAGGCTCTTCTCGTCACCTTCGGCATCGGCGGCGCAGGCGGTGACGTGGCGTGCGTGGGCGGGGTCGCTGAGCGGCGCGAGGTAGACGCCTTCCTTGCTGATGTCCCAGGCGATGTAGTTGCCGTCGGGAGAGAGTTGAGTTTCGCGGACGCTCCGAACCTGCTGCAGGGAGTGAATGATGGCGGGGATGCGCGGGTCGTTCGAGGCGGCGGGCTGGGTCTGTGTTTGGGTTTGCGCGAAGACGGGTGCGGCGAGCAGGAGGGCGGAGAGGACGGCGAGCGGGCGGATTTTCATCACCGAACAGGGTACCGCAAAATGGCTGGTGGGGCGGGTGGGTAAAAAGCGGGTGGCGGGTGAAGCGGGTCGCTCATGGAGCGGGTGGGATTGTGAACCAACGTCTCAAAAGCGAGACGTTGGGCACCCATGTAACTCAGGGCTGTCTAACCCACGTCTCAAAAGCGAGACCCTTCGGCTGCGCTCACGGCGGGCTGTGGGACACCCTCTTGACCTTCTACAGCCACTCGTCAATGTCGGTGGGAATTTTCCATTGACGGGGTGCGGCCGCGAGGCTTAGGGTTGTGTGGCTCTCAATTTAATAAAAGAATAGCCTGGGTTAGCCAATCCACTTGGCCGGGCCACGATTCGGGCGGGAATTCTCTGACCCGGACGGTACTCCTCTCATATTTGTGACGATTTGAAGCGAAGCAATGCCCGCTGGGACCTTGATCGATCTGCTCCCCCATGGAGGAATCATGTACCGTCGTTTGGTTCAGCCTGCAAGAATGAGTGTCTTATGCGCGCTTAGCTTGATTCTCTGCGCGCCGTCGATTGCCGCTCCCAAAGGCAAAACCCGCACCTATTATGTTGCCGCCGACGAGGTGGCGTGGAACTATGCGCCCGCGGGCCGTGATGAGGCCATGGGCATGCCGTTCGATGCGATTGAGAAGACCTACACGGAATCTGGTCCGCATCAGATTGGGAGCGTTTACAAGAAGGCGGTCTATCGCGCATATACCGATGGGTCATTTGCGACGCTGAAAAAGCGACCGGCGGATGAAGCCTATCTTGGCCTGGTGGGGCCGATATTGCGAGGCGAGGTGGGGGACACGATCCGGGTGGTGTTCAAGAACAACGCTTCGCATCCGTACGGCATGCACCCGCACGGAGTGGTTTACCTGAAGGGGTCGGAAGGGGCCAACTATAACGACGGAACCAAAGCGACAGACGCCTGCGTTCCTCCTGGAGCGACGCATGTGTATACGTGGAAAATTGCCGACCAGTCGGGGCCCGGGCCGAATGATCCCAGTTCCATTTTCTGGCTCTACCACTCGCATTGCGATGAGCTGAGGGATGTGGCTTCGGGGCTGTTCGGGTTTATTGTTGTGACACGTCGCGGGATGGCGCGGGCCGACGGCAGTCCGAAGGATGTGGATCGCGAGTTTGCCACAATGTTTATCGCGGTGAACGAGAACGAGAGCTGGTATATCGACGACAACATCGCGAAATACACGACGGATCCGAAGGGCATTCGGCGGGACTTCCCTGGATTTCACGCGGCCAACGGGCTGGTGGGGACCATAGCGAATGATGGTTTTGCCTCCAGCAACGTTAAGTGGTCGATCAACGGGTACATTTATGGCAACGGGCCGATGATGGTGATGAAGAAGGGCGACCATGTGCGCTGGTATGTGGCTACGCTGGGGGACTTCAACAACGCGCACAGTCCCCACTGGCACGGCAATACGGTGTTGGAGAACGGGCAGCGTACGGACGTTCTGTCCGTTATCTCGGCGCAGATGATTACCGCGGACATGGTTCCGGAGAATCCGGGAATCTGGCTTTACCATTGCCACATCAGCGATCACATGCTGGCGGGGATGGATGCGCGGTATGAGGTTCTGGGGCGGTGATGGCTAATGGAGAATGCCACCTTGGGATCATTTCGCTCCCCATTCAAGCCAAAAAGCCGGCTTGAATGGGCCACCTAGGTATTTTGAGCCAGCGTGTTTGACGGGTTGCTTGGGTCTTGCTAATCTTAGAAGGTTCGCCGAAATTGTCCGCCTGGCGCATGTCTAAGCAGGTATAATTCTAGAAGAAGCGGAAGCTTTTTGGGGAGCGGAATCACGGAATGACCGGCGCGGAATTTTGCGCGGTTGAAGAAATCCGTGAGAGTCCTGCCGGTACGAGGGCAGGGGTAACATCGAGTCGCATCGGAGTCCGCGACATTCGCCACCTTGGCGAACTATGCGGGCCGGAACCAGCGAAACGGAGTTGGCCAATTAAGACAGCCTGTCATAAGACGGGCGTTTGAGTTGCGCGCGGCCACCGTCGCGGTTCTCGTCTGGGAATGAAGTAAGGCAGACGCGAAGCAGGAATCCTGTGACTTCGCACGCGAGCGCCTTGTGCGCGGTTGGAAAGGCGTGCGGAAGGGGATGCCCGGTTCGCTCTGAGGATTGAAACGGATTGGTAAGGAGTTTGGTTTGCCTACATTTAGTCAGTTGGTAAGGAAGGGCCGGACCGCACCGCGGTACAAGACGGCCTCTCCTGCGTTGCAGGGTTCGCCGCAGCGGAGGGGAGTTTGCACCCGCGTTTATACGGCGACGCCGAAGAAGCCGAACTCGGCGCTGCGCAAGGTGGCGCGCGTGCGGCTGACGAACGGCATCGAGGTCACGTCGTACATTCCGGGCGAGGGGCACAACCTGCAGGAGCACTCGATTGTGCTGATCCGCGGGGGGCGCGTGAAAGACCTTCCCGGCGTGAGGTACCACATTGTTCGCGGGACGCTGGATTCGGTGGGCGTGGTGAAGCGGACGCAGAGCCGGTCGAAGTATGGGGCGAAGCGCGCCAAGGCGGCGGCGAAGAAATGAACTGGCCGTTCGGGCGGGCGCTTCGCGTGGCCGCTTCCGCTGGTCGGGACTGGCCGTCCAGGCAAAGGCGCCTTCGGCGCAAGCTGGATGCAGCGGCTGATTGAGAATGGGCTTCAAGATCGCAGTTAATATTTAAGAGAGATTAGAGAGTTATGCCGAGAAAAGGTCATATTGCCAAGCGTGAGGTCGCTCCCGACCCGGTTTACAGCTCGACGCTGGTTACGAAGTTTGTGAACTCGATGATGTGGGGCGGCAAGAAGTCGACGGCGCAGGGGATTTTCTATACCGCGATGACGAACCTTGAGGAGAAGGGCGGCAGCGATGCGCTGACGCTGTTCAAAAAGGCGGTGGAGAACTGCAAGCCGCTGCTCGAAGTGAAGACGCGGCGCGTAGGCGGCGCGAACTACCAGGTTCCGATTGAGGTGAACCCGGAGCGGCGCACGTCGCTCGCGATTCGCTGGCTGGTGAGCTATGGCCGGGCGCGGGGCGAGAAGGGCATGATTGGCAAGCTGTCAGCGGAGTTGCTGGACGCGGCCAACGGTCGTGGCGCGGCGATGAAGAAGAAGGAAGACGTGCATCGCATGGCCGAAGCGAACAAGGCATTCGCGCATTATCGCTGGTGAACTGGCCGTTCAGGCGGACGCGGATTTCGCTCGCCGGGTCTGGGTTGGTTAAGGGATTGCAAAAGCTGGGAGCGATGGCTGCTCCTGGAGAAGTTTTGAGAGAATTTTTTGAGCCTCGGGCCGCTTAAGGCCTGAGAGAACTAGAGGAATCAAGTGGCTCGCCAGGTACCATTAGACCGTTGCCGGAACATCGGAATCATGGCGCACATCGACGCCGGAAAGACGACGGCGACCGAACGCATTCTGTTCTATACGGGCATCACGCACCGCATCGGCGAAGTGCATGAAGGCACTGCGACGATGGACTACATGGAGCAGGAGCAGGAGCGCGGCATCACCATCACGTCGGCTGCGACGACCTGCACGTGGGACAACGTTCACATCAACATTATCGACACGCCCGGTCACGTGGACTTTACGGCTGAGGTGGAGCGGTCGTTGCGCGTGCTGGACGGCGCGGTGGCGCTCTTCGACTCCGTTGCCGGCGTGCAGCCGCAGTCGGAAACAGTGTGGAGGCAGGGCGATAAGTACAAGGTTCCCCGTATTTGCTTTGTGAACAAGATGGACAGGGCGGGCGCGGACTTTGAGCACGTCATTGACACGATCCGCAAGCGGCTGGGTGCGCGCCCGGTGGCGATCCAGATTCCGATTGGAGCCGAGGCGAACTTCAAGGGCGTGATCGACCTTGTCGAGATGCGCGCCATCCTGTGGCACGACGAGACGATGGGCGCGAAGTACGACATCGAGGCGATCCCGGCTGATCTCGAGAAAAAAGCGGAAGCTTTCCGGATGCAGTTGATCGAGTCCGTTGCCGAGTACGACGACGACATGCTGCACAAGTTCCTCGAAGGCGAAACGCCGACGGCCGAGGAGCTGAAGAAGGCTCTGCGGGGCGCGACGATCGGGATGAACGTGTTTCCGGTGTTGTGCGGCGCGGCCTTCAAGAACAAGGGCATCCAGACGCTGCTTGATGCGGTGGTCGATTATCTGCCGAGCCCGGTGGATATTCCTCCGGTTGAGGGCATCGATCCTGACGACGCGTCGGTCACTCTGACTCGGGAGCCAAGCGACGCTGCTTCGTTTTCTGCCCTGGGCTTCAAGCTGATTAACGATCAATACGGCAAGCTGGGCTTTATCCGCATCTACTCGGGCGCGCTGAAGACAGGCGACACAGTGCTGAATCCGCGCACCGGCAAGACGGAGCGTGTGGGGCGGCTGGTGAGGATGCACGCCGACAAGCGCGAGGACATTACCGAGATTTATGCGGGCGACATCTGCGCGTGCGTGGGCCTGAAAGAGTTGAAGACCGGCGACACGCTGTGCGATCCGCATCATGCGATTGCGTTGAGCGCGATTGATTTTCCGGCGCCGGTAATCTCGGTTGCGGTTGAGCCGAAGACCAAGGGCGACCAGGAAAAGATGGGCCTGGCGCTGGCGCGGCTGGCCGACGAGGACCCGACGTTCAAGGTTCACACGGACGAGGAGTCGGGCCAGACGATTATCAGCGGAATGGGCGAGCTGCACCTGGAAATTCTCATCGACCGCATGAAGCGCGAGTACAAGGTCGAGGCGAATGTGGGCGAGCCGCGGGTGGCGTTCCGGGAAACGATTCGCAAGACCTCGGAGGCGGAGGGCAAGTACATTCGCCAGACGGGCGGCTCAGGCAACTACGGGCACGTGAAGATTCGGCTGGAGCCGAACGAGCCGGGCAAGGGCTTTGAGTTTATCGACGCGATCAGGGGCGGCGTGGTCCCGAAGGAATACATCAAGCCGACCGAGCAGGGGATTCGCGAGGCGCTGCACAACGGCGTGCTGGCCGGCTACGAGATGGTGGACTTCAAGGCCACGCTTTATGACGGCAGCTACCACGACGTGGACTCAAACGAAATGGCGTTCAAGATTGCCGGATCGATGGCGTTCAAGGAAGCCGCGCGGAAGGCCAGCCCGGTGCTGCTGGAGCCGGTGATGGCGGTTGAAGTGACGGTTCCGGAAGAGTACATGGGGACGATCATCGGCGACATCAACTCGCGGCGCGGACGCATTGAGGGCATGGAGCGCGTGGGCGGCTCGCAGGTCATCAAGGCGATGGTTCCTCTGAAGGAGATGTTCGGGTACGTGAACGATATCCGCTCCTCGACGCAGGGACGCGCGTCCTACTCGATGGAGTTTGCAAGATATGAAGAGGCTCCGCGGATGATTTCCGAAGAGATCATCAGCCGGAACCAGGGCAAGTAAACAGGTTTTGAGATTTTGAAGTTATGGGCCTTCCGAGGCTCGGACGATTCGAGAACGATTGAAGGACGAGAGAGGAACAAGGTATGGCGAAGGAGAAGTTTGATCGGTCGAAGCCTCATGTGAACGTGGGGACGATAGGGCACATTGATCACGGGAAGACGACGTTGACGGCGGCGATCACGAAGGTGCTGGCGAAGCACAACCCTTCGA
>JBAPRH010000002.1:0-31450 GCA_049280995.1 Acidobacteriaceae bacterium
GGCCTGGCGGTGATCGAGATTCAATAGCGCACGCAATCAAGCCGTCGTCCAAAAAGTAAGGCGCGGCTCGCGGCCGCGCCTTTCAGGGCTTCAATCGAATTCAGGAGCAAGCCCGCATCCGTCAGGACGATGGGAACGTGCTGTTCGGGATCAGGCGCTCGGTGCTCAATTGCGTCGTGATGTTCTGGAAGATATCCGCCAAGTCCCCCTGCGAGTTCGGCGAGGAGCAGTCAGTGCTGACGCCGCTCTGGTCGTTGTCCGAATAGAATGTTGACGCGCTGGAAGCCATCTGTTGCATCGACGAGCACGGAGATTTGATGCCGTTGGCCAAGGTGTCTGTTGTGCACCCTGTATCCGGAGAACCATAGGCGACGGTATACACAGTGGTTCCCGCCGCGGTCGCCGCCTGAGCCGCCGTCACCGCCTGACGGCATTCGTTATTGTAGGAGGGGTACACGCCAGTGGCCGTGGCTGAGGACGACATCTGCGTTTTGGAAGAGGTCGCCGCGCCGTCGCTGACAATAATCATCACGTTCTGCGCCGTCACGCCATTGTTAGCCTCCACCGCCTGCTGCGCCGTGAGCGCCGCCTGCGCCGCATAAATCGCCCCGGCGTAGTAGGTTCCCTCGCCATGACTGGTGACTTGAATTCCGCACCCGCTTTCCGCCCCGGCGGCGATAGAAACCTCCGAGCCGGACGCGGTGTTCAGGGTCCCGGAAGAGTCGCCGGAACTATCGACCGACTGATAGTTGCTCATGAATGGCGTGAGCTGGTAGGTCGCGCCAGTGCCCGGTTGATAAGAAGTTCCCGTCGCCGAAGGGTAGGTGTACGGCGTTGTAGTCGGGTCGCCATTGCCGGAGCAGCTGTCGTCATTTGCTGCCTGGGTGCTCGAGGACGGCTCCGGGAAATTAAACAGACTGACCTGGTCTACCCAGTTCTGATAGACGCCGTTGGTGGCGCTGCCGCAGCCGCTCGCCGCGCAGGGATAAATGCCCGCCAGGAAACCCTGGATACCGTTCAGCGCGCATCCAAGCCGCGAGTAGTAGGTATAGGTGGTTTTGCCGCTTTTGCTGGTGGTTTGGCTTTCGATGCAATTGGTGTCCTGAGTCTTCATCGACTCCGTGGTGTCAATCAGAAGGACGATGTTGAAGGGCTTCCCCCCGCCGCTGCTCATCAGCGCCGACCCGGTCGCGGTAATGTTCATGGAAGGATGGCCGAACAGCGCCGCGAAGTACAGCCGAACCTTGGCCGTCTGTATCACCTGAATGGCGTTGGCCTTGGTGCCTGTGTTCGTGGTGATACAAGGAACGGACGCGCCGACCGCGGCGGTCACGCAGCCAAGCGTGGCGCTGAAGTTGGTAACGTCGAGGTTGCCGAAGGCGTTCTTGCTGCCCACCTGCGAACTGTAGGCCTGCGCGTTCGCGAGCGCCTGCGTTCCCGATGTGGGCAGCGCTTCCGCAGCCGCCATTGCCGCCGCATTAGTGGATGCCTGAAGTTCGTGGTAGCTGTAGTAGATATCGCCGACATCCATCACGATGGCGGCCATTCCCAGGAATCCGATCATCAGGACTGCCATCATGGGAAGCACCTGCGCATTTTCGCTGCGCAGGACACGGCCCAGACGAGACAAGAATTGAGTTTTCATTGGACGATCTCCGTAATCTGCGCATGGAGGTTGCAGGCGAAGTTGTAACCGTAGACGGCCAGCGTGCAGGGATACGTGGCGATGACTTCCGCGGACTGACCCTGCACCAGGTTGCCCGCCGCGCCCGTGGATGAGCTGCCGCTGGAGCAGGTGGTCGCGGCAGCACCTGTAAAGGCTCCGTAACTGGTGCCGCCCAGCACAAAGGTCAGCCCGAGCTTGCTCGGATTCAGATAGGGCGCAGCGTTGTAAATAGCGCTCGCCGCGTCTGCACACGGATTCGTCGTGTTGGCTCGGCTGACGGCCAGGTACTGCGCGCCGACCGAAACCGCATCGGTCAACGTAAGGTAGTTGTTCAGCGCGATTCCGAAGCTGAAGATACCGGTAACCAGCAGCAGGAAGAGCGGCAGAACCAGGGCGAACTCCACCATGGCTGAACCCCTTTCGCAGCGCATCGATTTTCCGGCGCGGGGACGGAGTCGGCCTTCACCCGACTCCGTCCTGATGAGATCCCAAGGCAATTTGTAACCAAACTGTTCACGCATAATTGATTCCCTTGACCGCTCAGGCGACGAGGCATGACACACCTTTCACCTGCAAGCGGAGGATTTTTCTCCGGGGGCTCAGTTTACCGAGGGGGGAACATTATGATGACCCGGCGGCCAAATTCTGTCAATAAAAATATGCACGGAAAATGGTTCAAACTGCGCCAGATCGGGCCACGAGCGCGCGGTTTTAGTACTTAAGTAATTGATTCTGAATTACAACTGCTACCGGCCGTTGAGCGAAGTTCATTCCCGGTTCCGGAAAACCGCCCGCCCCTCGCTGATCGTGGCCACCACTCGGCCCTGAAGCGTCCAGCCGTCAAAGGGAGTATTGCGCGACTTCGACTTCGATTCTGAGGCCCGGAAGACCCACTTCTTCGCCGGATCAAACAGCACCACGTCGGCCGCCGAGCCGATGGCAAGCGTTCCGCGGCCCTTCAGGTTCAGAACCGCGGCCGGCTGCGTGCTCAGCAGCGCAATCACGCGGGCGAGCGGCATCCCGCGCTTCCCGTGGAGAACCGCAATCGCCAGGCCCAGCGCGGACTCAAGCCCGGTGATGCCGTTTGGCGCGCGGTCAAATTCCTGCTGCTTTTCGTGCGCCGCGTGCGGAGCGTGATCGGTCGCAATCGCGTCCACCGATCCGTCGAGAATGCCTTCGATCATCGCCTCGCGATCAGCCTCAGAGCGCAGCGGCGGATTCATCTTGGCATGCGTGTCATATTCGCCAACCGCTTCGTCGGTCAGCACAAAATGGTGTGGAGTCACCTCGCACGTCACCCGCAGCCCGTTGCGCCGCGCCTTCCGCACCGCATCCAGCGCGGCTTTGGTCGAAAGATGCGCCACATGCAGATGTGCGCGTGCGTCATTGATCTCTCCCAGCAGACGGATGTCGCGCTCCACCAGCCCGGACTCCGCCGCGACCGGCATGCCGCGCAGTCCGAGGCGAAAGGCCACCGGCCCGGCGTTCATCGAGCAGCCTCCGGTCAGCCGCGTGTCCTCCGCGTGCTGGATGACGGGCAGGCCCGCGCGCGCGGCAGTCTGCAGCGCCTCGCGCATGATGCGGTCGCCCAGAATCGGCTTGCCATCGTCCGTGACCGCGACGGCTCCGGCGGCCCTCAACGAGCCGTACTCGGTCAGCGCTTCGCCCATCGAGCCCCGCGTCGCCGCGGCAATGGGGAACACGCGAATCGCCGCGTTGCGCTCCGGCGCAAGCATCCAGCGCGTCGTCTCCGGCGAGTCGTTCACCGGAATCGTATTCGGCATTGCGCAGACCGAGGTAAACCCTCCGGCGGCGGCGGCGGCGGTTCCGGACGCGATCGTCTCCTTATATCCCTGCCCTGGCTCCCTCAGGTGAACGTGAATGTCCACAAGTCCCGGCGCAACCACCAGCCCCGTCGCGTCCAGGACCTCGGCGTCTGGGTGCTTGATCTTCCCCGGCGCGTCCACGGCGGCCACTTTGCCATCGTCCAGCAGCAGGTCGCGCGGCGCGTCCACCCCGCTCGCCGGGTCAATCAAATGTCCGTTGCGGATAAGGATCGCGGTCATCGGGATTTCTTCTCTCGTGAGGAACTGTTGAGCGCGCGCGCAACCAGCGCCATGCGGATGGGAACGCCGTTATGCACCTGCGCCTCGATGACCGACTGCGACCCGTCCGCGACCTCGCTGGTTATTTCCATGCCGCGAATAATCGGCCCGGGATGCATGATGACCGCTCCCGGCGCATGCGCCGCAATGCGCTCCGCGTTGGCCTGGTAGCGCGACTTGTATTCATCGAGATCAAGCGACAGCCCGGCCAGCCGCTCCGCCTGAATGCGCAGCATCATCACCACCTGCGACTGCTCCAGAGCGCGGTTAAAGTCGCGCTCGATCTCGATACCCGGACCAATTGTGGCCGCCACTTCGGGCAGCAGCGGAGGTGGGCCGCAAAGAATCACGCGCGCGCCGAGCATCGGCAACAGCAGGGCATTCGACCGTGCCACTCTACTATGGAAAATGTCCCCGCAGATCGTGATCGTCACGCCTTTGAGCGTGTTCGGCCCAATCTTTTCAGACACGCCGGAGTCGACCTGCTTCAGCCGGCCAAGAATCGTCCGCAAGTCCAGCAGCGCCTGCGAAGGATGCGCGTGCATGCCGTCCCCGGCATTCAGAACCGGGAGTCCCGTCGCCTTCGCCAGCAGATACGGCGCGCCCGCATAAGGGCTGCGCAAAATAATGCACTCCGCCCCCAGCGCGCGCAGCGTAAGCCCCGTGTCCTTCAGCGACTCTCCCTTTTCAATGCTGGACGACTTGTCGCTCACCAGCGTGGTATCGGCTCCCAGCGCCTTCGCCGCCAGCTCAAACGAGGTCCGCGTTCGCGTGCTCGATTCATAAAACAGCAGCGCCACTCTCCGCTTGAAAAGCCGCTCCACCCGCCGCGCCGGAGCCTCCTTCTCAAGCTCGTCCGCCAGCTTCAAAATCTGCTGCACCTCGTCCAGGGAAAGGCTGGTAACGGCAATCAGCGAGCCGGGATGAACAGCGGACGCGGCGCCCTGCGGCTGCGGTTCGGCATTTGATGTGCTCGCCGCGGGCTTTTGTTTGCGGGCCACAGGAGTTGCTATGCGTGCCGCGGCCGAGGCCTTGCGAGCCGGGGGCCGGGCTTTCCGTGCCGCCGCCTTCGTCCTGCTCGCTGTGCGCGAAGATCTTTTTGTGCCTGGCATAGTTTACGTTTGTCCTTGCGTGCCGCGGGCCTGCCCACGCTGCCGCAGCGGGCCAGACGTCTTTTAGTCGACGAGTTCCATCAGGACCACCTGCTCGTCATTGTCAATTTCCTTGAGCTTCACTTCCACAATCTCGCGCTGGGTGGTCTGGATGGTCCGGCCCACAAAGCTCGCCTCAATGGGCAGCTCGCGATGTCCGCGATCGATCAGCGCCAGCAGTTGCACTCGCCGCGGCCGTCCGTGGTCAAACAGCGCGTCCAGCGCGGCGCGAATGGTGCGACCGGTATAGAGCACGTCATCCACCAGAATAATGTTCCGCCCCACAATGTCGAAGCCCAGCGAGCCGGGATGCACCACCGGCCGCGGGCCGTCCGTCGAAAGATCGTCGCGGTAAAAGCTGATGTCGAGCACGCCGGTGTCGATGGGATGCTTTTCAATCTTCGAGATCATCGAGCCCAACCGCTCGGCCAGCGGCACGCCCCGTCGCCGGATGCCCACCAGACCAAGATCTTCGGCGCCGTCATTTTTCTCGATAATTTCATGCGCCAAACGGACAAGCGTGCGCCCGATTTCTGAGGCCGATAAAATCCGGCCCTTTTCGCGTAAATGCGGTGCAAGATGGCTTTCAGACATAATTCGTGCTCTTGCCGGATGATACGAGGCGGCAACCGCATGGAGCAAGTTTTCCCCCATAGGAGAGGCTCAAAGCGGGGTCTGGAGGCCACGGCTATAATGATGCCGTTCTCCAACAGGAGCTTCCATGCGTTTCGCGTTGGCTTTCCTGCTTTGTCTCGCCATTTCTCAAGTCCACGCGAAGCCTGCCTCGGCCGCCGCTTCTCATCGCGGTCATTACCTGTTTGCGTGGACAGGCGATGCCGCCGGCCACGGCAACGATTTTCTTGCCGTCATCGACGCCGATCCCGCGTCGCCTACCTACGGGCGCTTGATGGCGACGCTGGCGACGCATCAGCAGACTAAGCTGGTTCATCACACCGAATACGTAATGCCGCCGGGTGGCATGCTCTTCGCCAGCGACTATGGAGCCGGGCGCACCTTCCTCTTCGACCTCCGCAACCCGCTGCACCCCCAAGTCGCCGCGACATTCCTCGACATCGACGGATTTTCCGATCCGCACTCCTATGTGCGGCTTCCCAACGGGCATGTGCTCGTCACGTTTCAGCACACGCGAAACACTGATCCGGCCATCGCCCTGCACAGCGGCGCGCTGGTGGAACTCGACGCGAAGGGAAACTTCGTCCGGGCGAGCAGCACGGCGGACACGGCGTTTCCGCACGCGCTGCTCGTGCCTTATAGCCTGGTCGTGCTTCCGGCGCTGGACCGTGTGGTTTCGACCAATTCGGCGATGGACATTCGCGACGGATACGGCACAACCTATCAGGTATGGCGGCTCTCTGATTTGAAGCTGCTCAAGACCCTGTTTTTCGACCCCGGCCCCGACCGGTACGGCAACGATGACCCCGAGGAACCCCGTCTCGCTCCCGACGGCTCCATTCTGGTCCAGACGTTTTCCTGCGGCCTCCAACGCATCACAGGCATCCGCAGCGGACACCCGCGAGCCAAGCTCGTCTACACCTTTCTGGGCGGAGGATGCGGCGTTCCCACCGTCGTCGGCCATTATCTGATCGACAGCGATCGCCTGACGCACGGGCTCATCGTGCTCGACATCTCCGATGCTGCCAAGCCGGTTGAAGCTTCGCGGCTCTCGCTCCCCAGCGACTACAGCCCGCACTGGACCGGATGGGACGCCAGCACCCAGCGGCTGGTCGTCACACCGAATGCTGACTCGTCGTCGCACCGCCTCTACCTGCTGAAGTTCAACCAGACCACCGGCTCGCTCGCCATCGATACCGCCTTCCACGACAAGCAGGGCAAGCCCGGATTCAACTTCGACAACCGTACCTGGCTGTTGGGGCCGCTGGGGCCGAACTTCTGGACAGGTTCCGGCGCGCCGCACGGGGTCGTTTTTTCCCGGAACGACTAGAAAATCAGCGAATGCCGGCCGCCGCGCGCGGCACCTTATACTGGTACTTCCATGCCGAATTTCCCATCTGTAGACGAGCAGCTTGATCTGTTGCAGAAAGGCGCGGCCGAGATCATCCGCGTCTCCGACCTGCGCGAGCGGCTGGAAAAGTCGCGGCAAACCGGCACGCCGCTGCGCGTCAAAGCCGGCTTCGACCCCACCGCGCCCGACCTCCACCTCGGCCACACGGTTCTGATGCGCAAGCTCAAGCACTTTCAGGATCTCGGCCATCAGGTCATCTTCCTCGTCGGCGACTTCACCTCGCTCATCGGCGACCCCACCGGCCGCTCCGCCACGCGCAAGCCGCTCACCCGCGAGCAGATCAACGAGAATGCGACGACCTATACCAACCAGGTCTTCCGCATCCTCGACCGCGACAAGACTGAAGTCCGCTTCAACTCCGAATGGCTCGACAAGCTGGGCTTTGAGGGCATCATCCGCCTCGCCGCCAGGTTCACCGTTTCGCAAATGCTCGAGCGCGACGACTTCCACCGCCGCTTCCAGAAGGAGCAGCCCATTTCGCTGCACGAAATGCTCTATCCGCTCGCGCAGGGCTACGATTCTGTCGCGCTCAAGGCCGACGTGGAGCTGGGCGGCACCGACCAGAAATTCAATCTCCTGATCGGACGCGAACTGCAGCGCCACTACGACCAGCCTTCGCAGATTGTCCTCATGACCCCGATCATCGAGGGCCTCGACGGCGTGCAGAAAATGTCCAAGTCCCTCAACAACGCCATCGGCATTCACGAGCCGGCGCAGGAAATGTACGGCAAGCTGATGTCCATCAGCGACGAGCTGATGTGGCGCTACTGGACCCTTCTCACCGATCTCCGCCAGGGCGAAATCGACCAGATGCAAGCCGACGTCACGGCGGGCGCGCTGCACCCGATGGAGGCTAAGAAGCGCCTCGCCCGCACCACCGTCTCCGGCTTCCACTCCGAGGAAGCGGCCCACGCCGCCGAAGAAAACTGGGCACGCCAGTTCCAGCAGAAAAGTGACGATGTCGAGGGCCTCGAAGAAGTCCGCGTCGCCGCCGCTGACCTCGGTCGCGATGCCGAGGGCCGCATCCGCGTCTCAAAGCTGCTCACCGCCACAGGACTCGCCGCCTCCGCCTCCGAAGCCGACCGCAAAATCAAGGAAGGCGCCGTAAGAATCGAAGGCGAAGTCGTCCGCCAGTCCCACATCCCCCTCAACGGGGCCGCCCGCCTCACCCTCCGCGTAGGCAAGCGAGCCAAAATCGCTGTCGTCGAGTAGCCGGGAATCCTGGCGGGCACTCTTTGCCAGCCTTTTCCAGGTAGCTGCCGAGCCTGTATCTCTATGGTAAATAAGCCTCTTCCCCAAATGACCAATCCAAAGTCACCACTTGCAGCCGCGATTCGACAATCAAGGGTTGACCCACCCCAGCCCGGCTGGTAGCGTCTTATCAGATATCCCCACTCTTCCGGTCAGGCGCAGGCCGGTTCGTCGTGGAATGGCATTGAAATTACGGGATGGTTTCCCGGGACTTGGTGAGAAGTATCTTGCGGAAACGCTTTTACATCATTTTTGTGGCGCGGGAAGAGGACGGACGCCTTCGCAAGATTCCCGTCCCGATGCACTACGCCTACATCTTTGTCGCCGCAGCCGTCGTCGGAGCCTTCACGCTGGCCGGCATGGCTGGCTCCTATAGCCATATGCTGCTCAAAACAGCCAGCTTCGACCAGATCCGCTCGCAGCACGAGGCGCTCCGCAAAGATTACCGGCAGTTGCAGGCCGTAGCCCAGCAGAAGGAAGTTCAGGTCGCCTCGCTCGGCTCGCTCGCCAGCGAAGTCAGCGCGCTCTATGGACTCCGCCAGAACCGGCTGACCAAATCCGTCGCCACTTCGGTTTTCGCCGCCGACGATTCCGACACTACCTTCAGCGATACCTCCTACGCGCAGTCCTTCAACCAGCTTGCCTCGCTGCGCACCACCGCGCTCTCCGGCCAGCTCGCCCAGGCGTTTGAGCTCGGCATCAATCCCGTCGTCAACCACAATTGGAAGGCGCTGTTGAACGCCCCGACGCTCTGGCCGGTCATGGGCCGCATCACCAGCTCTTTCGGAGAGCGCCTCGACCCGTTCAACGGAGAAGGCGCGTTCCACTCCGGCATCGACATCGCCACCAGCTTTGGCACGGCCGTGCGCGCCCCCGCTGACGGAGTCGTTCTCAAGGCTTCATTCGGCAACGGCTACGGCCGCGAAATCCTCATTGACCACGGCAGCGGCATTGAGACCCTCTACGGCCACCTGTCCGGCTTTGCCGTCACCGTAGGCGAACGCGTCCAGCGCGGCCAGGTCATCGGCTACGTCGGCGACAGCGGACGCAGCACCGGTCCCCATCTCCACTACGAAGTTCGCGTTCGCGGCACACCGGTCAATCCCCACAAATACCTCCGCGAAACCATGAATCAGTTCGCCGAAGCCGGCGGCAACGCCAATCCCACCGCTGCCGGCAGCTAGGACTCGTCCGTCCAGGCGAAAGCTTCGCGTGGCCGCTCCCGTTGGTCGCAAGACAAGTCTCTGACGGCGGGATGCGGATAAGGTGCGCGTGTCTCCGGAGCACTGCTTCGCGGGCTGCGAGAACGTCCTTGTGTTGTATCGGGGCACGGCTTCAGCTGCGCGGCCCGTCACTTCGGCTGCGAATTTTTCCGAGTGCGGCCGGTCTGCGGAGCCAATTTCATTTCCGGAGCCGGTTTCGTCTCCGGAACAGGCGCTTGCGGCACAGGCCCCGTCTGCAAAGCCACGGGAGCCTTCATCAGATCCCGCAGCAGCTCCTCCGGAATCGTTGCCGTAAAGATGGCGCGATCCTTGTGGTGGCTGATATGCGCGCTGTCCAGCATCGTCCGCACCTCAGCCTCTGTCTCTCCATGGGCCGTGTCCACTGGAGCCGCCTCGGCCATCGTGCGAACAAAATTCAGCAGGTTTTCGACCGCCGCCGCCGACTTCGCCGCGGCATCAGCCGTGGGAGCAATCTCCTCCACGCGCAGTTTCGTCTTGCCCGCCCAGCTCAGCGACGCCACAAACGTCGTGTCCGGCGAAAACGGCAGGTTCACGCCCATCACCTCAATGCCGCCCGCCTCGTCGCTCAGCGGCAGGCCAATCTTGCCCACGCCCCAGGCCGGTGACAGCAGCGGAACATCCGAGTAGTGCGCCGCCAGCAGCGACGATCCGGTAAACGGCAGCGCCGCTGTACGGTAGCGATCAATAATCGAATGGATCTGCTCCGCCGTCGGCGTGTTGCTCACCGCCACCGTGTCATAGCCTAGCAGCGCCGCGCGCACCGTGCGCCCGTCGCTGGGAATCTCATAAATCGTCCGACCCGCGTAGTTCTCCGTCGTTCCCGCAAGGCTCTTCAGATACGCTGCCAGCCGCCGCCCGTTGAAGTGGCCCTCGAATACTTCAGAGAAAGCCACCGGGCCGTTCGGGCCATTCGGGTCGGGCATCCGCTCCAGCGCAAACGCCACCTGATCCAGGTCCCGCTCGGGATGAATCCCGGTCGCGTCGATAAACCGCTGGTAGTCCGGGTCGTGTTGGACCGGATGCTCGTCAAAATGCGTAGCCGCCCTCAGCGGTCGCAGGTTCAGATAAATAATCCCGTCCGAATCAGGGAGTAGCCGCGCCACTTCCGGTGGAGCAATCTTGCGAAGATAAATCGCACCCGCCAGCAGCAGCAAAACAACCACAACCACCGAAATAGTAATTTTCGTGCGCCGGCGCATCATAAGGGAAGGCAGGAATTCCGTCCCCTAATCATCTCACCTTCAGCGCCGTACTGGCATTCACGAGATAGTGCGGAGCGCCAGCTTCCGCTCGATTTGCTGACGGCTGAGGCCGTCTGTCCGCGCCAGGATGATCCAGGCGCGGCATACGGCCTCGGCGAGCATGGTTCGTGATCGTGGTCAATTCCTTGCGTTTGGTCCTGAGAGGCGACCAGCAAGCTGCCATGGGCCGCCTTGTCGGTTAAACGCGGGTATCGTATCTCTGCGATCACCGGGACGGGTCACTAGCGACTCCCGGCTTTTCCGGCCGCGGTAGCTTCAGGCACCTCGTTGAGTTTTCCGGTCTTTACGTCGAAAATGTACCCGTAAACTGGGATCGACGCCGGCACCAGCGGATGTGCTTTAATTCGGCGGACATCATCCAGCACGCTCTGCGCCTGATCATGGATCGGCAGCCACTCGATGAAATCGCCTTCGTGCGAACCCGGGCTCTTGCCCGTGTCTTTCCACCCACCCGCAGTCAGAGATGCCGGTTCGAGGCTCTTCGAAAGCAGATTGCGCATCACGTCGTTGGTGAACGACAACATGCCGCAATCCACATGGTGGATTACGAACCATTCGGTCGTCCCCAGTAGCTTGTAAGAGATCACAAGCGACCGAATTGCATCCTCGGTAGCTCGCCCTCCCCCGTTGCGAATGACGTGCGCGTCGCCCTCTGAAAATCCTGCAAACTTCGCGGGATCGAGGCGGGCGTCCATGCAGGTGAGAATAGCAAAGCACTTAAGCCGGCGGCATCCCCAACTTCGCCTTCGTCCCGAAGTTGTCGGCATATTGCTTATTGGCTTTTAGAACAGATTTGAGTATTTCTGACATATTCTTTTCTCCTTTTCAATACCATCGATTTGCGATGGTCCCTCTTCTTAGCTGCTTTTATGTCGGGAGCATGCTCCGCCACGCTGGAGCTTATGGTAGGCAAAGAAAAAGCCCACGTACCGGAGATGGTCCGGCGGTGGGCGTTTCTTTCAGAGCTTTCTCGCTGCAGCAAGCTGATGCGAGCTATAGATAGAACCTACGTCCACGCCGGAGTTGGAATAGACAGCGACAACAGATGCTTTTCATTCGACGAGCACTCACAATGGACGTTAGCTCCATAGCTCAACCATCCTACCAGACCTGCCGTTTGTCAAATTTTCCGCTTTTCCGGTTCGCTTATTTCTTTGCGATGTTCCTCGCATGCAGAGGGGGCGGCTTTGAACGGCTCGATCTCCCTCAAACCGCTCGCGTCATTGACCCGTCTGAAGCGTGTCTGCGAGACTCGACGCATATGCGATACGGCGGGAAGCTCGAATATGCCCAGGCGCGGAAAATTCGCGAGCGGAATACGCGCCTCTACCGGCTGGCGCACTGGCCCATCTGGATCTGGGTGTTCTTTCTCGCGCCCGGGCCGCTGACGTTCACGCTGTTTGCGCATGGATTCACACGCGGGAATCTGGCGTGGCTGGTGGTGGTGCTGGTGGGCACCGGCATAGCCGGTCTGCGCGGGCGGATGCCAGGGGTAGAACCGCAACCCTATATCCTGCGCTTTGACGAGGACAAGCCGAATCCGGCCTATCGGCGCGTTTGCTACACCTTTGCGTGGAACGCAGTCTTGAGTTTTGCGCTCTTGAACCTGAGCGGGCTGTTGATTGCGACGGCGACCGGCGTCTGGTACATGAAGCAAATCTACAGCTATGCTTACCTGCCGCTCTGCATCACGATCCTGCTGCTTGGCGCCCTGGGCTTACTGCCGCGCGTGGGCCGCTCAACCCGGCACGAAGGCACGGAACGCCGCTACTTCTACGGATCGGTCTGGGCCGTGACCCTGGCGCAGACGTTGCTGCTCGCGCTTTGGAAAATTCTGCCGCAGACGCGGGCAGCGAGCGCGATCAAGCTGGCTGTTTTCGCAGTCGCGCTCGCGGCGATGGGCCTGGCGGCCTGTCGCGGATTATTGCCCCGGACGCGGCCCATCGTGCCCGGCGACTCAATCGTCGCGGACTGAAATCAGCGCCCCTCATCCGTGCAGTTGCGACTGTTTGCCCCTGCGCCCGGCGCCGTGCTAGCATCCATAGCTCCTGAGGGCGCGGCGCTTTCACTGCGGCGAAACGCACGCCTCCTCCAAGCGCCTCTTATGGAACATGAGGACGCCAGATTCGACGGGAGCGCAACCCCGAGCGCGACTGCGACGCAATCCACGCCGCCCGCCTTCTCTCCCTGTTCGTTATTTTCTGCGTCTATATCTTCAGCATCTTCGTTTTCTCCACGCATCCGCCCCGCAACGAGCATTGAAATTCTTTTCTTCAGGAGCACCCCATGAACTCTGTGAAGTCCTATCAGGGAAGCGAGATTCGCAATGTAGCCGTCACTGGTCACGCCCACAGCGGCAAAACCACGCTCATTGCCGCTCTGCTGCACGCCGCGAAAATGACTCCCGTGCTGGGCCGCGTGGATGACGGCAGCGCCGTCACCGCCTACGACGAAGAAGAAGTTTCGCGCCGCATGACCATGCAGAACGCCGTCGCCTTCGCCGAGTGGAACGGCGTCAAAATCAATTTTGTCGACACCCCCGGCTTCCACATGTTCATCCACGAGGCGCGCTCCGCCATGCTGCCCGTCGAGGCCTCGCTTGTCGTCGTCAACACGCCAAATGGCCCGCAGACCATCACCGCCAGCGTTTGGAAATACGCCGAGGAGTTCAACCTCCCGCGCGTCGTCGTGCTCAACCAGATGGACCATCCCCGCGCCGCCGCCGCCGTCGACTCCACGCTCGAGGCCCTGCGCGAACGCTTCGGGCGCACCGTCGTCCCCGTGCAGTTGCCCATCGCCAACGGCAAGGGCTTCGAGGGCGTCATCGATCTCGTCACCATGCAGGCGTTCTACTACGCGCCCGGAGGCGACGGCATCGGCAAAATAGGAGACATCCCCGAAGCGATGCGCGGCGCCGCAAAATCCGCGCACGAGGCGCTTGTCGAGCTGGTCGCCGAAGGCAAGGACGAGTTGATGGAAGAGTTCTTCGCCGAGGGAACCATTCCCGAGCAGCACCTCATCTCCGCGCTGCACGAGGCGATTCGCGAAGACCGTATCTTCCCCGCGCTCTTCGCCAGCGGGCTCACCAACGTCGCCACCGATCACCTGCTCGATTTCCTCAAGGTCTATGCCCCCGCGCCCATTGAGCGCGCGCCCGTTGCCGCGCGCGCCATGCTTCAGGCCGTCGCCAACGGGCATGCCCCCGCCGACGATGTCGTGCCGGAAATCGTCATGCGCAAGGTGGACGACTCCGAGCCGGTCGCGCTCTACGCCTTCAAAACCATGACCGATCCCTTTGCCGGGCGCATCACCTTCTTCAAAGTTTTTTCCGGCGTCGTGAAAAATGATGCCACCCTCGCCAATTACGCGCGCCGCACCCAGGAGAAATTTTCGCATCTCTCCGTCATGCAGGGCCACGCCGCCATCGCGGTTGCCGAACTGCATGCTGGCGATCTCGGCGCTGTCGCCAAGCTCAAGGACACGCTCACCGGAGACACCCTCGGCGACAAGGGCCAGGAAATTTTCTTCGAGCCCGTCGCGCTCCCCGAAGCAGCCATGACCTATGCCATCGAGCCGAAAACGCGCGCCGACGAAGACAAGCTCGCGCCCGCTGTCCACAAGCTCATGGAAGAGGACCTGCTGGTGCGTTTCTTCCGCGACCCACAGACCAACGAATTTCTCATCGCCGGAGCCGGCCAGCCGCACATCGAAGCCATTGTGTCGCGCCTCCGCCGCCGCTACCACACCGAGGTCACGCTCAACGCCCCCAAAGTGCCCTATCGCGAAACCGTTCGCGGACGCGCCGAGGCCCAGGGCCGCCACAAAAAGCAAACCGGAGGCCACGGCCAGTTCGGCGACTGCAAAATCCGCATCGAGCCGCTTGAGCGCGGAGCCGGATTCGAGTTCGTCAACGACATCTTCGGCGGAGCCATCCCACGCAACTTCATTCCCGCCGTCGAAAAGGGAATTCAGGAGTCCGCCGTCCGCGGCTATCTCGCCGGCTATCCCGTCGTGGATTTTCGCGTCACGCTCTTCGACGGCAGCTACCACGACGTCGACTCGAACGAGCTATCGTTCAAAATGGCCGGTCGCATCGCGTTCCGTAAGTGCATGGAGCAGGCCAAGCCCACGTTGCTCGAACCGATCATGCGCGTCGAAATTGAAGCTCCCGAAGACTGCGCAGGAACGCTGATGGGCGACCTCAATCAGCGTCGCGGCCGCGTCCAGGGCATGGAGACCAGAGGGGCATCAACCGTCGTGCGCGCCGAAGTCCCCATGGCCGAGATGCTCACGTATGGCCAGACCCTTACTGCCATGACGCAGGGCCGCGGGAGCTTCCACATGGAAATGGATCACTACGACGTGGTTCCGCAGCCGATCGCGGAAAAAGTCGTCGCCAGCGCAAAACACCAGCAACAGGAAGACGAGGAAGAGTAGCTCAACGCATCCGAACAGCTTTGAGCCTGGTGGGCGCTGGCGTCTCGTCGCCGCGCGAACTGGACGAACGCTTCTTCTGTTCTGAACCGTCCTTTGTGTCTTCCATCTGAACGTCCGCCGCGCCCGGCTGCCGAATCAGTTGCAGACCGCGCCACCGCGGGCCGTTCGTTCCGGTCGCAGGAGCATGATCCGCATCGCCGCCGCCGCGGGGAGGCATCGCCAGCGGACGAAGATTGAGCGGCAGGAAGATGCTGAACACCGTTCCGCACCGCCCTGGCCTGACTGAGGACCGCAGTTGCAGGCTGCCTCCATAGCGGCTCAGGATGGACCGCGTCACCCACAGGCCCAGCCCCGTGCCGCTCTGCCCCTTGGTCGTGAAAAATGGCTCGCCCAGACGGTTCCGCACGTCCTCGGAAATCCCCGATCCATTATCGCCAATCGACAGCCGCAGCCCTCGCGCTTCATGGCCTGACCACCGCCGCGCCGCACGAATCCGTATCACAATCCGGCCCCGTTCCGGCGTCGCTTCAATCGCATTCGAGATCAGATTCGACAGAACCTGCCGCATCTCGCCGGGGAAAACCGTAAGCGGCTCCTGCGTTTCATATTGCCGCACCACGCGCAGGTTTTTGTCTCCGATCCGCCGCGAATGCAGCCCCAGCACTTCTTCAATCAACTCCGAGAGTTGCACTGTTACCGTCGTGCTGGTCTCTCGCGAAAACGTGAGCGTCTGTTTGCTGATCTGCACCACGCGGCTCAACTCGCGCTGCGCCAGCTTCAGGTACTCCGCCGTCTTGCCCGACGCATCCTGCTCCATCAGAAAGAGCAGATTGGTGATCGACTCCAGCGGGTTGTTGATTTCGTGTGCGATGCTGGCGGCCAACCGCCCCAGCGTAATCAGCTTCTGATTTTCGCGCAGAACTTCCGTCACCTGGTCCAGCTTCACTGCCTCTTGTTCCACTCTGCCCTTCCGATGTCTCTCTGTCTCGCTCATTCCGCCTCAAATCTAGCGACACATCGCCCCTTACCCACTACGATGAAGCCCCTTTATCCCCTGTTGCTTCGCCTTCAACGTCTGCGCCCCGGACGTAACTGCGAAATCATCCCGCCGGGGCAAGCCTTCAACCCTATCTATCGGCAAACAAGGAGCCTTGTCGCGAATCCGGACAGACACCAGCTTTTCTGCGCAAGTATAAAATTCCCAAAAGGGATTTTTCCCGCTGCACTTTCGATGCGCATCCTCCTCCTCTCCGATATTCATGCGAATCTCGAAGCTCTGAACGCAGTGCTCGGCGCCGCGCCGCCGCACGACGCGGTCTGGAATCTCGGCGACATCGTGGGATACGGCGCCAATCCGAACGAGGTGATTGACGCCGCCCGCGGCATCGGTTCCATTAGCGCCCGCGGCATCGGTTCCATTTTCGTCCGCGGCAATCACGACAAGGTGTGCAGCGGAGTCGAAGGGTTCGAAGACTTCAGCCCCATCGCCGCGCGTGCCGCCCGCTGGACTCGCTCCATGCTCACTCCCGAGGACGCGGACTGGCTTCGCCAACTGCCGCAAGGCCCTGTTGCTCCCGATGCTCCGCAAGTAAGCTGCATGCACGGCTCGCCCCTCGACGAGGATGAGTATCTGCTCACCATGCGCGATGCGCAGCCCGCGCTTGCGAACGCCGAGGCCCGCATCAACTTTTTCGGCCACACCCACATTCAGGGAGGCTTCGCCACCAATGGAGAAGAGTGGTTCCGACTCCTGCCTCAGTACAACTCCAGTGAAGCCGACGAATACGAGTTGCCACTGAGAGAGAGCGCCCGTTATCTCATCAACCCCGGCTCCGTGGGCCAGCCTCGCGACCGCGATTGGCGCGCCGCCTTCGCGCTCTACGAAACCGAGCAGACCGGTGACAACGCCAACGTGCAAAGAATCACTTTCTATCGCGTCCCCTACGACATCAAACAAGCCCAGCAAAAAATCCGAGCCGCCGGCCTGCCCGACCATCTCGCCGCAAGATTAAAAGAAGGAAGATAGGGAACCCAGCACCCACCAACTCATTCGCTCGCGCCAGAGGCGTCCCCGCCGCCGCTGTCCTGCGCCAGCACCGCCGACGAGCCCACCAGATCAAAGCTCACCGCTGCGCCGCCCGTGGGCGAAAACGACACCTCGATCGGCGACCTCTGCCACACCGCCGCGCCGCACGCGGGGGAAACATGCGCCACCGCGTTCCACGCCCCCAGCTTGCGGCTCAGCACGGGCCGCCGCATCGCAATTTGCGCCACCACCGCATAAAGTCTTTTGCCGCTCGCGCTCAGCCCGCAATACGCCGCGTAATCGCGAAACCACACGACGTCAGAAACCGACGGATCATAGTCCGGCAGCCGCAGCGCGGAATCTTTGCCGCCCCTGTCTACCAGCAGCCACGGCCCCCTCTGCCATACCCAGTGGTCGCGATGGTCCGTAGGCAGCGCGTCATTCACCCGCACCGCGCGCCGCACCGTAAAAGTCCGTGGCGTCACCTCGTGGATCTCGCCCGTCGTCCAGTCCTTTACCTTGCCGTCCACCACCAGCGGACGCACCTTCAGCTTGGTTTCGCCTGCCCTCGCTCCCGCCGGATCGCCCTCCGCCGAGTAGGGAACCGAGCGCCACGACCCCAGCGCCGCATAGTGAGGCCTGGCCTTCGCCCTCGCGGCAAACGCCGGCAGCGCCGCGCCGACCGCAAGCAATCCCGAAAGCACAAAAATGGAAGAACGGTTCACCCCGCCAGAATAGGCGGCAATGGCTCCACCGGATACATCACGGAAGTAATGCGGCAGAAACGCTGCCCGCGCCGCCTCAGGCTTTCTGAGACGCAAACGCCTCTCGCAGCCTCCGCCACGTCACCGGAAGCTCCTCCGGCAGCACCCGCGTCTCGCCCGTCACCGTCATAAAATTCGTGTCCCCCACCCAGCGCGGAACCGCGTGCAGATGCAGGTGCATCGCCAGGCCCGCTCCCGCCGCCTTGCCCAGATTCAGCCCCAGGTTCACGCCGTCCGGGCGATACACCCGCGCGTATGCCTGCTCCGTTCGTTGCGCCATGTCCATCAGCTCGTGCGAGGTCTCCGCCGGCAGCGCCGCCAGCGAAGCCTGATGCTCATAAGGAACGACCATGACGTGCCCCGAGTTGTAGGGATACCGGTTCAGGCACACAAACACCCGCTCGCCGCGAACCACCACTCCGGCGGCGCATTCCGCCTCATCCCGGGGCGTGCCCTGCGCAATCGCATAGTCCACCGCGGCAATCATGTTGCAGAAAACGCACCCACGGTCCTCCGGCCATCCGCTCAACAAATTCGGAACGCCCTTCCGGGCATCGCTCTCATCGGTAATGTAGGAATAGCGCCACGGAGTCCAAAGACGGTCCATGCCCTGAAGTGTATCGCAGCGAAAAAGCCGTCAATGAAGAAGCGGCCGCATGAAACGGTCGGCTGAAGCCTTTGAGCCAGCGCCGCTCACGGCAGCGAGAACGCCACATACACGCCGCCCGAGGCCTTGCCGTCTCTTCCTCCGCCCGCCGCAATCACCACATATTGTTTGCCGTCGATCATGTACGTTGCCGGTGTCGCCACGCCGGAATAGGGCAGCGTGGCGTGCCACAGCAGTTTCCCGGTGCTGCTGTCAAATGCGTGCATCTGCCGGTCGTAAACCGTCGCTCCAATGAAAACGAGTCCGCTGGCCGTCACGATCGGGCCGCCATAGTTCTCCGATCCAGTGTTCGTCATCCCCTGGCGCGCCAGCGCGGGATATTCGCCAAACGGAATCTTCCATAGATATTTGCCCGTGTTCAGGTCTATCGCATTCAAAGTGCCCCACGGCGGCGCAATCGCCGGGTAGCCGTCGATATCAAGGAACTTGCGGTACCCTGTGAACCGGTACTGCGCGCCAGCCTCTGCCCTGGCCGCGGCCTTCGGTTCAGATCCGTCCTTCAGGTAGTCGAGCACCGCATTCACCTGGGCGTCGCTCATCGCGTCGAAGGCGGGCATGCGGCCCTTGCCGTTGTGAATCACATTCCGGATCTGCTCCGGGCTCAGCCGCTTCTCAATTCCAACCAGAGAAGGAAACGTCGGCGGCGATCCGGTGCGGTCTTCGCCATGGCACACGCTGCATTCGTTCTGGTAAATTTCCGCGCCCGGTTTCCCGGCAGGTTTCTGTGCCGTCAAGCCGCCCGTCCAGGCCATCTCGTTGGAGTTGACGTAAATCACGCCCCGTTTCGGATCGATGGCCGGGCCTCCCCATTCCGCCCCGCCGTCAAAGCCGGGAAACACCACCGTCTGCCGGCCCAGCGCAAACGGCACGAACTGGCCTCCGCTGCGAAAGGACAGGAAGCGCTTCAGCGCGTCGCGGTGCGCCTGCGGCGTGCGGTTGGTCAGCATGTCTGCCGTCAGGCTTTGCCGCGCGAACGGCTCCGGCAGAACCGGTCTCGGCTGCGTCGGCGAGGTCACTTCTCCCGGAACGCCGCTAGCCGGATACCGCTCCTCCTGAATGGGAAAGAGCGGGCGTCCCGTAACCCGGTCGAACACGTAGATATATCCCTGCTTGGTCGTTTGCGCCACGGCATCGGTCTTCCTGCCGCTGCGAACCACCGTCAGCAGGGCGGGCGGCGAAGGAAAATCGCGGTCCCAAAGGTCGTGATGCACTCCCTGGAAATACCAGAGAATGTGTCCTGTCCCGGCATCGAGCGCCAGCAGCGTGTCGGCAAACAGGTCGTTGCCCACGCGATCTCCGCCATAAAAATCAAAGACCGCCGAGCCGGTCGGGACGTAGAGAATGCCACGCCGCGCGTCGAGCGCCATACCTGCCCAGTTGTTCGCCGCCCCTGCGGTCTTCCAGGCGTCCTTCGGCCAGGTGTCGTATCCCGGTTCGCCGGGATGAGGAATCGTGTGAAACTGCCAGCGCAGCGCCCCGGTTCGAACATCGAAGGCGCGAATCGTTCCTGGAGGCGCCGGATGCGTCTCCGGATCGCGCCCGCCAACGATAATCAGGTTCTTGTAGATCAGGCCGGGCGTGGTCAGCGCGATCGATTGCGTTTCGTAGTCCCGGCCCAGGCCCTTCCGGAGGTCGATGCGCCCATTCTCTCCAAAGCTCGATACCGGCTTCCCGGTGGCGGCGTCCAGCGCGTACAGGTAGTTCATGACGCCTGCGAAAATCCGCCCGTCCCTGCCGTCACTCCAGTACGCCACGCCTCGCGCCGGGGCGGTGCCGGTGATTCCTGAATCAAATTTCCAGATCAGCCGGCCCGTAGCGGCATCGAGAGCGATCACCTTCTGGGTGGGTGTGTAGCCGTAAAGAATGCGGCCCACGATAATCGGACTCGTCTCGAGGCCGCCCTGTTCTCCCGTGTCGAACGTCCACGCTACCCGCAGCTTCGCTACATTGCCGCGATTGATCTGCGCCAGCGGGGAATAGTGATCGCCCGTGGGCTGACCGCCATAGACCGGCCAGCCCCGCGTTTGCCTCGTCTTTTGCAACGCTCTTCCCTGCGCCCCGTCGGCCAGAAACACTACCGCGCCCACGCACAGGATCGCGACCGTCAACCACGGAGATCGTCTCTTCATTTGCGAATCCGGAACCCCTCCATAATATTCCGCCGCTCCAAAACAAAAGGCAGACTCGATGTGAGCCTGCCTTTCGCTAACCGCTTTACGAGCTGACCGCTCTACTAGCTGACCGCAGTCTCGGCCAGCGTCGCCTGTTCCCTCAGCGCTGCTGCCTTGTCCGTAGCTTCCCAGGTGAACTCCTTTTCGGAGCGGCCGAAGTGCCCGTACGACGCGGTCTGCTTGTAGATCGGCCGGCGTAGATTCAGGCTTTCGATAATCCCCTTGGGAGTGAGCTGGAAGTTCGCCCGCACCAGCTCTTCCAGCCGCTGCTCGTCCACGGTCGACGTGCCGAAGGTATCGACCAGCACGCTCACCGGCTCGGCCACGCCGATCGCGTACGCCAGTTGCACCTCGCAGCGTTCCGCCAGCCCCGCCGCCACAATGTTCTTCGCAATGTAGCGGGCCATGTAGCAGGCCGAGCGGTCGACCTTTGTCGGGTCCTTGCCGCTCAGCGCGCCACCGCCGTGACGGCCCATACCGCCGTAGGTGTCCACGATGATCTTCCGTCCCGTCACGCCGCTGTCGCCCATCGGTCCGCCCACCACAAACCGCCCGGTGGGGTTGATGTGGTATTTCGTGTTCTCGTCCAGAAGCTCCGCCGGCAAAACCTCCTGAATCACATGCTTCAGGATGTCCCCCCGCAGCTCTTCAATCGCAATCGTCTCCGAGTGCTGCGACGAAATCACCACGGCCTCGATGCGCAGCGGCTTGTGGGTCTTCGCGTCATACTCCACCGTGACCTGGCTCTTGCCGTCGGCGCGCAGATACGGCAACAGGCCGCTCTTGCGCACGTCAGTCAGCCGCCGGGTCAGCTTATGCGCAAACGAAATGGCCGCCGGCATCAGCTCCGGCGTTTCGTTGGTTGCATAGCCGAACATCATGCCCTGGTCGCCCGCGCCGCCCGTGTCCACGCCCATCGCAATGTCGCCCGACTGCTTGTTGATCGACGAGATCACCGCGCATGTGTTCGAGTCGAATCCGTAAAGTGCGTTGTCATAACCGATAGCTGACACCACGCCCCGTACCAGCGATTGAAAATCAACATAAGCCTTCGTCGTGATCTCGCCCGCAACCACTACCAAACCGGTTGCCAGCAGAGTTTCGCAGCCTACCCGGCTGTAGGGGTCCTGCTCCAGACACGCATCCAGCACCGCATCTGAAATCTGGTCAGCCATCTTGTCCGGATGGCCTTCTGTTACCGACTCCGAAGTAAACAAAAACGTTTTTCGCTGAGACACTTGAATCCCTCCATGTTCCATCGGGCCGCCCTCAGATTCGTTCCTCCCGCACTTGTGCGGAGCAGAAACAGGCGCACGCGCGACTACGCACTTCCAATGGTACTAAAGGGAACCATCACGGGCAAAACCTTCGGGCCAAAAGGGAAAACAAGCCACGCAGCGGCGAAATTCCGAATTGAACGGCAGCGCACGATTATTTCCCCGCAGGCACCGCGATCACCAGCCCCGTCGTGTCGTTCTCGAGAATCAGCGGCTGCTGGGCAATGCCGTATTCCCGTTCCGTTTTGCCCTCCGCATTCACGTCACGCGCTCCGCTCACTTTCAGCGTGTATCGGCCCTCGGGCACAAATTCAAACTGGAACGTGCCGCTGGCATCGAGCACATGGACCGCCTCGACCACTCCGCCGTCCGCCGCGTCGATTTCAACTTTCGCGTCGGGAATTGGATGGCCGTCCTCCCGCGCCACGACAACGCCGGAGACGCGGTGCAGCGCGGAGGCGCGGAATGTCAGGTCTTCACCAGCGAGTTCTTCGCCGCGGGTTAGCTTGAACGGGGTTGCATCTTTTCTCTCGAATACGTTGCCTGAGTACACGGCACGAGTCATATACGAGAACCGGGTTTCCTCCATCACACTCGTATCCATCACATTGTCGGGAGCCATTCCCACATCGGCTTCAATCAAATACTCCCCGGCCCCGAGACCCGAAATTCGATAATGGCCGCGGTCGTCCGTCACCGGTCCAAATATCCCTGTTCCTGGCCCCACTTGGACTTCTTTCCACTTTCCGTCCGAGGCCTTCTTCAGGGCCTTGACCAAGATCGCAGCCACGGGACTGCCGTCATCAAACAAAACCTGCCCTTCCACCGCGGCACCGCGCTCCAACTCAAAATCCACCCGCACCGTCTGGTTGGGACCAAGCTCAACCATCACGGGGTTGGCGGCAGTCGTCCGATCCGTGCTCTGGCCAGCGTCTCCCGTTGAACTCGCAGCGCCGGTCCCCTCGCCGTTAAAAGCACTCAGGTAGCCCGGCGCGGAAGCATACAGAGAGTAGCGCCCGGGCTTGACGTGAGCGAAAGAAAAAGAGCCGTCCAGATACAGATCCGCTTGTGCCGCACTCGCTTGGCCGTTCTCTCCGCCGGCCTTGTCTCCGTGCGCTCGCTTGCCCACCGGTGCAATCCTGAGGAGCACGTTTCCGATGCGAATTGGCGCGTTCGTATCCGCGCCGTAAACATGACCGACGATCGTTCCCGTGTCCTGCGCAGAAGACGTTCGCGCGACAACGGCTGGCAGCGTGCAGGCCAGGGACAGACTAATGCCGAACACCGCGCGGCGGAGTGCCATGCGGCACATCCTACATCAGTCGCGACGTGAGCCTTCAATTTTCTGGGAACGGAAAAAACTTCAGGCAGGAACAAGCCGACACAGAATCAAGCCGATCAAACGCGGAGAGGCGCCCGAACCCGGGCAACCAGCCCGCTGCTTACGCCGCCATCTTGGAGCTCAGGAAGGTCCACGCCAGCCAGCCCAGCGCCGCCAGCACCACCACCAGTGCCGTTACTCCAGCCCACTTCCAGCGCAGCACCGGGTGCTTCTCCTCGCGCGGACGGCTCTTGCCGACGTTCTCGGCAAAGGCGATCCAGCTTGCGTCGTCGTCCTTCAACTGGCCGCTGCTCTGGTAGGCGGACATGAACCGCTTGACCCATGTTTCGGCATCCAGCCCGACCACGCGCGCATAACTCCGCACGATGCCCTTGTTGAACACCCCGCCCGGCAGATCATCGAATTTGCCCTTTTCCAGCGACACCAGATAATGGCCGCTGATCTTGGTCGCATCGCTGATCGACGCCAGCGCGATTCCCCGGGATTCTCTTTCCAACTTCAGCTCTTGACCAAATTCACTCATCTTTCTGTCCTTAGTCGTTCGGGCAGCCCTCCCTATCGATTTCAGGCGTCCTCCAATAGACCATAAAACCAGCCCGCTTGCAAGGTCAAAAAAAGCTGGTATTACTTTTGTTTTCAGTCACCTGGTCCGCCCGTAGCCCAATAATCGGTGCACGGGGCGAAAACTTGAGGCCGAAGTCGCCAAAAATTCAGCCCCAATTCTCATTTTTGCTACACTTTAGGAACAGGAGCGTGCCGCCCCGCGCCAGAGGGCACCGGCACGGCTTCCGGCCCCGTCCTTCCGGCTCGCATCCTCTGGCTCTACCCGGGGTCTCGTTACTCATGAATAAACTTGTTTTTGGCAACGTCCTGCATCGCCCCCTCCGCACCCTGATCAGCGTCGTCGCCGTCGCCATTGAAGTCATCATGATCCTCTCGATCGTCGGCATCATGGTGGGCATGGTCAATAACAACCGCAGCGAGACCAGCGGCATCGGCGCCGACATCATCGTCCGCCCTCCCAACGCCAGTTTCATCAGTGCGGTCGCCGGAGCCCCCGTCCCCGCCAAAATTGCCGCCGTCCTCGCCAAGCTGCCCCACGTCGACGTCGCCACGCCCGCCATCGCCGACTTCAGCATGGCCAAAGGCATTGAGACCATCTGGGGCATCGACTACGCCGGTTACAACGCGCTCCGCCCCTTCGTCTTTCTCTCCGGAGGCCCCTTCAAAGCCCCCAACGACGTCATCATCGACGACCTCTACGCTCGCGCCGCCCCTCCCGGCGAATCCCGCACCGTCGGCTCGACCATCACCGTGCTGAATCATCCCTTCCGCATCTCCGGCATCGTCGAGCACGGCAAGGGAGGCCGCGTCTTCCTCCCTATCCAGACGCTCGGCTCGCTCATAGGCTCGCCCAACAACGCGTCCCTCTTCTACATCAAAAGCGACGATCTCAAGAACCAGGACCTCATCACCCAGGAGATCAAAGCCACCCCCGGTCTCGCCAACTATCAGGTTCAGACCATCCAGGAATATATGTCCCTGATGACCCCCGAGCATCTGCCCGGCTTCAACATCGCGCTCGACACCGTCATCACCATCGCCGTCATCGTCGGCTTCCTGGTCATCTTCCAGTCCCTTTACACGGCGGTCATGGAGCGCACGCGCGAAATCGGCATCCTCAAATCCATGGGCGCGTCCAAGCTCTACATCCTCAACGTCATCCTCCGCGAAGCTCTGCTGGTTTCCATCGTTGGCATCATCCTCGGCATCCTCGGCGCCCAGCTCATCAAGCTCGGCCTCGACTTCCACTTCGCCAAGTTTTCCTTCCAGATCACCTGGAAGTGGCGCGCCTACGCCACCCTTATCGCTCTCGGAGGCTCGCTCCTCGGCGCCATCTACCCAGCCTGGAAAGCCGCCCGAAAAGACCCCATCGACGCCCTCGCTTACGAATAGGACTCGCCGTCCAGGCAATCGCTTCGCGTGGCCCCTCCCGCTGGTCGGGGGGTTTGGATTGTGGCGTGGGCAGCGGGTGCCTGTAGAAGGTCAAGAGGTTGTTCCTCTTCTATGGGAGGATCGGAGAGACCTTGGAGAGCGGGCGGGGCAAAAGACGACGCGATCAACCCGCGTCCTGGAAATAGATACGGCCTATTTCCACTTTCGCACCGCTCCGACGACTGTCTTTTCTTCCCTTTATAAGCGGAACAACGTATTGAAAGATCACAGGTGCCCCATGTCTCGCTTTTGAGACTTGGGCGGGTGGCAGGGGGGCGACCCATCTAACCTCCCTACCTATGCAAATTCGGGCGAAGAGTGAGTGAGCCATCGTCGTTGAGCTTCTGTTGGCACGCCCATCGCACCGGGTAGCGGACACCCTTCACCTCGATTTCTGCGACCAGTTTCAGGTCCTTCCAATCCACTCCATCAGGGAGAACGAATTGAGCCTGGCGGATCTTGCCGGGGAGAGGATACCCAGGGTCGAGGCTTCCGCCAACCTTTACTTTGCCGTCCGCGCTTACTGCATGGACCCGCAGCGCGCCGGGTACTCCGGCAACACCGTCATTGGCGAATCCCACGATCAAGCCCTGGTGATCGCCGTCCACGTACTGCCAGATGAAGGAAGGTCGCACCCGATACCCTATCGAGCGGTTAATGAGGTCAATGACATGCGGATATCGATGGTAATACGCCAATATGTTTGCCGCGCTGATGTTGTGAAAGTTCCAGAGAGAGCAGTAGTTTGCATCCACATCCAATGCATGCTCGATGGCATTGTTCGCGTAGGTTATTCCGTCCGTAACAGGGAACTGCTTTGAGGGATCCCCCGGTAACCCTATTTCAAGGGCAGCTCCTACCCACGATGGCCGGTTGCTCAGGCTTTCAATCTGCATGTTTTCGATAAAAATCGAGTCGCTTCGCAGCCAGTTCCCGCTCCGCACCGTTCGGTCAACGATCTCCGAATTCCCTACATGGCTGAAGTCGGGCTGCGTATTGGTGGCCAAAGGTGTTTTTGTCCAGTAGCTCAATTGAACTTCGAGCATATGGATCCAGGTACGTTCTGCAGTAGCGTAGTCCGGGAAAGGATTGCTCGTGTAAGGCCATGTGTGGCCTTCACCCCAGAAACCGTACATGAAGGTGTCCATAAATTCTACGAGCGGGCTGCCGTTTAATTCCGCAGCCAGAAGCTCGTTAAGCTCACGATAAGCGTCTTGAAAATGCGGATTATCGTAGCGAGGCTGAACGTGAGTCTTGCGGTAGCGAACCTCCTTAGGATTTCCTTTCCACTCACCGATGAGCTTCACCATCGGAACCTTTGCGAGGACAAACTCCGGCAGGCAGGGAGCCATGATATCCGGATCGCTCATCATCACTCGGAAGCAGACACGCTTCCGATATTTCCTGGCCATTTCAAAGGTGATCTTCCAGTAGTCCGCAAAATCCAGCCGGCCCGGCCGCTGCTGGACATCCCGCCACGGAACGCGAATGTAAAGCTTGTCCCCAAACGGAACGCTCGCCAGATCTTCTATGGCCTGCTCGAGGTTATCGGACTTGAGTGAACCGCGGCCAAAGTCACCCGTCATGTATATCTCGAGTCCCATGCCGAAGTTTGGTACAACTTCCTGCGTCCTTGTCGTTGCCATCACAACGTCGCCGCCGGGGAATACCTCCTGGGGAGGATATTGCGGAAACGGGCCTTGATTGAGGCGGTCCGTGATCGCTGGGCCCAGACCAAAGTTGTAGTGGCCCCAGTTATGCGCGGGGACAAACGCGTTCGCGCTTCGCAGGCCGACACCGCCAACGATTCCGGCGGTACCGGCTGATTTTAGGAATGCTCTTCGATCCATCCTGTCCCTCTACAGTAAAGAATTGCGGTCGATCGCTGTTTTCAATTGGCGCTGGTCAAGGTGCCGGTCATAACGTGGCATGAAACCTATCGTGTTGACTATTTTATTCCTTCGAGTTAGCTGTAAAAGAAACTTTTCGAAGAAAATAGTCGCCGGATGCCCCATCCTTCGCACACCTTTTGTGTGAAGGGGTGCGAAGCCGATCCACTCAGTCCGCCATGCCACGAGGACTTATTCATTTCGTATCTGCCTTGGCAGAGCGGTATTTCCCTGATGAACTTTCGTTTATCGTCGATGATAAGCTGCTTGCCAGCTATTTCTTTCTGAATCGATTGTGGAGAATCGGTGCGGTCTGTCAGTGGATGGGCTTAAACAGCTTTCAGAAAAGGGGAGTTCATGAAGGTATCGAGGCGAGCTTTTTCAAAGGGTTGCGTTCTGGTCGCATCCGGTCTTGCGATCAGCGATACGGCGCGGGTTTGGGCACAGGTGCGCGGCGAGCGCTATCAGACAGCAAAGGCGCATCCGGTGCCCTCAATTCAGGACACGGAGACGCTCGCGCATAAGAACGCGCGCATGCAGTGGTTCCGCGAAGCTCGATTCGGTATGTTCATCCACTGGGGGCTTTATTCGATTCCTGCCGGACGATGGGATGGAAAAGAAGTGCCTGGACTTGGCGAGTGGATTATGGATGACGCGTCGATTCCAGTGGCGGATTACAAGGCGCTGGCGCCCAGGTTCAATCCGACGAAGTTCAGCGCGAAAGAAATTGTGAGGCTGGCAAAGTCGGCAGGGATGAAGTACATCGTAATTACGTCGAAACACCATGATGGGTTCGCGATGTTCGATTCAAGGGCGAACGCGTTTAACATTGTCCAGGCAACGCCGTTCAAGCGTGATCCGCTGAAAGAGCTGGCGGCGGAGTGCCACGTTCAGGGGATCAAGCTCGGCTTTTACTACTCGCAGGATCAGGACTGGACGGCGCCCGGCGGTGCGGCTTTAAAGACAGACGAGCATCAACCGCCAACATATCACTGGGATCCGGCGCAGAATGGCAGCTTTTCGGAATATCTCCATACAAAGGCGATTCCGCAAATACAGGAGTTGCTGACGAACTACAGCGAGTATCCAGTGTATCTCTGGTTTGACACACCGACAAAAGATATGACTCCTGAGCTGGCGGGAGAGATCGTGAAGGTGTTGAACGAGCATCCGAATCTGATCTGGAACAACCGGCTTGGCGGTGGCTACAGCGGCGATACCGAGACCCCCGAGCAGTTCATTCCCGCGCGAGGATATCCGGGACGTGATTGGGAGTCGTGCATGACCATGAACGATACATGGGGATACAAACAGGACGATACGAACTTCAAGAGCACGGAAACGCTGCTGCGAAACTTGATTGACATTGCCAGCAAGGGCGGTAATTACCTGCTGAATATAGGGCCTATGGCGACAGGCGAGGTGCCGACCCCAGAGATAGAGCGGCTGCAGGGGATGGGCAAGTGGCTCGCAGTGAATGGCGAGTCGATTTATGCGACGCAGCCGACGTTGTTTGGTGCTGAGGCAGGTTCATTCTCGCCAACGGAAAAAGACAAGCATGGCAAGCCGAAGTTTATACCGAGTTGGAAATGGCGATCCACAACGACGGCCAACAAGATATACATTCAGCTGTTTGATTGGCCAGCCCCCACGTTTCACCTGGACAGGACACCGCGCGAGGTAACGGGCGCATACCTGCTCGCCGACAAGACAAAGAAGCCGCTTAAGGTGACGAAGACCGGCGATGGTTTGGATGTGACGCTTCCCGTACAGCCGCCGGATTCAATCGCATCGGTCCTGGTGCTAGAGACCGCATAGTTGTGGGAGGGCTGTCTGAGTTTGGCTCGGACAGCTCCGCAAACCGGATTTGAGCCAGCATAGCCCGTGCAGTGTTTTGGAGCGCACTTCGCCTGCGAGATGCCAATGCTGACTGACGTCCATGCAGTCCTCAGCAGCCCCGAAGGACTGCGCAATTTATCCTCTACAGCCATCCACCCGACTGCTGAATAGAGCCGCGGGACCTCTACTGATGCAGCGCTTCAGCAATCGCCTTCTCGGCCAACGGAGCCATGATCGAATATCCCTTCGCGGTGGGGTGAACCCCATCGAAGGAGAGGCCGGGCTTCATTCCACCCTCAGCGTCTGCCATGGAATCGTAGTAGTCCAGATAAACGTCACGGTCACGCGAGCAGAAGTCCTTCAGCCACGCATTCAGCGCGCGGATTTCGTCCGCCGGATGCACGCCCGGCTTCCATGGATACGCAATCGCGGGAGTAAGTGACGCAATCACCACCTTGATCCCGTTCGCCTTCGCAATGGCCGTCATGGATTTGAAATTGTCCTCGATCATTTCTGGAGTCGAGGGGCCGGTGTTTCCCGCAATGTCGTTGGTCCCGGCCAGAATCACCACCACGGCGGGGTGCAGGTGCACCACGTCCTGCTGGAAGCGCACAACCATCTGCGGAGTCGTCTGGCCGCTGATGCCCCGGTTCAGATAAGGCTTGCCGGGAAAGAAATCGACGACGTGGTTCCAGTTGTCGGTGATGGAGTCTCCGTAGAAGACCACCCGTTTGACCCCCGACGCCGGAGGCTCCAGCGCCGCGTCGGCCGCGCGGTAGCGGTCGAGCTGCGCCCAGTCCTGCAGCTTGGTCTGCATCTGCTCCACCTGCCTGGCGTTTGGGCAGGGCGCGGCGGCGGGCGGAGTCTGGGCGGTAAGCGGCAGCGCGCAGAGCAGAGCGGAAAAGGAACTCACAATCACCTTCATCACAGAGGCTTCTCCTTGAGAGGGATGGATTAGGAAAGCCAATTATAGAACTGGTGTCGAAGACCCCCGACCGAAGCGAGGGCCACAAGAGGCTTGCCTGGGGACGGCGCGAAGCACGCACGCCTGGACGGCTAGTCCTCCGCAGTTAGCCCGATCGATTGCATCAACTGCAGTGCGTTCGTGCTCTCCGCAATCCCCGGGCTCAACCGATAGTCGAACGACAGCCTGCCCTCGGAGAACGTATCGCCAAAGTGGTAGTTGGCGGCCTTGCCGTCCAGCGTGTCCACAATTTCCGTCAGCGCAAGATCGTGGGTCGTGACAATGCCAATCGCCCGATGCCGCAGCAGCCCGCGCACGATCGACTCAGTCCCCACTCGCCGGTCATGGGAGTTGGTTCCTGAAAGTAGCTCGTCGAGCAGGAACAACACTGGCAGGTCGCGTCCGGTCAGGTCGTGAATCTGCTTCAGACGCGTGATCTCGGCGTAGAACCGCGACAGCCCGCCGGCCAGCGAATCCAGAATGCAGATCGAGGCCGTCACCTGAAGCTGCGACAGCACCATCCGCCGCGCACGCACCGGAGCGCCCGCCTGGGCCAGCACTGCGTTCACGCCCACGCTACGCGTGAAGGTGCTCTTGCCCGCCATATTCGGCCCGCTGATGATGATGAGCCGCAGGCCTTCTTTGGAATCGGCGGCGACATCTGCGGAGGTCCGGCCCAGCTTGACATCGTTGCCCACAGCCCGCCCCTCGACCAGCGGATGCGCTAGATCGTCGGCTTCGAGATACGGCCCTTCCGCCGCGAACTCTGGAAACACGTAGTCCGGATGCTCGCGCGCAAAGATCGCCAGCGCCAGCAGCGCCTCGATCTCCGCCGCCGCGCTCATCCATTCCCGGACCGCCGCGCCGTATCGAGACCGCCAGCGCTCCGCCGCCCAGACCCACTGCCGCCTCCAGAAGACCACCGGGTCTACCACCAGCACCATCAGGTTGTGCGCCGAGACAATCGACTCACGGTAGTCGTTCAGCTTGGCAATCGCCCGCGACGGAGCCGCGCCCGTCGCCCGCAGTCGCGTCTGCAGCGCGGCCAGCTTCTCCGACCGGAACTCCTCGCGCTCGATGGCCGCAAACACCGCAGCCAGCAGCGGAAGCTCTTTGCCCGCCGCCACCACCGCTTCGGCTCCCTCGGCCGTGCCCTTGCGCCACGCATAGCTCAACGCGACGTTCAGCACCGTGAACCCCTCGGCAACCCATCCCCACTCCCACAGCGGAATCCCGCCCAACCGGCTCAGCATCCACACCAGCACGCTGGCCGCCCAGCAGACCGCCAGCGCCAGGGCCAGCGCCCGCATCCAGCCCGCGCCGCCTGCGTTCTCGCGCCCCGCCTCAGCCCACGCC
>JBAPRH010000003.1:0-21901 GCA_049280995.1 Acidobacteriaceae bacterium
CGCAAAACCGGCCCTTTGATTATTCCTTCAGCGTCAGAGTGATTTTGCGGGAATCCACGCCGGTCGCTTCCAGCGCAATCTCGCCGTCGCTGCGACGGACCACGCTGGGAAACTTCTCGCCCCACTCCACCAGCACCAGGCTGTTAGAGCCAGCGAGATCGTCCAGCCCCAGCGCACCCAGCTCGCCCTCAACCTCGATTCTGTAAAGGTCAAGATGATAAAACCTGACCGGCTGGTCCTCGTGCACGCCTTCATATTCGTGAATAAGCGTAAACGTCGGGCTAGTCACTTCGTCCGCGTCAGCCGCATCGAGCGCCTCGGCAATGCCCTTCACCAGAGTTGTCTTGCCCGCGCCCAAATCGCCACGCAGGACTAAAAATTTTGGCAGAGCGAGCAGCTTCGTGATCTCCCGCCCGCGGTCAATCGTCTCCTCCGCGCTTGCCGATCGGAATTCGTAAACGCTCATCGGGCGTCCAGCCCACGCCGCGGCTGCCCTTGCAGCCACACGTACCCGGCCTCATCCTCCGCGCGAAACCGAAACGCCCGCCACAGATGCGCCACTATGTCTGTCGCCAGCAGCGTGTGCTCATCCCTCTCACGCACCGCAAGGTCCGCCGCCAGCCCGTGCAAATACACCGCCGCATTCACCGCATCGGCCAGCCGGTCAGGATACTGCGCGACCATCGCCGCGACAATTCCCGTGAGAATATCGCCGCTGCCGCCCTTCGCCATCGCCGGATTGCCGGTCGTATTCACGGCAACTTCGCCGTCAGGATGCGCAATCAGCGTGCGCCATCCCTTCAGCACCAGCGTCAACTTGTGCTTCACCGCAAACTCGCGCGCCAGCGGCTCACGCGCGGCCTGCACCTCCCTGATGCTCATGCCCGCCAGCCGCGCCATCTCGCCCGGATGCGGTGTCAACACCAGCGTCCTGCCATCGCCGTCCAACTTCTCGCGATGCCGCGCCAGAAGATTCAGCGCATCGGCGTCCAGCACCATCGGAACCCGCACCCGCGCCATCAACTCAAGCAGAAACTTCTCCGCGCCCAGCTCCTGTCCCAGCCCCGGCCCCACCGCCAGCACCGTCTTCTTTTCCAGAAGCTCATCAAAATCAACGCGACCCGCATCGATGTCACCCGCCGCGTCTTCCTTCAGCGGAATCGTCATCAGCTCCGGCGCAACGCCCGCGACCATCGGCAGAATCGACTCCGACACCGCCGCCGTCACCAGCCCCGCGCCCGCCCGCAGCGCCGCGAGCGACGCCATCGACGGCGCGCCCGATTTCCCCTTCGCGCCGCCAACCACCAGCACGTGTCCGTACATGCCCTTGTTGCTATCCGGCGCGCGCGGCGTGCGCGCAACCTGCGCCGAGGTACCCGCCCAAGTCAGCTTCAGGCTGGAGCGAACCGCCGCCTCTGGCGACCCGATCCCCGCAACCACAATCGGCCCATACACGCCGCCTGCAAGGTTCCCGCACACGTGCGCCGGCTTGGGAGCCGTAAACGTAACCACCGCATTCGCGCGATACGCACCCTCCACCGCGAACTCCCGCGAGTCCGCATCCCAGCCCGAAGGCAGATCAACCGCTACCACCGGCATAGCCAGCGCGTTTACCCGGCCGCGCAGCGCCGCGGCATCTCCACGCAGCGGCGGCTTGAATCCCGTCCCCACCACCGCGTCCACCAGCAGATCGGCTGTCTCCAAAAGCGCAGCAACTTCCGCCGAACCCAGCGCCGCCTCGTCCGGCACAAGCACAGGGCGAATCCCCATCTCACCGAACGCGGTTCTGGCGTCGCCTTTCAGCCCAGCGGGATCACCCAGCAGCAGCACGCCGACTTCCCTGCCAGCTGCAGCCAGCGCGCGCGCCGCCACAAATCCATCTCCACCGTTATTTCCCTTGCCGCAAAGCACCGTAATGCGGCGGCAATCCGGAAATTCGCGTTCGACAAAACGCGCTAGCGCTGCGCCCGCATGGCGCATCAGGTCCATCGACAGTATGCCAAAGCGCTCTGTCGTGGTGCGGTCCGTCGCACGCATCTCTTCGGCTGTCAGAACCAGCATCGGTCACCCACCTTAAAAGTGTTGTATCACCTCGCACCAAACGAAAAGCCCGGAGGCATTCGCCTCCGGGCCTTCTTGATGAGGATTACAGTCCGCTACTGGCTCACGCCCACCGCCGTTGCCGTTCCCTGCTCCATCGGTTCTTTCGCGGCAAAGTAGCGGTCGTCCAGCAGATCGCGATAGAAGTGTCCCGCCAACTCCGCAGCCTTCGGCCCGAAGGTCGCGCGTCCGCCTTCCAGGAAAAAGACCACCACAATCCGGCCATACTGCGTGTCCGCGTAAGACGCGAACCACCCGAACCGCGTGCCGTCGTTCGAGCAGGTTCCGGTCTTGCCCAGCACCGGGAATTGCCTGAAGCTTGTTCGTAGCGAGCGTGCCGTGCCGTAATCGACCGCGCCCAGCATTCCCGCCTGCACTTCAGGAATCAGCGGCTTGATATTCAGCTGGCGCTTGATGCGAGGCCTGAAATTCAACACCTGGCTTGGCGTGGTCGGGTGCTGCAGGTAATAGAGCGTTCCACCGTTTGCAATCGACGCCACCAGCGCGCCCAGTTGCAGAGGCGTCATCGAAATGCTTTCGCCAAACGAACACATCCGCCCCACGCCGCCCTTATCCACCGGTAACGGCTCGTCAGGATAAACCCCCAGATGCTCGCCCGGAATGTCATAACCCGCAAGCTCGCCCAGCCCGAACTCATTCGCGTAATGCTTCACGCGCTGAAATCCAAGCTCGCGCCCCAGCACTTCAAAATAAGCGTTTACCGAGTGCGCCAGCGCGGTCGTCATGTTGATGCGATAGCCGTGGCCCAGGTCCACCAGCGTGTCCTTGGTGACAATTCCTTCTTCGAGCGCGGCCAGCGACACGGAAATCTTGATCGTCGAGCAGGGCTCGGCGCCGCTCGAGAGCGCCAGTTTCTGGTTCACCATCGCCAGAATGCGCCCGTCGCTCGGGTCGATCGCCACCACCGTCCCGTTCATGTTGCCCAGCGCGTCAATTGCCGCCTGGCGCACCTCGGGATCTTCGCCGGCGGTGATGTCGCCCTGCGTCAGGTCCGCCGGATCAGTGAACGAGCTGGCATAAAACCGCTCATAATAGCGCCGGTGGCGGCGGACCCTCACTCTCGCGCGACGCACGTACCTCGAGCGGCGTCGTACCGTATGCGTCACAGCCACCCGCCGCGAGTGCTGCAAGCGGCGCACGCGCTTTCGTGTCTTCGCCGACTCCTGTACATGCGCGTGATGGTGCACCCGGCGATGCCTCACGGTGCTCGTGGTGGTCGTCGTGCCATTGTCCAGCGCGGACAGGGACAACGGAAGAACCAGCAGCCCGGCAAGTACAAAAAAGAAAATGCGCTTCATCGATCAGTCAACCCCATGGACTCGGAAGCCTGCCTCATCTTACCTACAGACGCAGCCGGAAAAACTACTAAATGGTTCAATTCAGCCTTCAGGTTCCTGATTGGGAAACATGGGCCCGGAATCGAAAACCGGCCCGCAATCTCGCAACAACCGGAGGGGACCCGTCTTTCTAAGTGTCCTCTGTATTCTCCGTGGCGAACAGCTTACTCCAACATGAGCGGTTCGCCTCTTCATCATAGCTCGAATCTCCCGCTTTACAAGCTCCCTCTGCGCATGAACGCCGGGATATCCAGGTTCTCTCCTTGGTCCTCTTCGTGCACAGCAGCAAAGACCACCGGAGGAATCGTCGCCGTGGTCGCCACCGGATCGGGCTCCGTCATTGTTTTCGCAGAAACACCTTTCGCAGGATCACCGACCCTCGCAAAATTTCCGCCATCCCTGTCGCCGACTTCGTCCCGCTCGACCTCGCCCGCGCGATTCTCCCGGACTGCGACTGCCGGCGCTTCCTCTACAATTTCGCGGCGCGTCACAGAAATCGCCACCGGAGCGTCGTCCACGTCGTCCTCCTCTTCGCTGGCAAACTTCGGCATCGCCGGTGGCTTCATCTCCACTTTCGGAGCCGCCGCCTCCCGCAGCACGGCATTCAGCATCCGTTCCCGCCGCTCCGGCATCTCCTGCCGGAACCCGGTGGCGATCACCGTAATCTTCACCTCGTCGCCCATCGTCTCGTCGAGCACCGCGCCGAAAATAATGTTCGCCTCTTCATGCGCGGAGTTCTGAATCAGCGTCGAAGCCTCGTTCACCTCGCTCAGCTTCAGCGAGCTCGACCCGCTGATGTTGATCAGGATGCCGCGCGCCCCGTCAATCGCTCCCGCTTCGAGCAGCGGCGAAGCCATTGCCGCCTGTGCCGCTTCCACCGCGCGGTTCTGGCCGGCGCGCACCGCCGTCCCCATCACCGCGTAGCCCATGCCCGCCATCGTCGTCTTTACATCGGCAAAATCGCGGTTGATGATACCGGAAATGGTGATAATGTCGGAAATTCCCTGCACGCCCTGCCGGAGCACATCGTCGGCAATCCGGAACGACTCGAAAAATCCCGCGTCCTTGGCCACCGCCAGCAGCTTCTCGTTTGGAATCACGATCATCGTGTCCACGCTTTCGAGCAGCTCCTCCATCCCTCGATGCGCCTGCGCCATCCGCCGCTTGCCTTCAAAGCTGAAGGGCTGCGTCACCACCGCCACCGTCAGCGCGCCCATCTCGCTGGCCAGCGAAGCAATCACCGGAGCGGCGCCCGTGCCGGTTCCGCCGCCCAGCCCCGCCGTCACAAACACCATGTCCGCACCTTCCAGCGCTTCGATGATTTTTTCCGAATCCTCCAGCGCCGCATTGCGCCCCACGTCAGGATTCGCGCCCGCGCCCAGCCCGCTCGTCAGCCGCGCCCCCAGTTGCAGCTTCACCGGAGCCTGCGACAGTTGCAGCGCCTGGCGGTCGGTGTTGGCGGCGATAAACTCCACGCCCTCCATCCGCGCCGCGATCATGCGGTTCACCGCGTTGCCGCCGCCGCCGCCCACGCCGATCACCTTGATGCGGGCTCCGCGTGGAACCTCGTCCTGATATTGAATGCGAATTTCTTCCAGCTGATGCATCGACATATGACTCCTATAGGCTTCCGGCAAAAATAGCGCGCAGCTTGGCGCGCAAACTGTGGTCTTCCGCCGCGCGCAGCACGCTGGTGCGGTGGGTATAAAGCAACGTTCCTATCAACGCGGCGCACTCCGGCTGCGCCAACTCTTCCGGCATACGCGACAGCGGCACCGGCGATCCAATCCGGGCCGGCACACGCAGCAGGCTCTCGGCCACGTCCAGCAGGCCCGCCAACCGCGCTCCGCCGCCGGTCAACACGCAGCCCGCGCCCAGCGCCTCCAGCACGCCGCCCTGGCGCAGGTTGTCCCTCAGCATGTGAAACAGCTCCCGCGCCCGCGGCTCCAGAATCTCGCTCACCAGCCGCTGCTGCACCATGCGCGGCTCATAGCCCGGCATCCCGCGCAGCTCAATCTCGTCCGTCTGCGAAACCGACGTCACCACCGCGTTCCCGTATTCGCGCTTGATCCACTCCGCCTCCGGCGGGGTCACATGCAGCCCTACGGCAAGGTCATTCGTAAAATGATCGCCGCCAATCGGAATCACCGACGTATGCGCCACCGAGCCTTCAAAGAAAACAATCAGCTCCGTCGAGCTCGCGCCGATGTCGATCAGGCACACGCCCAGCTCCCGCTCATCGGCGGAAATCGTCGCCTCCGCCGCCGCGATCCCCTCAAACACCGATTCCGTTACTTCAAGCCCCGCTTTGTTCGCGCACGTCACGATGCTTTGGATCGCGCTCGCCGAGCAAATCAAAAGATGCAGGTTCACCTCAAGCCGGCTGCCCACCATGCCCACCGGATCATGGATCCCCGGCTGGTCGTCTAGAATGAATTGCTGCGGCAACAGGTGCATCACTTCGCGATCATGCGGCAGCGAAACCGAACGCGCCCGGTCCACGGCGGCCCGCACGTCCTCGCGCGTAATCTCCCGCATCCGCGCGCCCAGGCTGATGCCGCCCCGGCTGTTCACCCCGCGCACGTGCGAGCCGCCCACCGCGATCACGCAGCGCTCAATCACCGCATCGGCCCTCATCTCCGCCAGCTTGGCCGCCTTGTCGATCGCATCCGCGGCCGGCAGCAGTTCCGCGATCAGCCCCTTGCGCATCCCGCCCGCATCCACAATGCCGTGCCCGCGGTAGCGCAGCGCGCCGTCACTCACCTCCGCCACCAGTACCCGCGTCTTCGAGCTGCCGGTGTCGAGCACCGCAATCAGGTTTTCCGCCTGCTGGCTCATTGTCTCTTCCTCGCGTGTCGTCTGGTGTGATGCACATGCTTTTTGGCTGTCGCCTTCTTCGCCGAAGCTTTTTTAGCCGGAGTCGCCGCCTCAGCAGCGGCCGAACCAGCCGATGGGGGATGGCCGCTGCCCGCGGCCGCCGGCGCCATCTTCAGCACCACCTCGCTGTCATACCGCAGGTCCACTGCGGCAAGCTGGGGATACTGCTGCTCCCACTCGCTCAAGTGCGATTGATAAATCCGATATCGCGCCAGAAAATTCCTGTCGCCGAAGTGCAGCAGCAGGTCGCTCGATTTCGCCGGAACCGTCACTTTCACGTCCTCAGGGTCAGACAGATCCACCTCGCTCAGATTTGCCGAAAGCTGCCCGCCGCCCTCATCCAGCGCGCGCATGAACTTCTCATAAAGCTGCATCCGCACCGCGCGCATCGACAGCAGGTCGGTTGCCTTGATGCCGGTCACCACCGGAAACGAAAAGTGCCGCGCCGCCATCATCGCCGGAGGCATATCCAGAATGACCCCCGCCGCATCCACCAGCTTGATCTGGTCGCCGACGCGCACAAACGCCACCGGCGTGCGCTCCCGCACCGCCACGCGCAACTGGTCCGGCAGAATCCGCATCACCGTCGCGTGTTCCACCCACGGAATCCGCTCCAGCTCGGCCCGCCGCTCCGCCAGAGGAATGTAAAAAATGTTGCGCCCGAGGTCCGCGCCAAAAACCGAAAGCAGTTGCTCCCGCGTCAACTGGCTGTTGCCCGTCGTCTGAATCGAGCTGGACGAATCGATCCGGAAGCGCGCGTCGTGCTCAAAAAAATTCCGCACCGCCAGCGCCGCGACGACCACGCCGGCCAGCGCCGCGAGCACGAACGCCACAAAAATCCAGCTCCCCCAGCGGCTTTTGGTCCACGTCGGCAGCAGGCCCTTTTGAACCGGCCCCCGCCGCCGCACCCGCACATCGTTTCCAATTGATCCGAATCGCCTCTCCGGAGTCCCCGCGCCAAATCCCTCAGGAAGAAAATCTTTCTCCACCCGCGAACGCGACGAACCGGCAGGGCGCAACAGGTCAGGCTCGTCATCGACAAGCATCGCACCGCGGCCTCTGGATTCGTCAGTTTTCGCCACGCCCCGAGCCAGGTCGTGAGAGTCGCCAACAAGGATGATAGCGTGCAAAGCCTTGTGAATCGCGCCCCAATTCAAGGGGGAATCAAGTGAGGAATCAAGTGAGGAACCAAGCGTCTAACGGTGGCCCACTCAAGCGCTTTCGCTTGAGTGGGGAACATCTTCGCCAGCGGCCTTCTTCAGCGCGCGCCGCAGCACCTTCTCCAATGCTTCCTTGTGCTCCGCGTACTCGGCGTCCGACAACTTTCCTTCCAGATGCTCCGTCTCCAGCACAAACAGTTCGTTCTTCAGCGAGTCCAGCAGCGGGGCCCTCGCAGGCGCGGCAGCCGCAGGGGCCAGCGGAGTGGGAACCAGCGGAGAAGGCATCGCCGGTCCCGCCACCACCGTATCTCGCGATCTCGTGCGCAGGAAGAAAGCCATCGCGATGACCAGCAGCAGACCCAACCCGCTCAAAATCCATCCCTTGTATTTCTGCAGCGGATCGGGCGTATCGATCGGATCACCCAACCCTCCGCCGGGCCGGTCATCGCTCTCCGGCGACACCGCCTGCCCACCATTTCCGTTTCCCTGGTCGCCCGACGCCTGTCCCGACGCGCCCTGAGCCGGGGTTGCCGGCATCACGCCGGTTCCCGACACCGTGAACGCCAGCGCCTGCGAAGGCTGCACATCCTTGGCCAGGAACGTCTGCGCGTTGTCGTCCACGTTCGCCGGCTGAAACCCTGCACCGTCAAAACTCATGCTCTTGGGCAGCATGATCGCGAGATTCTCGGTAGGCAGCGCCACCCGCGGCGTGAACTTGAAGCTGCCGTTATAAGGCAGCGTGTAGCTCAACTGGAAGCGCGTCTCTCCGGGCCGCACCGGAAAAATGAACGCATAGTGTCCCGGGTCCTTCTGCGCCATGGGAGACGAAGACACCGGCATTCCCTGCGGTCCCGCCGCCGCCGCCGCTTCAATCTTCGCGCCCGGCGGCAGATAAATCTCATAAGCCTTCATCCCGAACTGCGTTCGCGGCGGGTCCGAGGCGTTCTTCACAAAATAATTCTGGACCACATTCAGACCCTGCGGCCCGGCCTCCACGCGGATCACGTCAGCTTCATTCGTGACCCCCGCGACCTTCTCCGCCACGTCGTACACGTTGATGTTCACGTGGGTCATTCCCGGCCGCAGCGGCTCAAAGTACGCCGCCTTCTGGTGGTCAATCCGGATCAGGTGCAGATTCTGGTCCGGAACGTCGAGCGAGAAGTGTCCGCGCACATCCGTCTTCGTCCGCGCCGTTTCCTGCATTCCCTGCTGGAACGAAATCAGGACAACCGCGTCCCCCGCGTCGGGTTTGTTGGTGGTTTTGTTGGTCACGGTACCCGTGACGGTCGCCGCCTGCGCAGCCAGCGACGCCGCAAACAGCGCAGCCACGCTGAGGCTTGATATGAGCTTCATCTTTTTCCTGGTCATGGTGTATTAACGGGACAGCGCGCGGCCAGTCCTTTCGAGGAGGTCAATCTCCGCCATTACCCCTGCCGCTTCGTCTTCGAGGTTGGTCTGCTGACTGCGATAGTCCTCGTCCACATATTTTCCCGCGTGATATTCAAAGTTCAAATCGCGCAAATTGTCGTACAGAACGGCCTTGCGCTCGCGCAGATACTCCAGCCGCGTCTTCTGCCGCTGCTCTGCAACATGGCGCTCGGGATAAAAAACATAAATCAGCGTTCCCACCAGCAACAGACCGCAGCCCAGCGCAATCACAGTTGTGTCTCCTTCCGGATCTTGTCGCGCATCGCCAGAAATCTGGCGTCGTGCTCCGCCGCTGGACGCGCCGCAATCCTCCTGCGCCAGCGCCGCACCAGCATCACCACGCCGATGATTCCGAGCACCAGAAACGCCGGCGGCACAATCCACGCAATCATGTTGAACTTGGTCAGCATCGGCGCGGCCAGCACAGTCGGGCCGTACTCATCCTGAAAAGCAATCAGAATCGCGTTATCGCTCTTCCCGGCGTCAATCATCGCGCTCAGCTCCGCGCCTTCTTTGGTCAAGGCCGGGCAGCCCAGATGATTGCATTGCATCAGCACCTGCCCGCAGCCGCAGGTGCACATCAGGTCGTTGCCGATATTGTTATAGCGCGCGGCGTTGTCCGCCGCGCCCATGGCCAGCACCGCCATTACCACGACGACCAGCCACGAAGCGCCCACGCGCCCGGCGCGTGAAAATCCTCGCATCAGTCACCACCCTGCGCGGTCACAACGTCGCGCTCCACCGGTGCTCGAAGCCGGGCAGCCGACGCAGCCTCCGCCGACATGTTCGGAATCAGTGCCACCACCGTGCCGAATCCGATGATCGCCACTCCAATCCATATCCACGCCACCAGCGGATTCAGAAACACGCGAATAATCGGCTGCCCCGTGTCGGGATTTTTCCCCGCGTAAATCACGTAGAGGTCCCAGGCCAGCGTGGAGTGGTTCGCGACCACGGTCAGCGGCTGCTGGCTGGCGTCATAAAACCGCCGCTCCGGAGCCATCTTTGTCACCAGCTTGCCGTCGCGATACACATTCAGCAGCGCAAACTCGCTGTCGTAGTTCGGGTTCGTGTCTTGCGAAAAGCTCTCGCACTCCACCCGATACGGCCCTACGCGCATGCTCTGGTGCAGGGCCATCTCCTGCTCCTGCGTCTGGTTAAACGCCTGCCCCGAGATGCCGATAAAGATCACCACCACGCCAAAGTGAACAATGTATCCGCCATACCGCCGCGTGTTGCGCCTCGTCAGTTGGATCACCGCCGACAGCAGATTCTTGCCGGTGTTCCGCGCAATCACCCGCGCGCCGCGCAGAAACTCCGCCGCAATCGCTGTAACCACCAGCGCGCCCAGGCAATACGCTACAAACGCGTAGAACGATCCCTCATGCGTGGTCGTGAAAATATCCCACGGCTTCACGCCGAAGGCAATTACCACAATGCCCGTCACTACTGCGGCGACTACCGGAAGAATAAAGTTCTTGCGAATGCTTCGGAACGAGGAGCTGCGCCACGCCAGCAGCGGCCCGATCGCGGTCAGAAACAGCAGGAACATCCCGATCGGCACGGCCACGCGGTTATAGAACGGCGCGCTTACCGTCACCTTGTTGCCCACCACGTATTCCGAAAGAATCGGGAACAGCGTCCCCCACAGCACCGTAATGCAGGCCGTCAGCAGAATCAGATTGTTGAACAGGAAGCTGGACTCGCGCGAAACCAGCGACTCGATCTTGTTCTCAGCCTTCAAATGGTCACGCTGCAAAATATAGGTGAACAGGCACACGGCAAACACGATCACCAGGAAGATCCAGAACCAGTTGCCGATAGGAGACCGCGCAAAGGAATGCACCGAGCTCACCAGCCCGGAGCGCGTCAGCAGCGTCCCAAAAATCGCCAGCATGAAAGTGGCAAAAATCAGCCACACGTTCCAGGTCTTCATCATGCCGCGCTTTTCCTGCATCATCACCGAATGCAGAAACGCCGTGCCCACCAGCCACGGCATCAACGAAGCGTTCTCCACCGGGTCCCATCCCCAGTAACCGCCCCAGCCCAGCACCGCGTAGGCCCAGTGCGCGCCCATAAAAATGCCGCAGGTCAGAAACAGCCACGTCACCATCGTCCAGCGGCGCGTAATGTGGATCCACTTCTCGCCCGGATACCGCATCATCAGCGCGCCCAGCGCAAACGCAAACGGCACCGTGAAGCCCACATACCCGAGATACAGCAGCGGAGGATGCAGCACCATCTCCGGATATTGCAACAGCGGATTCAGCCCGAAGCCGTCGGCCCGCACCGGCCCGCTGGCCAGCGAAAACGGCATGGCCGCAAAATTCAGCAGCAGAAGAAAGAAGATTTGCACTCCGGCCAGAATGGTCGAAGCGTACGCGGTCAGCTTTACGTCGACTTTGTGCCGCAAGCGCAGCACAAATCCGTAGCCCGTCAGCAGCCACGCCCACAGCAGCAGCGAGCCTTCCTGGCCCGACCACAGCGCGGCGAACTTATACTTCGGGTCCAGCGCACGATTCGAGTGGTGCAGTATGTACGCAACTTGGAAATTATTTGTGAACGCGCACCACACCAGCGCAAACGCTGCGGCCGTCACGGCGAAGAATGCGGCAATGCCCGCCCGCCGCGCCGTCTCCGCCAGCCGTTCCGGCGTGACTGCACCGCTTGATCCGGTCGCGATCTGGCGCAGCGCCACTCCTCCGGCAAGAAGCGTATATGCGCTCAGAGCAAGGGCGAGCAGAAGAGCGAAACTACCAAAGGTGGGCATCTGGAACGAATCTATTGTCGCAGACTCTAGCCTAACGCAGCAATCACGTCGCGGAGGCAGAAATCGTCTCGGCCCTCCGCCTGATCCGCGGAAAAAGCAGAATGCGCAAATCCAGCACCGCGTGGAGAATCATCGGAGCGAGCAGTGATCCGGTGCTCAGATAGATCAGACTCAGCACCCCGCCCAGAATCCCGGTCGTAAGAATGCCCGTCACTCCCTGATAGCCATGCCCCAGCCCAAAAAACGCGGCGGCGGCGATCAGTCCCGCAATCACGCTCCAATGCCAGAAGTCCGCGAAGGAGTGATAAAGAAAGCCGCGATAGAGAACCTCTTCGCATATCCCGGCGCTCACGCTCACCACCGCAAACCAAGCGCGCTCTCCAGCCGTAACCGGCAAAAAGAACCCGAGCTTTGCCATCTGCCGCTGATAAATCACCTTGAATTTAGGGTTGACGCGAACCAGCACCGTCTGGGCCAGCATTCCCCCAACAACGGCCGCGCAGAAGCCGTAAACAAAGCCGTTTCCCGGCAGCCGCCGCAGGATCTCCGGCGGCCGCACCAGATAGAGAAAGCCGGGGCGGTCGATCCACCAGGCGACAATCGAGGCCAACCACAACCAAGTCGCGGTTCCCGCATAGAGTTTTATTTTTCTGGCCGGGTCAGCCGACGTCTTCAACCAGCGAGTGACCCAGATATCGGAGAGTGGGACCGCAACTATAAGAAGGGCCGCAAGCAGAAACCTAGCCAACATTGAGAGCAAATTACGCAGTCCGCGTCATCGGCGGTTCAAGTAGCGACTCTGCAATCGCAATCAACTGGTCGGGAGCGACCGGCTTCATGTGGAACACCACATTCATGCCCTCGTATTCCCCTTCCACATCCGGAAATCCGCTCAGCACCACCACCGGAACCTGCGGCAACCGCTCGCGCAGCTCAGCCACAAACTCCGGCCCGTTCATCCCCGGCATGCAATGGTCTGTGATCACCAGCCCCAGCGACTTCAGCAGTGCCGCATCTTCCAGGATGCCCAGCGCCTGCGTAGCATTGCTAGCCGCCAGCACGCTCCGACCTGTGCGCAAAAGAATCGCTTTGCGTGTGGTCGCCTGAACGGCGTTATCGTCAACCAGAAGGATCTCAGCAGTCATTCGAGGGAAGTGAATCGCTTTAACTATACTTCGGAGTGAGATGCACAAACCGCGTAAAAACGATCTTGAAAAAAGTATACCTTATGTGGAAAACGATAGCAAGTGATTATTGACGCGATAGTAAACAATCGCGAAAACAATCACAAAAAAAATCAATAGAAGACAGTCAGCGCCCCCGGCTACCGGCGGCCTCCGCCATTTGCCCGTCCCGGCCGCCGGCCCCTGCTCCCTGCCAGCAGTCCATAACAATCCCCTGCCAACGGTCCATAATAATAAGGAGCAGCCGGAACCGAGGCGACACCGCCCATGAACGCGCTCAAAACAACCTTCCTTCTCGCCGTCCTCACGGTGCTCCTGGTTCTTGCGGGACAATATTTTGGCGGACGCAACGGCATGATCATCGCCTTCCTCTTTGCCGCCGGAATCAACTTCTTCAGCTACTTCTATTCCGACAAGCTCGCGCTCAAAATGTACCGGGCCCAGCCTGTCACCCGCGACCAGCTTCCCCGCGCCTACGCAGTCGTCGAGCGCATGACCCAGCGCATCGGCCTGCCCATGCCGAAGATTTACGTCATCCCCACCGAGTCGCCCAACGCCTTCGCCACCGGACGCAACCCCCAGCACGCCTCCGTCGCCGTCACCCACGGCATTCTGGGCCTGCTCACTGACGACGAGCTCGAAGGCGTCCTCGCGCACGAGCTGGGCCACGTGAAAAATCGCGACATCCTCACCAGCTCCGTCGCCGCCACACTCGCCGGAGCCATCACCATCCTCGCCCGCATGGGCTTCTGGGCCTCCATGTTTGGCGGTTACGGAGGCGGACGCGACGAGCGCGAAGGCGGCGGCCTCGGCGCGCTCTTCATGCTCATCCTCGCGCCCATCGCCGCCATGCTCATCCAGCTCGCCGTCTCCCGCGCCCGCGAATACCAGGCCGACGCCACCGGAGCCCACATCACGGGCAATCCCTACGCCCTGGCCTCTGCGCTTGAAAAGCTCGACGCCTCCTCCAAGCGTGTGCCCCTGCCCGCCTCGCCCACCAACGCCCATCTGTTCATCGTGGCTCCCATGATCAGCGCCCGCGACTTCGGCAATCTCTTCTCCACGCACCCGCCCATCCCAAAACGTATCGAGCGCCTCATCGGGCGGTCGAGCGTCTCCGGCGTGCAGAACAGATAAACGGGCTTCACGTCAGAAGCAGATAACTTCTGATTAGCAACCTCTAAAAAGAGCGCCTATGTCTCACAGCACAGCTATCCATTGAACTGCCGAAGATGATGGTCGAGGTGCTTATACATAAGTATGGCCCACTGCTGTGGTTCGAGCCGACCGAAAAAAGGATGCGGGTGCTGAGAGCAGCAGCCTGCTCCTTGTGTGGCGAAGCTATCAATCGTCGCGATGAGCTGGGTGCGTTCGCATTCGAAGTTGCACGCCATAGATCGGGCCGGGAAGAGCTCCGGTGACGAAGGGGAGTTTTGGCGCATCGGCTTATCATCACCGAAGACGAGTGGCTTGATGAGCAGGCCGACGATATTGGCGGGAAAGGATGCGCGTTTTGGGTTGATTACGCCCATCGCCATCTGCAGGCCACGAGTACAGTGCGCGAAAGCCTGAGCCGGGTCCATGCTGCCCCACTGCCGCGCATTATCCGGTTGGATACTCATGACGCGCCGCTTTACTTCTTCTGCAAGTTTGGGGTCGAAGAGATGTTTCACCGTCATAGATCTGCGTCTCGTTTCAACCAGGAATTGCCACTATCCGAAGCGTAGTGGAAAAGCAGCAGTCTCGCAAAAACGGGCTTGCAGGCGGTAACGGTTCCACCGAGGGCAAAACAGGCAAATGGCAACTCTCTGCGCTCTCTGTGTACTCTGTGGTTATGAAAGCCGTTTTGCTATTGGCTAATGGCAAGTGGCTAATGGCTGGTCTTAGGAGCGCACCCCAATGAAAACCGCTATCCGCGCCATCATCCTGCTGCTCATCGTCCTCTGGCTCGGCGGAGTCATGTTCTTCCCCATCCTCGCCGCCTCCGCCTTCGGCTCCCTCGCCGACCCGCACGCCGCCGGAACCATCGTCGCCAAATGCCTCCGCATCCTGCACTATGAAGGGCTGTTCTCGGGAGCCATCATCGTCATCCTGCTGCTCATCGCCCAGGCCGTCCGCGCCGTGCCGCGCAGCGTTGTCGGCCCCGTCGTCCTGGTGCTCATCATGCTCGGCCTCACCGCCTACTCGCAGTTCTCCATCATCCCGCGCATGGAGAGTTACCGCATCGCGGCCGGAGGCTCCATCGACGCCGTCCCGCCCAGCAACCCCAATCGTATCGCCTTCAACAAGCTCCATCCTGAATCTGAACACGTCGAGGAAGGCGTCCTGCTCGCCGGCGTGATCTTCGTCGTCCTCTTTGCGGCGAATTACCCGAAGGCGGCGCCGCGCACGTGACGGATGGCTGAAAAGCGGGAAGCGGCAAAGCGGGTCGCTACGGATCTTGTCAACCCATCCGGCCGCTAAATCCAGCAAATCAAGCTACTTACCCAATGCACGTGAATTTCCTCAAACCACTAAAATAGAAATATAGAGTGATTTTCCGTGAACAGGTCCTCGTGAACAGATCCTAAAGGCACAGTCCCGCGCCGTGCCTTTCGCTTTTTTGAGGAATTTCAGCTAAGTCATTTGTTTTCAGGGTTTTTCTCGTAAGTCCTTTGTTTTCAGGATCACATCCAGCTAAGCCCTTTGTTTTCAGGATCAAAATGTATTTTTTTAGAGACCAACATGGAACACCCAAGAGCCATGGTCTCGATTTTCTCTGGTTCGCTACCATGCGCCTGGACGGCGAGTCCCGCGAAGCCGCGTGTGTCCGGATGGCTAGCTGTGGGGTGTCAACAGGTTGTTCCGATCGAGTCCAGCCCTGATGGCCGCGTGGCTGCGCTGGAGCCTCACGGGTGGGAGCATTTCCGTTAGGGAATGAGGCCCTATGCCAACTTGCGCAGGGCGGCAGTCTTCGCGTCGCCGGTGTTGGGCGTGCCTGTTGGCTCAATTAGCAGAAGATGCACTTCCTCACTGGCCCGAGGGCAGTGCTCGACGCCTTTGGGGACGATATACATTTCCCCGGGATTGAGGGTTATGGTGCGATCCCGCAACTGAATGTCGAGAGTCCCGCTTAAGACCAGGAAGAAGTCGTCGGTATCGTCATGCTTATGCCATACGAACTCGCCCTTAACTTTGACCACCATTACGTCGAAGCTGTTAAGCTGAGCGACGGTGCGCGGCGACCAGTAGTCGGAGAAAGTCGAAAGTCTGGCGGTGAGATTGATTTTGTCGTCCATGAGGCGAGTATTGCAGAGCGCGCGCGTCCGGACAAAGAAGAATGTCCTGCGATGCCGTGCTCGAGTCGGAGCGCGCACAGCGCTATGAATAAATGGTCGAAAAGGCACATTCGTTTCCGCAAGTTGATAAGCTCAGGACATGCCGTTTAAGAAAACGCGCGTTCGCTTCGCTCCCTCCCCGACCGGTTTCCTGCACGTGGGCAACGCGCGGACCGCGCTCTACAACTGGCTGTTTGCGCGACACACGGGCGGCATTTTCCTGCTGCGCATTGAGGACACGGACCTTGACCGCAGCGAGGCGAAGCACGAGACGCAGCTGGTGGAAGACCTGCGCTGGCTGGGCCTGGAGTGGGACGAGGGGCCCGGCGTCGAAGGCCCGCACGCACCGTACCGCCAGTCGGAGCGGCTAGGCATTTATCGCGAGCACACCGAGCGGCTGCTGCGCGAGCACAAGGCGTATCGCTGCTTCTGCACCAGCGAAGAGCTGGAGGCGGAGCGTGCGCGTGCAGCGGCACAGCATCGTCCGCAGGTGTACTCCGGGCACTGCCGGGCGTTGAGCGCCGAGGAGTCGGCGGAGCGTGCAGCGGCGGGCGAGCCGTTTGCCGTGCGGCTGAGAATCCCTGACCACCCGCTGCGCTTTCACGACATGGTGCGCGGCGAGGTCGAGTTCGCCAGCGAGACGGTGAGCGATCCGATTCTGGTGCGCTCCGGCAGCGGTGGATCGCCGGGTGTTCCGGTCTATAACTACGTAGTCACGGTGGACGACGCGCTTATGGAGATTACCCACGTCATTCGCGGCGACGATCATCTGTCGAATACCCCCAAGCAGGTAGCGATTTACGAAGCGTTCGGATGGAAGCAGCCGGAGTTCGCGCACCTCTCAACCATCCTGGGCAGCGACCGCGAGCGGTTGTCGAAGCGGCACGGCGCAACTTCCGTCGCGAGCTTCCGCGAAATGGGAATTCTTCCCGAGGCGCTGGTAAATTATCTGGCTCTGTTGGGCTGGGGCGCGGAGGGCGGTACGCGCGAGACCTTCACGCAGGGCGAGCTGATCCACGAGTTCAAGCTGGAGCGTGTCACGGCTTCTCCGGCGGTCTTCGACTGGGCCAAGCTGCACTGGCTGAATCGGCATTATCTCAAGCTGACGGAATTGTCGCGGCTGGCGGAGCTGGCGTGGCCGTATTTTGAGAAGTCCGGCTGGCTGCCCGAACGGGCGACGATCCTGCCGGAGATTTTGCCATGGTTCGAGGCGTTGATTGCGGTGTTTCTCCCCGCCCTGAACCAGCTCGACGAGCTGCCACCAAAAACTTCCTTCATCCTTGCTTTTGATCCGGAGGCGGCGCGCGCGGACGAAGAAAACGCCACAGTTCTCGCGTCGGAGACCGCGGAGAAAGTGCTGACCGCATTTGCCTCGCGCATCGGCGATACGGCTGACGCCGTGACTCCCGAGCAATTCAAGAAATGGATGAATGAAGTAAAAGCGGAGACCGGCGTAAAGGGCAAGGACCTGTTCCATCCAGTGAGAATTGCATTGACCGGGACGCACTCAGGACCCGAGTTTGACAAGCTGGTTCCGGTGATTGAGACAGGCAGCCGGCTTGATTTGCCGGTACACATTTTGAGCCTGCGCGAACGGGTAGAGCGCTTTCTGCGTGCGTGATGGCTACGATCGATTTCACCTTTCCGCATGCATGGACGGCGGGAATTGTGCCGGCCGTTCCCAGGATTCCGCCCAAGTGGCGGTATGTCTATCCGCGATTTGCCGAGGACGTAGAACGAGGCGCGCTCGAGGCGATCATTAGGCCTACAGGCGCCGAAGGTTTTCTGGGAACGTTTGCGCTGGGGTTTTCCGATCCGGTTGCGCCTTCGGGAATCTGGAGCTGCCCGAATCCGCAGTGGCTCTGCGCCGTGGCGGGTGGTTATGCGTATCTGGTGAACACGCAGAAGCCCGATGAGTTTACACAGATCGAGTTTCGTCCCGTGCTGGAGGTGCGCGCTCTGCGCGAGCAGCGATTGCTCCTGTTTGCCGGGCACTACGCGATGGCGGCCTGGGGCGAGAACGGCAAGGCGTGGGAGACCGCGCGGCTCTCCTCAGAGGGCGTACAAATTACCAGCGTTGAAGGCCGGTGGCTGCACGGCGTCGGCTGGGACATGCGCACCGACCGCGACGTTCCGTTCACGGTAAACCTTGAAACCGGTGCCCACACGTGCGACGCCGGCTAGCCCGCAGCTAGACTTGACGAGACGTATAAAAGCTCAAAAGAGAATCGCCCTGCTTCAGCGTGCGGTATCGGGTCAACGTCCCGTACTCTGGGGCAAGGTTGAGCTTCTTCAGATGTTCCGCAACGACTACAGCACCCGCAGCGAGGAGCGCGCCGCATTCGCCGCCGAGGAGGTTCAACGTGGATTCGTACTCAGCGGCCTGATCGTAGGGCGGGTCTAAAAAGACAATGCCTGCCGCACGACTGGTAGCCGCAAATCGCTTGAGCGCGGCCGCCGCGGAGCGTGCCTCAAGCGCGTAACCGCCGTGAATGCCGAGTGAAGCGAGGTTGGCGCGAATCGCGCGCAGCGCAGCCTCGGCATGTTCTACAAAGATGGCTTCCTCCGCGCCCCGGCTGAGCGCTTCAATGCCGACCGCTCCCGAGCCCGCATAGAGGTCGAGGAAAACCGAGCCGGGGACGCGCGCCGCCAGCACGTTAAACAGCGTCTCGCGCAGCCGGTCGCTGGTCGGGCGCGTGTCCCGACCCTTGGGGGCGGCCAGCGTGCGGGAGCGGAATTGTCCGGCGATGACGCGCATCGCCCCATCGTACCAAGTCGCCCCGCTACAATAGACGGAGCATAGGAAGCAGGCAGGGCAGACGCAATGCGAGCATGGTCATTCCCGCTGGGGCGGTGGTTTGGTGTGGATCTTCGCATCCACATGTTTTTTGTACTGCCGCTCGCCTATTGGCTGCTGTCGGCCGCCGCCGGAGTGAGCGCGTGGCGCGGCGTGGTGCTGTGGCTGGCGCTGCTGCTGGCGGTTTTCGTGCGGGAAGTTGCGCGGCTCGTCACCGCCGCGTGGAACGGCCTGCACATCCGCAGCGTTCTGCTGCTGCCCATCGGCGGACTTTTCTCTTATTCCGGGCCGGACAGCGCGGAGCATGCGGTAGAGCCGCGCGTAGAGCTCGCGCTCGCGCTGGTCGGGCCATTGGCCAACTTTCTTTTCGCGGGGATCGTCGCGGCGCTGATTATAGGATCGTCGCCGGCGGTGCCCATGCTGGCGCGCCCACTGATTACCCCGAGTCACCTGATGCGCTCTATTGTGTGGCTGAGCGCGATTCTCGGTGTGCTGCATTTTGTGCCGGCCTATCCGCTCGATGCCGGCCGCGTGCTGCGCAGCCATTTTGCGCGCACGCGGGGCGCGGCGCAGGCCAGCAAGGCCGCGTCCGGAATGGGACAGGCCCTCGGAGTGCTGGCCATGATCGCCGGTCTAGCGATGGTCGCGCTGCCCAACAACGGCGGCGCTACCGGCGTTGGACCGTGGCTGATTCTGGGCGGCTTCTTCGTCTTCATCGGCGCGCAGCTTGAGGACCAGGGTGTGGTCTTTCAGTCCGTCGTGGAAACAGTGCGAATGCGCGATGTCATGCTGACGGAGTTCTCCACCATGTCGCCTTCGGACACGCTCGCGGACGCGCTCTACAAGGCGATTCACAGCCTGCAGGACGAGTTTCCGGTCGTTCGCGGGCCGAACCTGGTGGGCATTGTTTCGCGGCAGGGAATCCTGCAGGCGCTGCGCAGCGACGGCAACGGCTACGTGCAGGGAATCATGTCGCGGACCTTCCAGGTAGCCGAGCCGGAGGATTCGCTGGGGTTGATGATCCGCCGCATTGCGGGCGGGCGCATGTCGCTGGTGCCGATCGCCGAGCGCGGACGCATTGTGGGCATCGTGACCTGGCAGAACCTGAGCAGCAGCATGGGGCTGCTGGCCGAACATCGCCGCTTTGAACGCGAAGGCTGATCGCTGCATGACAAGCGACAGTGGAAGTTCAACCAGTGGAAGTCTAGACTTGGACCCGCTCGCACCGGGTCTCTATCTGGTCGCTACTCCAATTGGAAACCTTGAGGACATCACACTGCGCGCGCTGCGTGTGCTCAAGTCAGTGGACCGCATTGCCTGCGAGGACACGCGCCAGACCCAAAAGCTTCTGAACCACTTCGGCATAGCAACGCCTACGCTGAGCGTGCATGAGCACAACGAAGCAGCGCGGGCGGCCCAGTTGGTCGAGGACTTGCGTGCCGGAGCGCGCATCGCCGTGGTTTCCGACGCCGGAATGCCCGGCATTTCCGACCCCGGAATTTTTCTGGCAAAGGCGGCCATTGAGGCCGGGGTGCCGGTAATTCCGATTCCCGGAGCGAATGCCGCCCTGACCGCCCTGATGGCCTCGGGCCTGGGCACAGACGAATTTCTGTTTCTAGGATTTCTCCCGTCAAAGGCTGGCGCGCGGCTAACCCGGTTGGAAGCGATTCGAGAGCGGCTCGCGGAACCAGTGACAGTAGTGATCTACGAGGCTCCGCACCGCATCCTGGAAACGCTGGCCGACGTGGAGCGAGTCTGGGGTGCCCCGTGCCGGGTGGCGCTGGCTCGCGAGCTCACCAAGGTGCATGAAGAGTTCTTGCGCGGCACGGTGAGCGAGGTTCGCGCACAGCTTGCATCACGCGAGCGGGTACGGGGCGAAATGGTTCTGCTGGTCGAAGCCCGGACGGCGGCCGCGCCAGACAAGGCCGGCTCGGCGACGCTTCAGGATCGTTTAGCGGAGGTCGAAAAGTCTGAAGGTCTGAATGAAAAGGACGCGTTGAAGCGGATTGCAAAACAGAGCGGCGTCTCCAAAAGTGAACTGTACCGGGAACTCCAAAGAGAGCGGGGCCGAACCTCCCACCGATGAGACTCTTTGAATGAGTCAATATTTCATCGTTTGGCACACCGGTTTGGTATCGGTACTTGGGACGATAAGGAGAAGATGATAATGAGGAAATTTGCGAAAGGCGTCACCCTCTTGTTGGCCCTATGTTCCGCGGTCCCGCAATTTGCGTGGTCGGCGTCACCTTGCGACGGTGTTGATCGTGGCCTGACAGACAAGAGTAAGGCGGAATGGGCCCCTGAAATCGCGAGGCAGTTCCGTGTTCAAAAAGTCGATGTGCTCCAGTCGTTTCGATTTGAGGGCTGGAGCATCATCTACGTGAACCCGCACGAATCGGACGAAACATTTCTTTTTTGCTCGCATGACCCTCTCCGGAGTCATTACGTCACAATGTGGAGCGGTGGTGCAGCGAGGAATGACGAGCACAGCATCAAGGCTTGGACGCTTAAGAATGCTCCGGGTATCCCTCGGAAGCTGGCAAGTTGCTTTGCTTGGTACGTTACTAATGCACGCACTATGTGAGTGTCTTCCCGAGGGTGGTGGCCCTTTTTCAAGAATACGCTGCTTACGGCCGGTTGCCACGCATCGTTTTCGAATGCAAACGTCGTCACAACGAGCGAGCCAATCTGGCCCACAAGCTGCTTCGCTACATCCGGGCTCACCAGAAGCCAGCACACTCCTTCCACTAAGCCTATACCGATCCGCAACGCCGTATTCGCGCCAGAATCGCCGACAGTCTCCTATGAAATCTCCAGCGACAAATGAGTCCGCGTGCCGAACAATGATTTATCGAGTTTCACCCACGAGCCATTGACTGCGCCCATCGACGCACGGCTCAGCGGTTTGCC
>JBAPRH010000004.1:0-32560 GCA_049280995.1 Acidobacteriaceae bacterium
CTCCCGCACCGCCGCCTGCCGCCGCCGAATCTCTGCCACCGGAGCCGCCGCCAGCAGCCAGTCCGCCAGCAGCCGCTCCCCCGCGCTCGTTCGCGCCGTACACAGCAGCTCAAACAGACTGGCCCTGCCGAACAGGTCGAGGTCGCGTGCATACGGGTGCGAAGGCTCCAGAAACGGCTCGCCCATGTGTCCGGTTCCAGCCCAGCGACCCTCCAGCCGCGCCAACCCACGCTCATAGAATCCCTTGCGCTGCCGCACCGTCCGCAGCCCGCGCAGCACCCGCTCATGCAGAACGAACGCCGCAACCAACGCCGCAATGATGATCGCGAGCCATGCCAGCTGGCCCGGCGCATACTTCACCAGCCACGCCGCAACCAACACCAGCAGAGCCAGCAAAGTGAGCTTCACGCCAACGTAGCGCCGGTCGCCTTTGTGGAGAGCCGCTTCTTCGCCGGACAACGCACTCAGCCGCGCCCGGTACTCGGCATCCGGCCCAACCTGCGTCTCCGCCTGCGACTTCGTCTGTGGCTCGCCTTCCGGCATCCGCACCTCGTTCCTGCTCCATCATAAAGGCAGCGTTCACGGATCCCAGCTCAGCTTTCAGGTTTGCCTGCGTTCTCGAATGCTGGTATCAACGGAGCATGAGGCGGTATCCGTTCTTCGCCACGATCCTGACCATGTTCGCCGCTCTTCTCTGTGCTGCTGCTCTGCATGCGGCCCCGCAGAAGTCTCCCGAGGTGATTGCCTACGTCTTTCCGCAGAACCACGTTTTGCAGCCTGGGGAAATTGCCGCGCAGAAGCTCACCCGCATCAACTACGCCTTCGCCAACATCAAGGATGGCCGTATCGTTGAGGGCTTCCCGACCGATCCCGCCAACTTCGCCGCCCTCAACGCGCTTCGCCGGCAGAACCCATCGCTCACCATCCTTATCTCTGTTGGCGGGTGGCTCTGGTCCGGCAACTTCTCCGACGCGGTGCTCACTGAGTGGAGCCGCAAGGTCTTCATCGACTCCGCCGTAGCCTTCATCGAGCGCTACAACCTCGACGGGCTCGACATCGACTGGGAATATCCCGGCCAGCCCAGTGCCGGCAACCGCTTCCGGCCCCAGGACAAGCAGAACTACACCGCCGTCCTGAAAGAGCTGCGCAACCGCTTCGATCAGGAGCAGAAGAAGCTCCACCGCCGCCTGTATCTCTCGGTCGCCGCTGGTTCGAATAGCGACTTCCTCGACCACACCGACATGCGCTCCGTCGCGCGTTCTGTCGATACCGTCAATCTGATGGCCTACGACTATTACGAACCCGGCTCCGAGCCCATCACCGGACACAACGCGCCGCTCTATGCCAATCCTGCAGACCCGCAACACGTCTCCGCCGACCGCTCCGTCCGCGAGTTCGAGCAGGTCGGCGTCCCCGCCTCCAGACTCGTCCTCGGGGTTCCGTTTTATGGGCACGAATGGGGCCACGTTCCACCGCAAAACCACGGTCTCTTCCAGCCGGGTAAGCCCGTTCCCGGAGCCTTCGCCACCTATGCCAACATCACCGCCACCATGCTGAACGCGACCTCACCCGATAAAGGATTCATCCGCTACTGGGACCCCGCCTCCCAAGTCCCGTACCTTTACAATGCCAATACGCGGGTTTTCGTCTCCTATGATGACCCGCAGTCCATAGCCCTCAAATGCCGTTACGCCCTTCAGCACCACCTGGCCGGCGTCATGTTCTGGGACTATGAGGCTGATTCCTCCGGCGTGCTCCTCGACACTGTGGACGCCACGCTTCTCCATCGGAATTCCGCTGCTGGCACCACCAACATCCCAGCGAACCAATAGAAGTGGGACAGCGCAACCCTCAGTGCTGTATTGTGATTAAGTTTGCGATGCGGAGTAAATCATTGCCTCAAGCAAGTTTTGATCTGTCGGGGAGGTGCGCGGTCGTCATCGGAGGAACCTCCGGCCTGGGCAAAGCCATTGCTCTCGGCCTTGCAACCGCTGGAGCTGACACCATTGCCGCCGCCCGCCGCCCTGAGGAAGTCGTCGCCACGGCCGAGGCCATCGAGGCCCTCGGCCGCCGCACCTTGCGCCTGACGGCGGACGTGCGCGATCGGGCCTCACTCGAGCAGTTGTGCGAAAAAGCGACCGCGCAGTTCGGCCACGTCGATATCCTGGTGAACGCTGCCGGAACCACCCGCCGCGTTCCCACTCTCGAGTGCTCCGAAGAGGACTGGCAGGCCATCCTCGACACCAATCTCACCGGAACCCTGCGCGCCTGCCAGATCTTCGGTTGCGCCATGGTCCGCCGCAACTACGGGCGCATCATCAACATCGCCTCGCTCGCCACCTTCGTTGCTTTTCGTGACGTGGCGGCCTATGGAGCCAGCAAGGCCTGCGTAGGCGCACTCACCAAATCGCTCGCCGTCGAGCTTGCATCCCACGGAGTGACGGTGAACGCTATCGCTCCGGGCGTCTTCTCCACCGCATTCAATGTCGACCTGGTAAACGGTACCGAGCGCGGACGTGAGGAGCTCATGCGGACTCCCATGAACCGCTTTGGCCGACCCGAAGAAATAGTCGGAGCCGCCGTCTTTTTGGCCTCCGACGCCGCCTCCTTCGTCACCGGAGAAATCCTCGTTGTCGACGGGGGCTACCTCGCCAGCGGTGTGAACCAGTAGGATTGTGCGAATAAATCGATTCAGCGAAAAGAAGGGGCCAACGCCATGACGATGAATCAAGGGATGCGTTCCAAAACAACAAAAGCCGTCGGGATGGTTTCCGCTGCAGCGGTGCTGCTAGGCCTCGCGCTCGGCGGACTTTCCGCCAATGCGCAGAGGAAAGAGCTTCCGTACCAGAACCCCGCGCTGTCGCCTGAAAAGCGCGCCGCCGATCTGGTCTCGCGCATGACTCTTGAAGAGAAAGTCTCGCAGACCGTCAACAGCGCCGCCGCAATCCCGCGCCTCGGCGTGCCGGCCTACAACTATTGGAGCGAGGGTCTGCACGGCATCGCCCGCTCCGGCTACGCGACCGTCTTCCCGCAGGCCATCGGCAACGGAGCCACCTGGGACGCGCCCCTCGTTCACCAGATGGGCGAGGTCATCTCCACCGAGGCCCGCGCCAAGTACAACCAGGCCATCCACAACGACATCCACAGCATTTACTTCGGGCTCACTCTCTGGGCGCCCAACATCAATATCTTTCGTGACCCCCGCTGGGGACGTGGCCAGGAAACCTACGGCGAAGACCCGTACCTCACCAGTCAGATGGGCGTGGCCTACGTCACGGGCTTGCAGGGAGACAATCTCCATTATCTGAAAGCCATCGCCACCCCCAAGCACTTCGACGTGCACAGCGGCCCGGAGACCACGCGTCATCACGCCAACGTCAACCCCTCGCCTTATGATCTTGAGGCCACCTACCTTCCCGCCTTCCGCGCCGCCATCACTCAGGGGCACGCCGACTCGATCATGTGCGCCTATAACGCGGTGGATGGCGTCCCCGCCTGCGCCAATACAATGCTGCTCCAGCAGACCCTTCGCCACGACTGGGGATTCGGCGGCTTCGTCACCTCCGACTGTGACGCCGTCAGCGACTTCTACGCGCCGGGTGGCCACCACTACTCGCCCGACGCCGAGCACGCCTCGGCCACCGCCGTGCTTGCCGGAACCGATACCAACTGCGGCGATACCTATAATGCGCTCACCAATGCCGTCAAAACCGGACTCATCTCCGAGGCCGCCCTCAACACCGCCGTCGAGCGCCTGTTTGTCGCGCGCTTCCGCCTCGGCATGTTTGATCCCGCTCCCAAAGTCCCCTTTGACCACATCACGATGAGCCAGGACGACACACCCGCGCATCGCTCGCTCGCACTGAAGATGGCCCGCGAATCGATGGTGTTGCTCAAGAACCAGGACGCCTTCCTTCCACTCAAGCCCAGCATGCGGACCATTGCCGTCGTCGGCCCCAACGCCGCCTCGCTCGCCGCCATTGAAGGCAACTACAGCGCCATCCCCTCGCACCCGATCCTTCCGCTCGATGGAATGCGGGCCGAGTTCACCAACGCGAAAATTCTCTATGCGCAGGGCTCACCCTATGTCACCGAGCTTCCGTTGCCGGTGCCGGAGACGGTCTTTCATCCCTCCGCCGACTCCACGGCGGCTGGGCTCAAGGGCGAGTACTTCGCCACGTCCGCGATGACAGGCACGCCCGTCCTCACGCGCACCGATCACATGGTCGAGTTTGACTGGAACGCGGCCAGCCCCGCGCCCGGCGTGCCCATGCAGGACTTCGGCGTCCGCTGGACAGGAACCATCACCGCGCCCGCGCCCGGTGATTATCGCTTCAGCATAAAGTTTGGGAGCTGCAACGATTGCCATCACATCGAGACATACAAGGTCTACCTCGACGGCAAAGAGACCGCGCACGCAAGCAGCCAGGGCACGAGTGGAGCGGGCGCGTTCACCCTGCATTTCGGTGACACGAAGCCGCACGCTTTCCGCATTGAGTACACGCACCTCGGAAAGATCTTCGGCGCCGGCATCACGCTCGAATGGATGCCTCCGGTAGAAGCGGAGCGTGAGCAGGCCGTAGCCCTTGCCAAAGAAGCTGATGTTGTCGTGGCCTTCGTCGGCCTGTCGCCCCACCTCGAAGGCGAGGAGATGCCCATCGACATCAAGGGCTTCGATGGCGGAGACCGCACCAACATCCAACTCCCCGACGTGCAGAAGCTACTGCTCGAGGCGCTTGGTGCAACCGGCAAGCCACTCGTGGTCGTGCTGATGAACGGCAGCGCGCTGGCCGTGAACTGGGCCGAGCAGCATGCCAACGCCATCCTCGAAGCCTGGTATCCGGGTGAGGACGGCGGTCAGGCCATCGCCGAAACTCTTGACGGCAAAAACAATCCGGGAGGCAAACTTCCCATTACCTTCTATCGCTCCATCAATCAGGTCCCGGCGTTTGAGGATTATTCGATGAAGGGCCGCACCTACCGCTACTTCCATGGCGACCCACTCTATCCGTTCGGTTACGGCCTCAGCTACACACAGTTCGTCTTCAGCGGCCTCAAGCTCTCGACCGACTCGGTGAAGGCGGGAGACGATCTCAGCGTCGAAGCCGATGTCCGCAACGCCGGCCCGCGCGCCGGAGATGAAGTGGTTGAGCTTTACCTCACGCCGCCGCAAAACGGCCTCTCGCCCATCCACGCGCTCAGGGACTTCACTCGTGTCCATATCGCGCCCGGAGCAACCCGGCACGTTCGCTTCACGCTCCGCCCGCGCCAGCTCAGCCTGGTCGACGCGAATGGCAATCGCGGCGTGCAGCCCGGCCACTACTCAGTCTTCGTAGGGGGCCAGCAACCAGCGCCCAACGCCGGACTCTCGCAGGCTTTCTCCATCGAAGGCACAATACCCCTGCCGCGCTAGAGCAGGGAAGCAAAGGGACGCGATGCGCCTGTTCAAACTCCTGCTGGTGGCCGCGCTCGCAGCGCAAAGCGCGACCGCCTTCGCGGAAAACGGTGCAACAGGTTGGCTCCGCTACGCTCGGGTTCGCAATCCCGCGCAGTACCAATCGGTTCCCGCTGCTATTGTGCCGCTCGACCATTCACTCGTCATCGAAAGCGCGGCCCACGAAGCCGCGCGCGGACTGAATCAGATGCTGGGCCATCCCGTTCTCGAAGGAAGCAGCTTCCGAACCATGCCGGAAATTTTCATCGGCACGGTTACAGAAGTGGAATCCCGCTTTCCGCACTGGCAACCGGCCGCAAAGCTCAAGCCTGAGGGCTACGCCATTGCGACCGTTCGCGACCACGACCGCACTGACTGGATTATTGCGGGAGCCGACGCGCGCGGCGCGCTCTACGGCACGTTTCATTTACTCGAATCGATTGGCGAGGAGAAGCCCGTGTCGGCGCTCGCCGTCACCAGCTCGCCCGCCGAGCAGGTTCGCTGGGTCAACCAGTGGGACAACCTCGACGGCAGCATTGAACGCGGCTACGCGGGCCGCTCCATCTTCTTCGCTGATGGAACCGTGCGAGCCGACCTCACCCGTGCCGGGGACTACGCGCGCCTGCTGGCTTCGGTCGGCGTCAACGGATGCGTGGTCAACAACGTCAACGCCAATGTCCGCATATTGACTCCGCAAATGATCACCCAGCTCGCGCGCATTGCTGACGCCTTCCGGCCCTGGGGCGTGCGGCTCGCGATTTCGGTCGATCTGGCCAGCCCTGAAAAGATCGGCGGTCTCAACACATTCGATCCGCTCAACCCGCAGGTCATCGCGTGGTGGCAGAAAAAGGCCGACGAAATCTACGCGCAGATTCCGGACTTCGGCGGCTTTCTCGTCAAGGCTGATTCGGAAGGCCAGCCCGGCCCGTCGCAGTATGGACGCACCCCCGCTGACGCCGCCAACCTGCTCGCACGCGCCCTCAAGCCGCACGGCGGAGTGCTGATGTATCGCGCCTTCGTCTACAACCACCACCTCGATTGGCGCAATCCCAAAGCCGACCGCGCCCGCGCCGCTTACGACATCTTCCACCCGCTGGACGGCAAGTTTGACGACAACGTAATTGTCCAGATCAAGTACGGGCCTATCGACTTTCAGGTGCGCGAGCCTGCTTCGCCCCTGTTCGCTGGCCTGCGCCATACCAACGAAGCCATTGAGCTCGAAATCACGCAGGAGTACACCGGCCAGCAGCGCCAGTTAGTCTTTCTGGTTCCCTTATGGAAGACCATCCTCGACTTCGACATGCGCGTGGACAACCGTCACACGCCGGTCAAGCAAATCGTCGAGGGCAAAACTTTCCACCGCCCTCTCGGAGGCTTCGCCGGAGTTGCCAACGTTGGCCTGGATACCAACTGGCTTGCCCATCCGCTGGCGATGGCCAACCTCTACGGCTTCGGAAGCCTCGCGTGGAACCCTGACACGTCATCCGCCGCCATCGCCGGCGACTGGACGCGGCTCACCTTTGGCAACGACCCGCTGGTCGTCCACACCATCGATACGATGCTGCTCTCGTCGTGGCATATTTACGAGCAGTACACCGGTCCGCTTGGCCTCGGAACCCTGACGGACATTCTCGGCTCGCACTACGGCCCTGATCCGCAGTCCGCCGAGCGTAACGGCTGGGGCCAGTGGTTTCGCGCCACTCACACCGGAGTCGGGATGGACCGCACCGTCGCCACCGGAACGGGATTCATCGGCCAGTATCCTCCGCAGGTCGCCGCCATGTACGAGTCGCTCGCCACCTGCCCCGACAACCTGCTGCTGTTCATGCACCACGTTCCCTACACGCACAAACTCCACTCGGGCCCCACGGTGATCCAGTCCATCTACAACGCGCACTACGCGGGTGCGGAGGGCGCGGCGCATCTCGTCACGGAGTGGAAAACGCTTAACGGCCACATCGACAACCAGCGCTACCAAAAGGTGTTGGGATTGCAGACCTACCAGGCCGGAGCCGCCATCGTGTGGCGCGACGCCATCAATAACTACTTCCGCGCCAGGTCCGGAATCCCCGACGACCAACACCGCGTAGGCCACGACCCCAACCGCATCGAAGCCGAATCCATGCGGCTGACCGGCTATGTTCCAGTCGATGTAACTCCCTGGGAAGCAGCCTCTAAGGGCAAAGCTATCGAGTGTAAGCAAAGTGAGTGCTCGGCAGAAGTAACCCTCCATCGCCCCGCAGGGACCTATCAGATCGCGGTTCAGTATTTTGATTACCTCCACGGAGTTTCCACTTACGCCGCCTACCTCAACAACAAACGCATAGCAAGCTGGAAGGCGGACAACACCCTTCCCGCCGACAAGATGAACGGCGATACTTCCACGCGCTACACAGTTCCCAACATCAGTCTTCGTCCTGGCGATATCCTGAAGATAGAAGGCCAGCCGAACGGCGGCGAACCGGCTCCGATCGACTATATTGAAGTGACTCCAGTCTCCGCCGTTGCAAACTGAGGATCCGCATGAAGATTACGAAAGCAGTTGTCAACGTAACCTCTCCCGGAAGAAACTTTGTCACCCTTAAGATAGAAACCGACGAAGGCATCTACGGGCTCGGCGACGGAACCCTCAATGGCCGTGAGTTATCCGTTGTAAGTTATCTCACCGAGTATGTTATCCCCTGTCTTATAGGTCGCGACCCGTTCCAGACTGAAGATACCTGGCAGTATCTCTATCGCGGAGCCTACTGGCGTCGCGGCCCGGTCACCATGGCTGCCACCGCCGCGGTCGATGTGGCGCTCTGGGACATCAAAGGCAAGGCGCTCAACACGCCAGTCTATAACCTGCTCGGAGGCAGAAGCCGCGACGGCGTTCTCGTTTACGCCCACGCCAACGGAACCGATATTGGCGAGGCAGCCGAAGACGTCGCCCGCCACATCGACCTCGGCTATCTCGCCGTCCGCGCGCAGTGCGGCGTTCCCGGCCTTACCTCGACCTACGGCGTGCCGAAAAGCCGCCAGCCCTACGAGCCCGCTGAAAAAGGCCTGCCCAAAGAAAGCGCGTGGTCCACGGAAAAATACCTTCGTCACGTCCCCCGCCTCTTCGACAAGCTGCGCGAGCAGTTCGGCGAAGACATCCACCTACTTCACGACTGCCACCACCGTCTTACGCCGATAGAGGCCGCGCGCCTCGGCAAGGCCCTCGAACCGTTCCGCCTCTTCTGGCTGGAAGACCCGACGCCGGCTGAGTTTCAGGAAAATTTCCGCCTCATCCGCCAGCACACCACCACGCCGCTCGCCGTGGGCGAGGTCTTCAACACCATCTGGGACGCGCAGGAGCTCATTCGCAGCCAGTCCATCGACTATATCCGCATGAGCATCGTCCACGCTGGTGGCCTTACGCACATGAAGAAGGTCGCCGACTACGCCGCGCTCTACAACGTTCGCACCGGCTGCCACGGGGCCACCGACCTTTCGCCTGTAACCATGGCCGCCGCGTTGCACTTCGGCCTCGCCGTCCACAACTTCGGCATTCAGGAACACATGCCGCACACGGCGGAAACCGATGCCGTCTTTCCCCGCCACTATTCGTTCGCCGACGGCTACATGCACCCCGGCGACGCGCCCGGTCTCGGCGTTGATCTGGACGAAGATCTCGCCGCGAAGTATCCCTACGAGCGCGCTTACCTGCCCATCAACCGCAAACTCGATGGGACGCTTTTCGACTGGTAGGCACGGCGGCACCCCATCCCGTTCTGCGGTACGATGAAAGGTTCATCTGAAGGGAGCGGCGATGATTATAGGAGTCCCGAAGGAAGTCAAAGACCACGAGAGCCGTGTCGGCATTACTCCTGCCGGAGTGCGCGCGCTCAATGAGGCTGGCCACAAGGTCCTCGTCGAGACCCACGCCGGAGAGCTTTCCGCCTTCGCCGATGACGATTACCAGTCCGCCGGGGCGGAAATTGTCGGCTCCGCCCATAACGTTTGGGCCAACGCCGCAATGGTCGTGAAGGTCAAGGAGCCGGTCGAAAAAGAGTACGGCTTCTTTCGCGATGGACTCGTTCTCTTCACCTACTTGCACCTCGCGCCCGTTCCCGCCCTCACTGAAAAACTACTTGACCGCAATGTCATCGCCATCGCGTATGAAACCATCCGCGACCGCGCCGGGACTTTGCCCCTGCTCACCCCCATGTCCGAGGTTGCGGGACGCATGTCGGTGCAGGTCGGCGCGGCCTATCTTGAAAAAGAGCGCGGCGGACGCGGCATTCTTCTCGGCGGAGTGCCCGGCGTCCCGCCCGCCAGCGTCTGCATCATCGGCGGAGGCATCGTCGGTACAAACGCCGCGAAAATCGCTCTCGGCATGGGCGCGAAAGTCACGCTGGTCGATCTCAACCTCAACCGCCTGCGCGAGCTGGACGACATCTTCAATGGTCGGCTCGCCACGCTCGCGTCCAACTCCTACAACGTAAGCCACGCCGTCCGTGAAGCCGATCTGGTTATCGGAGGCGTGCTCATTCCGGGCGCAGCCGCACCCAAAATCGTGACCCGTGAAATGGTCTCCCGCATGAAGAAGGGCTCTGTGATTGTCGATGTGGCTATCGACCAGGGCGGCTGCATTGAGACCGCGCGCCCCACCACGCACAGCGACCCCTCTTATGAGGTCAACGGAGTCGTCCACTACTGCGTGACGAACATGCCCGCCGCCGTGCCCAATACCTCGACCCTCGCGCTTACCAATGCCACCTTTCCCTACGTGCTCAAGCTCGCTCAGCACGGAGCCAGAGAAGCCATCCTTCGTGATGACGGCATCCGTGACGGCGCGAACACCTATGAAGGGACCCTGACCTGTGAGGCGGTAGCCAAATCGCAGAACAAATCCTGGACGCCCGTCCGCGATATCCTCTCACACGAGCTCATTGCATAAAAAGAGCGCGGCCTCGGAAGGCCGCGCCCTTGTTCCCATCTCGGACTCTACTGCGACACACTCACCGCTCGCAGCAGACGGAACGTCAGTGTGGTCTCGGCCGGAATGTAGATGTCCTTCTTGCCGGTAAGGCCCGCGCCTGCCGTGCCAGCGCCGCCGCCCACCAGGCCGCCGACCAGCGCGCCCTTGCCGCCGCCGGCGATTCCGCCGATGATCGCACCCAGGCCAGCGCCCCCGCCAATAAATCCCGCACTTCGCTTGCCCTTGCCCTGCTCCACGCGCTCCAGCCCATTCGAGCGGATCCGGTACATTCCGCCATTCACCCTCACCGTCTCCAGTCGTAGCTCGAGGTGGGCTTCGCCCTTGAAGCGCCCCAGCGACTTCGCCTGAACCACTGTGCCGGTCGCCCGCGCGCCCCTCGGAATCGCCGTCTGGCCGTCAACCACGATCGGGCGCGCCACCGTCGCCGTAAACGTCTCGCCCGCCTCGCTGATCTTCGATCCCAGGGCGCGGTGCGTCGTCACCGAAATGTGCGTCCCCGTGGGAATCACCAGATTAGGCGGTGGTTGCGGAGGCGGCGTATTCTGCGCGTTCTGCGAAGTTGTGGGAGCGGGGGCTCCGTTGGTTGATGTCCCCGGAGTAGCTGAAGGGGCCGCCGTCGCTCCACCCGTCTGGTCGGGCAGAGGAGCCGGCGCCGAGGCTTGCTGCGGCGCATTGCCCGGGGCCTGGCTCGTCTGTTGCGCGTGTTTGCTGCATCCGCTGGCAAGCAACAGTCCCGCCAGCGCGAAAGGAAAGAAAAGGGAAGTGAAAACGCATCTCGATCTCATGATGAAAATCATATCGTCGATCTTGGGATGCGGTTTCCGAACGCTTTGCCGCATCTCCGCCGCCGTTAACCGGCCTATAATCATCGGGCAGGGGCGACTTTTTGGCGGCAACCAAGCATCGGCGCGTTACTCTTGCCGTCCTCGCGGTGGCAACCCTCTTCCTTCTGTTGCTCCTCGGCACTCTCAACGCCTTCAAACTTAACTTTCTTGAGCCGCACTCCGCCGCGCAGATTCAGCTTTTCACCGCGCTCTCGGTCCTGGTCTTTCTGCTGGTGGTCGTGCTGCTGGTTCTGCTGCTGCGCAACATCCTCAAGCTGATGGCGGACCAGCGCAGCCGCGCTCTCGGCTCCCGCCTTCGCTCGCGCATGATGATCGGCGCGGTGCTCATCTCCTTTGCGCCCGCGCTGTTCATGTTTCTGTTCAGCTACTGGCTGCTCAACCGCTCCATCGATCGCTGGTTTACGCAGCCCGTTTCCTCGCTGCGGGAAAACTCCGCCAACATCGCGCTCGATCTGGCCAACTACGTTAGCCAGAACGCCCGCGCCGAGGCCGAATCCATCGCCAGTTCCGAAACTTTCGCACGAAGTTTCCAGTCTTCGGATCTTTCCGCCATGCGTGACGAAATCCGCGCCCACCGCACCACGCTGCAAGGTGGATTCACGGTTGTTTATCGCGACGCCGCGCCGGTCATGCAATATCAGGTGCCTCCAGTGTCCGGGCCTGCCACCGTGCGCACCTGGCTCGATGAAAAGGGCAGTCTTGCCCCACGCTCCGAACCGCTGCTCGTCACGATCCTCCATGCCGCCCAGCGCAGCAACGAAGGCATTCTCGCCATCGACCAGACCGAATTCGCCATGGGCGAGGCCATGCTTCCCAAGGGAGGTCTGGTCGTCATCGGTCTGCCTATGCCCTCCGGGCTCAGCGCCACTGCCCGCGATCTACGCACCGGAGCCGCACAGTACTGGGCCCTTTACCGCGAGCGTCACAGCATCCGCAACACCTATCTCCTGCTCCTGTTGATGCTCACCTGCCTCATTTTCTTCGCCAGCAGCTGGCTGGCGCTGTACTTGTCGAAGCAGATCACGCGCCCGCTCGAAGCTCTTGCCGACGCCATGGATGAAATCGGCGAAGGCCAGTACGGGACCCGCGTCACCGTCACCGCCACGCAGGAGTTGGGCGATCTTATCCGCTCCTTCAACCACATGGCCGCCGATCTCGAAGAGAGCCGTGCGTTGGCCGAAACCTCCGCCGCCCAGTTGTCTGATGTCAATTCCACGCTTGAAGCCCGCCGCAAAGAACTGGAAACCATCCTGGAAACGATCCCCAACAGCGTCGTCACGCTCGACCCGGACCGCAACATTCTTCAGGCCAATCGCGCTTTTCTTCGCCTTGCCGGAGTCGCCCGTTCCGACTCCCTTGCCGGTGTCGCGCTCGGTTCTCTCTTCCCGCCCGAAATCGCCGCCGAACTGGCTTTCCTTGAGCGCCGGGCGCAGCGTATGGGCCTGGCCGCCGCCGAGTTTGAAATGCCCAGCGCCTCCGGCGCGCTCAGCCTCACTGCCACCATCGCCCTACTCGACCTCGGCAACAACCGGCGCGGCTCCGTCCTCGTCATCGAAGACATCACCGGGCTCCTGCGCGCGCAGCGCGAGCTCGCGTGGAAAGAAGTCGCACGGCGGGTCGCTCACGAAATCAAAAACCCGCTCACTCCCATCGCTCTCTCCGCCGAACGTATCCGCCGGCGTATGGATCGCAATCTCCCCGACTCCCCCGGCATCATCCGTCGCTGCGTCGAGGTCATCCTCTCCTCGGTCGAATCCATGCGCGAGCTGGTCGATCAGTTCTCCACCCTCGCCGAATTTCCCGCTGCCCGGCCCCGGGCGTGCAGCCTCAACGCCATCGTTGAAAGCGCTGTGACCGTCTTCGAGGGACGCCTCACCGGCATTCGCATCGACCAGCGCCTCAATTCCGATCTGCCACCCGTCATGGCCGACCCGCAATCACTTCAACGCGCCCTCGCGAATCTGATCGATAACGCGGCCGAGGCCATGCAATCCAGCTTCGTCCGCGTGCTTTCCATCCACACTGGCATGAGCGAGAATTGCAGCATGGCCGAGCTCGTGCTTTCCGACACCGGCCACGGCCTCACCGGCGAAATGCGCGAGCGCCTCTTTCTGCCCTACGTCTCCAGCAAGCAGCGCGGCTCCGGACTCGGCCTCGCCATCGCCGCCAAGATCATTCAGGAGCACCACGGCAACATCCGCGCTGAAGACAACTCGCCTGCCGGAGCCCGCTTCATCCTCGAACTTCCCCTGGCTCCGCCCTCCACCCGCAATGGTGAAGAAGCCGAGCCGGAAGCCGAGCGCACGGAGCAGCCGCGATGAACCACGTCCTCGTGGTCGATGATGAGGCCAGCATCCGCGAATCGCTCGAAGGCATTTTGCGCGAAGAGGGTTACGCCGTCACCACCACGGCCAGCGGACAGGAGGCCGTCGTCCTGCTCCGCGACGCGCCCTACGATGTGCTGCTGCTCGACATCCTGCTCCCCGACCGCGACGGTCTCGACGTGCTCAGCGACACTCACTCACTCGCCGGCGAAAATCGCCCGGAAGTCATTGTCATCTCCGGGCACGCGACGATCGAAACGGCAGTGAAAGCCACCAAGCTTGGGGCCTTCGACTTCCTCGAAAAGCCGCTGCTGCTCGAACGCACGCTTATCGTCGTAAAAAACGCCATGGAGGCACGCCGCCTCCGCAACGAAAACCTCGAATACAAGCGCCAGCTCGCCCTCGAAACGACGATCACTGGAGAAAGCGTCCCCGCCAAAGCCATTCGCCAGCAGATCAAGCTGATGGCTCCGACGAACGGCCGCGTCCTCATCTACGGTGAGTCCGGCTCCGGCAAGGAGCTCATCGCGCGCGCTATCCATGCTGAAAGTCCCCGCCACGAACGCGTGTTCATCGAGCTGAACTGCGCGGCCATTCCCGAAGACTTCATCGAAAGTGAGCTTTTCGGCTACCGCAACAGCGCCATCCCGGGAGGTCCGCCGGAAAAGCGCGGCACCTTCGAGCGCGCCGACGGCGGGACGCTTTTTCTGGATGAAGTGGGCGACATGAGCCTGAAGACGCAGGCCAAGGTACTTCGAGCGCTCGACGAACAGAGTTTTGTGCCGGTCGGCGCAACCCAGCCCATCCGCGTCGATGCGCGCGTCGTTGCCGCCACCAACAAAGACCTCGAAGAAGAAACCGCGAAAGGGAACTTCCGCGAAGATCTCTTCTACCGGCTCAACGTCATGCCGTTTTTTGTTCCGCCGCTGCGTGAGCGCAAAGAAGACATCCGGCCGCTCACCCGCGAATTCCTCCGCTCCTTCGGGCGCGAGTACGGAAGGCCCCGCATCGAAATCGCCGATGATGCCGTCGAGCTGCTCAAGCAATATCCCTGGCCGGGCAACGTGCGCGAGCTGAAAAATATCCTGGAGCGCGTCCTTATCCTCAACCCGCAGATCGGCCGCATCGAGCGCCGGCACCTGCCCATGCTCGTCCACCGCCGGCTCGACAACCGCAGCGAAGACTTCAGCACTCTCCAGCAGGCCCGCGAAGCTTACGAGCGTGAGTACATCCTGAAGAAAATTGATGAATGCCACGGCAACATGAGCCGCGCCGCCGAGTCACTGGGCCTCGAGCGCAGCCACATGTATCGAAAAATGCGCACGCTCGGGATTAGCGTCCGCGAATAGATTAGCTTCCCTTTGTCCCCAGGTCTTCGATCTGCCGCCGCCAGTCCAGCGACTCCACAAACCCACGCGACTCGCGCCAATTCTCCTTCACAATGACGTGTAGTTCCAGGAAAACCCGCGTGCCCACAAGCGACTCAATCTCCTTCCGCGCGCCTGTTCCAATCGCCTTCAGCTTGCTGCCGCCCTTGCCGATCAGAATCGCCTTCTGCCCTGCGCGCTCGCAGTAGATCACGGCTGAGATGCGCGTCAGCGGCGACCGCGCTCCCGGCTGTGGCTCCTCAAACCGCTCCACAACAACGGCCGAGGCATACGGGACCTCCTCACCGGTCTCCATCAGAATCCGCTCGCGAATCAGTTCCGCCGCCAGAAACCGCTCCGGCTGATCGGTAAACTGGTCCTTCGGGAAGTACCGCTCGCCCTTCGGCAGCACGTCGATCAGCTTTGCCAGCAGCCGGTCCAGCCCATCACGCTTGAGCGCCGAAATCGGGATCACCTCGGCAAAGTCATAGAGCGAAGAAAGTTGCGCGATCAGCGGCAGCAGTTTCGCCCGCTCCACCCGGTCAATCTTATTGAGGAGCAGAAACACCGGACAGTCCAGCTTCCGCAGGAGCTCGAAAACAAAAGCGTCCTCACTTTCGCGGCCCGTTGTGGGCGCGTCCGGTTCCGGCAAATCGAGCCGCCGCGTAGCGTCCACAATCAACAGCACCGCGTCCCGCGTCTCCAGCGCGTCGTGGACCTCCTGCATCATCCGCCGGTCGAGCGACGTCCCCGGCTTATGCACCCCCGGCATGTCCACAAAAATAATTTGCGCTGCCGGGTGCTTGCCCTTCGCCGCCGCAACCTCCAGCACACCGTGGATGCGGGTCCGCGTGGTCTGCGGCTTGGCCGTAACGATGGCCACCTTCTCGCCCACCAGAGCATTCATCAGCGTGGATTTCCCCGCATTTGGACGCCCGATAATCGATACAAATCCTGACTTCAACAACATTCTCCTTTAAGAGCAACCGCCCTATGCGTCTAAGCGCTTTGAGCCGCGCGCCCCACCCGCAGCCGTTCAATCCGCCGGTCGGTCGAGGCGAGAATCTCAAACCGCATCCCGTAGTGCTCAATCACTTCGCCCGGCTGCGGAATCCGCCCCGCCGCCTCGCTCACGAGTCCCGCGACTGTCGTCGCGTCCGACTCTTCCGGAAGCTCGCCTTCGGCGTCCAGCAACTCGCCCATCCGGTCCACTTCCAGATTTCCCGGAACCACCCACGACCCGTCCGGCTCCCGCGTCACCGCTTCGAGCTCGTCCGTCTCGTGCTCGTCCGTGATGGAGCCAACAATCTCTTCAATCAAATCCTCAATGGTGACCAGCCCGGCCACGCCGCCGTACTCGTCAATCACAATGTCCATGTGCTGCTTCTCGCGCTGCATCTCGCGCAGCAGTTCATTCACGCGTTTCGTCTCCGGAATAAAGGTTGCCGTCCGCTGAATGCTTGCCACCGTCCGCCGGTTCGCGTCTTCGTCGCGAATCCGCAGCAGGTCGTGCGCAAACGCAATGCCGGTGATGTGGTCCAACGTCCCTTCATACACGGGAACCCGCGAGTAGTCTTCGGTTTCGAGCATTCGCAAAAACTCATCCAGCGTCGTCTCGCCGGGAACAGCAAACATCCGCGGCCTCGGCGTCATCACTTCCCGCACCAGTTTGTCGCCAAACTCTACCACCGACCGCACCAGCTCGCGGTCGCTTTCCTCCAGAATCCCTTCTTCCTCTCCCGCCTCAATCAGTGCGTCCACCGCCTCGTGCACCGTCTCGTCCTGCGCTTTGGGAGCGGCCTCTGCCAGCGCTGCAATCGAAAGGAGAAATCCCAGAAACAGCGTCACCGGAGTCATCAGGTAAAACAGCACCCGCAGCACGCCGCGCCAGCGCACAATCCACTCCCCGCGCGTCCGCGTAAAAAACACAAACGGCAAAAGCTGGTTGCAGAGCAGAATTACGACGATGACGCCCAGCACCGCCTGCGCAATCTCCGCCCCCGGACGCTGAGCAACTATGCGGTGATAGAAAATCAGCATGCCAAACAGCAGGGTCACGCAGGCCAGCGACAACTGCGTCAAAATCGCCGCTGAAAGCTGGATGTGCTCGCGGCTCAGCCCCAGCCGCGGCTCCACCTTCTGCTCCCAGGCGTCAATATTTTCCTCGAACTCCCGCGCCAGAAACTTGCCCATCTCCGAGTAAAGCCGGTCCACATACGACGCGAGCGTAAGCACCGCCAGCAGCAACACAATCACCACTGCCGCCGCAATCTTCATCGCCTTCGACCTCGCTTTGCGCCGTCTGCACTAGCCCGCGCAATCAAACCTTCCCCTAGACCCAACTTTTTCCGCAGTGTATTTTCCTTTCGCGCCATCTCGCCCGAATCCGTCTCGTGGTCATATCCAGCCAGATGCAGAACGCCGTGCAACAGCAGGACGCGCAGCTCCAGCTCCAGTGAATGGCCACGCCGCTCGGCCTCTTTCGCCGCCGTCTCCACCGAAATCGCCAGGTCTCCCGCTATCCGCGCCCGTCCCGGCCCGTCGCCAGCCGGAAACGAGAGCACGTCCGTGGCCCTGTCCTTGCCGCGAAACTCCCGGTTCAGCCGCCGAACCTCCGCGTCCCCCGTCAGCAGCACCGAAACCGTCCCCGCCAGCCGGGCCGCTCGCGATGCCTCGGACAAAAACGCCTCCAGCCCACGCTTCGTAAAAGCGGAGCGCCCAAACCGCGCGCGTATCGAGGGCTCGACAAGAATCATGGCCAAACGCAAAAAGCAAAGGAGGGCGCGAAGGCCCTCCTCATAATCGTATAGCAATCAGCTTTTTAGCTGACCGGCCTCTTGCCGGCCCCGGTGCCGGTTTGCGGCTCTCCCATTTCCAGCGGAAGATCCGGCTGGACCCGCCCAAAGCTGTCGTAGGCCTGAACGATCCGCTGCACCAGGGGATGCCGCACCACGTCGCCAGCTTCAAAGTGGACAAAGCCGATGCCGTCCACGCCTTCCAGCACCGCCGTTGCCTCAATTAGGCCCGAGCGCCGGGGGTTGGGCAAGTCGATCTGCGTGATGTCCCCGGTGATCACAGCCTTCGAGTTGTTTCCCAGCCGCGTCAGAAACATCTTCATTTGCTCGCTGGTTGTGTTCTGCGCCTCGTCCATAATTACAAACGCATCATTGAGAGTGCGCCCCCGCATAAACGCCAGCGGAGCAATCTCAATCACGTTTTTCTCGAGCATTCGATCCACCCGCTCCGGCTCCAGCAGGTCGTAGAGCGCGTCGTACAGTGGGCGCAGGTAAGGATCAACTTTCTCCTGCAGGCTGCCCGGCAAAAATCCCAGCCGCTCGCCCGCCTCGACCGCCGGACGCACCAGCAGAATTCGGCTCACCTTCTTCGCCATCAGCGCTGAAGCGGCCATTGCCACCGCAAGGTACGTTTTTCCCGTACCCGCCGGGCCAATGCCAAACACCATGTCGAGTGAATCAATCGCTTCCACATATCGCCGCTGATTCAGCGATCGCGGCTGCACCGTCCGCTTGATGCCCGTCGAGCGTTGCCGGCCCGTTTCCACCAGGCTCCGCAGCGTCACCGCGGGGTCGGCGACCACCAGCCGCAGCATACTGTTCAGTTCGCCGTTGTGCAGCGTCACCCCGGCTCGTCGCAGCGCCTCAAAGTCCGCGAAGATGCGTTGCACGCGCGCCACGCTCTCCACCGGACCCTCCACCAACACAGCGTCCTGTTTCATCTCGATACGCACATGGAGCATGTCTTCCATGAGCCTCAGGTTCTCATCGCGAGTCCCGAAAAGGGGCTCCAGATTCGGCGTGATGTCGAGCGCTTTTGTACTCAAGCTAGGGATATACCTCCGTGCAGCCCAGGAAAAGGCTACGTCTTTTGGATGCGTGAAAATAAAGGAAGAAGCAGAGAGCGGGGAGCGCGGAGACAGTCCACAGGCCAGAATCCGGGCGGCTGACTGCACGCCCGATGAAGCACGAGTTAAGCATGGCCCCAACTTCTCTCGTAACTGCGCTCCCCCCAAACCCGCCGCGGCGGTTCCGCAGTGGTTCAGGATGCGCCCAGACTAGCCCCACTCCCCAATCCCGTCAATCCCCGGCCAGCCGAAATAACACAACTCCGTACCAGCGTGGAAACCCGGCTTGTCACGGTTTCAATTTACCTCGCACGGGAAACGCCCCGCTGCGCTCAAGCGCCGCACGGTCCCACGTGGCCGAGCCTGCGCCGTACACGCTTCCCATAAATTCGAGGATCGCTCCGGACGGCGACGCCGCCCCGCGCACGTCGTCATAATTCAGCAGAAACTCGCTCATTTCCTTGCTGTAGAATGCCGTCGCCGGCCTCACTGCCGCCGTCTTGAACCCATCAGGCTCCGGTGCCGCATACGCGTAAAAAGTGGGTTTCCCATAGCCGCCATTGCCTGGCCAGAACCCAAAACTGATCACCTCATGCGAGTATCCCTCGCGAGTAACGGCGTCCGCGCCGGGCCGCTCCGGAGCCCGTCTTCCCGAAAAGCGCGTCATCGCCAGGTCAAAAGCGCCCCAGAAAAAATGCACCGGGCTCGCCTTGCCCAGCCAGTTCGTCTGGAACTGCCGAAACACTCTGTCCGTCTGCAGAAGGATGCGCCAGAAGCGATGCGCCGCGTCGGGGTCATAGGACGCATGGACCGTGTCTTCCGCAAATGGAATCGGGTTGGCCACCTCGTCCGGGCCGGAGTGGATCTCGACCTCAATGCCCAGAGATGCCAGCGCGCTCATGTATCCCCGATGAAAAGCCGCCACCGATTGCGCTTGCAGCGCCAGCACCATCACCGGCCCCGAGCTGAGCCGGATCACCAGCCGGTGGTCGACAAAATCAAACTCCACATCGAAACACTCGCCGCCCCCGTTTCCAGAGGAAACCGGTATTGAAGAAGTCGCGAGCCCACGCGCCGTCACGTAGAGGGTCACATGCCACCAGTGGTTCAGCGGAGCACACAGCGCCATCCGCGTATGCCCCACAATCTGCGTCCACATGTGCAGCGTATCGGCAGTGTCTTTCCAGTCATCCCAAGCCAGGCTGGGCCACAGAGCATCGGACGAAACTGCCGCGAGCGCCATCCCTCACCCCTTCACAAACTGAACGTCCAGTGTGATCGAAACATCGTCCCCGACCAGTACCCCGCCGGTTTCGAGCGTCGTGTTCCAGATCAGCCCATAGTCCTTGCGGCTTATCTTCGTTTGCGCCGACAGCCCTATCCGCGTGTTTCCCCACGGATCCTTCGCCGCCGGGGTCGGCCCTTCCACCTTGAACGTCACCTCCCGCGTCACCCCATGAATCGTCAGCGGACCCTCGATCTCCAGCAAGCCTTCACCCTTGCTCTTCACCCGCGTCGAGCGGAACGACAGAGTAGGGAACTGCGCCACATCCAGAAACTCCGCGCTCTGCAAATGCGCGTCCCGCTGCAAATCGCGCGTCGTAATCGTCGCCGCGTCAATCGTCGCCTCCACTCGCGACCGGCTTATGTCGGACTCGTCCAGCGTCAGCGTGCCTGCCACGCCGGTAAACTGGCCCTTTACGTTGGAAATCATCATGTGCTTGACTTTGAACTCGGCGACCGAATGGACCGGGTCAATCGTCCAGGTGGAAACAGAGGGCTGGGATTGCGTCTGTGCGCTCATAGAAAAATTCTCCTTGCAATAAGAATGGAGATGAGTTTCAAAGCCATTTAGATGCGAAGGATGGAAAACTTTCTCGGGCCCTACAGAGTGCCCATCCCGCCGTCAATCATCAGTTCGCTGCCGACCGCAAAGCCGGCCTCGTCAGAGGCGAGAAAGACAACCGCGCTTGCTATCTCCGCAGCGGTGCCGAACCTTCCGGCGGGGACCTGCCCTTGAATCGAAGCCGACACCGCCTTCAACTGATCCTCGGAAAAGCCGAGCTTGCCATAAAGCGGGGTGGAGATTGGACCGGGACTTACGGCGTTCACGCGAATTCCACGCGAGATCAACTCCCCCGAAAGCGTTCGGATCAGCGACTGCAGTGCGGCCTTGGACGCGCCATATATGGAAGTGTTCGGCATCCCGATGTGAGCGTTGACTGACGTGTTCAGCACAATCGAGGCCGGCTTCGCGAAGATGGGGAGCAGCGCCTGAATCAGAAAAAACGGCCCTTTGAAATTGATTCCGAGCGAGCGATCGAACGCCTCGGAATCGAACTGCTCAATCGGGCGCATATCCACGACGCCCGCGTTCACAAAGAGAATATCGAGCTGCCCGAATGCCTGGCGGACGGATTCCGCGGCCTCTTTTTGAGCATGGACGTTGCTTGCGTCCGAGGCCAGCACAAGCACGTCCAGCCCCAACTCTTTACGTGCCGCCTCAAGCGTTGCCGGATTCATCCCGGTAATCGCCACCCGCGCACCCTCTTTCAAAAACTGCCGCGCGGTTTCAAGGCCGATGCCCGTTGTACCCCCCGTAATCAAGGCACGCTTGCCTTTCAATCTGTCCATTGCTTTACCCCTTGCGGATATAAACCTGTCAGATTGCCGTTCCCGCAGCGAAGTTGCTAGAAATTAAAAACGCTGTCGTAAATTCCTCAAAAACTGCTAGCATTCCAGCCAGTTGCCGCCCACGAAAATAGCGAAAGCCAGTCCATGCCCAACCACAAAGCCCTCTCAAACCTCGGCAGCCATGTTTATGGACTGGCGGCCGTCGCCCTCGGCCTCGTCGGCCTGGTCTGGGGAGACTTCGCCACCACCTGGCAGCCGGTCCCGTCCACCGTTCCTCATCGCGTTGCGCTGGCCTACATCTATGCCGTCTGCCTGCTTCTGGCTGGAGCCGCCATGCAATGGCGTCCCTCCGCCCGCATCGGCGCCATCGCCCTTGCCGTGCTTTACTGCATCCCTGCCGCGCTCTGGGCGCGCCGCGTTGTCGCGGCTCCGCGCATGATTGGTATCTGGGGCGGATTCGGCGAGGAGGTCGCGCTCGTCACCGCCGGAATCGTCGCCGCCTGCTTCCTGCCTGACCTGCGCCTATCGCCCGCGGCCTCTCGAGTGGTGCGCATCGTGTGCTCTGTGTTTGCGCTTTGCTTCATTGCGCTCGGCATCGAGCATTACATGCTCCTCGCTGCCACCGCCTCCTTCGTTCCCAAATGGATTCCGCCCAGCCAACGCTTCTGGGCTATCACCACGGGCACCGCCCACCTGCTTTCGGGCCTCGCAATTTTCTCGGGGGTCCTGGCTCTGCTCGCCTCCCGTCTGCTCACCGCGATGATTATTGTTTTCGGTGTCCTCGTCTGGCTGCCCGCGGTCTACAGGCAGCCCCACGTCCATATGATGTGGGTCCGCCAATGCCATCAACCTGGCCCTCCTCGCAGCCGCCTGGGTCATCGCCGACGCAATCAATATCCGGGAGAAGCAGCAAGAATCCGGCAAAACCAGCGAAGCAGAGAAAAGCGCAACCGCCGCCTGAGCTACTGAATCTGATCCCCGGAACGCTGGTTCCGGAACGCTGATCGCCGGGCCCCTGAACCGGACCTCTGCAATTGACCAGCCCCCCAAATTCCAATAAACTTAAGGTTTGCAGGGGATGGCACATTCGCTGCATCCCATTTCCACCAGAAGAGAGCTCAGAGAACCACCATGGCAAACCACGTATCCTCGCTCAAACGCGTCCGTCAAACCGAAAGGCGCACTGCGGTCAACCGCGCCAACAAGAGCCGCGTTCGCACCAGTCTCCGCTCCCTGCGCGAGGCCATCCAGAAGGGCGACCTGAAGGCCGCGAGCGAGCAGTACCGCGCCACCGCCTCGGCGCTCGACAAAAGCGTGCAGAAGGGGATTCTCCACGCGAATACCGCCTCGCGCTACAAGAGCCGCCTCAACGCGCGCGTAAAGGCACTTGCCACGAAAGCAGCGGCGTAAGCCATCAAACCGGAAGAATCATGAAGTGACGAGGGCCGGGACTAAAACCCGGCCCTCGTTGCGTCTCGCGATTGCCCTGCTCGCTCGCCCAATCGCTGAACTTCGGTGCTGGGTTCTGCGATAATAAGACCATCCCGAAAGGTGGTTGTTTTGCCTTATAGCCGAATCGCCCCGGGGCCCACCCTGGCTCTCACGCTGGCCGTGCTGGCGTTCTTCGCAGCCCCTTGGAGTCGCGCCCAGACCTCAGCCTCCGCCAGCGCCTCGAAGACCGCCGCTAGTTCCGCCGCGAGCCCCGCCCCGCTCAACCCGAAGGTCAGCCGCAGTATCGAGCTTACCCTGCGCGACCACTTACAGATTCCGCCCGAGTACGTTATCCACATCGGGCAGAGCACGCCCAGCACCACGCCCGGATTTGACACTCTCCCTATCTTCTTTGAGCTGCCCGGCCATCCCGAGCACTCCCAGCAGCTCGACTTTCTCATCTCCAAAGATGGCAAGACTCTGGAGCGCGTCTCCCATTGGGCGATCCCCGCCGACCCGGCCAGCCTGATCCCCGCCGGCACCCGCCCGGTGCGCGGAAACCCGAACGCCAAAGTTACGCTCGTCAACTTCGACGACCTGGAGTGCCCTTACTGCGCCAAGCTCCACTCCGAGCTCTTTCCCGACACGCTTGAGCACTACAAGGGCCTCATCAAAATTGTCTACCGCGACATGCCCATCGAGCAGTTGCACCCCTGGGCCATGCACGCCGCCGTCAACGCCAACTGCCTTGCAGACCAAAGCGGCACGTCCTACTGGAGCTATGTTGATTACCTGCACACCCATGGCGAAGACATCACCGGCCCGGACCGCGACATCAAGAAATCTGACGCCATGCTCGACAAGCTGGCCCTGCAGCAAGGCGAAAAAGACAAGCTTGATACGACGAAGCTCCAAGCCTGCGTAGCGAAGCAGGACCAGGCCCCCGTCCGCCAGGAGATGAAGCTCTCCGACCGCCTCAACATCAACCAGACGCCCACTCTCTACATCAATGGAGAGATGATTGCCGGCGCGCTGCCCAAGGACGTTCTCTGGCCGACCATCGACCGCGCTCTCGTGGCCGAGGGCGTCACGCCTCCACCCGATCCTTACAGCCAGCCAGCAAAGTCGCCGGCTCCGGCTGACGCATCAGCGTCGATCCAGCCGTAAAGTCCATAACGGCCTCCAGCTTTTCTTACCCTTCGGCCCGGTTTGCATTATTCTGTTAGCAACCCTGCCGGTCGCGGAAACAGCATGAGCATTTCCCCAGTCCTGGACAGGAGAGGACTGCGCCCCGGCGTGGGCTTCCTCAAGGAGAATTATTTGCAACACACATCGAACGCTGCGCCCGATCGTTCCCCCCTCGTTTTCCTGCGCAAATCAAAGCTGGCCAGCGGCCTTTTCGCCGCCGCGCTCGCTCTCGCGCTCGGCGCGTCCGTCACTGGATGCCGCCATCATGAGGGCCCTGACGTGGTTGCCACAGTGAACGGCAAGCCCATCATGCGCGCCGACGTCGATGTTCGTTATCAGGAAACGCTCGGCAACTCTCACCAGCGGCCCTCCAAAGAGCAGGCCGACATCGTGCGCCTCAACATCGTCCACGACCTGATCGACCATGAAATCCTGATGCAGCGCGCCGCCAAGCTCCACCTCACCGCCAGCGACGAAGAGGTACAGGCCAAGCTTGACGAAATCAAGGCGCCCTACACGCAGGAGGAGTTCAACAAACGTCTCCAGCAGCAGCACATGACGCTCGCCAAGCTCAAGGAAGAAATTCGCCGCAACAAGACCGAAGAAAAGCTCTTCAACAAAGAGATTAATTCCAAGATCAACGTTACCGACGCCGACATCACCAAGTTTTACAACGATCACAAAGTCGACTTTGACTTGCCCGAGCCGCAGTACCACATCGCGCAAATCGTCGTGACCTCCATCCCCACGCCCGCGCAGCAGGCCGGCAACCTGCAGAACAGCAAGGCCGCGAACGACGCCGAGGCCAAGCGCAAAATTGACATGATCCGCGCCCGGATCGCCAGCGGCGAAAACTTCAGCCTGCTGGCCGCCAACTTCTCCGAGCGGCCGGACAACGCCCAGAGCGGCGGCGACATGGGCATCATCTCCGACTCACAGCTCAAGTCCGACCCCCAGGTGTACGCCGCCATCAGCAAGCTCACGCCCGGCCAGGTCACCGGCGTGCTGCCGCTCTATGAAAACACGCCTGTGGGCAAGAAGCAGGTCGGCTACACCATCTATAAGCTCATCGATAAGGAAGCTGCAGGGCAGCGCGAGCTGAATGACCCCCGCATCCAGCAGGCCATCCGCAAGCAGCTGCGCGACGCCCGCTCCCAACTCCTGCAAAACGCCTACATCGAAATGCTTCAGGACCAGGCACGCGTCGTGAATTATTACGCCGAAAACATCTTCAAGCACGGCGCTCAATAACTGCCATGACCCGCTTCGGCATTCTCGGATTCGGGCATCATGCAGTCCGCCGCCTCATGCCCGGCTTCAATGGGGCCGGTGCCGCGAAGCTCACCGCTTTGTGGCGTCGCGACCAGGCCCAGGCTGAGGCTAACGCCCGCGAGTTTTCCATTCCGCACGTATTCAACACGCCCGCTGAGCTTTGCGCTTCGCCCGAGATCGATGCCGTCTTCGTCGCTTCGCCCGACGCGCTCCATCTCGAGCACGTTCTTCTCGCCGCCAAGCACGGCAAGCACGTGCTCTGCGAAAAGCCGCTGGCCATGAACGCTGACGAGGTCCGCCAGATGCTCGCCGCCGCCGAGCGCGCTAACGTCAAGCTGGGAGTCGCGCAGAACATGCGCTACAACCGCAGCCTCGCCGTCATGCGTGGCTGGATTGAGGAAGGCCGCATCGGCAAACCGCAACTCGCGCAGGCACAGTTCGCCTACTCCGCGGAGGGCAGCCCGCGCAAGTGGATCTATGATCCCACGCTCGCGCTTGGAGGCCCCATTGGCGACGTTGGCATTCACTGCATTGACGCGCTGCGCTACATCCTCGGCGGCGACGGATCCAACCGCGTCACCGCCGTCGCCACCCTCGCCCATACTGACTCATCCTCCGGCCCGGTCGAGTCGCACGCCGTGGTCGGCCTCGACTTCGCGTCAGGAGCGATGGGCTCAGTGACGGTTACAACGCGCTGCGCCTACCGAACGCTGGTCGAAGTCACGGGAGAAGACAGTGTGATCCGCTGCGAGAATGGGCTTACGGTGGATTTTCCGGCGGACGTGATCCACAGCCGCGGCTCTGATGTTTTGTGCCGAGAAACCGTCTCCAACCCCGATGCCTACAGCCGAATGCTCGACGGCTTTGCGGCGTGGATTGAAGGAAGCGCCGAATACCTGGCGCCTGCTCAGGACGGACTGCACAACCAGCAAGTCCTCGACGCTGCCTACCAAAGCTGGCGCAAGAGCGCACGGGTCAGCGTCGATTAAGCCCCGTTACTCCACTACCGCCAGCACATCCCCAGCGGAAACTGTGTCCCCAGGCTCTACGCGCAGTTCCGCGACCATTCCGTCCTTGGGGGACTTCAGCTCGTTCTGCATCTTCATCGCCTCAATCACCACAATGCCCTGATGCGCCGCCACCGTGTCGCCCGCCTGTGCCAGCACGCGAACAACGCGCCCCGGCATCGATGCCTTAATCGTCCGCGGTCCATCGGTTCCCGCTGAGTCCGCACGGCGAGCCTTCAACGATCGCGGATCGTTCACGCTGTAGGGAATCCGCTCCCCTGCGATGAACACCGCTGGCTCGTTTGCATCCTCCAGGACCACGCGCCACGCGCGCCCGTCCACAATCAGCGACAGCACGCCGGGTCGCAGCACCTGCGCCCCAACCGGCGTCGGAGCGCCATCCACCACAACGGAAGCCTCGTTCGGCGCGTACTCCACCACGCGGACCCGCCCTGCAATCTCAATCTCCAGCTTCACTGGTGCAGGCCCTCCGTGCGCGCCGCATGCTTCCACGCGCTCGCCGGAGCGGCCGCCGCGACCGGCCCCGCGGCCCGCTGGCTCTCAAAAACCGCAGCCGCGATCGCCGCAACCTTCTCGCGCTGATCGTGTAAATCTGACTTAGCCTCCGGTGCCGCTTGCGCAAGCAGCCGGTCCAGATATGCTGTGTCAATCCGAGCCGCCCGGAAATCCGCGTCACGCAAAATCCTCCGGAACAAACCGAGATTTGTCCGAATCCCCGCGATCACATACTCGTCGAGTGCGCGCAGCATCCGCGCCATCGCCGCCTCGCGCGTCGGCGCGTAAGCCACCAGCTTGGAGAGCATGGGGTCGTAATCCATAGGAACCACCCAGCCCTCATAAATGCCCGAATCTTCCCGAATTCCCGGTCCGCCCGGCTGCGCAAGTCGCGTAATTTTCCCCGGCGAAGGGAAAAACCCATTGTCCGGGTCCTCGGCATACACGCGGCACTCGATTGCGTGGCCGCGCAGTTGCACATCCTGCTGCCCGAACGGCAACGCCTCGCCCTGTGCGATTTGAATCTGCAACTGGACCAGATCAAGACCCGTAACCAGTTCCGTTACCGGATGCTCCACCTGCAACCGCGTATTCATTTCGAGGAAGTAGAAATTCCGTGCGTCATCCACCAGAAACTCAATCGTTCCGGCGTTGGTGTACCCGGCGGACTGCGCCAGCCTTACCGCCGCTTCGCCCATCTTGCGCCGCAGTTCCGGGCCTACGACCACCGACGGCGCCTCCTCAATCACTTTCTGGTGCCGCCGCTGCACCGAACACTCGCGCTCGCCCAGGTAAACGCAGTGTCCGTGCTCGTCCGCCAGCACCTGAATCTCAATGTGACGGGGCCGCTCGATCAGCTTTTCGAGATAAACCTCACTCGACCCGAAAGCCCGCTCCGCCTCGCTCTGCGCCTCCTCAAACGCGGACTTCAGGTCCTCGACGCGCGTGACCGCCCGCATCCCCTTGCCGCCGCCGCCGGCCGCCGCTTTCAGCATCACGGGATACCCGATCTCCGCCGCAACCGCGCGCGCCTCGTCGAGCGAAGCCAGCCCCTTCGTCGAGCCGGGAGTTCGCGGCATGCCGGCTTTGTCCGCCGCCTGCCGCGCCCGCGTCTTCGATCCCAGCGCCCGCATGGCCGCCGCCGGAGGCCCGATAAACTTCACCCCCGCCCACTGGCAAGCCTCGGCAAAATCAGCATTTTCTGAGAGAAATCCGTACCCCGGATGAATTGCATCTGCCCCGGCGCGCCGCGCGATCTCCAGCAGCAGATCGCCGCGCAGATACGACTCCGAAGCTGCTGCCGGCCCCAGCCGATAGGCTTCATCCGCCTCCAGCACATGCAGCGCGGCGCGGTCGGCGTCCGAGTAAACGACGATGGGCTGAATGCCCATCTCCCGGCACGCCCGCGCAAGCCGCAGCGCAATTTCGCCACGGTTGGCGATCAGAATCTTCTTAAAAACCCGGGGCTGTGACTTCAGAGGCAAAGGCCATTGTAAGTCAACGTCAAACCTCTACCGAAGCCACCGATATTTGGGCGCGGCATTGCTCAAAGACTGAAGCCGCCACAATTTCCTGGAAGTTCCAAGGCGAAGGCGGAACCGGGCAGCCCGCCCTTCTTTATGGAGGCGGGGTGGTTGAGAAAAAGGACTCAGTGAAAAAATCGTAGCTCATAGATAATAAGCGGAGAGTCTATTGATATCTGATGTAAGAGAGCAGCACGCAGCGGCCTCTCCCACCTCCACTATGTATAACGACTTGCGAAAGTCCAGATACAGTCCCTAGCGCCGGCATAGTCTTTTTTTTGCAGAGGACGCGGAGAACCCGGAAGGGCAGGGGTTCGCGACGGATTTGCCGAAGTCGATTAGTTTCAGCTTGCTGCGAAGCCTACCCCTATCCGAGACGAGAGCTTCGCAGCTCCAGATTAGGACTGACGCAACCCTCTTCCGGTCTGTTGAAGCAATCTGTTGAGGCATTCCCTTGACAGCAATGCTAAACTTCAGTCAATTCCTCGAGAATTGCTAATTGGTTTCGAACGAGCCCGGTAACGAAGTTGCCCCCGCCCGACGATATGGGGATATAGGTATGTCCGCTGAGAAGAACAACGTCGATTACTACGAGTTCCTGCAGATCAGCCCGCGGGCCGATCAGGAAACCATCCACCGCGTCTACCGTTTCCTTGCCGCCCGATTCCACCCTGACAACCCCAATTCCGGCGACCGCGAAAAATTTGCCATGCTTACCGCTGCCTACGAGGTGCTGTCCGAGCCGGAACGGCGCGCCGAATTCGATATCTCCCGCGAAAAGGAAGGCTTTCAGGCCCCGCCGCTCTCCAATTCCATCGATTTCATGGATAGCGTCGCTGGCGAGCTTAATCGCCGCTTGGCCGTGCTCGCCGTGCTCTACTTCAGACGTCGCGGCAACCCGCTCTTCCCGGAGGTTTCGCTCTCCGACCTGGAGGCCCGCATGGGTTTCCCCCGCGATTATCTCGACTTCACCACCTGGTATCTTCAGAAAAAAGGATACATCACCAAAGCCGACAACTCCGACTTCACCCTCACGGTTGCCGGCGTGGACTTTATCGAAACACAGCGGGTCAACATCCCCGTCCTCGACCGGCTGCTCACCGACGGAACCGCCCTTTCGGAGGCGCATCCGGTGGAAGCCGCCGCCCCGGGAACGGCAGGCTCCCGCCCGGCCATGATCCTGCTCCCGGACATGACCCTCATCCCCGATCGGCGCAAAAGTTCTCGCGACCTCCGGGCATTCTCGCGCGAACGACGTTCGAAACCCGGCGAACCCTCCCGGCTGAGCTCCGCCGAAAAGCGCCGCATTCCCAATTAAGGCGATTCTCAGATTTGTGTGGGGTTTTTGACACTCGGCAGGGGTGGCCCCATCGGCGAGCCCTAAAAGGGCGAGATTCCTGTGATCACTCGCTCCGCCCGCTTCAAACTCCCGGCTGCGCCTACGCCCGCCAGCGTAAAGCTATAGAGCTTCTCCGTATCGTTGCGCACGCTGCCCAGCGAATAGTGTCTCAGCTCAAAGCTCAGCCCGCAGCAGTTCCAGTTATAGCTGGCCTGCGCCCCGTAGTACTGCCACTGGTCGAGCGTAAAGTCGTAGCCGGAACTAATGCCCGCGCTCAGCCCCAGTTTTGCCGGCGATCCGTAAATGGCCTGGAAGCGCAGTTGGTTGAAATCCGTCAGCGCCGGCTCAACCGCCGCCGCGTCCACTGGAGCGTCCGGCAAATTCTCCGCCGGCGTCGTAACCGTGTGCAGATGAGCATCTCCCAGGCTCAGCGTGTAGTCGCCCAGGTGAAATCCAGCGAAAAGGTTGCTCGCGTCCAGCCGCCCCATTTTGGTGTCGTAATCCACGTCCCACTCAATGTCGGTGTTCGCCGAGCTGCGCCAGTGCAGCCGCGAAATCACCGGCGAGTAATTGCGCGGAGCCGTCAAAAATGCGACGCCGGTAAAATCCAGCGTGGTGTCCAGCACGTTGCGGGTTCCCGGAGTCACGGCCCCGCCGAAATCGGGGTCAAAGAAATACTTTTGTGCCACCTGCCATGTGAGCCAGTCCACTGTGCCGCCACCGCACATCGTGCTCGGCCCCAGCGCCTCGTCGCCCTTGCAGACATGCTGCTTCGTGTGCCGTAAAAACAGCCGCTGCGTGAGCGAATACTCCACTTCGTTCGTGTCGCTCGCCACATCCGTATCGTCAAACCGCAGCACCGAGTTGAAATTTCCGATGCCCTTTACGTAGCGATACTGCACTGCCGGCTCGGTCGCGTGCCGCAGCTCGCCGCCCAGCAAATGCTCCAGCCACGGAGCCGAAAAGTCGCGCTCCAACGCCGGGGGCCGCAGTTCGGCGCCAAACTCCACGTCCTTGCGGTTCAGCGAGGCGTCGCGCTCGCTCGGCAAATTGCCCAGCGGAGCAGGATTCTGGCTCTTCCCATAAAAGGTGTCCCGCACCGCCACCAACGGACGCACCGTCCAGCCGTCAAAATGCATCGGCAGCGTGAGATGTGGATAGACATCCACCCGCGGCACAATCGCCGAGGTCTCAAACCCCGGCTCCGAGCGTGAGAGGGCCGAACCCGTCGCCGTCATTCCCCACATCAGCGGCGTCCCCGGCAGCCGCTGGTCCACTCCCTCGAACTCTGCCCTGGGTAGGTGCAGGATCCGAATCTCTTCCTCGCCCGTGGGGGAAGTGGCGTTGCTCTCAAAGCTCTGATAGCGGTTGAACGTCACGCCCTCCGCCAGCCCGTGGTGAGCATGCGCCAGAAAAAGCTGCGATTTCACCTCCGAGTTGATCGCCAGCGCGTAGTTTTCTTCAAACGCCTGCCGGTAGGCATACGAACTCAAATACTCAACATCGCCAGCCGCCCGGGTCTGGGGAGAAAAGTCGTGCCTGCCGTCCACGACGAAATCCACGCCGCCCTGGTTCTGCGCCCCGGGGAGCCGGTCCAGCAGGCTGTGGAATTTCACTGTAGTAAAATCCTGCCCGCGCCCCCGGTAGCGGAACTGCCCCAGCGGGGCAAACCCGCGGTTCGAGAAATACTCCGAGCCGAGAATCAGATCGGCGCTGCGCCCCAGCACGAAGTAAGCTTCCTCGCCCAGGATCAGCCCCTTCGTCGTATCGTCACCGAAAATCGGAATCAGAAATCCCGACTCCCTCTGCCCGTTCACCGAGTGTGTCACGTAAGGCAGGTAAAAGACCGGAACGCGGTGCGGCCAGGGCAGCCCGCGCAACTCAAACAAGCTGTTCTTCGCCTTAGCCGTGTCGTTGGAAAGGAAGAACTGCCGGGCCGAGAGTTGCCAGTCTGGGTTGGGCAGCGCGCACGAGGTGACCGATCCGTCGATCACCTCGTAATCGTTTGGCCCCGTCTGCACCAGCTCCTTTGCGCTCACCGCAAACGGATTCGACGACGTAAGCAGCTTCTCATTTCGCTTCAATTGCGGCCCTACCAGCGTCCCCGCGACGTCATAAATCTGGCCCGTGTGCTTCTCCAGGATCATCTCGCCGTGCGAGGCCAGCAGGTGCGCGTCATTCGGTCCGCCATCCAAGTGCAGGTGTCCCTCGGCCACCACTTCCGACGTAGCCTGGTTATACGTGGCGTGGTCTGCCTGAATCACGTAGTCCCGGTAGTGGATCACTACGTGACCGGCCAGCGTGTAGACGACCGCATTGTTTGTCTTCACATAACTTTGCGTGTCGGCTTCAATCTTGACCGGAACCCCCGACGGGGGCGGTGCAACCACATGCGCCACTGGAATCGAAGCGCCATCAGGAACAGTCGAATTTGGCGCGTCTGGGTTGGAATTTGAGTCGGAATTTGGCGCGCCGATCTCCGCCTGCGCGCTCAACCCGGCCGCAGGGGGAAACTGCTTTGTTACTGCCTGGGACCAAAGCTGCGGATGACACAGCACGAGCAGCGTGATACACAAAAAAGTGTGGCTTTTCATCACGACGGGCAAACTAAGAATAACAAAGCTCCCGTCCGGTGAATCTCCGCAGCTCTGGCACTCAAAAACCCGTTGCTCCCGCCGGTGTTCGCAGTTTGAATACAGGCATGGCCGTTTGTGCTTCAACGAGAACCTCCGTCGCCTCTCCACTTCTCCAAAGTTAAAACAGAAGGGAAGCGCTCGCCTCCGCATCTCCGGGCTGGCATTTTCCTGAATGAGGAACACCTTGAGCACTTCTTCTCAGACTGCCGAAATTAC
>JBAPRH010000005.1:0-49738 GCA_049280995.1 Acidobacteriaceae bacterium
CATCACGCTGACGACGATCTCGGCCTGTTCCAGCGCTTCGGCGGCGCTGCTGGTTGCGGCAATCGAGCTGGGAAACGGAAATCCGGGCAGGGCAGCGGCGTTTTCGCGGCTGGTCCGGATGGTTTCCGCAACGGCTGGATCGTGCGCCCACAGCGTGACAGAGTGGCCACCGCGCTGCGCAAGATTCAGGGCCAGCGCAGTTCCCCACGCACCCGCTCCCATTACGGCAATATTGCTCATGCGTGGGTGGCCCTCTCTTTGCCAAAGCGGTACTCGGTTCCGTTGAGAAGGCGTGCGATGTTCTGGTGATGTCTGGCGATGAGGATGATCGGAGCAACAAAGATGACGGCGATCAGCAGCGGGCTATAGGGCCCGTGCGGCAGGAGCATGGCGAAGATGGGAAAGACCGCCGCGGCCAGAATCGACGCAAGCGAAACGTATTTGGAAGTTGCGAAGACAAGAACAAAGACGGCCAGCGACGCGAGGGCGGCATAGAGTGCCAGCGCCAGAAAGACGCCGAGAGCCGTAGCGACTCCCTTGCCGCCTTTGAAGCGAAGCCACACGGTATAGATGTGGCCGAGGATCGCACAGAGCGCGGCAAGTGCCGCCGCGTTCTGCAGCGGAACAGGTGCGAGACCGGGCGCAAGCGCAATGCGGCTTACGACGAGAACCGCGAGGATGCCCTTGCAGGCGTCGAGGATGAAGGTGAGGATACCGAGCTTTTTCGCGCCGGAGCGAATAACGTTAGTAGCGCCAATGTTGCCGCTGCCCTTGGCGCGGATGTCCTCTTTGAGAAAAAGGCGAACCAAGAGGAAGCCGAAGGGAATCGAGCCTGTGAGATAAGCGGCGAGACCAATCAGAAAATAGGTGAGCGCGGACATCGCGCTTATGAGTTTATCAGTTGCACCTCGCGCTCGATTGCTATTCTGAAGGGGGTTCTCGATGGCGGCATCTACACAATCACGAAGCCTGAGCGAGGGCGCGCTGATCGCGGCCATTCGCCAACAGGCGCAGGCGCGGCATCGTTCTCCGGAGTTGCGTCTGGGCATTGGCGACGATTGCGCCGTGCTGCGTCCGGCGGCGGGTGAAGAGATTGTGGTGACGACGGACTTTTCGCTCGAAGGCGTGCACTTCCGACGCGAGTGGCATTCGCCGGAATCAGCCGGGCACCGCTGCCTCGCACGCGGCCTCAGCGATCTCGCCGCCATGGGCGCCCGCCCCGTTGCGGTCTTTCTTTCCATGGCTGTGCCACGCGAGCTGGTTGCGGCGCGAGGTGGAAAGTCCTGGCTGGAGCGGTTTCTCGATGGTCTTCTCGCACTGGCCGACCGCAGCAAAGTTTCGCTGGCTGGTGGAGACACGGCGCGGGCTGTGGGGCCGGCTTGCTTCGATATTGTGCTCCTCGGGGCGGTCAAGAGTGGGCGCGCTCTGTTGCGTTCGGGAGCAAGCGCGGGAGATTTGATTTATGTAACCGGCGCGCTGGGCGGGGCAGTGGCGGAACTGATGGCTTTGCGGCGATCTCCGCGCCGGCTTGCTCGGCTCACGATAGCCTCGCCCGAACATCCACACCTGTTTCCAGAGCCACGGCTGGCTGTAGCGGCACGAATTCGCTCAGCGGCCAGCGCCGCAATTGATGTGAGCGATGGGCTCGTGACCGATTTGGCGCATCTCTGCGAGGAGTCGGGACTTCGAGCGGAACTGGATGCATCCGCGATCCCGGTGCATCGGCTGGCGGTCGAAGCCGAGCGCGCGGGATGGGTCCCCTCGGCGATGGATCTGGCTCTCGACGGCGGCGACGATTACGAACTGGTGTTTACCGCCCGGCCTGGGGCGAAGATTCCCCGCCGGGTTGCCGGTGTTGACGTGCATCGGATTGGCCGCATGGCAGTGCGGCGCTCCGCACGAGCTCCGATGATGCTGCGGGGTGAGGATGGGCGATTGACTGCGCTCGAGCCTCGTGGCTGGGAGCATTTCCGCTAGATGTGGAGTCTCAACAGCTAGTCCCGCTGCTATCATCAGAGTTTGGCGCAATCGCGCTGACACTCTCAATTTAGGACAAGCATGAAGACCGGCATCATCGGCCTGCCGCAGGTGGGCAAGAGTTCCCTGTTCCGCATTCTCACCAAAGCCAAGCTCGAGGACCGCGGCTACTCGAACCCGCGCGAGTCGCACCTGGGCGTCGCCAGGGTGCCGGATGAGCGGCTGGACAAGCTGGCCGCGCTCTACAATCCGAAGAAGACCACCTACGCCACGGTGGAATTTGCCGACGTGGCCGCCATCGGGCAGGAGGCGCTCAAGGAAACGGCCTTCCTCGCCAGCCTGCGCAACGTCGACGCGCTGATTCACGTTCTGCGCGCCTTCGAAGATGACGCCATTCCGCATGCCGGGCCCATCGACCCGCTGCGCGACATCAAAAATGTCGAGCTCGACCTCATGATCTCCGACCTTGCGCAGATTGAAAAGCGCCTGGAGCGGGTAGAAAAAGACTTGAAGAAATCGCGCACCGCCGATCTTGAAAAAGAGCAGGCGCTGCTGCTCCGCTCCAAGGAGGCATTGGAGGCCGAAAAGCCGCTGCGCGAGCTGGACATGTCGCCCGAAGAGAAGAAGCTCATCCGCGGCTTCATGTTCCTCTCGCAAAAGCCCATGCTCTATGCGGTCAACCTGCCCGAAAGCACCACCCTCGGTGCCGATCTGGAAAACGCCGCCGCAAAGTACAACCTCACCGAATTCGCCTCGCGGCCCAACGCCGGAGTCACTGCCTTCTGCGGCAAGGTCGAAGCCGAGCTGGCTGAGATGGACGACGAGGAAGCCGCCGAGTTTCTCTCCTCATATGGACTCGGGGAGAGCGGGCTGGTCCGGCTCATCCGCAAGAGCTATGAGCTGCAGGGGCTGATCAGCTTTTTCACCGCGGGCGAGGACGAGTGCCGCGCCTGGACGGTCCCCGTCAATTCGCGCGCGCAGGAAGCCGCCGGGGCGATCCATACTGATTTAGAAAAGCACTTCATCCGCGCTGAAACCATCCACTGGGACACGTTGCTCGCCGCCGGATCGGAAGCAGCGGCCAAGGCCCAAGGAACCCTCCGGCTCGAAGGCAAAGACTATCTGGTGAAGGACGGGGACGTAATGCATATCCGGCACAGCGGCTAACCCCATGATTCTGTCCATTATTCTCGGAATCATTGCCGCCTCCGCCGACGTACTTGGCGGCCTTATTCTGGTGCGCCGCGAATGGCCGCAGCGCTATCTCCGCTACTTTGTCGCGCTGGGCGCGGGCTTCATGCTCGCTGTGGCCTTTCTGGAAATGGTTCCCGAAAGCCTGCATTTTTCCGAGCGCTGGGCGCCCGTGCTGGTGCTGGCGGGCTACTGCGCGATCCACCTGCTCGAACACACCATCACGCCGCACTTCCACTTCGGCGAAGAAACCCACTCCCGCGAATTCGTCTCCGCCCACACCGGCAACTCCGTGCTCGCCGGACTGGCCGCGCACGCGCTGTTCGACGGAGTCGCGATTGGTTCCGGCTTCGTCATCTCCAACGTGCTCGGCTGGCTCATCTTCGTCGCGATCTTCCTGCACAAGATGCCCGAGGGCTTCACCGTCGCCTCCGTCATGATGGCCTCCGGGCGCAGCCGTCGCACCGCGCTCGTCTCGGCCATCGTGCTGGCGCTCGCCACCGTGATCGGAGTGCTCGCCATCAGCCTGCTGCCCGGATGGGTCGAAGCCGGCCTCCCGCTGTCAGCCGGAGTCGCGATCTATGTAGCCGCGACCGACCTCGTGCCCGAGGTCAACCGAGAGCCGGGAATCCGCATGGCGCTGATCTTCTTCGCCGGAGTCGCGCTCTTCCTGGTCCTCAAGCTCCTCGCCCCAACCATCTAAGGGGGCGTGAAACGCGAGTCCACGACCAGCGGGAGTGCCATGGAAGCTCCGTCCACGAAGGCGCGAAGTGCGTCCGCCTGGACGGCCAGTCCCCAGTCCCCTACTCGACCGTTACTGATTTCGCCAGGTTGCGCGGCTGGTCCACATCGCACCCGCGCCGAACCGCGAAGTGGTAGGCGAGCAACTGCAGCGGGATCGCGTCCAACACCGGCAGCAGCAGCTCCGGCGCCGACGGGACGCAGAGCACGTGGTCGACAAGCTGGGCGACACGCTCGTCGCCTTCAATCGCCACGGCGATAACGTTGCCTGAGCGCGCCGTGACCTCCTGAATGTTCGAGAGGGTCTTCTCGTAGCGCAGGCGCGAGTCGCGATTGCTCTCGTCTTTCGTCGCCAGCACGACGACCGGCAGAGTCTCGTCAATCAAGGCGTTCGGTCCGTGCTTCATCTCGCCTGCCGGGTAACCCTCGGCGTGGATGTAGGAGATTTCCTTGAGCTTCAGCGCGCCTTCGAGCGCAATGGGATAGTGAATGCCGCGTCCCAGAAACAGAAAATCGCGCGCCGTCGAATAGGTCTTCGAAAGCTCCTCGCACACGCCATCCACGTTGCGCAGAATCTCCTGCACCTTGCCCGGAAGCAGGCTCAATCCTTCGAGCAGCGCCTTGCTCTCGCTCTCGGTGATGGTGCCGCGAATCTGCGCCAGGTGGACCGCGAACAGAAAGACGGCGACCAGTTGGGCGGTGAAGGCCTTGGTCGAAGCTACGCCGATCTCCGGGCCGGCGTGGGTGTAGATCGCGCCGTGCGCCTCGCGGGCAATCATGGCGCCAACGACGTTACAGATGGCGATAGTCTTCGAGCCTTTGGCGATCATCTCGCGCTGTGCGGCAATGGTGTCGGCGGTTTCGCCCGACTGGGTAATCAGCAGGCCGATCGCGGACGGATCGGCAATCGGGTCGCGATAGCGGTATTCGCTCGCGTAATCCACCTCCACCGGAACCCGCGCAAGCCGCTCGATCATGAACTTGCCGGCGGTCGCGGCGTGCCAGCTCGTTCCGCAGGCGGCGATGTTGATCTTTCCCGCGTTTCGGAATTCCTCGTCCGAGATCCTCATCTCGCTCAGAAACACCTTGCCGGTTTCGAGCGAAATCCGGCCCAGCGTGGTGTCGCGAATGGCGCGCGGCTGCTCAAAAATCTCCTTGAGCATGAAGTGCTTGTAGCCGCCCTTCTCCGCCTGAATCGGATCCCACAGAATCCGCTGCACCGGACGCTCTATGCGATTGCCTTCGAGGTCGGTCAGCTCCACGCCCGCGCGCGTCAGTGTCGCCACGTCTTCGTCACCCAGAAAATACAGGTTGCGCGTGTGATGCAGAATCCCCGGCACGTCTGAAGCCACAAAATACTCGCCCTCGCCCAGTCCCACCACCACCGGAGGCCCGTTGCGCGCCACCACAATCTTGTCCGGCTCATCCGCGCACAACACGCTGATCGCGTACCCTCCGGTCAATCGCCGCGCCGTCCGCCGCACTGCCTCTTCCAGCAGCATCTCACTGCCCGAGCCCGCCGCCGAGCGAAGCTCCTGCTCGACGAGGTGCGCGATCACTTCCGTATCCGTCTCGGTTATAAACTTGTGTCCGTCGGCCGTCAGTTCCTGCTTCAGCGCGAGATAGTTCTCGACAATCCCGTTATGCACCACCACCACGCGTCCGGTGCAATCGCGGTGCGGATGGGCATTCTCTTCCGTCGGCCGCCCGTGCGTCGCCCAGCGCGTATGGCCAATGCCGTAGGTGCCATCCAGCGGATGCTGTCGAATCACTTCTTCCAGATTTTTCAGCTTGCCCGGAGCCCGCCGCAGCTCAAATCCATCGCCACTGCCGCCCACAGCAATGCCCGCCGAATCATACCCGCGATACTCCAGCCGCCGCAGCCCCTCAAGAATAAGAGGAACAACCTTCTTGCCGCCGACGTAGCCGACGATTCCGCACATACACTGCCCCTATTGAGCTGCCTGCAAGCGCTCAAAACTATTCAGCTTATTCCAGTTGGAACCGGAACTCTTCGATGACCGGATTGGTCAGCACCTCGCGGGCGATCCGCTCTACTTCGGCCTGGGCTGCGGCCTTGTCAAGGCCATCGGCCAGGCGCAACACAAAATACTTCCCCTGGCGCACGTCCTCAACCCCGCGGTACTGCATTTTTTTGAGAGCGTTGTGAATTGCCTGCCCTTGCGGATCAAGCACCGTCTGCTTCAGCGTGACATACACATAGGCCTTCATTTTGCCTGATTATAAACGGTGCGTCCCCGACCGTAGGCGCCTCCACGCCCACATCAAGTCTGCCCAAAAAGAAGAGCGATCGCGAAGAAACTTCGCGACCGTCCCTGCCATTCTATTTGGCCCTGTCACCTCAGCGTTGAGGACCTCCCATACTCAAGCAACATCAGACTTTCCGCTCCTAACATCTTCTCTCGGCACATGCCTCGAATGCGCCTGATGAATCTCCCCGAAGATGTCCACGCGCTGGGAGATCGCGTCGTAGGCGCAGAAACGGCGTTAGCCGTAGAACGCAGAAGAGGGTGGGGCCCAAAGAGACGCTCACCAGGCAACCGTCAAAAACGAACAGGAAAGGGTTGCTCCAGTCCTGCCCTGGATTTCCTATATACTCAAAATCAGACCGAGCTTGGAGAGATGGCCGAGTGGCTGAAGGCGGCGGTTTGCTAAACCGTTATAGGGTCAAAAGCTCTATCGGGGGTTCGAATCCCCCTCTCTCCGCCACAGAGTCTATCTCCTTTATTATATTACACTTAAGCCACAATAGATCCCCGTATTTGGCCGAGATTTCGCGGTCCCTCAAGTAATCAGAGAATCCTACTCATGGCACTCTCAGGCGCATTCCACCCGCTATTCTCTGCAGCCAGGAGTGGAAGTCCATCTTTAAAACCAAACCGGACTTGAGGTTCGATGTCTCGCTTGGACAGCGATGTTGACATGCTCGGCTGGAAAGAGGCACTCGACCATTTCGCGTTGGTGTGGGAAGCGCGCTTCCCATACCAACGGCATAACAAGCCGCAACTTCAATCAATGACGTTACCGGCGGGTGTTCGGCACTGCCAGCATCGCTCACGCTGCGGCTGCGGGTTGAGGTTCGCTCCACAAATCAACGGCTCAACTTGATCAGCACCAGGGCATCCGGGGTCAGGCTCAGGTTCAGCTCCCCGTTGCGCAACTCGATTGGCTGGGGCACGCCCAGAGCCGTTTCGCGGTTCAACTGCTCTACCTGTTTTGGAGTGGGATCGAGCGGCTTGCCCATGGCGGCATACTCTTTGAGCACGTTGCCATGATTGCTGTCCACTCGCAGAATGGCTCCGTGCGCGTTTGGAGAAATCCCGCTGAAGCGCAGGCGCATGGTGCGGGTTGTGCCGTGCTGATCCGGATCTACCAGGTTCCACGCCGCAATGGCCAGGTCACCGTCAGGTGTTTTCGTCACGATGACATCCTTCGAGGGGTTCGCCAGCCTTTGGTTGCCGAGCTGATGGAGCAAGGCAAATGCGTAGTAGCTTGGCTTGTTGATGCCGCCTTTGGCGCGGAGCCCGAAATGGCCTGCGAAAGGCTTCGCAATGGGGCCGCCCTCCTCGAAGACATCGGAGAAAGTCCAGAAGGAGAGCATCTTCACGTTACCATCACATTCTCGAACCGTATTAGCCAAAGCGGGGCCGACGAAAATAGTGTCGCGCGACTGGTCCATTCCCTGCACATTCCACTCGGTCCAGAACAGCGGAAGATTGGGGTCCGGAGACGCTTTGATCTGCCCCTTCACCATGGCCACGGCATGGCAGACGCGGTCGTCCATCGGGATTTTCTGATCTGTCCCGAAGAGGTTCTCAACGGTGTCGTCGGCGTAGCCGTGGGTGGAGACAAAGTCCACTGGAACGTGATTCGCAGAGGTGAACGTCAGGAAGGCTGGGATCCAGGAAGCATGCGCGGTTGCGGGGCCGCCGACGCGCAGCCGGGGGCTCACGCGCTTCAGGTCGCGCGCGGTGTGCGCGTATAGCCCAAAATAGGATTGCTGGCGCGGAATGCCTCCCCAGAAGTCGATGTTCGGCTCGTTCCATACCTCGAAGTACCACTGGGAGACTTCATCAATGCCGTATCGATCGACAAGGTGCTGAGCGAAGTGGGTGATCAGGTCGTCCCAGCGCGCCCAGCTCTTCGGAGGCGAGACATTGGGCTTGTACCAGAAGGGGTGCAGCCAGTCAGGATTGAATGCCAGCTTCTTCGGCATGAAGCTGATTTCGACAAACGGGCGCACGCCGTTCTTCAGCAGGTCGTCGTAGATCTGGTCCGCGTAAGCAAAGTTGTAGACGGGATTGCCGTGGTTATCTTCGTTGTAGACGCCGTTCTCGTCGTCAAGAATGCCGTGAAAGCGCACGTAATCAAAGTCCGTGACTTTCTTCACGGCGCGCAGGTCGTTGAGGTAGGCCGCGCGCAGCACCAGCACCGCATGACCGGAACCAAACATCTGTTCCCAGAAATGGGGAAACGGCGTCGTCTGCGCCTGAGCGTTGATCGTTACCTGCTCCTGTGCGTGAACGGCCCGTGGGGAGTCGATTCCGATTGTGAGAAGCGCAATGGCGACTACAAGGCAGCGAGTCAGTTTGTTTCGCAGCATAGGTTCGATCCATACCTCCTGAGGATGTGAGGCGGTTCGGAGGACAAGACGAGTCGTGGTCATGCAGCCAGAGAGCGCTGATTTTCATCCGGGCTCTCCAAGTCAATGCGCTTAAAAGCTGAATCGAGCCTGCAAATCCAGGGTGCGGGAGCCTAAAGCGGAGTTTGCTTCACCAAATGCCGCATTGCTGGTGACTCCGTCGTTGCTGATCGCGTTCTGGATGCCGGCTACGTTCAGATTGACAAGATTGAAAAGGTTAAAGGCGTCCACTCGAAATTCGAGTTTTGCATTTTCGCCGAGCACCGGCATGGTGGGCAGTCCGAAGGCCTTGGTCAGCGTAGCGTCTACGTCGCGGTAGTTCGGGCCGTTCATGGAGTTGCGCGCCAGTCCAGGCATCTGAGGCGGCGGGAAGGTGGCGGGGAATGGGGCTGTGGCCGGCGTGTAGGAAGGAATGGTGAAGAAGTTCAGCGCCCCACCGGGATAGTTCTTGCTCGGCGCTGGGACGCTGGTCTGTTCCAGCACGCTGTTGCTGGTGTCGTGTCCGGCGCCCCCCAGGTAGGCGGCGGGGCGCAGTGAGCCGTAGCCGCTGCCGGAGTAGTAGAGGTTGCCGCCCTGAATGTTGCTATAGACCGGAGTCCAGGGGAAGCCGGTGTGCAGGTTCAGGATGCCGCTCACTGTCCATCCGCCCAGAATCTTCTCCCTCCATGCGTTGCCGCCATGGAAGAATACCGGCTGCCACATTCCGTAAAGTTTGAAGGCATTCTGCACGTTGAAGTCCGACCGGCCCCAGGCCAGCGCCGGATCGTAGGGATATGGGTCTTCGTAGTAGGGCTGCGATCCGGTGTCCATGCTCTTGGCCCAGGTGTATGAGGCGTCGAGCAGGAATCCGTTTGCGAAGTGATGTCTGACGGAAGCCAGCATAGCGTTGTAGGCGGATCTTCCGTCGTTGCCATAAAAGTCCACGCCGTTGACGCTCGGGTTGAGCGGCATGCCGTTCACCGCGCCGAGAACGTTTGCGTTGTATTGCGTGATGATGTGCCGGCCGAGACTGCCCTGATATCCGAGGGTCGCAACCCAGGTGCCCCCCAGGCTGTACTGCGTGTCGAGTGAGTAGTGATAGATGTAGCCCGTGGGAAGATTGGCCGGAAAGCCCGTTACTGACACGGAGCCGGTGGTGGGCAGGTTGTTGGGCCCGTAGCTGACGATGGTATTCGGATTCGGCGGGTAGCCAAACAGCGAATGCACATCGCTCGGGACTGCGTACACAATGCCCGGGTCAATCTGCGTGGGCGTGGGGCTGGAGAAATTTGGAGAGACAACGGCGGGCGGGTTTCCGATGCCGTTGGCCGCAATCGCAATTTCTTCCTGGTTATAGTTGAGTCCGAATCCGCCGCGCAGCACAAACCGGCTTCCCAGAGACGCTGGGTTCCATGCAAATCCGACTTGCGGCCCGAAATTGCCTTTTTGCGAAGTGTAGAGATTGCCGCCAATGCGCTGCCGCAGATCGGTGAAAGTGTTCGCGCCGGAGCCAAGCTCGGTCACGCTGAGGTTCCCTTCCTTTGAGGACAGCGAGTCGAAATAGGAATAGCGCAATCCCAGGTTCAGCGTCAGAGTGGGCCGCGCCTTCCAGTCGTCCTGCACAAAAAAGCCCCACAGGTTTTCGCGCTGGTCCTGGCGATTGGCGGTGGGGATGCCGGTGAGCGGATTAAAAGTTCCGGACTCGGCTTCCGGTGCGTCGTTGAGGAAGTCCCAGATGTTGAAGAAGGTGAAGCCGGGGCGGGCGTTGTAGGGGGCTTCGCTGAGGTAGTAGAGGCGCGTGACCTCGCCGCCGAACTTGATGTTGTGATTGCCGACCACCTTCGTCATGATGTCCCGATAGCTGTAGGTCCATTGATTGAAGACGCTGGGTCCGGGCGCGCCAAAGTAGTTGAGGTTCACCTGGCCGATTGAGGTGATGCCGTCCTGCGGCAGCCCAAAAGGCTCCTGCGGGTTCGAAGTGATCTCATTCCAGCGCCAGCCCGCAGCGTTGGCGCGCGCTTCGTTCAGCCAGGTGGGCGAGAAGGTGTGGTCCCACAGGCCGGAGAAGGCGTCATTAATGGCCGAGTGGTGATAGAGGTTATAGGCGCGGGCGGGGCCGTTGTAAGAAGTAGTGTTCACGGGCACCCAGTAGATCGCGAACGTGGCTCGGTCGCGGCTGCCCAGGTTCGCGTCCAGCCGGCCGTTATATTGCGCTTCATTCACTTGGTTTGGACTCGAAGTCGTGTACTGACCGATATCCGCCACGCCGTCCAGTCCGTTACCAACCCCCGGGGTGCCGCTGCTCACGTAGGTCAGGTCCTGCGTTCCTAACGGGGTGGTCAGCGGGGAGCCGATGTCTAGCCCCTGTCCGGGAATCGTCGCGCAGTTCACACCTTCGGTAAGTCCCGCTTGCGAGCAGGTGGCCGCCAGTTGGCCGATGGAACTGACCCCTGCCCCCGGAAAGCTGAGGTACTGCGCGGCAATGCTGCCGACCGGCGCCATTTTGTCAAACGCCGCCGTGTCGTACCAGCCCGTCGCCGTGTTGGAAGTGCTGTTGCGCAGTGTTTCGTAATTGAAGAAGGCGAAAATATGGTTCTTCCAGATCGGCCCTCCGATGCTACCCCCGAACTGATTGAAGCGGCTGGTATCGCGCTGCAAGCCGCGGTCGGCCGGAGTGCCGGGATTGTTCGAGTTCGGCCCATTCCATTTTTGATAAGCATTCAGGCCGGGGCGGTCAGCCTTGAAAAACAGGCTGCCGTGGAATTCGTTGGTGCCGGCCTTCGATGTCACCTCGATCTGCGCGCCGCTGAAGCGGCCGGTTTCTGCACTGTAGCTGTTGGAAACGACTTTGACGCTCTCAATGGAATCCTCGCTTGGGGTGATCACACTCGACCCGCCCCACACTGCGCTCGCCGTGCTGATGCCGTCGATGCTGATACCGTTCGTTTCGTTCTGCCCGCCGTTGGCTACAATTTGCGGAGCATTTTCCGTCTTGAAGATGGCATCGGTTTTTCCCGGGGCCGCCTGGTTCGATCCGGGCAAACTGTAGCTGCCGCCTCCGGCGCTCTGCGAGGCGTCGCCAAACGTCCCCGGTGCAATTTGCGCCAGTTGGAACGGGTCGCGCCCGAACGACGGCATGTGCTGGATCTGGTTGCTGCTGATAGTGCCGCTGATGCTCGCCGTCGCTGTGTCCAGCAAGGGCTGCTGCGTGCCGGACACGGTTACTGTCTGCGACGCTGCTCCCACCTCAAGCTGCACGTTAACGGTATTGGCTTGCTCAGGAATGATTTCAACGTCGGGAAGGACTTTCTTCTTGAAGCCCTTCGCCTCGGCCGTCAAGGCAAAATGATCGGGCGGCAGCGCATTGAAGACAAAAGTTCCGCTGCTGTTGGTGGTCGCCGTCAGTGTCTTATTGGTGCCCTTGTCGACGAGCGTAACGGTTGCACCGGGAATAATGGCGCCGGAAGGATCGGTGACGACGCCCTGAATGGAAGCTCGATACTGGGCGTGCGCTTCCGGAACTATCAGACAGAAGGCTAGGATCACAAAGAAGGGAAGAAAACCAAATGCTGCTTTTGGAACAGACGAGCGGGTTCCGGAAGATTGAGCGAACTCGGAGATATGCATACGGCCTCCATCGTGAAGCAATCGATATCGCCGTCACTTGCTTTTGATTTTCTCTAAACGCCCGTAATGATCGGCGACCTGAACGCAATCGGACCAGGGAAAATCTTGCAATCGGTACCTAGGATGCGAATCGCCGCGGAAAGGCAACCCCGCTTTCCAGCCTGCGGACCGACACCCGCTGCCTGCCAATGCCGCGCCGGACTGAGGACATCTGCAAGCCTTGCAGCTTCTCGGAAGACCACCTCGATGTTCCTGCCCTCGTCGTGTACCAACCGCAGATATCAAACACCTAGGAGAAAACCTTGCCGACGCTCCGACCCAGGAAATCGCTGAATCGCCGGTCGCGGAGCGGTTGCCAGCTCTTGTTGTCTCCCTGGCCAGCGAGATTCGGGATTCCGCCAAGGATGACCTGCAGGATATGGCCTACGCCAGCAATCGAGCTGCCGATCTTTTCGCCGAATCGGTCTACAAACGCCTTGCGGTTATGAGAGCTTAGATTGTCCATCACCAGATGGATGGTGCCTCAGGATAACTGGCCACGATCTCCAGCAGATAGTCGGCGAACTGTCAGCGTTACCCTAAGACCCCGGATTCGCCGTTTGAAAATTCCCCAGTTGAGGCCGAACCCGAGTGTTCTGACCCAAGGAGGGTCAGGATGCTGCGACTGGAGGATTTTATGGAGATACAGAAGCTGCATCATGACGGGTCAGCGTCAGCGAGGTTGCTCACCAGTTGAACATGGACCGGAAGACGGTTCGGAAGTATCTGCGGCAAGTACCGAGCAAATATAAACGGAAGCCGAAGAAGTGGAAGGTGGATTCGTTTCGTGCGTATTTGCGGGGAGTGCTGGGAGTCGGGTGTGACGAACGCGTCGCGCCTGTTTGTGGATATTCAAAAGCGGCGACAGCGCTTCTCATACTGCGGAAATTCGCGGCATCCGGTTAGGACATCCCGGCGGGTTCGGCGCTTTTGGCGATGAGCGGGGGACAGCGAATCATTCACAGGACGATTCCTGACCTTTGCGCCGATATTGTTCGAGTACCTCGGCGATCCCCCGGAACAATGCCTCCGGGCCTTCGACCTTGCTGATGAATCGATCGGCAAAGGATGCATCGGCAGGAATTTCGTTGACGCCGGAGATAATGATGACTGGCATGTCCGGGGTGGAAGCCTTGACGCGCTTTGTGAGTTCCGTGCCGACTATGCCGGGCATGATCTGGTCAGTGAGGACGAGTCCGATGACCCGATCAGTCAGGATCACCAACGCCTCCTCAGCGGAAGAGGCGGCGATCACCTCGTAGCCTTGCTTCTGCAGGATCAGCTTACGCAGGGTCCGCGGAATCTCCTCGTCGTCGACGCAGAGAATAACGGTTTTAGCGGCTTCCATTCGATCTCACCGCCAGTTCAGCGAAGGAACTGCTATGGCCGCCCGCGACCGTTTGCGGGCCCGGCTCCGGAAGGAAAACCTGGAAGCAGGTGACGTTGCCGGTGGCGCGGCGCAAACTGCGGAATCGGATGGTCCCCCCGTACTTCTGGATGATGCCTTTGCTGATCCACAAACCGAGGCCCGTGCCTTTGACGGACCTTGTGGTAAAGAACGGCTCAAAGAGCTTCCCGGCGTATTCGGGCTCGATGCCGCAGCCGGTGTCGATCACCGAAACGGAGATACCGCCGCAGCGTTTTCCATGTTGACCGCAATCCATTACCTGAAGGCGTAGAGTGCCACCCGCGGGCATGGCCTGCACGGCGTTGCCGATCAAGTTGAGAAAGACCTGTTTGAGTTCGACCGGAAAACCGTGAATGATGCCCCTGCTTTCATACCGCCTATCGACCACGATGTTGTCGAGGTCAAACCGCCGCGACTGCAACTCCACGATGTCATCGAGGACCTGCGCGAGCGAAACCGCGACCGGGTCTGTGGCGTCGCGGTAGAACCCGAGCGTCTGGCGCGTAATGTGGGAGACGCGCAGCACCTCCTCTTCGCCGAGTTTGGCATAGTAGCGCGCCTCGTCATCGAGCGAGGGGTGGTCGCGCAGCAGGAAGAAGGTATTCGTGATGGATTCCAATGGATTGTTGATCTCGTGGGCGATGATGCCAGCAACGCGGCCCATGGCGGCAAGCCGCTCAGTCTTGCGCAACACGTCCTCGGCGCGAAGCTGGGCGGTAATGTCGCGATTAATCTCAAGGATGGCGGCGCCACCGGTTTTCAGCGCCTGACGACTGGCGACCACGATCTCGTGTCCCTCGCGGGTGATCTGGGTCAGATCGCCTTGCCATCTTCCTTCTCCCGCGAGGGCGGACTCCACGCTGGCGGCGCCGGACGGATCGGCGGGAAAAGAAGTTTGGAGCACCCCATGAATTTTCTTCCCAAGCACCTCTTCCCGGCGCCAGCCATAGAGCGTTTCCGCGCCGGCATTCCAGAACTGCAGGACGCCTTCCAGGTCGCGGACCATGATGGCTTCGGTCGCCAATTCCAGCAGGTCGGCCCGTTCCCGCAGCAGGTTTTCGAGTTGCTTGTGGGTGGTGACATCGAAGAAAGCGCCAACAGCCCCCCGCACAGCGCCGTTTTCTCCGAACAGCGGGATGGCGCTGACCATCAGATCGCTGCGGTTTCCGTCCCGCCGCCGAATCTCCATTTCCACGCTTCCCAGCTTCTGGCCGGTGCTTGCCGCCTGCTGGATCGGAAGTTCTCCGGCTTGCAGCCGCTTCCCCTGACGATAGGCCTCATACGGCGGGCATTCAGGAGAGCTCAACGAGATGTTGTCTCCCTGCTGCGCTCCGAGAATTTCGCTCAATGCGGCATTGCCGGTAATCAGCCGGCTTTCGGGATCGTGGGCGACGGCGACGCCCATGGGCAGGACCTGCATGATGGTCTCCAACTCGGCAACCCGTTGTTCAAGCTGGCTGTTCAGGCTGCGAACCTTTTCGGTTCGCTCCTCGACCCGCTGTTCCAGTTCGCGGTTCAACCGCTCCAGTTCGCGGTTGGCCCGATGCAGATCCGCAAAGACGCTTACCTTGGCGCGCAGCAGTTCGGGAACCACCGGGACTGAGATGTAGTCCACGGCGCCGCTCTGATAACCCTTAATGCGGTCGATATCCGATAAATGCACGGCGGAGATAAAGATGATGGGTGTCTTCTGAAACCTGGGGTGCCGGTGCATCATGTCCGCCAGCTCGAACCCATTGATCTCCGGCATACTGACGTCCATCAGGACCATTGCGACATCGTTGTGGAGCAGATAATCCAGCGCCTCGCGGGCGGACTTTGCCTTGATCAGGTTCTCGCCAAGATCGCTCAGGATGGCTTCGTAGCTGAGCAGTTTGCCCGGCTGGTCGTCCACCATGAGGATATTTGCCCGGTCGGGTTTGCTCATTCGCTTCCTTTTCCCTCCCGCTTCCTTTTCTCTCCCAAAACTACGATGCGCGGTCCGCGCGCGGTGAGCGTCCAGGCCCGGGGCGAATCAATTATCTAGCGGTGCAGCCAGATGCGCAATGCCGAGAGCAACTGCTCGGTATTGACCGGCTTGGCGAGGTATTCAGAAGCACCCGCCTCCAGACACTTCTCGCGGTCGCCCTTCATGGCCTTGGCGGTCAGCGCGATGATGGGAAGCCGCTGAAATTGTGGCTTTTGCCGAATGACCTGCATGATCTCGTACCCGTCCATCTCCGGCATCATGACGTCCATGAGCACGATGCCCAGGTCCGGCGTGGATTCGATGATGTCAATGGCTTCACGTCCCGTTCCGGCGGTGAGGACCGTCATGCCGCGGCGTTCGAGAACGCTGCTCAGGGCGAAGATGTTGCGAACGTCGTCATCGACGACCAGCACCTTGCGGCCCACCAGGGCCTCGTCAGAGCGGTGCAGGCGGTCAAGCATCGACTGTTTTTCCGCCGGCAGATCTGCGATGACGCGGTGCAGAAAGAGTGCGGTTTCATCCAGCAGCCGTTCCGGCGATTCGACATCCTTCACGATCACGCTGCGCGCCAGCATATGCAGTCTCACGTCTTCTTCCGGCGTCAGGTCCTTGCCGGTAAAGACCACCACCGGCAGATCATTGCCGTTGGGCATTTTGCCCAGGCGTTCCAGCAGGTCAAACCCGGTCATGTCCGAGAGCCGCAGATCGAGCACCATGCAGTCGAAGCTCCGCTTCTCAATGGCGGCCAGCGCCTCAGCCCCGCTCGAAGCCACAGAGACTTCGATATCGTCGTAGCCCAGCAGGGTTTCGATGCTGAGCTGCTGCGCCGGATCATCTTCGACGACCAGCAGCCGTTTACGCCGGGGAGTGGCGTACTGGCGGATGCGGCTGATGGCCGCCTCCAATCCTTCAGTGGTGGTCGGCTTGGTTACGAAAGCAAACGCGCCATGAGAAAGGCCGTGGTGCCAGTCCTCGTCGACAGTCAACAACTGGACAGGAATGTGACGGGTGGAGGGGTCCTGTTTAAGGTGGTTGAGCACCGTCCAGCCCAGCATGTCGGGCAGCAGGACATCCAGCGAAATCGCCGTTGGATGGAACTCGCGCGCCAAGGCCAGGCCCTCCATGCCGCCGAGCGCGACCAGCACCTTGAAGCCCTTGTCGCGAGAGAGATCGCACAACATGCTCGCGTAGCGCACATCATCCTCAATGATGAGCAGAACGGGATCGTCACCTTGCAAATTGGCGCGATCGTCCTCAATAGGATTCGCCTCCGGCTCCTTCGCCGCCAGGCTCGAAGTGGGGAGTGCGGACGATGGGCCCTCGCGCATTTCCCCCGATGCCGAGGTCAACTGTGTCGAGGGCCCTACATAGGTCTGGGGCAGATAAAGGGTGAAGGTGCTGCCCTTGCCGGGAGCGCTTTGTAACTGGATTTCTCCCCCCAAGAGGCTGGCAAGTTCGCGGCTGATGGCTAGGCCGAGGCCGGTTCCGCCGTATTTGCGGCTGGTGCCCGCGGAGGCCTGCTGGAAAGCCTCGAAGATGATCCTTTGCTTCTCGGACGGAATGCCGATTCCGGTGTCCGTTACCTGGAACATAATGACCGGCGCGCCCGTGCTGAGAATTTGGTGACGCTCGGTCCACCCGCTGACGGCTTGAGAGATGGAGAGCTTCACTCCACCCTTCTCCGTGAACTTGAAGGCATTGGAGAGCAGGTTTTTGAGCACCTGCTGCAAGCGTTTGGAGTCCGTCACCATGCTGCGCGTGAGGGATGAGTCGATGTCCACCTCAAATCTCAGCTTGTGGCTCTCAGCCTCGTGCCGGAAGGGACGCGCCACCATTTCGAGGAGGCTGGCAAAGAAGACTTCTCCGGCCTCGATGGATACTGTCCCTGACTCGATTTTGGATAGATCGAGGATGTCACTGATCAGATTGAGCAGGTCGGTGCCGGCTCCCTGGATGGTGCGGGCAAACTCCACCTGTTTTGGACTGAGATTGCTGTCCGGGTTTTCGGCGAGCTGCTGGCCCAGCACCAGGATGCTGTTGAGCGGCGTGCGCAGCTCGTGCGACATGTTGGCCAGGAACTCCGATTTGTATTTCGAGGTGAGCGCCAGCTCCTTGGCTTTGGCTTCGAGCGCGCCGCGCGCCTGCTCGACCTCCTGCTTTTTGCGCTCGACCTCGACGTTCTGCTCGGCCAACTGCTGCGCTTTCTGCGCCAACTGCTCGTTGGTCTGCTGAAGCTCCTTCTGCTGGGTTTGCAACTCGGCAGCGAGTTGCTGGGACTGTTTCAGCAGGCCCTCGGTCTGCATGGTGGCTTCAATGCTGTTCAAGACGATGCCGATGCTCGAGGTGAGCTGCTCCAGGAAAGCAAGGTGGGATTTGGTAAAGGCATTGAGGCTGGCCAGCTCGACGACCGCCTTCACGCGGTCCTCAAACAACACCGGCAGCACGATAACGTTGCGCGGGATCGCTTCAAACAGGCCGGACCGAACCAGGACCGTAGCATCCGGCAAGTCGGAGATCAGCATACGGCGTTTGTCGAGCGCGCATTGGCCGACAAGCCCTTCGCCCACACGCACCTTCTCGGGATGACCGTCCTCGGAGTCGGCGTAGGAGGACAGCAGATTCAAGGCTCCCGACTTTTCAGAACCCATTTGGTAGAGCACGCCTTGCTGCGCGTTGACCAGGGGCGCCAGCTCCGAGAGCAACATGCGGCCTACGGCTCCCAGTTCGCGCTGGCCCTGCAACATACTGGTGAAGCGCGCCAGGTTGGTCTTCAACCAGTCCTGCTCGGTGTTGCGGTCGGTGGTCAGCCGCAGATTGTTAATCATGGTGTTGATGTTGTCTTTGAGGTCGGCCACCTCGCCGCTGGCGTCCACCTGGATGGAGCGCGTGAGGTCGCCCTTCGTCACGGCGGTTGCGACCTCAGCAATGGCGCGCACCTGATTGGTCAGATTGTCGGCCAGCAGGTTCACGTTGCCGGTCAGGTCCTTCCATGTGCCCGCCGCGCCCGGGACATTCGCCTGTCCTCCCAGCCGCCCTTCAACTCCTACCTCGCGGGCCACTGTCGTTACCTGATCGGCAAAGGTGGCTAGAGTGTCGGTCATGTTATTGATGGTCTCGGCGAGGGCCGCGACTTCTCCCTTGGCGTTCACCGTCAGCTTCCGGGTAAGTTCGCCGTCGGCGACCGCCGTCACCACCTTCACGATGCCGCGCACCTGCTCCGTCAGGTTCGCCGCCATCACGTTGACGTTGTCGGTCAGATCCTTCCAGATTCCAGCCACGCCTGAGACTTGCGCCTGGCCGCCCAGTTTGCCGTCGGTACCCACCTCGCGGGCCACGCGCGTCACCTCGCCGGCAAAGGCGTTCAACTGGTCCACCATGGTATTGATAGTGTCCTTCAATTCGAGAATCTCGCCCTTCACGTCGACGGTGATCTTGCGCGAGAGATCGCCGCGCGCTACCGCCGTGGTTACCTCGGCGATATTGCGCACCTGCCCGGTCAGATTGCCGGCCATGGAGTTGACCGAGTCCGTCAGATCCTTCCACGTTCCGGCCACTCCGGGCACGTTCGCCTGACCGCCGAGCCGACCCTCCGTTCCCACCTCGCGGGCCATGCGCGTGACTTCGCTGGCGAAGGCGTTCAACTGATCCACCATGGTGTTGATGGTGTCTTTCAGCTCCAGAATTTCGCCATTCACATCGACGGTGATCTTGCGCGAGAGGTCGCCGCGGGCTACCGCCGTTGTCACCTCGGCAATGTTGCGGACCTGCGCGGTCAGGTTTCCGGCCATAAAGTTCACGTTGTCGGTCAGGTCCTTCCAGGTCCCCGCCACTCCGGGCACTTTCGCCTGGCCACCCAGCTTGCCGTCCGTGCCCACCTCGCGGGCCACGCGCGTCACCTCGCCGGCGAAGGAGCGCAGTTGGTCCACCATCGTGTTGATGGTGTCCTTCAGCTCCAGAATTTCGCCGCGGACATCTACCGCGATTTTGCGCGAGAGGTCTCCGCGCGCCACGGCCGTCGCCACTTCCGCAATGTTGCGCACCTGCGCCGTGAGATTGCCCGCCATGGAGTTGACGTTGTCGGTCAGGTCCTTCCAGATTCCGGCCACGCCTGAGACCTGCGCCTGGCCGCCCAGTTTGCCTTCGGTGCCCACTTCGCGGGCCACGCGCGTTACCTCTCCGGCGAAGGCGTTCAACTGGTCCACCATGGTGTTGATGGTGTCCTTCAATTCGAGAATCTCGCCCTTCACGTCGACGGTGATCTTGCGCGAAAGGTCGCCGCGGGCCACCGCCGTCGTCACCTCGGCAATGTTGCGCACCTGCCCGGTCAGATTGCCGGCCATGGAGTTGACTGAGTCCGTCAGGTCCTTCCATGTTCCGGCAACGTCCGGCACCTGCGCTTGACCACCCAGTCGGCCTTCCGTGCCCACCTCGCGGGCAACGCGTGTCACTTCTCCTGCAAAGCGATTCAGTTGATCCACCATGGTGTTCAGCGTTTCTTTCAGTTGCAGGATCTCGCCGCGCACATCCACGGTGATCTTGCGTGAAAGGTTGCCGTTGGCGATCGCCGTCGCAACCTCGGCGATGTTGCGCACCTGCCCTGTCAGGTTGCTGGCCATGAAATTTACGTTGTCGGTCAGGTCTTTCCAGGTGCCTCCGACGCCCGGAACCTGCGCCTGACCGCCCAGCTTGCCTTCGGTGCCCACTTCGCGGGCCACGCGCGTCACCTCTCCGGCGAAGGCGTTCAACTGGTCCACCATGGTATTGATGGTGTCCTTCAATTCGAGAATCTCGCCCTTCACGTCGACGGTGATCTTGCGCGAAAGGTCGCCGCGGGCCACCGCCGTCGTCACCTCGGCAATGTTGCGCACCTGAGCCGTCAGGTTGCCGGCCATCGCGTTCACCGAATCCGTCAGGTCCTTCCATGTTCCCGCAACGCCCGGCACAACGGCTTGTCCGCCGAGCTTACCGTCCGTTCCCACCTCGCGGGCCACGCGCGTCACCTCGGAGGCGAACGAACGCAGTTGGTCCACCATGGTGTTGATGGCTTCCTTCAGTTGCAGAATCTCGCCGCGCACATCGACCGTGATCTTGCGCGAGAGATCGCCGCTGGCCACCGCCGTTGCCACCTCGGCAATATTGCGCACCTGCCCCGTCAGGTTGCTGGCCATGGAGTTGACCGAATCTGTCAGGTCCTTCCACGTTCCCGCAACCCCCGGCACCTGCGCCTGGCCGCCCAGCTTACCGTCGGTGCCCACCTCGCGGGCCACGCGCGTCACCTCAGCGGTGAAAACGCTCAACTGCTGGATCATCGTGTTGACGATCTTCGCGGAGCGCAGGAACTCGCCTTCGAGTGGTCTGCCACCGACATCCAGCCGCACCGACTGGGTCAGATTGCCCTGAGCGACCGCCGCAATGGCGCGAGTCATCTCAGTCGTCGGTCGCACCAGATCCTCGATCAAAGCGTTAACCGAGATTTCCATCTCGCCCCAGGAGCCGCGCGCCTGCTGGAAGCGCGTCCGTTCGCGGGTGCGGCCTTCTTTGCCTACCGCCTGCCCCACGCGCTTGAGCTCTGACGCCATCCGCTCATTGGCGGCAATAATATCGTTGAACGTGTCGGCAATTTTGCCCGTCAACCCCGTCCAGGCCACCGGCAGGCGCGCAGAAAAGTCCCCGTCCCGCATCGTTTGCAGGCTTGCCAGGATCAGCGCAAGCGGCTCCTCCGAATGAGGAGCCGTCATTTCCTGCATGGATCCGTTTCCCTTGGAACGCGCAACCTTCGGCTTGCGCTTGATGGTTGCCGTCACCTCCCCGGTCGTTTCCATGCCGACTCCTGAGCCCTTATGGATAAGGCAATGCCTCTAAACACCGTCTCGCGCTCTTCCTCCGCCGAGGTTCGACCGCCGGATTGAGGATATTCCTCCCGAAAACCAGTGACAAATCGAGGGTCCCCAGCTCTCGCTCCGCGTGGGATGCAACGAAACTCGGAAGTTGCATACTGACGTATCCACCTATCCACCTTGAGGAAGAACATGAAGCCGCTGGAACCCTCGGCGGTGCGGATGCGCTCTGTAAATGTCTCCGCGCTGGTGGTCTGCTTCACGATGGATTGGAAGCTCTTGCCGTCGCCTGCGCCGACCACCTCCTCGAAGGCTGTTACGACAGCGTCGAAGGTACGCTGGCTGGTGAACTCTTGATGGATCAGTGCGCTTGTACTTTGCACGTGTCGCTCCAGGTTGCGTGCCGATTTTGTGGTGGTAACTGCCTATCTCGCTCCGACCGGAACCAGTTTCCTGGACGCCTTCCAGAGCTGTCGGTTGATGAAGTCGGGGGCGAGGCGGCGCATGAATGCAAGCTGATTGGACTGGCCCGGCCGGATCTCGAGCTTGCCTGCCTTAAGGCCCGCAAAGGACTGTTTAACCAAGTCGTCGGTGGTCATCAGGGGGACACCATCGCCCTCGGGGAGTTTTGCCGTCAGATCGGTCTTCACTCCGGGCGGCATAAGGTCGATCACCTCTACGCCGCTCTCCTCCAACTGGAACCGGAGCGATTGCGTGTAGGAGTGGAGTGCAGCCTTGGTCGCAGAGTAGATCGGTGCCGATGGCAGCGGCACGAAGGCGAGAGCAGAGGAAACATTGATGATGGTGCCCTTGTTGGCCGTGAGAACATCGATGAATGCGGAGGTCATCCGAACCACGCCGCTCACGTTGATGTTCACCTCGGACATCAACCCGTCGAGGTCGGCTGCCGGGGCCTTGAGATTCCTGTTCTGCATGATGCCCGCGTTGTTCATCAGAACGTCCAGCCTGGGGAATTCCGTCTTCACCCGCGTTGCCAGCGCGACGATCTGCAAAGGATCAGCGACGTCGCTCTGGATCGTGTGGAGCTTCGGATACTTTGCCTTCACCTCATGGAGCACCGATTGGCGACGACCCGTCACGATGACCTCGATGCCGAGTTCGAGAAATTTGAGGGCAAACGCAAGGCCGATGCCGGCGGACCCCTCCAGTGATAAGAACGATGCGACCGCTGAGTTTCATAAAAGTCCTTTCGTGACTACTCCCCGGAGGAAAGCATTTCCTTTTGGCCGGCGCAGGTTTCTTTAACCCTTACGAGTTCGTCTTCCGATCTCGTATGCCGACAGGATTATGTATATAATCCAACGGTCGCCAAAAAAATCTTAGAAGCTGTGCAAAAGATAATCCTGCACGCCAGACAAGACTTTCTGCCTGGCTGCAGGTTCTGTAAGGAGGCGGGCAGTCGACACGGCACCCACCATCGCACTGAAGATCACGAAGAAGTTCTTCTCCCGCTCTTTCGCGGTCGCTCCCGGCATGAACTCCACCCACTGTTCCGTAAATCCTTTCATCTGGCCGGCAATTCGTTTCTTCATACTCGATTTGGCACGGGCAATGTCAGGCGCAAGCGTCGCAACCGGGCAGCCACTGCCTGGATGATCGCAGTGCTCCGGTGAGAGGTACCATCGTACGATTTCCTTCCACCAATGCTCACGCGGCACTCCTTTCAGTAACGAACGCGCCTTGTCGCTAACCTCTGAAAATCCCAGCCCGATTGCATCGGCGAGAAGCTCGTCCTTGCTGCGAAAATGCTTGTAAAGGCCGCCAACAGTCAGCCCCGATGCCTTCATCAGGCTGGCGACGCCAGGGCCGCTCAATCCCTCAGCGCGTATCTTGCGCGAGGCATTCCGCACGATACGGTCGCGCGTTTGCGACTTATGTTCCGCTTCATAACGCATATCAACTGTTCATTGGATTATATGCATCATCTACGGATTCAACATCGTTTAAATCGTAAACACACGGAGTTGGCCATGCGCATATTCGCGATCGGATGGGGGTCCCATCCAGAGCTACCAGCATGAGACTAATTCCATCTTCGAGCGATATGGAGCGGCGTACGGCAACATGAACCTGCAAGGTGCTCCGATCGTTAGCCAACGGCGGTGCTGCTAGCTCGCTGACGCCTCGCCGTGGGCTTCAACTGGTGCGTACAGGTCAATGCACGTTTCCAGAATCGAGTAGCCTCGAAACGCGAGTTGGCGAGTTGGCGGCAACCTAGAGTATGGGAATCGTTGAATCTGCGACAGCGCTATACAAAACAATTGGCTATTCATATCGCAGCGCAACCGACGGGTCAACGCGGGTCGCCCGGCGCGCCGGGGAGAAACACGACAGCATTCCAATTGCGATTACGCCGATAACCACTCCTCCGTAAGTCCACGGATCCATGAGCGAGATTCCCCAGATAAGGTGCGCCAAATAGCGCGTGAGGAGAACACTGGCAAGCAGTCCCAGCGAGACGCCAATCAGGATCAGAACCAGATCTTTACCCAGCACCAGGCGCAAAATGTCGCCCTGACTCGCTCCCAGAGCCATGCGCACTCCCATTTCATGGGTGCGCAGCGAAACGGTATACGCCATGACGCTGTAGATTCCGATCACTACCAGTAGCGTGCCTATCAATGCGAAGGCGCCGAGAACGATGGCCTCAAAGCGCGGACTGGCGAATGTGTCTCTCTGCAAAATTGATTGCAAGGAACCGGCGTCGCCGAGCGCGACCTTTGGATCGATGGTCCAAAGGAGATGCCGAAGCCCCGGCAGAAGCGATGCCGGATCGACCGAGGTCTTCACCAGCAGGCCGGGACCCTGTGGTCCGAGAAGTGTATAGGGCAGGAACGCCTCCGGTTGAGGCCGGCCGATCAAACCGTTGTTCTTTTCATCCAGCACAACTCCGACGATCTGGTAAGGCTGGTTTTGCGCAGATTTTGAGCCGGTGCCGGAGAAATCGGCGGCGAATTGGACCACGTGACCCACTGGATCGCCGCCGCCAAAAAATCGCTGGGCGAAGGTGCGGTTGACGATGACCACGTGGCGGGCCTGATCGACATCGCTGAGCGTAAGCAGACGGCCGCGCAGCAGGTGGTAATCGAAGGTGCGGAAGTAGCCCTCGCTGACGAAATCAAGCGCGGTGGACCAGCGCTCGGAATGGGTACGGCCGGGTACCGTGATCCCGCTGCGCGCATTCACACGAGGAGGAGTGGAAAGGCTTTCCGCCGCGGCATCGACTCCGGGCAGCCCACTGATCCGGTCCAGAACCGTGCGGACAAAGCGGTTCCTGGCCGCTGTATCCTTGAATTCAGAAATCGGCAGGGCAAGCTGCGCCGTAAGAATGTGGCTGGGGTCGAAGCCGAGGTCGACGTGTGTGAGGGTTAGGAAAGTCCGCACCATGAGGCCTGTGCCGACCAACAGCACGATGGACAAGGCGACCTCGATGATGACCAGAGCCGCGCGTCCCTTTCCATGCCTGGATTGCGAACTGCTTCCCGTATTCGCACCAATCAAGCGGGATTGCAGGTTGCCGCGTACCGCCCGCACAGCGGGCACAAGGCTACAAGCCAGAGTTGCGAGCAGAGCAACCCCCAGGGAGCAGAGCAGCACCCACGGGTTGAGAGTAATGACCGCTTCCTGGGGAAAGGCGTTGTAGGGAATGATGGGGACGACCGCCTTGATCCCGAGATATGCCAGCGCGCAGCCAACCACGCAGCCTGCCGCCGCGAGGACAAAGCTCTCCATCAGAAACTGCTGCACGATGCGGGCCCGAGAGGCTCCGACCGCGCCGCAGACCGCGATTTCTTTTTCCCGGACTGTAGCGCGCGCCAGGATCAGGTTGGCTACGTTGCTGCAGGCGATCAGCAGCAGCATGAGAACCGCCCCCAACAGTGGAAGGATCAGGCTTTTGAATGGCCCCGTGACCCTGTCACTCAGCCGTGTCGCGGTCACGGTGAAACGCTTTGGATATTCCTGGGGATATATCCTGGCGAGCCGGTGGGCTATAACGTCCAGGTCCGCCTCGGCGGTTTTCAGAGTCACTCCAGGCTTGAGCCGTCCAACGCACCAGACGAACTGCTTGGCGAGTTGCGGGTCGGCGTCGATCTGAGTTTGATCGACAGGAAAAGGAACCCAGAGATCGGCCCAACCCCAGCGAAAGCGTGGAGGCATGATGCCGACCAGGGTCCGCGCCACGCCGCTGAGCATAAAGCTCCTGCCGATGATGTTCGGATTGCTGTCGAACTGCCGCCGCCAGAGCTTGTAGCTCATCATGAAGACCGGCATCGCACCGGCGCGAGTGTTTTGTTCGGAAGGCAGGCGTCCGAGGACCGGTTTCACGCCGAAAAACCCGAAGGAGTTCACGCTCATGTAGTCGGCGCTGAACTCGAAGGTGCTTTCGCCGGCGGTGTACTGGACCGGCGTGGAACCAAAGCCTCCGTATTCGGCGCTGACGTCGGAAAAAGCATGGCTCTGGCTGCGAAAGGCGAGGAACTCCGGCATCGACAAGAACTCGCGGCGGAAACTGCTTGGGTTGGAGAGGTCCTGAATCCCGAAGCTGGTGACCTGGCCGGGATTCTTAAATGGGAACGTATTGAGGATGACGCCGTATATGGCGCTAAAGATGACGGTGGCGGAGCCGATGCCCAGGCTCAGCGCAAGGATAGCCAGAAAGGAAAAGCGCCAGTTCTTCTTCAGGCTGCGAAGTGCAAACCGGAAGTCACGCAGAAGATTTTCGAGCCATACCGCGTGACTGCCTTCATAAAAGCGCTCGCGGGTCGCAACAACGCTGCCGAAGCCGATCCTGGCTCTCCGATGGGCTTCCTGCCCGGTGCGGCCTTCGGCTTGGAGCTGTTCGGCTTCGAGTTCCAGATGGGACTGGATTTCCGCTTCAAAATCGTCCGGACTGCGCCCGTGCCTGAACATGCTCAAGCCTCCTCGCCACCACTGAGAATGAGTTCCATGGCTCGGGTCAACCGCTGCCACTCGCTGGTTTTCCTGTGGAGATGCTCGCGGCCCTTGGCGGTGAGGGAATAAAAGCGGGCCTTGCGGTTGTTCTCGCTCACTCCCCATTTGGCGCTGACCCATTTGCGGTCCTCGAGCCGTTGCAGCGCCAGGTAGAGAGAACCGTGGTCGACGAAAAATACTTCTTCGGATTGTCGCTGGATCGAACGCGCTATTCCCTGGCCATGGGAGGGCCCGAGTACGAGAGTCCTGAGGATGAGAAGGTCGAGGGTGCCCTGTAACAGAGCGAGTTGGTTCGCGTCTTGCTTTTGGGTTGGCATCCGAGAGGAACGTTACTTCGGCCATGGGTCGGATGTCAACCTAAAGGGATAGGCTCCCGTGAGACCGCCTCAATTGCGGGTCTCACTCCTGTCGTCAGCGGTCTCCGCGTTTATGAGACCGCTCCTAGTACTATGGTTGCTTCAAATAGAGAACCAAGGGTTTCCGATAATAATGGGCTTTCGGTGAGCGAATTGACGTCGGTTCGCCGAAGGCGAACGGCTCTCCGCTGCAACCTCTGCCCGTGCACGGCAGAGGTCGCGGGTTCGAGTCCCGTCGTCCCCGCCATACAAAGCAAAGAACGTAAGCTTTTATGGCACCCACAGTGACAATCCACAACCCGATCCACAATTCACTGCACTGTGCGACTTCCAAGCCCTACCGCGCTTAGAAACGCGCCTTGTGCTGCCTGCTTTTCGTCGCGGTCATCTTGCGTGTAGAGGTTCATGGTTGTGCGGATATCGCTATGCCGCAACATGCCCTGAACCGTCTTCGGATCGACTTTCCCCTTATTTACAAGCCAAGTGCTTAAGCTGTGCCGCAGGTTGTGAAGACCGAAGCACTGCCCCTTCACGAGTACGACGCCAGCGCTGACTGCCGCCGGCCGCAGATGGTCCTGAACGAATGTCGATGCCCAGATTGGCACCTTGCCGTCTTTGGACAACGACGGAAAGACGAAATCGTCGACCTTCGAGTATGGACTCTGCGCGCGCCATTCCTTCAGATATTGCGCCAGTACCGGATGCATCGGCACATAGCCGTTCGAGGCCGCCGTCTTGGTCTCGCCGTCCTTTCCCTTGGCCCACCGCTTTGAGATGCGGATCTGCCTGTCGTTCCACAGAATGTCCGACCAGCGCAGCGAGATAATCTCGGATGCGCGAAGCGCCGTGGCGGCGCAGGTCAGAACCAGCGTGTAATGCAGCGGGTTCATCAGCTTGTTAAGAATGGCAAGGGTCTGCTGCGGTGTGATAACGACTGCCTTGTAAAGGGACTGCGACCGCGTCTCGACATGCTCCACTGGATTCTTGTCGACACGCTCGTGTAGGATGCCGACCTTATAGACCCGGTGCATGATGCCACGGATCTTCGAGACCGTCGTCCAAGCCAGCCCATTGCTGGTATGAAGCGATTTCAGCCAGCGTTGGATCTCAAGTGGCCGAATATCGCTTGCGAGTTCATTGCCCCAGCGGGCAATGAGGTAATCCCGGACGTAATGCTCCACGATCGGAATGGTGTTAACCGACTTTGGGCGCACTGCATCCTCGCCAAAATCAGCTTTCAAATAGTATTCTGCGAGAGTATTGAAGCGGATGCGAGTACTAAACTCCTCACTATTGATGCGAATGAGCAGCCCGAGCCTGTCTACCTCGCGCCATGCGGTCTTCTCAGTCGGCAAATCACTGAGAAGACCGATAGGTAAGGTATGTTCCTTGCGACTGCCGTTCGCTGCGTTGAGCCTGTACCGAAGCATCCACACATCTCCGCCCTTGCGGGACACAAGTCTGAGAGATCCCCTCTGATATGCCATAACGTCTCATTTCAGTAGGGAACGCCTAATGATCGGATGATACGCCCGCTCGCTCTTCGGCGGCCGACGGGGACCGTTGTGATCAATTGCGGCGGCAAGTTCGGAAAGGCGAAACACCCAGGTTTTGCGCAACTCGCCAGTCCCAATTGGGTAGGCGCCAGCGATCCCGCGACGAGCGAGTTCGGTGAGGAAACGTCGGCTAATCCCGATAAATTTGGCGGCTTCCTGAGCGGATACGAAAGGTTCGGGCGTCATGACAATTCCTCCGTCATGTGATATCGAAGATTCATTCGCAATGCGGTCACCTGCCTAGTTGCCGCGCATCTCAGCACGACTTCGTGTCAGCGAGCCCTGCAGCGAGCTCCCGAGCGTTCAGCAGGTGCTCACCATTCGGGAGCAACGGTGCGCCCCGAGCGCGTACGCCGAGATCGAAAGAGAGCGCGTCGGCATTGCGGCCTCGTGTTTTTCTTAGCGTCTGCCGATTCGGGGATGCTGCCCAAGACTTCCTGTCTATGGCGCCATAGATGAGAAGTATGGCCCAATCTGCGTGAATGACGCTCAGGTCACCTGTACGTCGAAAGTGAGCTGAGGAGCCGCGAGACGACGGACAAGACGACAGGCCAAAAGCAGCGCATCTGGGAGGTACCCGTGGCTTTTGAAACTCGACCGGGCAGAAAAGGCCGGCCGGAAGAAGAACATGGACGCCGAGTAAAGCCCCGAGGGGAGGCAGCGTTATCCGCTCGTCCTCCTCTCTTACGGAAGCCCGGCATTACGGCGGGCTTCCACTATGGAAATACTCGCGATGAGCTTTGAATAGCTACGTCCGTTTCTCCGCCCCATCGAGCCGCTTCCGCTCGACCATGGCGTGAGCGAAATCATGGGCAATCCCAATGCTACCTTGTATGCCGAGCGCGAAGTCAGATGCTTCTTCAGCCGAACATTTCCTTCGGCGTCTGAAGTCTTCGCACCGGCCTCGAAGTGATCGCCAATAACCTCGGAAAACGGCTGGGCGAAGGCAACCCTGTGCTGGAGGCGCAGCTTCCCGAAGGCAGCCGGATTTGCGCCTACATTCTCCCGGCGGTCAAGCTCGCGCCGGGCCTCCCGATCCGGAAGTTCACCGGCCGTCATTTCACCGCCGATGACCTGATTGCTCGCGGCACGCTGACGCGACCGCTGGCGGAGTTCCTGGCGGACCAGATTCGCGCTGGCAAGACCCTGCTCATCAGCGGACGGGGACCGGGGAAACCACGCTCTTGAACGTGCTGGCGCAGGCGAGCCCAGATGCCGAGCGCATCGTCATCATCGAGCTGTTTGGTCCCGGAGTTTGATGGATTGGATTCAGTCTGAAGCGTTGCGGTTCTTCTGTCCCGAATTTTCGGACGAACTCGCCCATGATTCGCGCCCGCACAGCTAGTCGTATCGCCACAATTATCCCGTTCGGTGCTGCGCACCGGGTTTATTTCGACACTCCATCCCTGAAAGGGTACACGTTCGTAAACGCACGTATACGAACGTCAACATTCGAGAATTCTGGGACTTAGCAGTTTTCGTTGTATACGGCGTTTACGTGCGTAAACACGGGCCGGAAAAGGAGCAAATCATGGCAGAGTTGACGCGATTCGAGCACCTCGAACTGACTGTTCAAAAACCGTGATCGAGGATCCGTATTCTCTCTGCGCGCTTCGCCGAATGGGAATACGCGCTTCTAGAAAACTGCGCTGCATCAAGGGAACAACCCTGTCGGCCTGGACCCGCAACACTCTGCTACAGTCATGCGCGATGGAGGCGGAGGCAGAATGGAAATAGTTCTTTTCACCGAGGATGGGCTGGAATTGCTTTTCATGAATGCATTCGTACCGCTGGTATCCGGCGAAACCATGACTGCGGTATGGGTACCGGCACCTTTTCGACTTGGGTTTGGTCCAACAAGGCTGCCAGCGGCTCAGGATATCCTCGGCGGAGGCGGGCGGAAGCAGGAATCTGACCATCGCCAATCCTTTCCCGTTATGAAACGAAGCTCTGCCACGAACGCGTCGCTTCGTTCCGCAACTCTATTCTGCACGGCGTGGGAGCGGCGTCAAGGGTCAAGATGAACGCCACAGAGCGGCGCCCTAAACCACGCTCCCACGGCGACGGTCCAATTTCCTGGACCGTCTGCGGTAATACCCGTTGTCGCGGTTGCTGAATGTGCCCGCACGTGAGACCCCACCCAAAAGCGGGCTCACGCAATCGACGGGAGCCGCTGACCTATTTATGAGACTGGTTCTAGTCATTCAACTTTTTTCTCTAATGGGCATTTTGTCGGGCTTCGATCCAATTGTTCAGGGACATCACAGCTGCCCATTTGTTCTTTCTCGGAGGCGGATATAGCAGTAAAGCGGCCACGCATGTGCGTGTGCGCAGTACGGAATATTTACGGAGAGTCCTTCGGTCGGGAGCAGCGAAGAGTCGAGTGAGTCGGAAGCACTCCACATGCCGGTCCAGTATTCGGGAAAGTTCTTTGAGTAATGACTAAAAGTCATACGTTCCAAAAGTCGCTCTGCCAGATTACAGTTAACCGTCGCAGCGCCCAACACAAGTGGTCCGTGCAGCGCGTACCAGAAGCCACCATTTTCTCGCGATCCTTCCGGGGTGCCTGGATGCGCCAGTGGTTTCTCAATCTGGCGTGCACCCATCTTTTCCGGATCTAGTAGGCGCTTTTTGAGTTCAGTCAATAGCAATTGCTTTTGCTCAGAAGTCATCTCGGGAATCATCAGTGCAAAACCTTGCGGTTCAAGCCACATGTTGTCGTCGCCCAGTGAGATCGTTGCATCGGCTCCTGTCCAGGCACGCCGCGGAAACGGGCGATCTCCCAAGTCCCGGTTCCAGGCACTGAGAAGCTGTGTCCGGAACGCAAGCATGGCGTTTCCTAATCCAGCACCCTCCGGGTTGCTGGCACGTCGCAAATGAGATTGAAGTTCTTCCAGTAGAACAATAGCCATTCCCGTATTCATGAGGCTTTCGTCTGCCTCAAATGACGAGTTGTAAGCGCCTTTAGTGGGCCACGCATAAAAGAGGTCATTCCAATCTGAGTTCCACAAACGAACAAGCCCGTGTTTGCCCACGCTAACGCGATCTCGGAGGAAAAGGAAGCTTTGACGTACATGTGCCAACACAGTATCGTTGCCGGAGTTTTCCACGGGATAGTACCCGATCCGCTCGCCAAGGAACGCCGTATCTCCTGTAGCACGGAGATATTCACTCAAAAGCATAAAGAACCAGAGTTGTTGATCGCTTGTCTGCATTGAAGTGGAGGCCGCCCATCCAAACCCCTGATCCATCAGCTTGATTTCACCATTCGGGCTTGTGCGCTTCAGAATATATCGCAGTGTTGACCGTGCAAGTGCAGGGTTCGTGTGACACAAAGGGAGAGCGTGCTGCGCCTGGTCCCGGCTTGACGCAACGACTCCCCATACATAGTCATACATACAGCCCTGGGGAATAATAGTTTCGTCGTAGTACTCCTTCCAGGTCGCCATGGATTCCAGCACAGCGACGTTCCACTGCATTTCACGACGCATCTGACGGTTTGTCTCTGCGGCGAACTGCGGCACCACTTTGCGCCACTCAGAGATGAACGCCGAGCCATCACCCAAATGCGCACCAGGTTCCGGGCGCAGATTCTCCACTATGCCTGTGATCGCCCGTTCTGAGGGGTCGCGCGTATAACCCACGACAAAGCTAATCTCACGCACCTGCCCCGGTGTCAGCGCGTCGGAATATTGCACACCTAGCGAGGAGCGCCCTGAAGGTTCAGCAACGACATAGGGCTGCGTAGTGGAATCACCAACCGCGTGTACGAACAGGGCGGGCGGATACTGCTCAAACTGGTTCATCTGCCCGGCTGGGGGAAACGTCAGGGAATGCTGGGGATGTACTGCAAAGCTAACGCACAATGCATTCGCGCCGACCCTCTTAGCGGGCATCGCCGCATACTCCGGTGTGCTCCGGCCGCCAGCTCCCCAATGGAGCATCCTGTAGTTTGCCAGCACACTCTCGACATACTTCACGTTGAGCGTGTTGGCGGACGTGTTTTCCAGTCGTACGTGAATCAGAAATGCAGAGTGGCCTTCTCCGGGCTTCGTCGATGGTCGCACATGCAGTGACCGCTGCACATTCAATCCATGGCCAAGTTGGTACGAATACCGCGCGAAGCCTACACCAAAGAGCTTGTCTGCTTCCTTGGCGGCAGGCTCGTCAAGCCCTACTAATTCATGGCTGCTCCCGTCGACAATGCAGCTTGCTTTGTTGGCCCCCGACCAGTAGCCGCCGCCATCGTTCATACGACCCCATGCCCGTTCTCCGGTCAGGATCTGCATCAAGCCGCTCGTGTGCGTAAACAGACTCAGTCGGTAGTTTCCAAGGAGAAAGACAGGATCATCTGGAAGCATCCTTCCATCAAGGCCGAACATCGGCCTCGAGTTATACCCGCTTACAAAGCGAATCGGCCCTCGATAGGCGTAGCATGGCAAGCCGTGGCTCCCATCTCTCCATTCGCCCAGGGAACCGCCAGCAGTTTGTGCCCAGGATGGCTTAACGAGCGATGCGGCTGCAGTTGCGCCCACCCCTGCGATAAAAGTTCTTCTCGTGAACTCTTTAGTATTCATATCCGTGTCTTTTCTGCTTATCGATAAGCCGTTTTGCTAAGATTCAATATCCTGAGACTCAACAGATTCCTGATAGAATCCGACGTCCCTCACTTGTTGCGCGCTCATTCCTGTCCAATAGCTTTCGATTTCCTCCAATGACCTGTTTTTCGTCTCTGGCACACATAGCCAGGTAAAGGCCCCTTGTGCCAGCGCCGCCAACGCGAAAAAGCTGAACGTGAAGGTCTTACCAACTCGATGAAAGATGAGAGGAAATAAAAGAATGACGGCAGCATTGGCAAGCCACTGAAGCAGAACGGGCACAGTCATTGCCGCTCCGCGCACGTCATTAGGAAATATCTCGGGCATCAGCGTCCAGAAGACGGGGCCAATACACGTGGCGAAGAACGCTAGGCATGCCAGGATAAGCGCGAGCACCAGAACGCCATGAAAACCGCCCAAAACAACCGTGAGCGCTAAAGCGGCAACAGAGAATGTCATACCGAGCGACCCGACAATATAGAGCGGTTTGCGTCCGAACTTGTCGATCATCCAGAGCGAAAGGACGGTAAATACAAGCTGTATCAGCCCGATCAATAAGAGGGACGTAAAAGCGCTGTGACTACTCCACCCGGCAGACTCAAAGATTGCCGGAGCGTAATCGATGATCGTGTTAATGCCTGAAATTTGTACCAATATCGCAACGCAGGAACTTGCTATGAGCGCTCGACGCACGCCGGGCCGTAGCATGGCACCCCAATGACGTCGCTCTTCCTGCATCGTCGCTTTTATCTCTGCGATTTCAACCGACGCTTGCTCTGAGCCGTTGATTCGTGCAAGAACGCGAAACGCCTCCTCCGAATCTCCGACGATCTCTAAAAATCGCGGCGTCTCCGGCGCCTTCATCATCATCAACAGGAAAACTACGGAGGGAATAACACCGGTAAGAAACATCCATCTCCAATTGTTGGAGCCCGCATTAAGAAGCAGGAAGTTGATTCCGTAAGAGACAAGGATGCCGACAACAATCATCATCTGGTAGAGAGCGCCGAGACGTCCCCGCATGGATGGCGGTGCAACTTCTGCGATATAAAGCGGAGAGAGCACGGAGATGCCTCCAACCGCAATACCTCCTAAAAAGCGCGCCGCCATAAAGGGAGTGAGATTGTCTGAACACGCAACAGCAACCGATGACAAGCCAAACAGTAACGCCACCACAATCAGGAGTCGCCTGCGCCCGAGGCGGTCTGAAAGCTTTCCGGCCACCAGCGAGCCGACGACACAACCAAATATAAGCGCACTGTAGGCTCCTCCCAGACTAAGGTCGCTTAAATCAAACTGCTTCGCAATGAACGGTCCAGCGCCTGTGATGATGCCCACGTCAAAGCCAAACAGAAGGCCACCAAGGGCAGCCGTTACCGCCACGAAAATCACGTAGCGTACGTTAAGCTGTCTCGTCACTGTACTTGCCCCCCGACAGCCTCAATAACTCCATGGCGCCTGCGAAGCATTCGCGAGCCAGGTCCTGATAAAGAAGCGCCTGCTCGTAACGATCCGATTCTTCCACCATCCGGCCAGATGCGTTAGAAAACAGCCGCGCGTAATAGTGGGTGCCTGGAAGCAGCTCGGGCGCAAAAATCAGCACATCGCCTGCGCCAGCGCTTTTGATAAATCCGAGCATCGCACGAGTCCATAGTTCTTTGAAGTGAACAAGGTAATCAATCTGTCCATGGGCTTGCAGCGGCCGCGAATGTATGCCGGGGCCAATCGGCACCTGCATGCAGCCGGGACTTGCAACGCGACCATGAATGAATCCGACACGCTCAAAAAGTGGCGCCAGGAAGGCTATCTTGTCATCCCAGTTTCCATAGACAAGCTCCTGCCCGCAGTAATAGTGGCTCAAATCTGCGTTAAAACGGACTTCCGGAAACTTCTTAGCGATTTGAACCGTGCGCCATAGGTCCTGAGTAATGGTGGCGCGGTGGGTTTCGATGAAGATAGGCAGGTGATACCGATCTGACGCTGCCAGAATTGCTTCAACCATGTGAAATACTTCATCATCATCTTCGAGGCCCCAGCCCGCGTGAATTGTTATGCAGTTGTCACCTCGTGCTGCGTGCTTGGCCGCGATCGTATTGGCCTCGTCGCGAGTGTTGATCCGGTCGAGACCGCAGTGAGGCAACAGCATGCCTGCCGGAAGCGGAGCATCCGTCGTGAGCTGAATACCCTCGAATGCGTCCGTCTGGAGCCTTTCATAGCGAGCTGCGCCCTCGTATCCTGGCCATAGGCTGCTTGCCGGCAAATCCGTCAAGTTGTCCTGATTCAGGTAGACCCGAAGTTTTGGCGCGTCTGTTGAGCCATCATTAAGAAAGCGAGAGCGATTGTCCATGAGCACCTTTACTTAAAACTCGTCAAATGCAATCTGATGTGACGGAACACCCAACTGCTCAAGCATCCTGGTACACGCTTTGATCATTAACGGAGGGCCGCAGAGATAGTACTCAAGCGCGCTCGGATTAGAGTGGTGCCCAAGATATTCAGTGAGCACAACGTCATGGACAAAGCCGACAGAACCGTCCCAGGCATCCTCCGGTAACGGCGAAGAGAGCGCCAGATGAAAAGTAAAGTTTGGGTGCGATTCGACAAGGCTATTGAAATAGTCAGCGTAGAACAACTCCTGCCGCGATCGCGCTCCATACCAGAAGCTGACTTTTCGGGCAGTATGCTCGGTCTCGAGAAGGTGAGAGAGGTGTGCGCGTAGCGGAGCCATACCAGCTCCGCCCCCGATGTAGACCATCTCCCGTTGCGTTGGCTTGATGTGGAAATCTCCGAACGGTCCAATTGCAGATATCCGATCACCAGGCTTAAGGCTGAAGACATAACTAGAGCCCGCGCCGGGAGCACAGTCCTGCCCGGGAGGCGGCGTCGCGATGCGAACGTTGAACCGCAGCGTAGACTCAGTTTGCAGATTACTGGCCAGCGAATAATTATTGCGTCTGGAAGACTGCGTATTGCTGGCCTTGAGATCAAACAGTTGGTTGTTCCTCCATACTGCCGCAAAAGGCTCGGGGATTTCGAACGTCTTGAAACTGATTTCTTCGTAGGGCGGTATCTCAACCTGCAAATAGTCGCCCGGGGTAAAGCTCAACGGCTGGAGGAGGTTCACAGGCTCAAGAACCAGTTCCTTAATAAATGTGGCGACATTGCGATTGCTCACCACTCGAAACTCGGCGGTTTGAGAAGCTCGAGCACCCACGCCTCCCGGAGAAGCAACGTCGATAAGCACTCTATCGTTACGCTCCTCTACAGGATAGGTCGCAAGGCCGCGGCAAATCGGCACACGTGCGGGAGAACCATCGCAGAGGTTAAAACGGCCATTGTGCTTCGAGCATTCGATCTTGTTACCGACAATCAGGCCGTCAGCCAGATGAGAGTTTGCATGGGTACACATTCCGTCAGTTGCATAAAGTTGCCCCTCAAGCGTGCGATAAAGAGCATAGGTCTTGCGGCCATAATCCACGCGAAGAATATCCCCTTGCTTTAACTCCGCTACCGCACATACTTCAAGCCATCCATCGGCATTCTGCTTTATACCGGAAGAGCGATCACTCTGTTTCGGACGCGACTTGCGTTCCGGGAGCCGGCGCTTCACATGGTAGGAAGGATCCTTGATTTGCCTGGCAATGGTGGGTACGATTTCGCGCCATGCGGCAAAAAGGCTCGGATAGGGCGGAGGGCAATCATCGCCGACAACGGCATGGAGCGCAGGTAGTGAATGATAAGGGACGAGCGGGAACATGTGATGCTCAATGTGGTAATTCATGTTCCAGTAAAGGAAGCGGTTCACAATCCCCATATCGATCGTTCTGCAGTTCAGGCGATGATCGAGAACATTCTCCGCAAGGCCGGCGTGCTGCGTAAGGCCATAGATTACGAGCAGCCAGGAGCCGAAAAGATTGGGCAGTCCGATAAAGAGTACCGGCAGAAAGCTTCGAGTGTATATGGCAAGAGCAATCGCAGTCGCATAGATCAACAGGTATATTCTTGCTTTGAAATAAATCTTCGGAAATTCAGACTCCGGAATATACATCTTCTCCTCGGCGGACATGCGGCCGCCGAAATGAAGCAGGACGTGTTTAAAATACCTCGGGTATCCCTTCAAGTTAAAGAACGCCATGATGATACCTATAACGTCCGGTGGCCTCGGAACCGCAATCTCGGGATCGCGACCGACAATCAGGGTGTCACTATGATGACGGGTATGGCTCCAACGCCAGACTGTGGATTCGCGCATGACCATAAACGAAGCGATTTCATAGAGTGCGCTGTTCATCCAATCGGTTTTGAAGGCGGTGCCGTGTCCCGACTCGTGCCAGCGGGAGTCAGATGTGGAGGCGTAAAGTACGCAATAGCCCAGATAGGGAATGACAGCCCACAGCGTATGGCGCAGCGCATAGGTGGCCAGAGCACTCAACAAGATGAGCGCAAACCATATCATCGTGTCCCGTATTGCGGATCCATCCCTACGCTCCAGCAGTTTGCGCATCGTCTCGCGGGGCACGGGGCACTGGTACCAATCTGCTTCAGCGAGGCCTTTCTCAATGGCGCGAGTGGAGTTTACGCCTGTAAGACTGTAATCGAACTCGTTCGCAGGGCTAAAGGCTGGGGTAGTGGTGCTGCTCATGAATATCCAACTCCATAAACGATTCGCGTAGAACAAATGCGGTGCAGCGATAAGCGCGCTTCCGCAATTGGCGTGGGTTAGACACAGGAGAATGCATATCTTGTCACCTCCTGTCTCGGTCTGCCTGGACGCAGGATGATGTCACCGAGTTGCGGTTGATTGGCCCCATCGGGATATCCTTCGCATTCAAGACAGACCCCCGCATACCTGGGATAGGCGGCACCTGACTTTCCCCTCCACGATCCGACAAGCGCGGCTGCCGTATAGAGTTGAAGATGGCTAGTGGTTGTAGATACTTCCAGTGCCCGCCCAGTGGGAGCATGTACGAGACGAGCCGCCGTGGCCAGGGCGTCGGCCTTATCTCCGTCACCACTTCTGCGAATCACATAGAGGTCTCCATGGTTACGAAAGAGAGATGGAATAACCTCACCCAGCATTCGTGGACATCGAAGGTCATTCTGATTTCCCATAACTGAAGCGGGCTTATCGAGCAACGTCATGGATTCGTCGGTCGGAATGAATTCATCCGCATAAATCAGGAGTTCGTGGTCTGCAATCGAACCAGAGCCTTCCCCTGCCAGGTTAAAATAGTGGTGCAACGTGAGACTGAATGGAGTCGGCCTGTCCGTGGTGCCTTGGGTCTCGACTAGAACAGTGTTGTCATGCGTAACCGTGTACGTCACTGTGACAGCAAGTGTGCCGGGATACCCTTCCTCCAGGTGCGGGCTTTGGTAGGTCAGCCGTAGTGAAGGCTCTCCCGTTGTACTCTCGGCAGGAGCCGCGTCCCATATTCGCTTATCGAAACCCTTCGCGCCACCGTGAAGATGATTCGGTGGATCGTTAAGCACGAGCTCGTACGTCTGTCCATCAACGGCGAATCGAGCATTGGAAATTCGGCCCGCAACCCGGCCCACGACGCTGCCGAAATACGCCGAATGATTCAAGTAAGCATCAAGATTGTCGAAACCCAGAACTACATCCGCCAGGCGGCCACCGCGATCCGGAACAAGGAGCCGGGTGACGGTCGCGCCATAGGTAATAATTTCGACGGTGAGACCGGATGTGCCGCTCATCGTCCAGGCCTCCACGAGTTCTCCACGCTGTGTTCTGCCGAATGTCCGCGAGCTGAAGGCTGGCTTCATACCCCCAACGCTATCGAGTCGGAGGTATGACCGTCTTCTCGACAGTTGACTTAAAGTTGTCGTATATTGTCCAAATGTTGGTTGACCTGAAGCTCCGCGATGTATACGATGGGCTTCTTTACCTTGCGGAATCTACGCGAAACCTACCCAGTCTCCAGAGCCACCACCATCGGGAACTGGAGTTGAACTGTGTTGTCCATGGAACGATCACGTACGTCGTAAACGGTCACCGCTTTACATTCTCCCCGAGAAGCCTATTGTGGCTCTTTCCAGGGCAGGAACATCAGCTGATCACCAGATCAGAAGACGCGCGATTCTACGTTGTGGTGTTTACGCCTTCGCTTATTGACAAATCCTGTCATATCGCAAAGTACGAGGGCCTCAGACGGTCTTCTGGCAATGACGATGGACTCGTAAGCACTGTCCTGGATCCGAAATCTTTCGAACTCACCTGCAGGATGATGGGGTCACTCATGGAAGGATCATTGGATTCCGATCTCTTGAACCGCGAAGCTGGATTCGGCCCCGCCTCTGATTTCCACTTTGAGCATCACGATCCTGACGGTCTGAATGCAGGTCTTCATTATTTGTTACTACTGTGCTGGCGCTATCAAACAGCGGGAAAAACTGGGGGGCAAGCCGTTACGCTTCATCCTGCAGTCCGAAGGGCAATCAAGATATTGAGTGAGGACGACCACGGTCAGAATCTGGATCAATTATCGAAGGCATGTGGAGCGAGCAAGTCTTACCTTAGCCGGACCTTTCATCGGCAAGTCGGCGTACCGTTGTTTCAATACCGCAATTCACTCCGACTCGCTCGCTTTTTTGAAGCATACAGTGCGACAAAGCAAAGCACTATTGCCGAGGCAGTATATGCGGCTGGATTTGGCAGCTATGCACAGTTCTACAAAGTGTTTGCGGAATCATATGGATGCGGACCCAGGCAGAGTCTCTCGCGTCGATGACTGCAGATCTGTCAGTCTCTTTCTTCAGTTCTCACAATAACTCGCCCTCTTCAACTACTGCTTCTCACGATGTGCTTTATCGTTCCCGTGGAGTTGGCTTTTTTGATTGTCCACTCTTAAAGACTTGCTGGCCGTAGCAGCTGAAAATCCAGTCGGCCTGAGGACCTCCACTCCGATCTTGTGAAATTTCTGTGTGGACGGCGTCCAATGTACGACAATGTCCTGTCCTGGTGATATTGGACCTACCATTTGGAGAGTTCCTTCCGTAGGCAGATCATCGTAGCCATACAGTATCCAGCGGATGGAGTAGCCACGAAGAATGTAGAAGGGCAGGTCGGCGCGGGTGACGATACGCGCAGTAAAACTGTTTCCGGTGGAGGTGACGACGATATTCTTGATGGGACTGGATTGCTCACGAAGAGCTTTAAACGAGGGTTTGCGTTCAGCTTCGAGGTTAACAACGCCGTGCACGCGCTGTTGAAACGCGCCGACCCCTTTGTCGCCCATCTGCGTGCGATAGTCGTTGTAGTCGAAATAGATTGCTCCGGCGATCTCAGGAATGTCGCGATAGAGCCTGGTGTGGCGCTCGATAATGTCCACGCGATGCTGGTCTCCAGGAGCAAAGTCTGGCCGGCATTCGCAATAACCATATTCTGAAATTACGAGGGGCTTGCCCGGAAAAGCTTTGCGAATGTCATCGAGATATGCGCGTGCTTCGTTGACGCCGCCCTTCGACCACGTCCCGAAATACTCATTAATCGAGATAAAGTCGAAATCACCCGCCATGTCCTCTCCCGGATTCTCATGGAGTGAATTCGATGCGTAGGTCATCAGGCGCGAAGGGTCAGTCTTGCGGGCTTCCTCGGCGACCGCATGGGCGAATCTGCGCGTGATTGGATTCTTGCCGTTTACTTCGTTGCACAAGCCCCACGACACGATGCAGGGATGATTGCGGTCGCGGTCGACCATCTCGCTGATCTGTTCCCGGCCATTTTGGATGAGCTCCCTTTCGAGTTCCGGCGAGATGTTGTCAAAGGTGAATGCTCCCCACGCCGGAACCTCTTCCTGCATGAGAATTCCGTAGCGGTCACACGCTTCCAGCACGCGCTTGTCCTGAGGCCAGTGGACGCGTGTGAAGACGCAGTTAAGATCCTTCATATCCCTCAAATTGGCATCGATCCAGTGCGAGGGTTCAGCCATACCGTATTGCGGGTTGCTCCCGGCCATGCGCTCTACGCCGATAAGGGATACGCGCTCGCCATTGAGATAGAACGATGTTCCGCGAATCTCGAACTTGCGAATGCCGAAAGTGTCGCCCAATGTATGCGTACCACCACCGGTCTCCAGCGTGGCCACCGCACAATACAGATTGGGAGAATCAAAGTGCCATAGATTTGGCGAATCGATCTGGATTTTGCCCACAGCTATTCTTGCGCTGGATGAGGGAGGAATAGTCAGATGGGTTGCCGCGTGCGGATAATCCAATGCAACATCGCCGTCAGGGCGTGCCCTGACGGATATATGGGCATCTTGCTGCTCGCCGGTAGAGTTTCGGACAACGGCGCACACTGAGACATCGGCGTGATTGTTTTCCAGGTCGGGCACGGCCTCGATCACAAGGCGTTCGATGAATACCGGAGGAGTGATCAGCAACTGGACGGGCCGAATCAACCCGCCGTCATTGGCCCAGTCGAAGGATTTCATCCGGGGCAGCATGGCATTGGAGAACGAATTATCGACTCGCACCAGCAGCTCGTTGCTCTTGTCGTGACCGAGGTGCGGAGACAGATCGCATGTAAAGGCTGTGTAGCCCTTCCCGATGTGCTGGCCAATCATTTTACCGTTCAGAAAGACATGCGCCGTGTGGTAGACGGCCTCGAATTCCAGGCGCACAAATCCGGTGCGCCTTGACTCACGAGCAAGCAGATCCCTTCGGTACCAGGCGACCCCGACATATTCGGGTAATCCTCCCAGCGCCTGCCAGGTATGGGGAACGGAGACTGATTGCCACTCGCCGCCATCAGGGATTAAGGACGGCGTTGAAGCGGCGCTTGGATCGATTCGAAATTGCCAGCCATCACGCAAGTGGACCTCTTCGGAGAGGCATGCACGCGGTTCAGAAAGTTCGTCCCCGAACGCAGATGGGAGAGGTACGGCAGCGGCGGCCAGTAGCGGAGCGCGTGAAAGAAGTTGGCGTCTTGAGATCATAAAATCGTTCTGCTCAGCAGACGGCTAGCAGCACACCTGCACCTTTAAGGTATTTTCCCATGTAAGATGGCATCGCCAATCCTTTTGTCGAACCTGAGGAGTTAGTGACGGGAATCCCGGACCAAGTTCAGAATTCCCGGCGCCGGCGAATTAGAACGTGAACGTCAGAGACATTTGTCCGATACGAGCCGGCTCAGCTCCCGTTGACGTGATTGTCCCTTCGCTCCCGGGGCCTGTAGATCCTACATAGGTGCCGGCCGTATTGACCTGATTTCCGGGATTCGGATTCGCAAAGCTCGGCTGATTGAAGGCATTGAACATGTCCCAGCGGAACTGAAGATTGTAGCGCTCTTTGTAGGCAAAGTTCCGTGCAAGCGTCGCATCGGCATAATTCAGGGGTGGTCCTTGCATGATGTTCTTGCCACTGTTGCCGAAAGTACCCGGAGTGTTCTCCTTAAAGGCCATGACATTAAAGTAATCGTTCAGCCAGTGCGATTTTCCTCCACGACGAACATCCCGGGCTTCGGATACAACATCGGCCCGGTCCTCGTACTGCGCAGCGCCGGACTGGTTGCCTCCGAAGCCTGCGCCCACGCCGAAGGGATAGCCGGATTGTGCCGTGACGATTCCGCTAATTTCCCACCCTCCCAGCACTTGTCTTATCACAGGGTTAAATCCGTGCGCGTAAGGGGTCGTATACACAAAATTGGAAACCCAGCGCAATGGGATATTCTCACTGGAAACGCCGAAATTCCACGGTAGCGAGAACGGATCGCCCAGTTGATTTGTCCCGAAAGTGATATTCGCGGATGATGCATCGTCCAAAGTTCTGGACCAGGTGAAATTGGTCTGGAATTGCAGGCCATGATTCATGCGCCGCTCGAACGTGACCTGCATTGCGTTGTAGCGAGCTGTACCGTAGCTCAGCATTTGAAGGATCTCGCTGAATGCCGGGTAGGTGCTGCGCGCGCCGCCGTTGGCATAAATGCCTGGATTTCGATCCAGAATGAATGGTGCACGATAGGTCTCGCTTCCCACGTAGGCAAGGCGGAAGACCATGTTTTGGCCCATCTGCTGCTCAGCAGTTACATTCCAACTCTGGGTAACGCCCAACGTGAAGCCAGGGTCGATGGTCGCTGACAGGTCGATGGGCGTAACAAAAGTCGTGTTCGAGGGCGGTTCGTACGTGGAAGACGGAAACGAAGTGGCAAAAGGATTGCCACCCGGAAATCCTGTCCAGGGACTGTTGAGATTCAGAGGTGTCGTAGAAGTCCCTTGCAGGTAGTAGGTGGGTGCGAACGGTGCCACCTCAGAGATGTGTCCGTACTCCGAATAGATCATCGGCTGAGTGAAAAGACCGAATCCGCCGTGGAAGGAGGTGTGGGGAAGAGAATGTGGTTGCCAGGCAACGCCAAAGCGTGGCTCCCAATAACCATAAGTGGCGCGCATCAGGCCTGCGCTGACTCCTGGATCTCCCGGATAAACCAGTCCGGCGGGAGCATTGGGGTACCGAGTGCTTTGCTCGCCGGGCACAAAAGCAGCGCCGTGATCCGCCAGAATCGTGGGAGGAATGTTGGGATCCCAACGCAGTCCAGCGGTCAGTGTCAGATTCGGTCGCAGCCGGTACTGATCTTGCCCATAGAAACCGGGCTGCCACCCAGAGATATCGGATACTGCCTCCGCTCCCTGTGTCATGGATGCCAAATCCCCAACCAGGTAATCGGCCAGTGCGGAATTGGTGTACTGCCCGTTAAAGCTCAGGATTGGCTGGGTCGGATACTGGGTCAGCTCGTCTGCGGACTCGTGCTGGACATCGGCTCCGAAAGAGAAGGTGTGCTTGCCCCAGGTCTTCGTCAGATCGTCGTAGAGTCCGTAAAAGGTCCGGTCCTCTTGAGAGGGCTCGTAGTAACCGACATACGCGCCGCCGATTGAGAAGCCTTCAACATAGCACTGACCAGGCAGTTCAGACACGTCGATGTACTTCGACCAGCAGAATGGCTGATTATTACTCGTAAGCGCCTGGGAGCCGCTGTGCGCATCCATCTGATTCCAGAAAGCATGGGCAACATTCACCATCGTGGGATTGATGGTCCACGTGTAGCCGAGGGTTTCGTTGTAGTACTTCTCATTGATGGCGAAATCGTAGTTCCAGTTGTTGTTCATGGCCAACAGATTGCCCGGTACATCGCCGGATGGTTGAATCAGGCTTCTGACGTAGCTGCGCAGAAAGACGCGCTGGCTGGGTGATATGTCATAGTCCAATCTCCCGGTGCCTTCGTCATAGTGGTTAATGTAGGGCGCGGACGTATAGTAGGTAAGACCATTCGGCTGTTGATTACCCCCGGAAGGCAGGCCGATCTTATCAATTTCCACGGCTGTCGGATTCAGGCTGTAACCAGGAAGCAGCTGGTTAGGTTTGCCATTCACGACACCGAAGGGACAGGCAGCGGATGGCGCATACACTCCGCTCGAATTGACGCACAACGATTCCGTCGTTCCATCTGGAGACAAGGCGCTAAAGTCGCCATTGAGCATGGCAGGGGTGGGGACAGTATTGCTGAGTGCGGTCGAAGATGTCGCGTTGCGGGTTCCCTGATAATTAGCAAAATAGAACAGCTTGTTCTTGAACACGGGGCCACCAACGTAGCCACCAAATTGATTCTGGTGTAGCGGATTCACTTGATGGCTGAAATAGTCCGCGGCATTGAAGATCGAGTCGCGCAGGTAATCGAAAACGCCGCCGTGAACTTTATTGGTCCCGGACCTGGTTTCGATGCTGACCACAGCGCCGGGTGCGAAGCCATATGCTGCATTGAAGTTATTGGAGATGACCCGAAATTCCTGTACCGCGTCAGAATTCGGAAACGGAGCTGGAAGACCGAGGTAGTCATCCATATTTGGCACACCATCCAAGAGGAAATAGGTGCTGCCCTGATCTCCTCCGTTGGCCGAAACTGACTGCTCATCCGGGAATGAGAACCCCGTCTGGTTGTAGCTATTGCCGCCGCTGGTCATGCCCGGCGACAAAAGGACCAGGCTTGAGGGCATGCGGTTCAGCAAAGGGAGCTGGGTGATCTCGGTGGAATTAATCGTGGTGCCCAACGAACCGCTGGTGGTGTTCAGCAGTTCGGCGTTTGCAGTTACCGTCACGGTCTGCTGGACACTCCCGGTCTTCATCGCCACGTTTTGCGTTGTCGCTGTGTCCACTGAGATGACAATGCCCTGCTGCAGGTAGTGCTGAAATCCCTTTGCTTCGACGCTCAGTTCGTAGGCCCCAGGCGGTACCGGGGCAATTCTGTAGGCTCCGTCACTAAAGCTGGTTGCGTTCAGTGCCAGCCCCGTGCCCAGGCTTTTCAGGCTGATGGTCGCTCCTGGGATGGCAGCGCCGGAGGGATCGGTTACCCAATCTTCTGAATGCCGCGATACGGCCAAAGGTCCGAACCGCAAACGCACGTTGCGGAGATACGAATGATGGCGTCGGTAGGCTTTTCAATCCGAGGTTCGGGTCGGTCTTCAAAACGGATGCCTCGAGGTCCGTATAAAACTGTTGCTTTCATGTAATTCTCCTGGTTGACTTACTTCGAGCGTTTATCAAAAACATCCTTTGCCACCGGAAGCGCCGAGAAAGCGTTGGGCCAGCCGGCATAGAAGGCCAGATGCGTCAGGACCTCGGAGGTTTGTGCCTGAGTCAGACCGTTGTCCATTGCTCTGTTGAGGTGATAGGTAATCTGCGCGAAGTGGCCTGCGGCTATGAGAGCGCTGACGGTGACGAGGCTTCGGTCCCTCGGAGCGAGGGCTGGCCGCAGCCAAAGATCGCGAAACAGCAAGTCCGTCGTGTACTTCACTACACCGGAAGCGACGGCTCCGAAGTTCTGCTCGACGACGGTCGCGCGTTGCGCCTCTGTCGCCTCATTGAGGGGCAGGAGTTGGGGCGAGGCGGCGGGAAGCTGATCGGATCCGATGCCACGCTGCGCGAAGATGTCTTTCAGGATGGGCACAGCGGAAAGAGCGTTCGACCACCCGGAATAGAACGCAAGGTGAGTGACGATCTCTGAGAGTTCGCTCGCTTTCACGCCGCTATCAAGAGAGATGTTGAAGTAATGCAGCATTCCAATGGTTGCATCCTCGCGATCAGGGCTGAGACGGTGACAATGCTCCGGTCACGCGGGGACAGGTCTGGACGCTTCCAGAGGTCATCCGAGATTGACTTTTGTGTATAGCTGGCAAGTGCCGGTGAAACAGCCTGAATATCCTGAGGCGTAAGCGCGGATTGGGGAGAATTGGATGTAGTCATAATCTTTGCTCCGTAGGAGTGAGATGCGAGTGGTTCAATAGTGTTTCCACAGGACGGACCAGTGCTCATCGGATCGAGCGGAGCGGATGAGTAAATCGCCGTCTTTTGTGAAGTGGTAAATACGAGGAAGATCCTTGCCAACAAGCAGATCGTCCGTATCCGAACCTTGCACATGGAAAGTCAGCGTGTGCGTTGCCTCATCGAGGCCATAGGTGCCGAACGACGCCTCATACCCATCACGAACGTATTGGTTGTTCAGTTCGTGCTCGGATTTGGAATACATCAACTGCACGGACTCGTGACCGTCGCGCGTGAAAATTAATATCCCCGTCGGCTGTGGCATGTCTATTTCGGTCCTATTCGGTTCGGGCGAATGGATGTGCACCAAATGCCACGCCCCGATCAAGCGTTCTCCGTCGGTTCGATGGTCCAACGCCTGGGCCTTTACAGATGGAACCTGCAGAAGGCCAGCGATTGCCATAACAACGATCCATGCACCATGACGCAAAGTATTCACCTTCGATTCCTCCCACGCCGACACTCCGCGACCCACTAGCGACTCATGTTGCGCAGCCTTGCAATGTCTTCGTCGGTGCGGTTACCGTGGATTTCGATTTTTCCCAGCTCCGCCTCAATCCGGTCGAATTCCTCGTCGGTCAGGTCGACCTCAGCAGCACCTAGGCTTTCCTCGATACGCTCGAGCTTGCGCATCCCCGGGATCGGCACGATGAAAGCATCCTTGTGCAGCATCCAGACGAGGGAGATCTGTGCCGGCGTGGCGCCCTTGTCCCTGGCGAATGCGTTAAGCAGGTCGAGCAGAGGCTGGTTCGCACGCAAGTTGTCTTTGTCAAACCGGGTGATTACACGCCGGACGTCGTCGCCGGTAAACGTGTCGTTCGCCGTGACCTTTCCAGACAGGAATCCGCTGGCGAGTGGACTAAACGGCACGAACCCGATCCCGAGTTCTTCACAGGTGGGGATCACGTCCTTCTCAAACGTACGTTCCATCATTGAGTACTCGCTCTGGATGGCTGTCAGAGGCGTAACAATGTGAGCGCGGCGTATCTGCTGTTCCGTCGCCTGGGACTGGCCCCAACCGAGGATCTTTCCCTCGGCGATCAGCTCGCCCATGACGGAGGCGACGTCCTCGACGGGAATTGAATCCCGCACCCGATGCTGGTAATACAGTTCCACGTGATCGGTCCCGAGTCGCGCCATGGAGGCATCCAGGTGTGCCCTAATCTCCTTGCCGAGTTGGGCCCGTGACATGGGGCCCGCCATATGGAACTTCGTTGCGATCACGACCTGATCGCGAATCGGCGCCAGCGCCCTGCCAACCAGCCGTTCGTTTTCACCTGCGCCGTAGCTTTCCGCGGTGTCGAAAAACGTACAACCCAAGTCGAATGCCTTGCGCATCAAGTCAATTGACTCGTCTTCGCTCGGCCCGGGTCCGTATCCGTGGCTGAATCCCATGCAGCCAAGTCCAATGGCCGATACTTCCAGCCCGCCGTTACCAAGTTTCCGTTTCTGCATGCCGTCCTCCTCTGCCGGTGATAAATTGGCTCACCGGCCGACCAGTTGTTCATGGAACCTGGGATAACGTGCGCCTTGCAGCTTGATCTTTGAGGACGCGTCTTCAAGGGCGCTCACATCTTGAGGCGATAACACAACTTCGGCTGCGCCGAGATTTTCTTCGAGACGCTCCAGCCTGGTGGTGCCCGGAATCGGAACTGTCCAGGGTTTCTTCGCAAGAAGCCACGCGAGCGCGATCTGCGCCGGAGTAGCCTTCTTGGTGACGGCGAATGAACGGATGACGTCCACGAGGGCTTGATTCGCTTTACGGTTCTCTTCGCTGAAGCGGGGTACGCTACTGCGGAAGTCCGTGCTATCGAATTTCGTGTTTGCGTCGATCTTGCCCGTCAAAAATCCTTTGCCAAGCGGACTGAACGGGACGAAGCCGATTCCAAGTTCTTCCAGGGTTGGCATTACGGTCGTCTCCGGCTCACGCCAAAACAGCGAGTATTCGCTTTGCAGAGCCGCAACGGGCTGAACCGCATGGGCACGGCGCATCGTCTGCGCACTCGCTTCAGAGAGGCCGAAATGCTTCACCTTTCCTTGCTGGATAAGCTCCTTCACTGCGCCAGCTACATCTTCAATCGGAACGTTCAAGTCGACGCGGTGCTGGTAGAACAGATCAATAGCATCCACCTTGAGCCGTTTGAGTGATGCCTCTGCAACGTGTTTGATGTGCTCCGGGCGGCTATTGAGAGAATTCCACTTGCCTCCGTCATTCGGGTTGGCTTCCCATCCGAACTTCGTGGCGATCACGACCCGGTCTCGAAATGGAGCGAGGGCCTCACCGACCAGCTCTTCGTTGACGAGCGGGCCATACACCTCGGCTGTGTCGAAGAAGGTGACGCCGCGATCGACCGCCGCGTGGAGCAGAGAGATCATCTCTTGTTTATCTTTCGGTGGTCCATACGACCAGCTCATCCCCATACAGCCCAGGCCGATCGAGGAGACCTCCAAACCGCCTTTTCCTAATTTGCGCTTCTGCATCGTTTCACCTTCGTCAGCGGTGGCACCGCCCAAATGTATTGTTACTTGTAAAAGTAGCGAGAATCAGCGATTCAGCGCTTTCCCGATCCTGCCGATCTTTTGCCTGATCCTGTCTGACATTCAGATTCTGCGCATAAGAGAAAGCATTTTGGAGGTAGGCTAAGAACACAAGGAAGGCGCAGCGAAATGCCGAGACAAGGGAACAAACTCAAGATCTCTGATCCGATCGCGATAGAGAAGCGCAAAGATCTGGCTGAGAAGATTGCAGCCTTTGCACGAACAGCGGGAGAACATTCGACAGCTATTTCTGGCCTGACCCTTTTCCTCAGGACCACTCAGACCGCCTGCTACCGGGCGACCTATGAGCCGAGCCTTACCATTTTTGTGCAGGGACGTAAGCGCATTGACCTTGGTGGAGAGGAATATCTCTGTGAGGGCGGATCGTTCCTCTTGTCATCGATCGATATTCCCGTGCAAAGCCAGATCGTTGAAGCTTCCGAAGAAGTCCCTCTACTTTCGATGCTTTTCCGGCTCGATATGCCGACGGTCCGGGAGGTTCTCAGCCGCGACGATCTCCCGGAAATACCGGCCACTGCTCACCGGCGTGGAATGGCGGTCGGCGAGGCGACCGTCGGATTGCTGAGTGCGTGTACTCGGTTGATCGAGCTTCTCGATACGCCGGAAGACATTCCATTTCTGAGCCATCTGCTGCAGCGCGAAATCATATACCGCATTCTTCGCACACCGCAGGCCGAGCGTCTTCGCGCCATTGCGACGAGTGGTGATCTGAGCCAGAGAACGGCGAGAGCGATTGCCTGGTTAAGGGCCAATTTTTCCAAGCCGCTGCGCATGGAGGAACTTGCGGACGTGGCCAGGATGGGTGTGTCTGACGTGCCCCCGGAAAACTCGACCAGTTGAATCTGGAGTTCTCTCGTAAGGTGAAGGAGAGGACTTGCGATGAAGAAGATCCGGTACACGGAAGAGCAGATTATTGGGATTCTGAAGCAGCACGA
>JBAPRH010000006.1:0-22501 GCA_049280995.1 Acidobacteriaceae bacterium
ATCCCTCGCGCCGTCCGCGCGTCACTACCTGAGGCAAGAGCCGGATGCGGGAAATCCGCCCGTCCGGATCTGTGCGGGGGGTACGGAGTGATCCGTATCCCTACCGCGACGAAATAAACCCGGTGCGAAGCACCGTCTGTGCTCTGCCACGGATTTCGATGGAGGTTCATGCCTTCTGAACCCGCAGGAATTCGCTGGACTCCACCCCGGCAGGAGCCTTCTTATTGGTCTGCTCAACCGCATCGGAACCAGCGGATCTACGGATGCGCAGAGTGGGCGTGACCTTCTGCGCTTGGGGAGCCTTCAGGAACTCCTGAAAGTCGCGGTCTTTGGCGAAGACATAGTTGAGGGCTTTATCGACCACATCGTCTGCCGATGCGTGGATAAAAGCGGCGTATTGATCGACCTGGGCTGCGGTGGTTTCGTCTAGCCGAACAGATGCGCTGATCTGGCGGCTTTGGATGACTTCAAGTAACGGCATGGCAATTCTCCTTTGGGGGGATGAATTCAAGCGATCCTCTTGCGAGCCATCATGCGCTGTGCGGTGGCGGCAATCTCCTGAGCACGAACGGTACAAAGCCGGTCTGGAATCTCGAAACGGCGGCGGACTTCTAGCATGGTGATAACGTCGTCGATCGGAATGCCTTCGCGGAACCAGAGTGCGGCCGATGCAACATCGACTGTCCGCTGCGCATAGTAGACAGGGTTGGCCTTATCGGAGCGGTGGCAGGCCAGCTCCCCCGTCAGCTTCATGGCGTCTTTTCCTTGGGTGAGTTCATGCAAAACCCATCCCCAATCGCTCTCCGATTGGCTATGCTTTCCCGGTAGGTTTCGCCCTCCGTTTACATGGGAGAAAGCAGCTGCTTCTGGAGCTGGAATATCGAGCCGGAAGTCACCGGGATTCCAAGTGGAATCGATGGGATATTCGACGGTGACTAGATACGCGGGCTCGTACTTGCGATTCAGAAATCCCGGCAAACGGAGGACGCGGTTGCAGTCGGTACATGCGGGATCGCCGCCGAAGGCAATGGCAAGCAGTTTGAGCGTGCTCTCCTGACGCTCAAAGTCAAAGCCTTCGACCTGCCAGAGCACCTGATACTTGCCTTGAGAGGTGGAAAGGATCACGTTCGGCGTTGGGACAGTATTCGAGGCCCGGAGCGCAGCGAGCCGGGTGTCGCCGTCCGTGTCGATGTCTATATATAGGTGGCGAACGAAAGCGATGCTCTCTTTGGTGCGTTTGCGGCTGCCGGAGCGCAGCGGGTTGGCAGCCGCATAGATGTTGGCGCCGGTCGAGTTCTCGTGCGCGAGCCAGCCAAGAGTTCGAGACGCAAGCGCCCGCTCCAGAGGCACGATTCTTTGAATCGTACCGGTTAAAGATTCCCGCCGTAGCAGCAGTGCAATGGTCTCGCCCGGAGCGAAGCAACGGGTGAGAAAGTCGGCGGCGATATCCGTTGCAATTCGAGTCCTACGCTGCGGCATGGCCCACCTCGAAAACCGGCTCGATCAGGAAGCGCTTCGCATCGCGATCGTATCCGCGAAGCGCCAGAACCTCGCGAATGACGCGGCGGCCCGGCTGCCGCTCAACATGGACGACAAAATCGACCGCCTCTCCGATCTCTGCTTCCGTATCGGAGAAGGTCGTTTGGGCCTGATTGCGCATGACGAGATTGGCGAAACGGCAGAGCGCCTTTTCCGCCGAGTTCGCGTGAATCGTGGTTAGCGAACCGGCATGGCCGGTGTTGAAGGAATCGAGCAGCGTGCGCGCCTCGATTCCGCGCACTTCGCCGAGGATAATGCGGTCCGGCCTCCAGCGGAGAGCGGACTTCAGAAGATCGTCGAAAGAAATGCTCGCCTTGAATGTATCGGTCTGGCATTCGACCGCGAGAATGTTCGGTTTCTGGATGTGTAGCTCGCTCGTATCCTCAATGACGACGATGCGCTCTTGTTCCGGGATTGCATTCGCCAATATCCGCAGCAGTGTGGTCTTTCCGGTGCCTGTTCCACCGCTGATGAGCAGCGTCTTTCCGCTACGGATCTGTTCCTCAAGGAAGCCAGCAAGCGTTCGCGTCAATGTACCGCGAGCGATCAGGTCATCGACCGTGTAATGGCGGCTGGTGAACTTGCGAATTGTGAGCGCGGGAGCCGGGCGGACGACTGGAGGAATGACCGCCGCCAGGCGGCTCCCATCCGGGAGTTGCGCGTGCAGGACGGGGTTGTCTTCATCGAGCCTTTTGCCAAGCTGGTTGGCAATCACTTCAAGGCCGGTGCGCAGTCTGCCGGCGTCGAAGGAAATGGATGTTTCGCGGCGCACGATACCGTCGCGCTCATACCACCACGAAGCGTCGGGATTGCCCATAATCTCGCTGATGTTGTCGTCCAGCAACAGCGGCTCGATCGGGCGAAGAAATGGAAGGATCAACTCGAAGCTCATTGCGGGAACCTCGCAAGATGGAAGCCCAGCGTTTCGCTGGGCTTCCGTGAGTGATGAGGGAGGGCTATACGGCTGCTTCCTCGGTGGGAACTTCCTCGTGCTCCTGGTCTTCCGGGGCGGACGCCTCGGCGCGGTCCAGCTTCAGGATCGAATCGACCCGCACCTCCCAGATGCGCTGCTTGGTGTCCGTCTTCTTGCTGGCATACTCCCGGCTGCGCAGCTCGCCTTCCACCTGGATATGTGCCCCCTTGGTGAGGGTCTTGGCGAACTCGGAGAGCTTGCCGAAGACGATGCAACGGTGCCATTCGGTGTGCGAGATGTACTGGCCGCTCTTCTTGTCCTTGTAGGAGGACTTGGTTGCCAGCGAGAGGGTCGTAAAGCTGCGGTTGTTGGCGGTGCGAACTTCTGCATCGCTGCCGAGGAAGCCGATGAGGTTGACTTTGTTCTGATACATGACTGGTGTCTCCGTTTGTTGAATTTCCCGATCTTGATCGGGTCACACCGGGCGGAGCCTAGCGAGTGGCCCCGACTCCCAAGTGCCCAGCTCTGCATTTACGGAGGGTCCGTCGCAGACGGAAACCGTAACCCGAAGGGCAGCGTAGCTGAAGCAGAAGAGCGGCGTGCCGCCGGGCGTCGGACAGGCCCGAAGCCGTGACCGAGCAAAAGGCGGGATACAAACCGGCAGACACATCCCAGAGCAAAGTCCTCATCTCGATCCCGGTGGAGGAAGTCCGCCGTCATTGCAGCCGTCTTCGAGCTACCCAGGACTCCCAATGACAAGCACAGTTCACCACTACCGTTGTGTTTCGGTAGGCTCTTGTTCGCCGCCTGCTCCGCCATGCACAGCGACCGGGGATGAAAAGCAGCCGGGTTGTCAGCCAATGCGGGCATAGAAAGCCTCTGTTGATCCGTGTCGATCCTCTAGTTGAAGCCTTGGTCGGCCCGGAAGCGCACGATGGTCAGACCGAGAGGATTCACGGTCAGCTCCTCGTTCTTCACCACATGGCGGAAGACATAGGTCACGCTGGCCGTCCATTGCTCCCGCTTGAGTTCGGTCTGGTCCGCTGGATTCGTGAACACTTTCACGAACTCGATCCGCGCCGAATACGGCGATTGCCTCAGGTCGTCTAGGATGACGTTCTTGACCTCCACATCGACATACGGAAGCGTGCTGTCGTTCATGTACGTCAGGATGATGTTGTCCTTGCGTTCCTGCTCGATCACAGCCCGCTGTACGTCGCTGTTCAGGAAATAGAGCGAGTTCGTCTGGTCGCGCTCGATGGTGAAGCGATTGCGCGAGAAATAAAGCTCCGCCCAGCGGGTGAGGTAATACTTGTTTTCCGCCTCTTCCGGGCGATATTGGAAGTTGCGATAGTCGATGGCTTCGGCTCGGCCAACGTCGTTGATGCGAATGAATAAAGGGTGCATGGTGGCGAGCGCCTTCTGGCTTTTGTAGGTGAGTGCGATCAAAGCAAGGCACACCACAGCGAGGACGAGGATGGTGATCTTGAGGTAGGTGCTCATCACCAGCGGGTCGCCGTACTGTTCGAGATACCGTTCTGCCGCGCGGGTAATCTCAGGAGAGGTATTGGTGTCTGTACTCATGCAGGTTGCTCCTTAACTCATCAGTCCTCTTGCAGCGATATAGGTAGCGAGGCCCATGCCGCCGTCGTGACCTCCGGTTGATCCGGAAAAGATGCTCATGGTCATGGCCGGCACTTTGAACAGGATGTAGACGTTGACCAGGACCAGGAGAATCAGCAGCGGCAGTTCCTTGACCATGTTGCCAGGATCGGAGAAGGCCACGATCTGCGCGTAATACTGCGCCAGCAAATGGCCTAAAATGCTGAGAACTGCCGCGGCGAGTACTTTGTAGAAGCAGAAGCCGATGAAGGCACGCAGCCATCCCCAAAACAGAAAATCCAGCTTGTCGAAGACGAGAAATGGAATGAAGACGGGGCCAAGTAGGCCGATTACAGAGCTGGCGATTGCGCCGTAGGCAACGATGGCGCTGACCACAGCGGTCAACGTCGCAATCAGCACCTGAATGATGACGTAGACGATGGCGTAGTAGGGATTTATCAACGCTTTCACGATGCCGGGGCCGCCGTTGGATTGGGCCTTGCTAAGCGTGTTCTGAATCGTGGTCACACTGTCGTTGCCGATCACCGAGACGAGATATTGCGCGCCGCCGTTGATGAATCCGCGCAGCGAGTAGCCGATGCCGGGGATGCTGCTGTCGTAGAACTTGACCATGACATAGGCGAAGGTGATGAGCATGAAGAAGCTCAGGAACTTGCCCATGTTGAAGCCGGGGCCGCCCTGCGCGGAGGAAAGTGCCTCCTGCACGCCGAACCACACAAGCATGATGGTGGCGAGAGCGATGCAGATGTGAAGACCCAACGCATCGATCGACGGCGAGGCCGTACTGGTCAGCGTGTCGCACCCCTGCGTAATCCAGTTGAGAACGCCCATACTCGCCTCGATTTCTACCCACTCAGTAGGTCAACGCCTGAGCCGTCCCGTTGTAGGCCGGTGCAACCTGCGTCTGGTAGGTACTGCTGAAACTGGACGCATCTTGAAAGCCCGCTTTCAATGCGTCTTGCTGCTGTTTCTGTGCGACGATCTGCTGGAGCGCCAGCGTCTCGTTGATCTGGTTGCCTTCCTGTTGCGTGCGTAGCTGGAGCAAAAGAGCCTGATTGATGCGCTGCATGGTTGCCATGTCCGTCTGCTGCGCCGGGTCGAGCGAATGGCTGGCGCTCTCCAGCGCTTCGATGTCCGCCTCGCGCTTCTGCTCATCGGCGCGGATGGTGCCAAGCGTCTGTAGGCTGCTGACCGTCACGGAATCGCTCAAATCGCTGGTCGCGCCTTCCGCCGCAATCTGCTGCTGGCCGCTCGTCGTGAGAGATCCGTATTGCGGAAGCACGGTGGACCGGGGAATGCTCGCCTGCTGGTAGGCATACTGCGCGCCCGCGCCGGTATTCGCTGAGTTCATCCACTGCCGCGAATTGCCGTAGGTGTTGGCAGCCTGGTTCAGTGCCGTCCAGTACGTCGAAGGCGAAAGATACGGCTGATAGAGGCTCTGCGGAGCCAACGACAATTGATGAATCAGGTTGTAGGTGGCGATGGCGTTGTCCGCCAGCTTGACCGAGTTGGTGAAGATTTGCTGACCCTGCTGGATCTGCTCGATGGCATGGGCGGACTGCGTGGGGTCAAAGACGATACCGGAGCCGAACTGTGCGTGCGCGGCGGAGACTCCGGCGAATAACGTGATGGCGGCGATGAGGCCAATACGCTTCATAGTGGACACTCCTCTCAGTGCTGTGGCGTGCTCTTCTGCACCGCGTTGGCATCCTGCTCTCCCATGCGGCAGACCTGGGTGGAAGTATTCGATTTCAGGCACTCCTGAAACATCTTGCAAACCTCCGGGGAGTCTCCGGCTGCGCACTTCTCCTGTTTCTTGCAGCCGGTAAAGAACAACGTAGAAACCAGAATGGTGATTGTGGCAAGACAAAGACGCTGCATGGAACCTCCTAGAATGTTGGGGAGATAGTGTGGTTGGAATACGCAGGCAGCAACATATCCTGCGTGAAATAGACCTTCACGCGATGGCCTTCGCGGATGGTGATGGTCGGTGGAATTTCCAGAAAGCGGTCCAGGACGGTCGTAGCCGATTGCGAGATGTTTGCGGATGCGCCGGTGGCGAACGCCTGAGAGCCGCTGGTGCTGATGGTGCCCCCACCCTGGGTAATCTCGCCCGCTCCAGCAATCACGCCTAGCGCAATCGAGGTGCCGAAGATCTGGAGATAGTGGTTGTTGACCTTATCTTTGAGACCTTCCTCGCCGATCTGGTCGAGGCCGTGAAATTGATCGAGGTCTACGGAATAACCGTCCGGCATAATCATGCGGTGAAATACGACGGCGAGGCGGCGCTGCTGTCCGAAGCCCGCGGCGCCGATCTTTCTGGCCTCACCCAATACGATAGTCCCGTCAGGAACGAGCACATGCTGACCGTCGTGCGAGTACAAAGGAATGGAAACGAGCACTTTGACCGGGCCCGGGGCATCGCCGTCCAGCCGGTTCATCAACACTGTGTCCAGCGTCGTGCCTTCATAGATCACATAGGGCTGGCCCACAGCGGCGTCGATGTTGACCTCCGGATTGCGTTTCTGCCGCGATGCTGATGGCCCACCTGCCTCGCGGGGAGCGATGAGGCTGCTTTCGGATTGCGAAGCTGCCTGTGCATAAAGGTTCTGTCCGGACGGATTGCCGCGCGCGGTCTGAGTCGTCGGTGACGACGCACGGGCATAGACAAGATTCGAGGCAAAGCGGGAAGCATAGGCAAGCTCCCGCTCTTTGACGGCAAGCTGTTGCGCCTGCTGCTGCGCCGGAGAAAGCTGAGGTGCGCTTGCTGGCTGTTGCCCATAAGCAGCGGGAGGGCACTGCTGTCCGGGCAGGCAGCCCACAGGCTGGCCGTTGGGCGCGTATCCTGCGGCGGCTGCCTGCTGCGCTGGCGTTCCACCGGGCAACAACGGATTGGCGGTGGTGGCCTGGGCGAGAGCCACCTGTTGCTGCGCCTCTTTCTGCTGCTCGGCGGCGAGCTGGTTCTTGAGGTCCTGGATGTTGTTGTCCGTGTTGTCCTGAACCATGGGCTGCGGCGGTTGGCTTTTCGCTGCCGTCTGTGCCGAAGGTTTTTTGCCTCCGGCGCTCATTATTGCGGCAAGGATGACGAGCGCGCTGGCTCCCAGGAAGACGAGCATCTTCATGTTCTTCCGAAGTACGCCTTTCGGCTCGATCGTTCGCTTTTTCAGTTCCGGCGCTGCCGGTGTCTCTGGAACGGCCTGGTCGCCCATCGCTTTACCCTTTCCGCGAAAACTCCATCTTTTTCTTTCCCAACTCGACATAGCCTGAGTCCATCACCTTCGGAATGATGTAGGTGCTGCCACGCAGTTGGTAGTTGATGAGGTTCGGCTTGCCGTCACGCATTTCGTAGACGGAGAACTTCTCCGGTGCATCCGTCTTGATATAGGTGAATTTATCGTCGTGATAGATGGCCTGAATGTCGAAAGGCGGATCGTTGGCTTTGAACGTGTAATCGAACTTCAATTGCATCGGATAGGCGCTCTTATACTGATCCACGACCTGGGCGATGTGCGACTGCACGGCAGCGAGTTGCTGCTTTGATTCCGCCAATTGCGCGGCAGGAACGAACTGCGGAGGCCCGCTGGAGGCAATGATCGAAGAGCGGTCGGCGGGCTGGACGATCACCTTCAGGTCTGGCGCTTCGGATGTATTGGAGACATCCTGCAGGGTGAAGCTGTAGATATTGCCTTTGTCCGTGATGAGATTCAGATTGGAGGAAATGCCCGCTTTCGCCGGATGCACAAAGCAAAAGTTCCCGACAATATCCACGATCCAAAAATCCTTATCGCCGGTCGCGGCCTCCATGATCTTTTCGGTAGGCGGAAGCTCAATCAGCGTCGTGTAATTGAGCTTGGCGTGGATCGGGATAATGTCCTGCGAGTGATACTGCACGGTGCGGGCCGACGCATCCTGCGCCACGGCCACAGCGGTGCAGAGAGCCAGGCTGGCCCCAATAAGGATAGAGACTAGGGTTTTCACGCGACAGCTCCTTTCAGGTTGGTAGAGGAGACCCCGGCCACGGGATCAGACCGGAAGGGAAAATCTTCTGCCAGATGACGCAGGCCCTCGGCGATGCCAAAGCGCTCGAAATACTCGCGCTTTTTCAGGTTGTCGCGGGCGTTATTGGTCGCCATCCAGTGTGTGACGGAATCGACATTCAGCTGAACTTTCTTGGAGGATTGCGCTTTGCGGATGAGCATCTGGCCCGGCGGCACCAACCCGGCAATTAATTCCAGCTCGGTATCGTTCAGATGGAACGCCTCACGGTATACATCGCGGTCCATCTCCGGATTTGCCAGAAAGATTTTGGTCGGGCAGCTTTCGGAAACAATCTGCAACATGCCAGACTCCTGCAGCTCCTTGATGGACTGCGTAGCCAGCACCATCGCGGCGTTGTGCTTGCGCCATGTCTTCTGCGCCTGGACGATGTAATCGCGGATGGTCTCGTTTTTGATAAAGAGCCACGCTTCGTCCATCAGGAACATCTTGAATGTGGCCAGCTTCTTCGGGTCCGTGATCTCATTGCTGGCCCGGTGGAGCACATAGAACAGCAGCGGTTCCAATACTTCCGGTGCATCGCCCCGCCCAGCGAAGTTGAAGGTTTGGAAGCGGCTGAACGAAAGTGTGTCCACGGCATTGTCGAAGAGGAAGCCATACTGCCCACCGCGCGTCCAGCGATGCAGGCGCTCTTTCAATTCGCCGATGATGTTGGCAAAGTTCGATACCGTCCGCTGGTCGGATTCGAGCATGTAGGTCCGCTCGATGGCATCCCACAGCTTGCGCTCCTCCTTGAAATCAAGCCGGTAGCGCTGTTCGTTACCCTCAATCAGCACACGGAAGAAGCTGAAGAGAAATTGCAGGTTCTCCTTGATTGGAGCAAGCGAAAACGGATTGATGGTGAAGTCCCGCGATTCCTGGCCGACATTCAGATACGAGCCACCAAAAATCGTTGTGAGGGACTGGAACGATCCGCCAATGTCGAAGATGAAAGTCAGCGGTGCATATTTCTGGGCGTTCTGCAGCAGGAAACTGCACAGATAGCTCTTACCGCTTCCCGTCATGCCGAGGATCAATGTGTGCGCCACCTCTCCGTTGTGCAGATTCAGGAAGTACGGCGTCGCATTGTCGGTTTCGAGCACCGCCAGGTACTCCGTTCCGAGATGTGGATTCGTCTTATCGCCCGGCAGGATCGTAAAAGGAAAGCTGAGGTCGGCATAGTTCGTGTTCAGCAGATAAAGTTTGCGCAGATTTAGAGCGTAGTTGCCGGGAACCGTGGCGAAATAGGCGTTGAGCTGGTTGTAGGTCTCAGCAAAGAGATTGCCGTCCGCATTGGTGAAGACGCCGGTGAACTCGCCGACAAGTGGATCAAGCTCAGTCTTTGATTTGCCATACAGCTCAATCGTGAGGGTGAAGTCGCCCAGCGATTGCCCGTCTCCAAGAGCACGGAGACAATCGCCCAGGTTCTCGATGTCGGCCTGCTTCGATTCGTCGATCAGCACATCGCGGGGGTTGGTCTTGGTGGCGTCATTGCCGATCTGCGAGACGAAGCCGGTTTTCGACATATTGAAGTGACGGCGGCGCTTGTTCACTTCCTTACGGGCTTTGTCCGCCGGAAGCGGCGTCCATTCCGTGCAGACAGTGAAGTTGGCGGGGATTTTGAACAGCGCGTCCAGCACCAGGGGCCGCGTTTCCGCGATTGCCTCTTTCATCGTGAGCACACGGACGAAGTGATCGCCCACCCGCAAATGGTCGCGTTCCGCTTCGACATCGCTGTTCACCACCTGATAGTCGAGAAACTGCGTGGACTCCGGCCTCCCGGCAATGCGCCATTCATCGTAGTTGAGCAGCCGCCGAAAGAAACGGAGTTGACCTTGCTGGTCTTCGACTTCCATCCGCATGAAGTCCGCAAGTTGGCGGATGAATGCCTGTACCCGCTGTTCCAGCCGGGTAAGATCAGACTCGATTTGCGAGCGCAGCAAGGTCTTTATGCTGTCGTTGCTAAACTGCGCCTTCAGTTCTCCGACCGCTCCCGCAGGATCGTGGAAGAGACGGGCCAGCGCCACGCCCAATCCGGTCTTCGACCGTGCTCCTTCGAGCAGGATCGAGTAGAAGATTTCAATCTGATAAAGATGATCGCGCTTGGCCTCAAAGAACCGCCGCCGCTGGTCGTTGGCCGTTTCCACAACCGTGTCGTCGTAGTTTGCGAACGGAATCTCAGGACGGTTCCGCTTGAAGAGATACTGATAGACATGGAAGCCGGGGCCGAAGGCTTTGAGCGCGGATTCCAACCGCTTCACGGCATATTCCTGTTCGCTGGAATCGAGGCTTTCATAGTCCACGCCGGGAACGCGCAGCACCATGCCGAGGTCGCCGCTCTTGGTGAGAAACATCGTCTCGTTCCAGAAGCCGTACAGGTTGATGTGGGCATTCAGGGCCGCGGACTCTTTCCAGGGCTTGATGGCTCGGTCGATGCGGAACATCAGACCACCTCCACACGGGGCACGTTTTGCTTGGCGGCGTCATAGCGGAGCTTGTACTTTTCAGATCTGGCGAGAATGCGGAGAAATGCCGGGTCGCTGTTCGTCACCCAATGCCCAAAGGCATAGCCGCCGATGAAGACGGCAATGCCGGCCAGGATCGAATTGAAAAGGTTGAATGCGCCGACCGCGCCGACGCAGACGAAGTAGAACAATGTGCGCTCGACGCCAAGGTAGGTGAGGGGCTTGTGCAGGCTCTTGAAGACCCGATTGGTTCGTCTGGTTTGCGGCTTCATGGCTGTCATAAGCCCCTCATTGTGCTCGCTGCGATGGAAGGTTGAGAGTGGACGGGCGAGATGCGCTTACACACCCCAGAGCCAACTCAGGACGTTCACAGCGAGAACGGCAATCCCCGTTCCAGCGGCAACCCCAGCAAGGGCCTTTTTCGCACCCGGTTCACCGTGCGCGAAACCGTAACCGCCGATCACAATTGCAATCAGGCTGGCGACCTTGGCGACGGTACCGGTGAAGAGGTTTTGCAGAGCGGTGAAGCCGCTATCGAAGGGCGAGCCGCCGACTTGCGCATAAGCGGCAACGGGAAAAAGTAAGGCTAGACTCACCATCAGAATCGTCAGCCATCGGTTGCCGCGACAGCTCTCTCGTAGGATGGTGTGGAGACTAAAAGACTGGACTGTAATACGCATCGGAACCTCCAACGACCCGTGACGGGCCGCGATATGCCGAGAGATTAGGCGCGTATTATCAGATTCGTCCAATACTTCTTAGCGATGGAATCCCATGCCTTTTGGAGATGGCAACTCATCGCTCCATCGCCGGATTATTTTTTGGTTCTCACCCGTACCGGCGGATGATTTTCAAATGCAAGATGCCCCTGGACAATCGCCTCATGTGCGACGGAGACGGGCGGTCTTTTCTTCAAAGACACCTCCGCGACCGTGAATCGCTTCTCAAGGTCTCGGATCAACAAAGGCAACGCTCGATGGGACGATTCTTGTCGGTATACTAGGGCCGAATCAACCGTCCAGTTCACCCCGAGTATGGGTCGAATCGTCAGGTCTTCTTGCACCTGCGCGTGTTCACGGATGAGCGCATAGCAAAGCCCTTCGCGGACCATCCATTGGATGTGGTCCACATTGAACGTGGGATTGCTGAGCTTCGGAGTGATGCCTTGCTCCTTCAACAGTTTTAGAAGACGAGCATGGGCAATCGGATGATATCGCGGATCACAAAAGATACTCAGCTTGCCATTTAGGTCAACTGGCGATATCGCTTCCTTGCTGGCAAGAGGATCGTCCTTACGCAGACAGACAACCAACCTTTCATGCATAATCTTCTGTACGCAAAGTTCGTCGGTGTCGAGGGGCAGCGTGACAAGCGCTGCGTCTAATTCTCCTTCGTGAACGCCAGCCAAGAGATCTTCCGGGTTTCCGCTTTCTGGACTGATAAGCCCCTTTGGAAAAAGATCGCGGTACGATTGCGAGACCATCTCCAGTATCTTTTCGTCCACGAACGGAGAAAAGCCAAGTCTTAATGGAAGGAAGGTACTCTGCTCAATTGCTTGTATCGCATCGACAACTTCCACTCTCGTCTCTAGCAAATCGCGGGCAAAACCAAGAAGAGCCTGTCCCGCCAGGGTGAGGTTGGCCCCGCCGTGCGTTCGGTCGAAAATGTGAATTCCGTATACGTCTTCGAGCTCGCCTATTTGACGACTGAGCGCAGACTGTGCAACGGGAAGCGTGAGAGCCGCAGAAGTGAAACTGCCTCCCTCAGCGATGGCGACAATGTACTTGAGATGCCGAAATTCCAGGTGATCGTAGATACTCATGCGGCCACTCCAATCAGCCGACAATGGCGGTAGCATGTTCAGTAAATCGAAGGGTTTAGCACGACCCCGTGCTCATGTTTAAGCATACAAAGCAACGTTCGTCAACTTGCGAAAGTATCCTGAATATCACGGACGCAAAACTCTATCTCCAAAAGGCATGGGATTCCATCGCTAAGAAGTATTGGACAATCGACTTCAATCGCTCGCAGGCTTGAATTGCGGATTCATGTGGAGGCGGACGATGGAGAATGATTTTGTACAGAGAAAGAAATCTCCCCAGAGAGAGACTGTCATTTCAGTCGGCAAGCTGCTGGTCGGTCGCTATGAAGCGGCAAGAATGCTCTCCATCAGCCAACGTTCGCTAGACTACTTAATCGCCAATAAGCAGATCGCGACTCGCAGAATAGGGACTCGGGTCCTGATCGCCGTCACTGATCTCCAGCGTTACGCCCGCGCAGACCATCCGAGACCACTCGCCTCCTGACGCTGGCGAGCTCATTACCGAATCCCGATCGTTTCTCGTTCGGCATTTTTACGCCGCCTGGCGCGAACCACGGGGCCGAATATCGGCTTTCGCTTTGGCATCAAGCTTCTCGACAGCGGTGTCGAGGTGGGTGCTCGATAGATGAGCGTATCTAGCCGTCATCGAGATCGTCTTGTGCCCGGCAAGCTCTTGCACAGTCCGAAGGTCAACCCCTTTCATTACGAGGCGGCTGATAAAAGTATGGCGTAGACAATGCCATGTAAAGTTGCTTATTCCTGCATCTTCGAGACAGCGATCGAACCATGATCTTGGGTTGTTAAGATCCTCACCAAATTTTGATTGGAACACGCGCCCGTCGTGGTGGCGTCTCTTGTGGAGCGCTTCAAAAGCGCACAGGCAAGTTCTGTTCATCGGAATTTCCCGGTCGCTTCCATTCTTCGTGCCTTCAAGTTTGAGTCGCTTTCTCTTGAACGAAACCTGGGACCACTCTGTCGTGTACTGCTCGCCCTTACGCATACCTGTGTTGAGAGCGACATCAAACTCTTCCATGTGATCCGGGCAACGCTTATTGATAGCCTTTCGCAACATCTGCTCTTCACCATCGGAAAGAAATCGTATGCGTGCGTTGTGTTCCGCCCTCTGCTCCACAAGTCGCGCCGGATTACTCGCAACCTTGCCGGAAGCGACCGCGAGCTTGAAGGTTTTCGACATCAGCGCCTTATAGCGATTGCCCGTTGCTGGGCTCCAGTCTTTGTGACTTCCTATCCAGAAATCGACTTGCGAGGGAGTGATCTGGCTGGCGCGCTGGCTTCCAAATTCCTTAACGAGAAATTTCATCCGGCCCTTCACATTGCGGATGTCCTTCTTGCCGTGGCTTACATACCATCCCTCTGCCTCGCTGGCGATCTCCCCGAATGTAACGCCACTCGTTCGCATGTTGGGTGGCAGTTTGATCCCGGCCCGGACCTCCGATTTCCGTTGACGGTACAGGTCGATTGCGTCACTTCTGCGTCCTACCTTCTCGCGCTTGAGTTTGCCTGCCACGCGATACCTGATCCACCAAACGCCGCTGCCGGGCTCTTTTTCCCAAACTCCAGTTGCTTTCGCCACCGATTTGCGAGGCATATATGTTCCTCCCTGCAACCACAGTATCAAAGTATCCCCATAAGTATCACCAGTGCTCTTCAGGCACGAAAAAGCCTCTCAGGAACGAGAGGCTCGTAGATCGCTAATCAATTTGTTATCAGTTACTTATATGGTGCCCGGAGGGGGACTTGAACCCCCACAGCCCTTGCGGGCCCGCGGATTTTAAGTCCGCTGCGTCTGCCGATTCCGCCATGATAATAAAAGAGTTATATACAATTCTCGATACACTGTGTAAGTTATTGTGTAAATTATGAGACTTTTTGGCGAGTAGCACCCTTCGTCTTCAGGGCGTTGCTTTCCTACCTGTCCCGGAATAACTGGCTGATTTATGCCCAACCGTCAGGTCCGTGTGCCAAGACTGCCGAAGGCACCGCGTAGCGGCTGCGACCTTAACATGCGGCCAGGTTTGGGCTACGCTCCCATCATTCGGAGCAGGTAGCTTAGAAGCTATGTCCCATACCCATGCTGTGTTCGATGACAGGCGCGATCTTCGGCTGCTGCGGCGTGATGGATTGCTCCGGTTTCATTGTCGGCACATGGGCGCTCTCGTGCGAAACGTCATGCCCTAATGCTTCCGGCAGTTTCTCACGGTCGTTGGTGTAAAGCTGCGCGTCCTCCGCTCCGCGCGAGATGGCAACGTAAGCCATGCGGCTGTTGAGCAGGTCTTTCGCGGCCAGCTCGGTATCGACGTGAATCAATACGCGCTCGGCGGTTTGTCCCTGGCTGGAATGGCTCGTAACCGCATAGCCGTGATCGAGATGGGGATGCTCGCGTGGATCGAGCTGCACGTCACGGCCTCCGTCCATCTTCAAGCGCAACTGTCCGTCCTGGCCGATGGCTTCCACCGTTCCTAATTCGCGGTTGGCAACCTTCAAGTCATTGGCTGGCGCTGTGAACTGGATGCGGTCGCCCACGGCGAAATTGCGTGGTTCCTCGCGGTAGACAGACACGCCCTGCTGCCGTCGCGGATCATAGGTCAGCTCAGAGCCATCGGCCCGCACTACGGTCAACAGGTTTTTCTCCGCGTCAACGCTCTTGACTCGCGCGTATTCGCCGCGTTCCATGCCGGTTTCTTTCGATGCGCGCGCGTAGCGCACTACATCGTTGAACTCGTACCGCGCCGCCCATGTACGCTCCGGCCCGGTTAGGTCCTGGCGCGGCACAAGCGCCTGAATGCGATGTTCGTCTTTACTGACTAAGCCGCGCTCCTGCATCTCGGCACGAATCGCCAGATTGATCTCCACGCGGGAGCGATTGTCGGGAGAGACGACCAACGTACCTTCCGGCGACTTCGCGTATTCCTTCGCTATGGCGGAGATACGTTCCTCGTGACCTCGAATCTCATGAACGCGGCCCTGCCGCTCCAAACCCTGCACGGCTTCACGCACCTCGCCCCGCGCAAGCTGTTCGACCACCTGTTTCAGCTCCAGGTTTTTCTGGCGGACGATCTCTTCAAGCTTCACCGTTTTCATGCCCGCATCCTGGAGCTGCGCGAAGGGACGCCCGGCCTCGACCGCCTCATGCTGCCGTCGGTCGCCCACCAGCAACACGCGGTCGTTGGGATGAAGGCGATTCACAAATTCGTGCATCTGTTTGGTGGACGCGAGCGAGGATTCATCGAGCACATACAGGCGGCGCTCTCCAGTGTCCGGCTGTTGCCCGCGTGCAAGATGCCTTTGCAGCGTGGATGTCTCCATACCGGCATCGGTCAGCTTTTGCGCCGCGCGGGACGTGGGCGCGAAGCCTTCGATCTTGTACCCTTGTGCCTCTGCGCCTTCACGGATGGCGGCCAGCGTCGTGGTCTTCCCCGCACCGGCGACGCCATCCAGACCCACGATCTTTTCGCGTGAAAGAAATATCTGCTCAACGACCTGGCGTTGCGAGGCGTTCAGCTCCGGGTGGTGGTCTTCCGTCGCAATCCGAATCTGGGGAGAAACCAGCATCGGGTCATTCAGCCCACGCTGATTGCCTTCCTGCATCCGTTGAACGATCTCTCGTTCCATGCGAAGCATGGCGGCAGTGGTGTACTGCTGTCCTCTGCCGCCATGCTCGACCGTGCGGAACTCGCCTCGTGCTGCTCGCTGCTCGAACTCCTGCCGGACGTGGGCATACGTTGTTTCACCCATGCCGCGATTGAGAGCCGCTTCCATAAGGTCACGCCTGTCCAGAACGGCGGAACGCTCAAAGAGATGATCGCGGGCATAGGTGACGGCCTGCTGCGCGATTCGGTCGGGTTCGTAGACGTGGCGCTGGCCGTGAGCGCGCGCCTCGGCCACAATGCGGTCGGCCTGATGTCCATGCCGCGCAGCCAGTTCGTGGTGTCGCTCCAATACCTCTCCCGGCGATAGCAGCTCCTTGCTGTCCCGCGTCCGATGTGCGGCCACCTGCGCGGCTCCCGCTCCATCCAATCCCTGCTCGCGGAGATGGTCTTTGATCTGCTCCCGGCGTGGGCTGCTGGCCTCTAGGTATTCCTTCGTATATCCCTTGATCTCCGGCTGCCCATGCTTTCCCCGCTCCAACTCATAGCCCAAACCCTGCAACCGGATCGCCAGCTCGGAACGGTAAAGGCTGGTAGCAACGCGCTGCGACGCGAATAGCTCCTGCGGCTGTAAAGCGCGGGTTTGTCCGTTGTCTCGCTCGGTGACATTGAAGATGACAGCATGCGTGTGGAGCTGCGGCGCGGCATAGCCGTCCACAGGCCGTGCGGTATCGTGCTCAAAAGTAGCCGCAACGAATTTGCCTGTCGTCTCCGGCGCATGGACATTGCCGATCCGTGCCTGCGTGTAGCGTTCCAGCTCTCCCAGGGCGACACGCACACTCTCCCGATGCGCCTCTCTCACACGCTCATCCCCGCCCACAAGGGCAGTGAGAGAGACCGACTTCGGCGCGGAGAACGTAGCATCCCAACCGGCGCGATGTTCTACGCTCGTCACCTCCTTGCCGAATTTTCCTTCATAGGGTTTAGAGGCTTGATGGCGAACGAGCTGCGCTTCCGTGGTTGGGTGTTGGCCTTCGGTTAGCCTGGCAAAGTGCTCATTGCCAACCGCATCTTTTAAGCCCCACTGCTCGGCCAGCTTGCCTTGCCACTCGCTATGTCCCTGCTGGTCGCGGCTCCAATAGTTCTGCCGCTCTGACGCAAACTCCCGCTCATGGTACGTCCGTACCTGTGAAGCTGACAGCGGTTTGGAGATCGTCAGCATGGGAATGCCGGGCTAGTGTTCAATTTCTTCGAGAATTGGAATCAGATCGCGGCTTCCGTGGATAACACGCTCGATTCTGACCGTATCCTGGCGAATCCGAAAAAGGATGACGTAGTGACCGACTGGAGCTAACCGGGCATCAACGCCAAGCTCTGGTCTGAGTCGATAAAGCAGCGGTTGTTTGGCAATCTCGGTGAAGCGCGACCGCAACAGACGAATCCAGTTCGCGGCGTGGCGGGGACTGTCCTGAGAGATATATTCCGCTATCTCTGCAAGGTCGTGTTTCACGAAGGGGGAAAACCTCAAGCGCATTATTGTCCCGATGCCTCGGCCAGCGCGTCATACTTGCGCTCTAAAGCATCGAGGATCGGTGCAGGGTCTTCCCCTTCTGAGTCGTCGGCAACTGCCTCCAACCACGCCTTACGCATTTCTTGAAGGCCCTGGGCGCGCAAATTGCGTTTGTGTGTCCAGTCCCGAAGAGCATCGCGGACGACTTCGCTCTGAGAAGAGTATTCGCCAGCCTCGACTGCTTGCCGGACAATGGTAGCCATCTCCGCTGGAAGGGCAATGCTCAGCTTCTCAATAGTAGGCATTAGGTATACCTCAGTAGTAATAGTTTACACCCACCTCAATCAATCCCCTTGGACTCATCCCACACAAACGCCTCTTTGGGTTTGTCTGAGGGCTTTTCAGCGGGCGCATTGAAAAGTGGGAGCGTGGCTTGGGCCGCTGCTGGCGTCTGGGCTTGCTCTGTACGAGCTACCGGCGTCGGCGGTGACGGTCTGGGCGCAATCTCCGGCAATTTGCGCTCGATGAACTGCGGCTGCATGCCGTGCTTCCTTGCGAACTGGAAGTGAACCGGCACAACCTTGTTTTCGAGCTTGATGAAGCCGTGCAGCAGTTCGAGGCCGGAAATTTCCGAGGCCATGACAAGCGGCTTGGTCGCAATCTCCATCGCATAAGACTTTCGGCTGCGTAGCAGTCCCATGCTGCGCGATTCCTTCAACCGTTCGATCTCGATCTCTCCGATGGCGTCGGAAATCCAGTTGGCTGCGCGTGGCTCCGAGGTCTTGAAAAACAACTTGGTTGCGGGCTGCGAAAGCATGGCCTCGGCGTCCTGACCGTAGCGTTTTTCAAGTTGGCTGCGCCCCTGAAAGCCCATCACAACGGGATTCCCATACTTGCGGTTCTCCGTGACGGCTGTGTGGAGCTGCGGCAGTTTGTTGAGGCTCGCCAGCTCGTCCAGCACAAACCATACCGGCTTCGCCGTGTCCTCACAGTAGCCCATCATGCGAAGGATGAATAAATCGAGCCACACGGAATGAAGCGGCAGAACCTTCGCGCGATAGGCAGGAGTGGACGTGAGAAATACCCATCGTTTCCGGCTGGCGTACCATTCGGCTGTCGCAAACGTCGGCCTCGTATGCTCCCACTCCGGCAACAGCTCCAGACTGTCGGCCACCATGTTCAGGCTGGAAAGGACACCCGCCCGCTGTGCTGGCGCTCCCGCATCGAGCAGGGCGGCCAGCGGCGTTCCTTTTACCGCAAACTCGATCCGCGACGGGTCGGCCATCATGCTCAGAATGTCCCTGGGCTGCGGCTGCCGCTTGAGCAGATGGGCCAGTATCCGGCGCGGCCCATCGGTGAAAAACTCTTTCTCATACTCCTTTTCCGGCAGGAACGCGGCGGCGATGGTCGCCGCTGTTTCGTCGCGGTCGATCTCGTCGCCTAATCCCCAGTACGGGCAACGCTGGTCCAGCGGATTGAGAATCAAATCGCCACGCGCGGGCGAGTAAAATTCGCTCACAAAGTCCATCGCCGGGTCGTAGACAATGGCGCACTCTTCGCGCTTCCGCACCTGGCGAAGAAGCTGCCGGATGGCGTTGGACTTTCCGCTGCCGGTGTCGCCCATCATCAGAATGTGGCTGGCTTCAAGACGCTTGGGAATACGGTAGCTCGGGCCAAAGGGCAGCCATCGCAAAAACGCATTCTCGAAGTGCAGACGGAACCGTATGTCGTCCGTCTTTGCGCCGCGCCACCGCAAAGCCGAGGCCAGCTCCGGGCCTTTGGTTCTGCGTCCGTAGCGTTCCTCCTGCTGTTGCTTCCGGCCAAACCCCTGCTTCATCTGGAGCCAGAGCACATAAAGCAGCATCAGTATCGCAAGACTATTGAGCATCGGTCTGCCAAACAGCCACCAGACACTCACACCGTCATAAACGTAGTCCTGCAACCCCTTGGCAAGCGCGTCTGCGGGCACTTTCTCCGGGGCGCTGTAAGCCACTCCACGCCAGCCCTCCGCGATGGCTTTGGGCGAGAGGCTGACGGGCAGTTTTGGGTCTGGGCCTGCCACTACATCCCCGGCTGAAGCGGGAACCGACTTCCGCCTGGGCGCGGTCTTCATCACCCAGCGTATGGTCATCTCGCTGCGCGGAATCCCAGCCTCTACGGAGCTGGCGGCATAGGTCGTGAGGTAGACCTTTTCGAGCGGCGTGAGCGTCCAATAGAGCCATGCCGACGCCGGTAACATGAGCACAAGTGGGCCAACCGCAATCCAGAAAAGAAACCAGAACAGCCTCCCGGAACGATTCGGAAAGCGCATGGGCCGACTCACTTTTGCCCTCCGCTGCCGTCCTCCTGGGATAGAAATTTCTGGAGTAGCTTGCGGGCCTTTTCGAGTTTTTGGGCGTCGGCCTGGTCACGGATTTTGACGACGGAATCGGGTAGCAGTTGTTTCCCTTCCGCGTTCGCCTGGGCGGTTGCGTGGAAAAGATTCAGGAGCACATACCGGGTCGCCATTAGCTCGGCCAGCAACAATTCGGTGGGGTCGGCAGGCCGCTGCCGGGCCGAACGCAAAGCCAGCTCGCGCAGCCATTCGGCCATGGTTTTCCCCGCGCCTTCGGCGGCGGTTTCTACCTCCGCCAGCTCTTCCGGCGTGACCCTGGTTGCGATAGTTTTGGCACGGAGAACCGGACGCGCTTCGCCACTCGGTGAAGCTGGAGACTGCATCGGAGCCGGGATGCGGGGAGTGCTCATGGGAAAGCCAGCCTCAAAAATAGCTTGCACCCTGCGATTTTGCTCGTCAAGCGCCCCATTGCTGAAAGCCCTTGTATATCAGCGCGTTTACACGGCGGGCGCTCTGGAGCGCTCGGTCTGTTTACGAATGTAAACGCAGGAAGCGTGTCAGATGTGGCGGATTGCTAAATCGCTGATTTAGAGCGCGTTGACGATAGTAAACCGAAAGTATCTGCCGGTTTACCAGCAGCATCCCATTTGGGGGTGACGTGTCGTAGCGTCAACCCGGTGCGTAAGCACCGTGCTCTTTGAGGGCAGTAGCAACTGACCTTGAGGGGACACGAGCCGACCGCACCGAACCGGCAAGATGTAGCGAATGAAAGAGTCGTACGGTGAAGGTCTAGCAAGCCACACCGGCTCCGAGTCTTGCGGGCATGACCGCAAGGTCAGATACGAAGCGTAGACAGGAGGAACTACGGGCCAGGCAATTGAGCCGCGAAATACCCCTAACTTCAGGACGCCGACGCCCTGACACAACGCGGAAGGCAACATTCGGTGAGGCGTTATCGCGAGCTTCACCGGGGTCCTGCGCGGTCTGTGACCCTGGCACGTAGGGACGCATCTTGCACGGAAGTTGAGAGATCCCGGGTTCACCCAAGAGCTGCCATTGCGCTTGGGACGTATCGGGAAGTCCAAGGACGGAATCCGATGATGAACGAACACGGGAAGTCGGACAGACCCATAGTACCGGGGAAGTCTCCGAACAAAGCCAAAACAGCGGTGGCGGAGGAGATGGAGGGAAGGGGTCTGGCCAAGGGGAACCTGAGCCAGCAAAACGCGATCCGGACTCAGAGCCGGGTAGTCGCGCCAAGCGAGCTGGCGCAGGTACGACAGACGGCAAAATCGAACAAGGATGCAAGGTTCACCGCTCTGATGCATCACATCTACCGGATCGACACCCTGCGGTTTGCCTATTCGCAGTTGAAGAGGCACGCGGCAGCCGGTGTAGACGGAGAAACGTGGCAGCACTACGGCGAGGCTCTTGAGGACAATCTCCAGAACCTCTCCCATAGACTGAAGCGCGGAGCGTACCGGGCGAAGCCAGTGCGTAGGGTGTACATCCCCAAGGCGGACGGGCGGCAGCGACCGCTCGGCGTCACGGCGCTCGAAGACAAGCTTGTTCAACGAGCGACGGTGGAGGTACTCAATGCAATCTACGAAACCGACTTCCTCGGCTTCTCTTATGGGTTCCGGCCAGGACGCAGCCAGCATAAAGCGCTGGATGCACTGTTCTGTGGACTCCATGAGCAACGTGTGAACTGGGTGCTGGACCTGGACGTGCGCAGCTTTTTCGATAGGCTTTCGCACGAATGGCTGATCCGGTTCTTCCAGCATCGGATAGCGGACCGGCGCGTCGTGCGGCTCATCCAGAAATGGCTGAACGCGGGCGTGCTGGAAAAGGGTAAGCGAACGTTCGTGGATGCGGGCTCGCCGCAGGGCGGAAGTGCATCGCCGCTGCTGGCGAATATCTACCTCCACTACGTCTTCGATCTCTGGGTTCAGGCATGGCGGAAGAAGCGTGCGCGCGGCGATGTGATCGTGGTGCGTTACGCCGACGACATCGTGGTTGGATTCGAGCTCAAAGACGAGGCCGATAGGTTCTGGGCGGAACTGAAGGAAAGAATGGAAAAGTTCCAACTGGAACTGCACCCGGAAAAGACGCGGCTCTTCGAGTTCGGACGCCATGCGGCGGCGAACCGAAAGCTCGCTGGTCTGGGCAAGCCGGAGACCTTCGATTTCCTCGGCTTCAAGCACATCTGCGGGAAGACGAAGAGGGGAAGGTTCATGGTGCTTCGGCAAACGGTTCGCAAACGTATGCAGGCGAAGTTGCTGCACGTCAAGATCGAGTTGCGGCGGCGTATGCATGACCCTGTTCCTGAAGTTGGCGCGTGGTTGAAGTCCGTTGTGGGCGGGCATTTCCGTTATTTCGGAGTACCGGGTAACGGGCATGCCATGGCTCACTTTCGTTTCACCGTGAGCAACCTCTGGCATCATGCCCTGTGCAGAAGAAGCCAGCATGGTCGCGTCAAGTGGGAGCGAATGAAACGGCTCATCCGTAGCTGGCTGCCACCGGCCCATATCTGCCATCCTTATCCCTCGCGCCGTCCGCGCGTCACTACCTGAGGCAAGAGCCGGATGCGGGAAATCCGCCCGTCCGGATCTGTGCGGGGGGTACGGAGTGATCCGTATCCCTACCGCGAC
>JBAPRH010000007.1:0-1554 GCA_049280995.1 Acidobacteriaceae bacterium
GATGACGGCGGCAGCCTCTGCGGACGTCGGCAATCCCAGCGCGGTAAAAGTAGTCACGGATGCGGCGGGGCGCGCTCTCTATTTCTCCCGCGCGACCATTCCCTACGACCGCGACGGCGCCGGGCCAAAATATTTCAAACATCTCGGCTTCTACGCTTATCGCAAGGCGGCGCTGGACCGCTTCGTCGCGCTGCCTGAGTCAGCGCTCGAGCGCAGCGAGCGTTTGGAGCAATTGCGCTTTCTCGAGAACGGCATCGGGATTCACGTGCGCGAGACCCCGTACGACACCGTGGGAGTGGACACGGAGGAAGATCTGCGCCGGGTGGAAGAGATTCTCGGTTCACCTGCCTAGTTTTCAGAATCGGTCTCGATTTTCAGAACCGTTCCGGACGCTTACGCATGGCCTTGTGGATTTTCTTCCATTCCTCCTTGACCTGCCGCGCCACCTCGGGATCGGTCTTGCGTTCCTGAAAGCGCAGCTCGGCCAGCAGCTTGCGGTAGTTTTCCAGCCGCTCGAACGACAATTCACCCTGCTGGATGGCGGCCTCCACGGCGCATCCCGGCTCGCCGCGATGGCCGCAGTCCCGAAACTTGCATCCCTGGGAAAGAGTTGCGATATCGTCGAAGGCCTGCGCCGCCCCTTCCTCATGGTTCCAGAGCTGGATTTCGCGCATGCCCGGCGTATCGATCAGCATACCTCCGCCGGGAAGGAAGATCATCTGGCGCGAGGTGGTGGTGTGCTTTCCCCGGTCATCGTGATCGCGCACCGCCTGCACGGGCAAGGCTGCATCCGCGAGCCCATTGATGATGGTGGACTTGCCGACACCGGACGAGCCCACAAAGGCAGCTGTAGTTCCGCGAGACAGATACTCCCGCACAGCTTCGAGGCCAGTTTGTTCCAGCGCGCTTAGCAGGCGCACCGGAGTTCCCAGGGCGATGCTCGCCACATCAGCGGCGCGCGCAGTCGCGTCCGGACAGAGGTCTGCTTTGTTAAGCAGGATGACGGGCCGTGCGCCGCTGTCCCACACCATGGTCAGATAGCGCTCGATGCGCCGCAGGTTGAATTCGCGATTCAGCGCGCTAACCACGAATACCGTATCGAGGTTCGAGGCCACGATCTGTTCGCTCATCTCCCGCCCGGCAACCTTGCGGGAGAGTTTGGTCCTGCGCGGCAGAATGTGCTCGATCCGCGCCCGTCCTTCTTCCGGGCGCGCTGTGATCGCGACCCAGTCTCCGACGGCGGGAAGGTCTTCCCGGCTGACGGCAAGATGCTGCAGCTTGCCGGCAGCTTCTGCCAGGTACTCCGCCTGCGCAGACCTCACCCGGTAAAGGCCCTTGAACTCCTCGACCACGCGGGCCGGGAGGAGCGCGGACTGCTTGAACTCCGCAAAATAACTTTCGAAGAACGAATTCCATCCCAGGTCCGCGATGTGCGTGGACCAAAAGTCCGCGGTGCGTTTGTCGGTGAACTCCATGTTGCAAAACTCCTTCCTGCGGGACCGCCTAAACGGTCCGCTGCCGGGCTCCCGATGCGATGAAAGACACTGTGGCCGT
>JBAPRH010000008.1:0-2324 GCA_049280995.1 Acidobacteriaceae bacterium
CGCCGGACCGGCCCCCGTCCTCGATGGTCACGACCATCCGGTGCCCACCGGCCAGCACGGCCAGGGCAGGGGGCACCGGCAGCGCCCACCGCGGATCGACGACGGTCACCCCGATTCCCTGATCGGCGAGCCGGGCCGCGGCGTCGACCGCCATGGCCCCGAACGCCCCGACCGCCACCAGCAGCACGTCCTCGTCCTGGCCCGCGGCCGGCTCGGTGAGCACATCGACCGCCCCGATCCCGCCTCCGGCAGTGACCAGCCGATCATGGCTGGCAACGACCCGCCGAATTGCGGTAACAGGTTGCGGCACAGCGCCTTTGGGATACCGGATCAGAGTTGGACCATCGTCGACCACGACGGCCTCGGCCAGTTCCTCGGCGAGCGTCGGCGCGTCGCGGGGGGCCGCCAGCGCCAGCCCGGGCACCAGGGCAGCCAGCGACATGTCCCACATGCCATGGTGGCTCGGTCCGTCCTCGCCGGTGATCCCGGCGCGGTCCAGCACCACCGTCACGCCCAGCCGGTGCAAGCCGCAGTCCATCAGCAGCTGATCGAATCCACGATTCAGGAAGGTGGCATACAACGCGACCACCGGGTGCATACCACCCATCGCCAGTCCGGCGGCGGAGGTCAGCGCATGCTGCTCCGCGATGCCGACGTCGTAGACCCGGTCCGGGAATCGATCGAAGAAGGCGCCGAGCCCGGTGGGGCCGCTCATGGCCGCGGTGATCGCCACGACATCCTTGCGAACCTCGCCGATCTCGACCAGTGAGTGGCTGAACACGCTGGTCCAGGTGTTGGTCGGCGCCGCGATGGGCAGCCCGGTGTCCGGATCGAAGGCCGGCGGCGAGTGCATCTGTTCGGCGTCGTCGTTCTCGGCCGGCGCGTAGCCCTGACCCTTGCGGGTGAGGCAGTGCACCAACACCGGTCCGCGGTAGCCCTTGGCGTTGCGCAGCGCCTCCTCGAGCGCGGGGATGTCGTGACCGTCGATCGGACCGAGATACTTCAGCCCGAGGTCCTGGAACATGGTCTGCGGGAGCAGCCAATCCTTCATGGCCGATTTCAACGCGTGCAATGCCGAGTACAGCGGGCGCCCGATGACCGGGGCCTGGGGCAGCCGGTTCTTGACCTGGTCGAGGAACCGTTCGTAGCCGGGTCGCAGCCGCAGGGACGCCATCCGCTGGGCCATCCCACCGGTGGTCGGCGCGTACGACCGCCCGTTGTCGTTCAGCACCACCACCAGCGGTCGATCCTTGGCGGCTGCGATGTTGTTCAGCGCCTCCCAGGCCATCCCGCCGGTCAGCGCGCCGTCGCCGATGACGGCCACGACGGTGCGGCCGTGTTCGCCGCGCAGGGCGAAGGCCTTCGCCAAACCGTCGGCGTAGGCCAGCGAGGTCGACGCGTGGGAGTTCTCCACCCAGTCGTGCACCGACTCGGTCCGACTCGGGTAGCCGGACAGGCCGTTCCTGGTGCGCAACCTGTCGAAGTCCGCGGCCCGGCCGGTGACGATCTTGTGGACATAGGCCTGGTGCCCCGTGTCGAAGATGATCGGGTCGGCCGGCGAATCGAAGACCCGGTGCAACGCCATGGTGAGCTCGACGATCCCGAGGTTCGGGCCGAGATGACCGCCGCGCGTTGACGTCTTCTGGACCAGGAAGGTTCGGATTTCCTCGGCCAGTTCGGCCAGCTGCACCTGGCTCAGCGCCCGGAGGTCTGCGGGCGAGGCGAGGCGGCTGATCCGGGAAGATCGGCCATCGCCCGAGCCGCCATCGGCGCCGGTGCCCTGTGGTGGCACAGGTCCTCCCCATCGTCTCGCCGGTCGGTCGTGCACGGCGGCTCCCTGACGGACCAGGCGGCTGCCAACTTCAAGGTCCCAACCCACGACGTTACCGCCAGAGGTGGGCATCGGTGGACGTCCGGGTGCAGTTGCGGGTTGCCCGGGCGGCCCCCGGCACTGCATTTCTTGGGGGCGGGTGAAGGGTGCGATGGGCCCCCGGCGGCGGCGACCTGTGTAATCTCACGGGCCATGTCGGCCGTTCTGGTGGAAGACCTGTTGCGCCGGCGATCCGGCCCGTTGGTCATCGCCCATCGCGGGGCGAGTGCAAACGCTCCGGAGAACACCATGCCGGCCTTCGAAGCGGCGTGGGCCGCCGGATGCGGATGGGTCGAAGCAGACGTACAGCCCACGATGGACAACGTGCCGGTGTTGCTGCACGACCAGGATCTGGATCGCACCACGACCGGCAAGGGCCCGGTGCGCAGCTGGTCGTCACGGGACGTCCAGTCGCTCGACGCCGGTTCCTGGTTCCCAACGGGCAGTACCAGGG
>JBAPRH010000009.1:0-62820 GCA_049280995.1 Acidobacteriaceae bacterium
TCATTGGAGTGGGCAGCGCGGTGCTGGCGGGAAAGCACATCGGGTTTGCGGGCGTCGCGCTGGCGTTCGGGTTGTCGCAGCTGGTGATGGTATACACCATCGGGCCGATCTCGGGCTGCCACATCAACCCGGCGGTAACGTTTGGCGTTTGGCTGAGCAGGAAGTTCGGGATTAAGGACGCGATTGCGTATGTGATCGCGCAGATTATCGGCGCGATTCTGGCGGGCGGAGTCATTCTGTTCATTGCGCGCGGCATGGCGGGCGGATATAGCGCTTCCTTGTCCGGGCTCGGTTCCGACGGATATGGGCTGCACTCTCCGGACCATTTTTCCATGGCGGCGGGGTTTGTCGCCGAGGTGGTTTTGACAGCATTTTTTGTGCTCGTGGTGCTGGGCTCGACGGACATCAAGGCCCCGGTAGGCTTTGCCGGTATTGCGATTGGATTTGCGCTGACGATGGACCACCTGGTCGGCATTCCCATCACGAATACTTCCGTGAATCCGGCGCGGAGCATTGGCCCTGCGATATGGGTGGGCGGATGGGCGTTGCAGCAGCTATGGCTGTTTATTGTTGCGCCTCTGATTGGCGGAGCGATCGCGGCAGGGGTTTACAGGATCATTCGTTCACCTGACAAGTTGATTTCGCTACCCAAGGCGGAGCGCGCCCTGCAGAGCGAACAGGCGGACCGGGCTTAGCTGCACTGCTGTCGGCCAGACGCTCTGAGATGGTCAGATCGCGCATCCGAAAAAGGAGATGCGCGACCTGATTTTCTATTGCTGGACGGCCTTGACCAGCTCGCGCAGCGGATCAAGCACGGTGAAGCGAACAAGGCCCGCCGGCTTCTGCGCCTGATCGATGAGCGCGAGTTTGGACTGCGCCCATCCGGCTGGTGCGGCTTCATTCTTGTTAAGATAAATTAACGCTTCTTCGCCGGCGGTTCCTAAATCGACTAGCTGCTGCGCGCGCGGCTCGGCGGGTTTGAGCAGCGGCGATGCGGACATAAGCGCCTGGGCCTGCGGACCGGCGACGACCCAGTGCGCGAAGATGGCCTGGAGCCTTTCGCCGGCCCGTGCGTCATGGTCGGCGAGATATTTGCTTACCAGCAGCTTCATTCCGTGCTGCGAAGGCGGGTCGGGGCGCACGGCATCGACGAGATGGACCATGGGCGTGAGCTGCGTCGTATGCTGCATCTGGTAGATCTGGTCGAAGCCGACGGGCTGGAGGACGCTGGCGAGGATGCGCAGCGGCTCGATGGCAGCGGTGCCCGCGAGCTGGCGCAGGCCCACGTCTTCACTGGAGAGTTGCGTCAGCCCGACGGCTTCGAGGCGGAGGTCTTCCACCCACAGGCGGCGGTACATATCGTCCACATTGTTGACGCTTTGCGGCGACCACAGACGCTCGGCGATGGCGGCGGTGCGCGGCCAGATGCGCGAGTCGATGCTGTACGGGGAGATGTGCTCGCTCCACATCGCCGCTTCGCCGCCAAGGATGCGCGACTTTTCCTCCGGTGTTAAGTCGCTATTGGCGGGCAGCGGATCGACCAGGTAGTGTTGCCCGGCGGATTGGATCTGGTCGAGATAGTATCCGGCGGCGAGAATGCCGTCATACCCTGCTTTAGCGCTGGCGGCGAGCGAGTCGAAGCCCCGCCACGATTCGATGACGGCGTCCTTCGGGAGGCCGGGCGCGAAGATTTCGTCCCAACCAACCGTGCGCTTGTGGTGCTTCTTGAGGATGGGGATGAGCTGCTGGTTGAAGTAGGTTTGCAGGCCCGCCGTGCCATGGAGGTCGTGCTTTTTCATGAAGGCCTGAATGCGCGGGCTGTTTTTCCACTGCACGCCGTTGTTTTCGTCGCCGCCGATGTGCATGTAGGGGTCGGGGAAGATGGTCGCCATTTCTCCGATGAACTTATCGAGGAATTTGTAGGTGCTTTTGCGGGTGGGGTCCATGACGGGGTCGAAGATCCCGAACTTGTGCTCGATATGATAGGGTCCCGGTCCACTGGCGAGATCGGGATAGCCGACGAACCAGGACCCCGCGTGGCCGGGCATGTCGAATTCAGGCACGACGCGGATCCCGCGCGCACGGGCGTAGGCAACGATTTCGCGGGCCTGGTCCTGCGTGTAGAACTTACCGTCGGAGCCCATTTCGGTGAGTTTGGGGAAGACCTTGCTCTGGATGCGGAAGCCCTGATCGTCGGAGAGGTGCCAGTGGAAGACGTTGAGCTTGACGGCAGCCATTCCGTCGAGCGTGCGCTTGATGACCGGGATCGGCTCGAAGTGGCGGCTGCAGTCGATCATGAGGCCGCGCCAGCGGAAGCGCGGCGAATCCTGAATGGAGACGGTAGGCAGGAAATAACTGGAGCCGTCGGTCTGCACGAGTTGCAGGAAGGTGGTGAGGCCGCGCATGGCGCCTACGTCGGTGGCGGCCTTGATGTGCGCGCCGGTTGGCGTTACATCGAGCGAGTAGGATTCGTTTTCATCGACGCTTTGGATGGCTTCGCCGGGGCCATCGACGGTGATGAGCAGGGTTGCGGATTTGGACGCGGTGGGCGTGCGGGCAATTTGGAGCCCGGTGTGGTTTTCAAGCTGGAGTAGCGTGCGCGCGATAGCATTGTCGAGGCGCGCGTCGTGGTAGCTGTCGGTTGCCACTGTGAAGGATGTGGTGAGCGGCAGGCTGCCGGGCTGGACGGAGAGGTGCGCGGGCTCCGGCATCAGCGTGTTGACGAAGGCATGGGTGGTCTGGGCCGTTGCGCTCACAAGTGTGCTCGCAAAAAAGATACCCACAGCAAAGGCAAGCGTAATCCGTCGCAGCATGTTTGGTGGTCCCTCAATTCGCAAAAATAGTCCCCTGCAAGTTTTGTATGGCGGTCTATACCTGTCAAGTTTGCGGAGCCAGCCGGGTGCGGCTATTGCGTCTGTTTGGCTTCGAGTTCGGCCCAGCGGGTGAAGAGCGCGTCCACGGTTTGCTGCGCGGCTTCGGCTTCGGATAATGCGGTTTGGAGGCGCACGGCGTCGATGGCTACGGATGGATCTTCGAGCACGGCGCGGGCCTGCTTGAGGGCTTCTTCGGTCTGGGCGATGCGATCTTCGAGGGCGGCCCATTCGCGGGCTTCGAGGTAGGAGAGCTTCTTCTTTGCCGCGGGCGGTTGTGGGGCTGGCGCGAGCTTTGGTTCGGCGGCGCGAGCAGGCTTTTTCGATTGCTCCCGATCTTCGAGCCACGCTTCCCATTGCGCGTAATCGGCAAAGGTGGCGGCGCCACCCTCGCCGTCGAGTCCTACGACGATGTTGGCGACGCGGTCGAGCATGTAGCGGTCGTGAGTGACGAGGACGAGCGCGTCTGGGTATTCGAGCAGTGTTTCTTCAAGGATTTCGAGCGTGGGAATGTCGAGGTCGTTGGTTGGCTCGTCGAGCAGGAGCAGGTCAGCGGGCTGGAGCATGAGCTGCGCGATCAGGACGCGGGCGCGCTCGCCTCCGGAGAGGCGCGAGACGGGCTGGTTGAGCTGTTCGCCGGTGAAGAGGAAGCGCGCGGCCCAGGACGCGACGTGGATGATGCGGTCCTGATAGACAATGGAGTCGCCATGGGGCGCGAGCGCGCGGCGCAGGGTCTGCGTCTCGTCGAGCTGGCGGTCCTGCTCAAAGTAAGTGATGCGGAGATTGGTGGCGCGCCTGATGGTTCCGGATGTCGGCTCAAGCTCGCCGGTGAGCAGGCGCATGAGGGTGGTTTTACCGCTGCCGTTGGAGCCTACGAGGCCGACGCGCATTCCAGCGGCGAGGTTGAAATTGAGGTCCTCGAAGAGTGGTCTGTCGGCGAAGGAGTAGGCGAGGCCCTCAAGCTCGACGAGGCGCTTGCTCTGGCGTCCGGATGCTGTGAAGTCGAAATCGGCGCTGGCGGAGCGGGTGCGCGCGTTGACGTCGGCGAGCTCGGCGATGAGGCGGTTGGCGTTGTCGATGCGGGCCTTGGCCTTGGTGGCGCGGGCCTTGGGGCCACGGCGCAGCCATTCTTTCTCTACGCGGACGCGGTTTTCGAGCCCTTCCTGATAGCGGGCCTGCGCGTGGAGAAATTCTTCTTTGGCTTCAAGAAACTGGCTGTAGTTGCCGTTGGCGCGGAGCATTCCGCTGGGATAGGCGCGGTCCAACTCGGCCATTTGCAGAGCAGTGTTTTCGAGGAAATAGCGGTCGTGGCTGATGAGCACGGCGGCGAAGGGTTGGGACGCGAGCAGGCCTTCGAGCCACTCGATTCCGGAAAGGTCGAGGTGGTTGGTGGGCTCGTCGAGCAGGAGCAGGTCGGGGTGCTGGACAAGAGCTTCGGCAATAGCCAGGCGCTTCTTCCAGCCTCCGGAGAGCGCGGCGGCTTCGGCGGCGAAGTCGGTGAATCCGGCGATGCCCAGGGTGGCGCGAAGGCGCTGCTCCCAGTCGGGTTCGGGGACACGGGTACGACGGAGGGCGGCTTCAATGACCGCCCGGGTTGTGGGTCCGGCGGGGAACTGCGAGTCCTGCTCGACGTAGGCTATGCGCAGGTTTTTGCGCGGCGTGATCTGGCCGGAGTCGGGTTCGATTTCGCCGGCGAGCATTTTGAGCAGCGTGGTTTTTCCGCTTCCGTTGGGGCCGATGAGGCCGATGCGGTCTCCTTCATTGACGGTAAAGGAGACTTCGCGGAAGAGCGTGGTAGCGCCGAAGGACTTGGTTACGGATTGGGCGTTGAGCAAGAGAGACAATCAATTCTCCTGCTAGCGCACAGACGCGGAAGCCGTCGCTGTCAGATATTCCTCGTAGGGGCCTTTGAAGTCTTCGATGGCTCCCTGGTCGAAGTGCCAGATGCGGGTGGCCACCTCGTCGATGAGGTCGTAGTCGTGGGTCACGAGCAGGAGCGTTCCTTCATATTTCTGGAGCGCGATGTTGAGCGCGTTGATGGTTTCGAGGTCGAGGTGGTTGGTGGGTTCGTCGAGGACGAGGATGTTGGGCTTCTGCATCATAAGACGGCAGAAGATGAGGCGGGCGGCCTCTCCGCCGGAGAGTGCGGAGGTGGGCTTGAGTCCTTCTTCACCGCGGAAAAGCATCTGGCCGAGAATGCCGCGGATGTCCTCCTTAACCGCCTTGGGATCGAACTGGTGCAGCCAGTCGGCGACGTTGGTTCCGTGCTCGATGATGCCAGTATGGTCCTGCGGGAAGTAGGCGAAGTTGGCTTCGTGTCCCCACTTGATGGTGCCCGCGTCGAGGGTGAAGTCTTTGTCAGCGTGCTCGGGCACGGCGGAGAGCAGCGACTTGATGAGGGTGGTTTTGCCGGATCCGTTGCGGCCCATGAGAGCGATTTTTTCGCCGCGCGTGATGTTGGCTTCGAAATTCGGGATGACCCGCCGGTCGCCGTAGCTTTTGCTGACGCCCTGAAATTCGAGGGCGGTTTTGCCGGACGGGCGATTTTGGTCGAAGCGAATGTAAGGTCGCGCGATATTGGACCGGGCGAGCTCGGTTGTTTGCAGGCGCTCGACTTCTTTTTTGCGGCTGGTGACCTGGCTGGCCCGGGTCCCGGCGGCGAAGCGGGCGATAAATTCATTGAGCTGAGCGATTTTCTTTTCGCGCTGCTCGTTCTGCGATTCGAGGCGGGAGCGAATCTGGGTCTTGGCGACGACCATGTCGTCGTATCCGCCGGTGTAGGTGATGATGGTCTGGTAATCGATGTCGGCGATGTGGGTGCAGACGCTGTTGAGGAAGTGGCGGTCGTGCGAGATGGTGATCAGCGTGCCTTCAAAGCGAATGAGGAAGTCCTGGAGCCAGTGGATAGAGTCGAGGTCGAGGTGGTTGGTGGGCTCGTCGAGCAGCAACGTCTGCGGCTTGCCGAACAGGGCCTGCGCGAGCAGTACGCGAACCTTCTGGCCGCCCTGCAGCTCGCTCATTTTGCGCTCATGCAGATCTTCAGGGATATCGAGCCCTTGCAGCAGAATGGCGGCGTCGTTCTCGGCGCTGTAGCCGTCCTCCTCGCCGACAATGCCTTCAAGCTCGCCGAGACGCATCCCGTCTTCGTTGGAAAGTTCAGCCTTGGAATAGATGGCATCGCGCTCTTCAAGAGCGGCCCACAACGGCTTGTTGCCCATAATGACGGTGTCGATGACGCGGTAGGCGTCGAAGGCAAATTGGTCCTGGCTGAGGACCCCGATTTTCTTCGGGCGGACGACGTCGCCCTTCTGCGCGTCGAGCTCGCCGGAGAGGACGTTCATGAAGGTGGTTTTTCCGGCTCCGTTGGGCCCGGTGAGCCCGAAGCGGCGACCCGCGATAAAGGTGACGGTGACGTCTTCAAACAGAATTTTTGCGCCGTAGCGCATGCTTACGTTGTTGACTGAAATCATTTGTGTTCCTGAAGTCTTGGGTTGGGGGCCGCATGAGCGGACGGGAACTGCTGTTCTTATTGTAACGGGGAATTTTTGGGCTAACGAAAGCAAGCATTCCGCGTGCCCGGCGGCGCACAGCGCGGATTGGTCTCGAAGTTCCGGCTGGGGCGGAATATGTCCGGTTTTGGACAGCGGTTTTCGAGAATGGACACCCGGTGGCGTTTTGGGCGGAGGGGAGAGCTTGCGGATTGAACAGCTTAGCGGCGAATCGAAATGGATGTCCGCTTGCACGAGGATGACTGGAAGTATCGGGGAGTTGCGTGTGTGGAATGATCTGAAATTCGCAGTGCGGCAGTTGCGGAAGTCTCCGGGGTTCGCGGTGGCGGCGGTTTTGACGCTGGCGATTGGGATTGGCGCGAATACGGCGATCTTCAGCGTAATGGACGCGATTGTGCTGCGCCCCCTGGCGGTTCCGGACATGAGCCGGGTGGTGACGGTGGATGCAGTGCAGAATGGTGGCCAGCCTGTGTGGGTAACGCTTGGCAACTACGAGGACTGGGCGCGCCAGAGCCGTTCGTTCGAGCAACTGGCTATCCGTACCGATGAATCCTTGAGCCTTACCGGAGCTGGCGAGGCAGCGCATGTGCAGACAACCGCGGTATCTCCGAATTTTTTCGGACTGTTGAAGGTACGCCCATTGCTGGGCCGTGATTTCCGCGCTGATGAGGCGCAGCCGGGTCGCGATGGCGAGGCCGTGCTGAGCTATGGCTTCTGGCAGCGGCACTTTGGAGGCGAATCCGGAGTCATAGGCAGGCATGTGGAGCTGGATGACCGTGCCTATACCGTGATCGGAGTGATGCCCAAAACACTGGGCTATCCCCAGACGGCGGATCTTTTTCTGCCGCTTGCTCCCACTGCGTCGCAGATGCACGATCGCACGTCCCGCAATTACCTCGTGCTGGGGCGGCTGCGGCCGGGCGTCACCGTGCTTGAGGCGCAGGCGGAGATGCAGGGCATCGCGGCGCGGCTGGCCAAGGCATATCCAGCAACGAATTTGGGATGGAGCGTGAAGGTTGCACCGCTGCTGGACAGCATCAACGGGATGACTCCGCTCTATATGCGCTTGCTGATGGGCGCAACCTTGGTTGTCCTGCTGATCGTCTGCGCGAATGTGGCGAATCTGCAGTTTGCGCGCGGGCTGGGACGGCGCAATGAGATGGCGGTGCGTTCTGCTTTGGGAGCGCGGCGCGTGCGACTGCTGCGGCAGTTGCTGGCCGAGAGTGTGCTGCTGGGGCTTGCGGGCGCTGCGGGCGGCCTGATGCTGGCGAAACTGGATTTACAGATCATGCTCAACAATATGCCGGCGCAGGTGGCGCGCTATGTTGCGGGATGGGGAAATATCTCGCTGAACAGGCGCGCGCTGGCGCTTTCGGTTGTGCTGGCTGTTGCGGCGGGCGTGATTTCCGGACTGGCTCCGGCTTTGGAAGCACTGCGGTTGAACCTTGTGGAGCAGCTCAAGGCGGGGGGGCGCACGGCGACCAGCTCCAGGGGGGCGCACCGGCTGCGGAATGTGTTCGCCGTGGCCCAGATTGCGCTGGCGGTCGCGCTGGTGATTGGCGCGGCGCTGATGGCCAAGGGCATGGAGGCAATGTTGCACCGCAGCGATGTTTACGGGCCGAAGCAGATGCTTACGTTCAACGTCGACCTGCCGCCACAACGCTATAGCACCGCGGCGAAGCAAGCCGCATGGTATGCGGACAGCCTGAGCCGCATCGAGATGCTGCCGGGTGTGAAGAGTGCTGCCGTTACCACGTTCCTGCCCAATGGCAACGATGGCACATGGGAGGACAGCTTCAGAATCGACAGCCGTCCGGTGGCTCCGGGGCAAGCGCAGAACGCAGCGCGGCTTGCGGTCAGCGCGAACTACTTCGACACTATGCATATTCCGGTAGTGGAAGGCCGCGCATTTGACGCGAGCGATGGCCTGAATACCACTCCGGTTGCGATTGTGAGCCGGAAGTTTGCCGCAAGGTATTTCCCGGGGACATCCCCGCTGGGGCACAAGATACGCATGGGCAATGGAAAGGACAGCGACGAGCCGTGGGTGACGATTGCAGGCGTAGCCGGCGACGTCCAATATGACTGGACCGACCCTGCGCCGGAGCCCGCGATTTATCTCGACACGGCGCAGCTTCCCCCAACCAGTGCGAAGTATGTGGTTGTGACGGCGGGTGATCCGCTGGCGGTGGCTCCTGACATACGTCGAGCGTTGGCAGCAATCGATGCGACGCTGCCTCTTGATGCCATGCAGACGTACGCGGAGTATCTCCACGACGCTCTGGTTGGGCTAATGTATGTGGCTTCTTATCTGGTGCTGGACGCGGCGATCGCGCTGCTGTTGGCAGGCATCGGAATCTTCGGCGTGATGGCGAACCTGGTGGGCGAACGCAGGCGCGAGATCGGCGTGCGCCTGACCATGGGAGCCAGCCGCAAGGATGTTCTGCAAATGTTTCTGCGCCGCGCAGCGATACTGACCGGGATTGGCTTGGTGATTGGCGTGCCGCTGGCGGCAGGGCTGGCGCGCATGTTAGCGAATCTACTGTTTGGAGTGCGTCCGGGAGACATTGCCGTATTCGCAACCACCTCGATTGCCATTGCGGGGATTTCGCTGCTGGCGGCGTATTTTCCAGCGCGGCGCGCTGCCCAGGTGGACCCATTGGAGTCATTGCGGAGCGAGTGAAGAGAGTGTTTGGAGAGGTGAAATGCTGAATGACTTGAAATTTGCTCTGAGGCAGTTGCGGAAGTCTCCGGGGTTCGCGGTGGCGGCGGTTCTGACGCTGGCGATCGGAATTGGCGCGAACACAGCGATCTTTTCACTGGTGGATTCGATCCTGCTCCAGCCCCTGCCCTTTCCCCGGCAGGATCGACTGGTTCGCATCGGATACGGCGGCGGAGAGGTCAACACCAGCTTTTTCCCCAAGGGATGGATTCGCGCTCTCGGGGATCACTCGACCCTGTTTGCCTCGATCAGCGGATTTGGTCCGGACACCGGGTCAAATGTGGGCGAAGCAAATTCGCCAAACCGCGTTTTCGGCGCGCAGGTGACGGCCAACGCCCTGACCACGCTCGATCTTCATCCGGCGCTGGGGCGTTTCTTCACGGCTGACGATGCTCTGGCCGCACACGATCCCGTAGTGGTGCTGAGCTACGGGTATTGGGAGGAGCACTTTGCGGAGAATCCTGATGTGATTGGCCAGTCGATACGCATCGACGGCATCTCACGGCAGGTCATCGGCGTGATGCCCGCCGGGATCCGCTTCCCTTATGCTGATACGCAATTTGTGACGCCGGTGACCTTCAAAGGCGGCGATCCGATAGATCCCTGGAGCAGTTTCAATCTACGCGCTTTTGGCCGCCTGAAAGACGGGGTGACCCCGGCGCAGGCACAGGGCGAGGTGCGCCGCATGCAGAAGTTGCTGCTGCCAATGTTCCCCTGGAGAATGCCGGATATCTGGGCATCAGACATGACGGTGGTCCCGCTGCTGGACTCCATCGTCAGCAATGTGCGGCCACGGCTGTTCCTGCTTTTCGGAGCAGTCGGACTGGTGCTGTTGATTGCCTGCGCGAACGTGGCAAATATGACCCTGGCGCGTGCGTCCGTTCGCGCGCGCGAAATCGCCGTTCGCGGCGCGTTGGGCGCGTCGAGCTGGCGACTCATCAGGCAGCTTCTCGCCGAGAGCGCGCTGATTGCCGCGCTGGCCGGAGCGGCCGGTTTCATGGCGGCGGCGCTAAGCCTGCGCGCGTTCGCCCGCTGGCTCCCCGCCGGCACGCCGCGATTAAGCGCATTAGGGCTGCACTGGCACGCATTTTTATTTGTGGCGGCGATTTCCGCGATCACCGGCCTCGTATTTGGCCTGCTGCCCGCGCTCCGCATGGCCTCGCCGGACCTGCAAAGCACGCTGCGGCAAGGCAGCAGAGGCGTGGTCGGAAATGCCTCACATTTTCGCGCGGCCATGTTGCTAGTCATTGGACAGATCGGGCTGTCCGTGGTGGTGATTGTCAGCGCCGGGCTCATGCTGCACAGCCTTTATCGGCTGTCGCAGGTGAATCCTGGCTTTCGCACCGATCGCATTGTGACAGCGGAAGTATCAATGGACGCGACGGCTTGCCGGGAAGTGGGCCATTGCCAGACATTTTTTCAGACGCTACTCGATCACGCCCGCGGCATCGCCGGGGTGGAGAATGTAGCGCTGACCAGCACTTTGCCGCTGAGCGCGCCGGGTAACAGCTACGTCTACGATGCGCAGGGCCACCCTCGCGATGCGCGTCAGGGGGCGTTAATCGCGACGGGGCGAACGGTTTCGCCGGGCTACTTCGCGACCCTGGGCATTGGTCTGGTGCGCGGGCGGTTGCTGAACGAGCAGGATGCTTCCGGGGCGAGCCGCGCGGTCGTCATCGATCGGCGCATGGCGGAGCGCCTGTGGCCGCACGAGGATCCGCTGGGTCGGCAACTGATCAACGTGAGTGACGAGCCGCAGCCCGCGGTCTGGAACGTGAATAAGGGTGTGACCGTGGTGGGGGTGGTGAGCAACACACATGAGGGGAGCCTCGCGGGCGGCTTTGGCGATGAAGTGTATCTGCCCATGACTGCTGCGCGCGAGCAACCCGTGATGTATATCATGGTGCGCACGCGGGCGACAACTCAGCAGGCTGCCGGCAGCCTGCGTCAGGTGGTGGCGGAAATCGACCCGCAGGTCGCAGTGGCGCGGTTGCAGACGCTGAACGAAGTTGTGACCGCATCCGAGTCGGCATCGCGTTCGCTGGCGATTCTGTTGCTCGGCTTCGGCGTGCTGGCAGTGGTCATCGGCGCGGTGGGTGTCTACAGCCTGATCGCGCGCATCGTGAGCTGGCGCACGCGGGAGATCGGCATCCGGCTGGCTCTCGGTGCGCCGCGCCGGAAGATTGTGCGGGACATCGTCCTGAGCAGCCTGGCGCTTGCCGCCGGGGGATCGGCTCTCGGGCTTGTGGCGGCGATTGCGGCGGCGCGGCTGCTGCGCAGCTTCCTCTTCGGCGTGGGCACGGTGGACCCGGTTACGTTTGTGAGCGTGCCGGCGCTGATGTTGCTGCTGTCTATCGCCGCAGCGTGGATTCCGGCGAGACGTGCGGCGCGGGTCGATCCGATGGAAGCGTTGCGGAACGAGTGACCGGCAGTCACGGGGCGAATGCTTCGCGTGGCCGCGCCCGATTGGTCGTCCGGTCAGTCCGAACGCGGATCGCTCTGGCTAAAAGCCCATGATGTTGTAGCCGGAGTCGACGTAGATGACTTCGCCGGTAACTCCGCTGGCCAGGTCGGAGGCGAGATAGGCGGCGGTGTTGCCTACTTCGGACTGCTCGGTGTTGCGGTGCAGCGGGGCGCGGTCGGAGTGGTACTTGAGCATGGTGCGCAGGTCGCCGATGCCGCGTGCGGCGAGCGTCATGATGGGCCCCGCGGAGATGGCGTTGACGCGGATGTTTTTTGTGCCGAGGTCGGCGGCGAGGTAGCGTACCGTCGCTTCCAGCGCGGCTTTCGCGACACCCATAACCTTGTAATGGGGGATGACCTTTTCGGCTCCGTAGTAGGTGAGGGTGATGATGCTGCCGCCTTCGGTCATGAGCGGCGCAGCGGCGCGGCTGAGGGCGATGAGCGAGTACACGCTGACGTCGTGGGCGATGCGGAAGCCCTCGCGGCTGGTCTGGAGGAAGTCATTCTTGAGCTCTTCGGCGGGGGCGAAGGCGACGGAGTGCACGAGGATGTGGAGTTTGCCGTAGCGCTCCTTGATTTGCGTGAAGACCTGATCGATTTCAGCATCGTTCGAGACGTCGCACTGGAAGGCGTCCGCTCCGGGAAGCTCGGCGATGAGGTCCTGCGCTTCGGCCTTCATGCGCTCGTTTTGATAGCTAATGGCGAGTTTTGCTCCCGCCTGGTGCAGCTTTTGAGCGATACCCCAGGAGATGGATCGCTTGTTTGCGAGTCCAAAGACGACGGCGGTGCGGCCTTCAAGATTGAGCATAGGTCGGGAGTCCTCCAAAAGCATAAGGATAGCAGCCGGAAGATTCTACAGGCGGAATCAAACGACTGAGGTGGGCGCACGGCCGGCGGAGCCCGTCGGAGCCGCGCGTCTCGTGTTCGGTACGGAATGGTTGCTTCCAGAGGAGGGAAGCTTCAGGATGCAGTCTCGTTCGGCCCGCAATGTTTCGAGGCTCAGTTGAATGGACTCGTCGCTGGTGAAAAGGGGCGGGATGAAGTAGTCGACCAGGATTTCTGAATTTGGCTTCAGCTCGGGAATGCCAAAGACGACCCGCGTTCCTACCGAGCGAGCCAGACGGAGCATGTTGCCCTCAAGCGGTGCGCCGGCACTCCGGTCGATGATAACGATGATCGATCCGCCGCGGCGCAGAGTCCTGCGGGCCTTCAGTAGTACGCTCTCATTGACCGGGATCGTTGGTATTGTCCGGTCCGTGCCGATCACAAGGCATCCCTTATCTAGCTCCGGGGTCGCCGAGATCAAGGTGAGGTCTGCCACGCTGGTTTCGACCACCGCGCGCAACGCGACCTCGGCAAGAAAACAATGAACGGTACAGAACACCAGCCCTGTTCCGCTGCGAACCAGTTCCTCAAGCTCTGCTGTCCCGTGCCGCCGAACGGGAATCGGAAAAGGCCGACGAAGAGCGGACAGGTGCTTTAACCAAATGATTTTTTTTCGCGTTGTCCATCGGTCAAGGTCGTGGCGGAAGGGATAGAGTCTGAGCAGAGCCAGTGGACGGAGAATTCTGATTTGAATGCGTGCGATCAGAAAGGCAGTGGGATACCACAGCCGGGCGGGAAGCAAGTGGACGATTGATAAAGCCGAAATCTGGTAGCAACCGGCGCAAATTCGGCGGAGTTTGTCTTTGATAAAGCCCATCACAAGAAGAATATCGACTACCTTCTACAAGACAGCTTAGAGATGCCTCGCATTTGCCGGCGTTGCTCCGGGGGAAAGCGCCTTGAGGATTAAGGTAAGTATGCGTTGAGTTGCATCCGCCGTCAATTACCAACTGTGCGCTTGACTCAGGACAGGACAGCCTGAAACTCAGCCGCCGAGATCAATTAGCTTAACGTCTGCAATCGCATGGCCCAGAAAGCGCGTCCCCAGCCTCCGGAACTTCTCGACCGAGTCGGTTGCATAAAACGTGTGTGCCGGATGGGCCTCGCCGGGCATTGCCGAGACCGCGGGCGCGGCCGCGACCTGGGCGGCTGTGACTTCGGCGGAGTCGATGATTTTAATGGATGCCGGGAGCTTGCGCTCGATCCTGGCGCGAAGCAGCGGGTAGTGGGTGCAGCCGAGGACGAGCGTGTCGGGGCTGAGGCCGGCCTGGCGGGATTCTTCGAGCAATTCGGTGAGGTAGATATTGAGGACCTGATCGGTGACGGGATGGTCGATCCAGCCCTCTTCAACGAGCGGGACGAGCAGCGGGCAGGCTTTTTCGTGGGCGCGGAGGCCGCGTTCGCGGCAGGCCGCGGCGTAGGCGTGGCTTTCGACGGTCGCGGCAGTGGCGATCACGAGGACGTCTCCCGTTTGGGTGGACGCCTGGGCGGCGTTGGCTCCGGTTTCGATGACGCCGAGGACGGGGACGGGCACGGCGGCGCGGATGGCGTCGAGCGCGAGCGCGGAGGCGGTGTTGCAGGCGATGACGAGATACTCGGCTCCCTGGCTGACGAGGAAGTGGGCGCTCGAAACCGCGTAGCGCGCGACGGTAGCCCTGGACTTGGCTCCGTACGGGAGACGGGCGGTGTCGCCGAGGTAAACGTAGTTGGCGGCGGGCAGGCGGTCGAGCAGGGCGCGAAAGACGGTTAGACCGCCGAAGCCGGAATCGAAAACGCCGATGTTCATGGGTGCTGGGGTCCTGTTGTGGTGTCGGTGGCGAGATAGGTGCGGGTGAGGTCGGCGTGTCCGGCTAGGGTTTGAGCGGGGTGGCCGTCGATGAGGAAGCGGACCTGGGTGATGGATGGGATGTTGGCGTGGAGGGTTTCGAGGATAGAAAGCAGGGTGAGCGTTTCGGGCTCAATGCCGGAGGGCTGCGAGGCGGCGAAGGCGGCGCTGAAGTCCACGACGGCGAGGGTTCCGGCGTTCGCGCTTTGGGGGGTGGAGTTGTGGGGATTCGCGCTGCCGGGGCTCGCGGAAGCGGCGGGTTGCGGGACGGGCATGAGGAAGACATCGTCGATCCCTTCGTTAACGGAAGGATTGCGCGCGGTGGGTTCGTCGGCGGGACTGATGGTAGCAATGGGATGCGTGGAGTGCGGCTGGTGGAAGGTTTCGAGCAGGTCTTCGAGCAGGACGCGCGCTTTCGTGCTGTTGTCGGCGGGAAGGGGCAGGCTGCGCTCCACGTCCTGAAGCGAGCCGTCGAGGTCGTTGGGGATGACGAGGGTGACGGTTTGCGGAGTGGAGGAGGCCGTTTCGACGGGAGCGGTAGTGCCCTGCGCGACGTGAAGGCGGTCCTGAGCACGCTCACGCAGGCGGATGAGGATGGCGGCCATGGCCACGATGGCGATCAGCAGGACCGCGAAGAGAATGCGCTGCAGGCGGGAGATCATGGCTGCTGCCTCCATTCGTTCTGCCACTCATTGAGGGCGGCGACGAGCGCGTCGAGAATGGTGCGCTGGTAGGCAGGGTCGGTCAACGGCCGGGCTTTGGTGGTGGTCCCGGCCTGTAAGGGTGCGATTTCGACGGCGATGGTGGGGCAGGCGAAGCTGTCCATCGGTTGGATGGAGGTGCGGCCCAGGGTGACGGGAATTTCAGCGTGGGCAAAGGCGGAGTCGATGTCCGACAGCAGCTTGAGGCTTTTGGTGACGTAGGCGGATTGCGCCGTCTGCCACGGCAGGAATTTTTCCAGCGGCGTGGGCGCGAGCGATGAGGTGTAAAGGTGCGCTCCGCTGCCCGTCGCGGTGGCATGAATAAGAATGCAGGCGGAGAAGGGAGTGCGGTTGGCGATTTCGGCGCGGTCGTCAGCGGACAAAGTGACATCGGAATTGCGGGTGGTGGCGACATCAATGCCGCGCGCGGCGAGCATGGAGCGGAGATGATTGGAAAAGTCGAGGGTGAGGTCCTTTTCGAGCAGCGTAGGGCTGAGGCGCGCTCCGGTATCACTTCCGCCGTGCGCGGCATCGAGCAGGACGGCGAATTTTTGAGCCACCTGGGGCGGCGCCGGTGGAGGAATGCTGGGTGCCTGAAAGGCTGGCGAGGCCGGCATTTTCATTGGAGCGGGCGGGGTCGGCGCAGTCTGTCCCGAAAGAAACATGGGTAGCAGAAGCGCGGGCAGCGCCAGGCAGAGGCCGGCCCAGAGGACCACTGAGAGTCCAACCCAGGAGCCAGTCCGGGATTTAGGGCCAAATTTAGTCCAGCGCATAGATTGTCAGGCCGCTGAGGAGTTTAGGGAAGAAGTCGGTGGATTTTTGCGGCATGACCTCTCCGGCGAAGGCGACTTCGCGCAGCTCGGCGAGCGTGGGGGGCTTCATCAGGAACATGATGTCGGCTTCGTTGCGCGCGACTTGATCGATGGCTTCTGCTGCGTCGCGCAGATAGCGGACGTGGGTTTGCCGGCTGACGGCCTCAGGAGTAATGCCCAGCGTTTTCTCGAGGATGAGGGAGTGGAGCTGCACGGCGTCGAGACTGCGCTGCCTTTCGGAGAGGTCTTCGAGGGCGGTGTTTACGGCTTCCGGATTCGCGGTGAGGAGGTATTTTCCGGCGGCAGTGACCGCGATGAAGGCGGTTTTCGCCTCCGCAGATTTGAGTTTTGCGACAAGCGAATCAGGGCTTTGGGCGGCGAGCGGCTCGACGAGGAACCAGGCGCGGACGCTTTCGAGGAAGCGGGCGGGATCGAACGCGGTAAGACCATGGATGACGCGGTGCGTGGGCAGGATGACCAGCCCGTCGCGGTCCATATTGACGAAGGTCATCATGGCGGCGGATGCGGGGCGGGGCGGCAGCGGCGGGAACCCGGGATTTCGCTCGGCGGAGGTTGATTGCTCCTCTGGCGCATGCTCACGGGCGTACTCGAGGGCCGTCTCATATCTGTGGTGGCCATCCGCGATGATGAGCTTCTTGTCTTCGAGGGCGGTAGTCAGCAGGTTGATCGTTGCCGGGTCACTGACGCGCCAGACGCGATGGATGACCTCGTACTCGTCGGTGACTTCGATGTCCGGCGCAGCAGTAGAATTGAAGAGGAGGCGTTCCGCGCTGAAACCGGGGTCGGAGTAAAGCATAAAGATCTGCCCGAAGTTGGCACGGGTGGCCCGGAGCAGGTTGAGCCGGTCGTTTTTGGGCCGGGAAAGAGTCTGTTCGTGGCGAAAGACCACATTCGCGGAGTAGTCGTAAAGCTCGCCGAGTGCGATGAATCCCTGGCGTTCGCAGAGAACCTGAGCGCCGGGCGCGGAGCCGGGAATGGGAAAGGTCTGCGAGTAGGCGAAGACGCAGGGTTCACCCTCCTGAGCGAGAATTCCATCGCGACGCCAGGCGGCGAAATCTTCAGCGGCGCGCCGGTAAACGTCCTGGGCACCTTCCCCATCAAAGAGTTCAGGCAGGCCGAGGATGATGCGCACCAGGTTGTAAGGGCTGCGCCGGTAATAGGCCTGCTGCATGGCGGGAGTGATCTTGTCGTAAGGCTGAGTCACCACGTCCTGAAGACGGACCGCGGACGGGTTGTAGCGAAGCGCGCGAAATGGATAAATCCGGGCCATTCGTTGAGGTCGTTCTCTCCAATAGACGCCACGGCAGGAGCTTCGATTTTTGTGAGCCGGGAACCCTGCCCGATTGTAAATCAGTCTCTCGGCGGAATCGGCTGGGGCGCGGGGATGTGCAATGGCAGGGAGAGCCGCCGGCGTGCTAGGATGCCGAGCACGAGCGCGTTAGAGCCTGGGACTCGTTGGTTATGATGATGCTTTCGTCATATCGCCGTTCTCCGCAACGCCGGGGAAGTTTCTGCGTCTCGCTGGCGCTTGCCATGACGGTATTTTGCGCCGTGGCGGCTTTATGGACTCCTTCGCGCGCGCTTGCTCAGGAAGATCCTCTCAACACCGTGCATGTTGAGCCGCCTCCGCCGAAGCCGAGCCGTGAGCCGCCGGCGATTGAGGGCAAAGCCGGGCTGAGGGCGCGAGCGAATGAGCGCTTTCGGGTGAATGTGAACCTGGTGCTGATTCCGCTTACCGTGACCGATTCGATGGACAGGCTGGTGACGGGGCTGGAGAAAAACAACTTTGCAATCTACGACAACAAGGTTCCGCAGACGATAACCTCGTTTTCAACCGAGGACGCTCCGGTGTCGATTGGCATCATTTTTGATATGAGCGGGAGCATGGCCGATAAGATTCTGCGCGCGCGCGACTCGATCCTGGAGTTTTTGAAGACGTCCAATCCGAAAGACCAGTATTTTGTTATCGCGTTCAACGACCGGCCTAAGCTGATCGAGGATTTTACTTCGTCAACGGAGAAGATTGAGGCGCGGCTGGCGAATGTGAAGGCGGGGCACCGGACCGCACTGCTGGACGCAATTTATTACGGACTGAACAAGATGAAGCAGGCGGAGTATCCGCGGAAGGCGCTTCTGGTGGTCTCCGACGGGGGCGACAATCGCAGCCGGTATACCGAGGGTGAGGTGCGCGAGGAGGTGCGCGAGTCCGACGTGCAGATTTATTCGATCGGGATATTTGATCCGGACGCGCCCACGATGGAAGAGCGGCTGGGGCCGCTTCTGCTCAATGACATCAGTGATGAAACCGGAGGCAGGCTGTTCAAGGTGGATGACATCTCGCAGATGGGGGACATAGCAGCCAAGATCAGCGAGGAACTTCGGAACGAATACGTGCTGGGCTACACGCCGACGAATCAAAAGCATGACGGCAAGTGGCGTAAAGTGAAGGTAAAGCTGGAACCTCCTCCGGGACTGCCACCGCTCAATGTTCATGCCCGGAACGGATACTATGCGCCTTTGCAGTAGTCGCCTTGCCCTCCCGGTCCTCATGCTGTTGATGGTCCCGCTCGCGGCTCGCGCGCAGAGCGCTAGGGGCAGTGGCAAGCCGCCGCAGCAGTCGTCGCTAAAGCCGGAAAAACAACCTCCTCTGAATGTGGATCGCGACCCGGTGGTTTCTCCGGACGCTGAGGACAATGTGCCGGTGAGTCCGGAGCATCCGGGGCCGGCATCGCGCGGTGTTGCGCTGCAGCGCGGGGCGAATGGGCGGTACACGCTTACGCAGAATGTGGATGAGGTGGTATTGAATGTTTCGGTTTTTGATAAGGACCGGAACCTGATCGACAATCTGACAAAAAATGATTTCAAGGTGTATGAAGACGGCGTTCCACAGACGATTGCCGCGTTCGAGCAGCAGGATCTGCCGGTGTCGATGGGGATTCTGATAGATAATTCCGGCTCGATGCGGGACAAGCGGGCGGCGGTGAACGAGGCAGCGCTGGACTTGGTGCGGGCGTCGAATCGGGATGACCAGGCCTTTGTGGTGAATTTTTCCGATGAAGCGTATCTGGACCAGGACTTTACGTCCAGTATCCCCAAGGTGCGCGACGGGCTTTCGCATATCGATTCGCGCGGCGGGACAGCGCTTTATGACGCGGTGGTGGCTTCGGCGGACCATCTTGAGAAGGACGCTAAGAGGCCCAAGCAGGTGCTCCTGGTGATTACCGACGGCGATGACAATGCTTCGAGCCTTGACCTGCAGCAGACGATTCACAAGGTGCAGAATCTGGAGGGGCCGGTCGTGTATTCGATCGGGCTGCTGTTCGGGGCGGAGTCGGACCCTCGCGACGAGCATCGGGCAAAGCGAGCCCTGCAACTGCTGTCGGATGAAACGGGTGGGCTGGCATTCTTCCCTAAGTCGCTGGCGGAGGTGGATACGATTGCCGCCGAGGTCGCGCAGGACATTCGGAGGCAGTACACGATCGGGTATCACTCGACCAAGCCGATCAGCGAGCCGGGCTATCGCACGATCAAAGTGGAAGCCCGCGCCCCCGGCTATCGCCACCTGCTGGTGCGGACGCGCAGCGGCTACTATCCCAAGCAGGAAGTGGCGAAAGTCTCCGCCCGGAAGCGGAACCAAACCGAAGCCCAAAATTAAGGCCCAAAATTAGGCCAACCGTTTCGCTGGCCGAAATTCGCCGGCTTGACTCGCGTTGTGCGTTCATCCTGCTACACTAATTTGTTTTGCTATGAGCCGACCAAGCGCTGTACAGCCGATGAATGCGAACCTGCGGGTTGCGGACGACATTACGGAGTTGATGGGCGGGACTCCGATGCTGCGTTTGCGCCGCGTGGCGCGGCCGGAGTGGGCCGCGGTGTATGCCAAGCTGGAGTTTCTGAATCCGGGAGGGAGCGTGAAGGACCGCGCCGCGCTGGGCATGGTTCTGGATGCGGAGCGGCGAGGGAAGCTGAAGCCCGGCTCGACGATTGTGGAAGCAACGGCGGGCAACACCGGCGTGGGACTGGCGCTGGTGGGCGTGAATCGCGGGTACAAGGTCGTGCTGTTTGTGCCTGAGGGATACGCGGAGGAAAAGTGTATTCTGATGCGGGGCTTTGGCGCGACGGTGGTGCGAACTCCTGAAGAGGAGGCCATGAGCGGCGCGATTCGACGGGCGCTGGCGCTGGCGAAAGAGGACGCGAACATCTTTGCCGCGCTGCAATTTGAGAATGAGGCGAACCCGCAGTTCCACCACGACACGACGGCAGCGGAAATGTGGGAGCAAATGGAAGGGCGCGTGGATGCGTTCGTCTCCGGAGTGGGAACGGGCGGCACGTTTTCCGGCGTGGCGCTGTTTTTGAAGGAACGGAACCCGGCGGTGCTGACGGTTGCGGTGGAGACGCAGGGCTCGGTTTTGCAGGGCGGGGAACCGGGGCCGCACAAAGTTGAGGGGATCGGCGTGTCGTTTGTTCCGAAAACATTTGACCGCAGTCTGGCCGATGAAATTGTGAAGGTGAGCGACGACGACGCGTTTGCGATGGTGCGCCGGTTGGCGGCGGAAGAGGGCGTGCTGGCAGGTTCGAGCGCGGGGGCTATGGTTCACGCTGCGATTGACGTTGCGAAGCGGCTGGGCGCGGGGAAGCGTGTCGCGACGATCATTCCGGATTCAGCGGAGCGCTATCTGTCGAAGCACATTCTTGAGGGCTGAACCTTTTCCCGTAAAATTTCTATAGAGGGTGAAATGACAGAACGCAGGCAAGGCTTCGCTACTCGTGCGATTCATGACGGTCAACCAGCGGACCCGCTGACGGGCGCGGTGAATGTACCGATTTATCTCAGCTCGACTTTTTCTCAGGAAGAGATTGGCAAGAACAAGGGCTACGAATATTCGCGTGAGTCGAATCCCACGCGCGATGCGCTGGAGGCGAACCTGGCGTCGCTCGAAGGCGGCACGAGCGCGCATGTATTCGCCAGCGGCATGGCGGCAATCACCGCTATGGTTACCATGCTGCGCTCGGGCGACCATGTGATCTGCGGGGAAAACGTGTATGGCGGCACACCACGGTTGTTTGACCAGATTGTTTCACGCTACGGGATCGAGTTCAGCTATGTGGATACGTCCGATCAGGAAGATGTGCGGCGGGCGATTCGACCCACGACCAAACTGGTTCACATTGAGACGCCGACGAATCCGCTGATGACGCTAACGGACATTCGAGCCGTGGCGGATGTGTGCCATGAGCGCGGCGTCGAGCTGGCCGTCGACAGCACGTTTATGTCGCCGTACTTTCAGCGGCCAATCGAGCTGGGCGCAGATGTTGTGATGCACTCGACGACGAAGTTTTTGAACGGGCACAGCGACGGGATCGGCGGAGTGCTGGTGGGCACCAAACCCGAGCACAAGGAGACGTTCGCATTCGTGCAAAAGTGTACGGGGGCAATTTTGTCTCCGTTCGAGTGCTGGATGATTTTACGCGGCGTGAAGACGCTGGCCGTGCGCATGGAACGGCATGACGCGAACGGGCGCAAGGTTGCTGCGTTTCTGGCCCAGCATAAGAAAGTGAGCAAGGTGTTTTATCCGGGACTGGCTTCGCACCCCCAGCATGAACTGGCGAAGCGGCAGATGTCGGGGTTTGGCTCGATGCTCTCGTTCGAGACGGGTTCGCTTGAGAACGCCAACAGGATGCTGCGGCGGGTGAAAATCTGCACGCTGGGCGAGTCGCTGGGGGGCGTGGAGACGCTGATGTCTCACCCGGCAACGATGACGCACGCTTCGATTGGCGCGGAAGGCCGCGCGAAGCTGGGGATTACCGATGGGCTGGTGCGTATCTCGGTTGGGATAGAGAACGTGGACGATCTGCTGGAGGATTTGAGCCAGGCGCTGGACGCGATTTAAATTGCTTCCAGCGCTGGTTCTGCGATTATTGGTGCGGACGCTGCTCCGAGGGTGGGGGCTGAGGAAGCGCGGCGAGAACGTTAGGGTTTTCTTCCTTCAATTCGGGGAGCGGAGCCTCAAGCGCCAGTTTGAGAACCTCGTCCATTGATTCGACGAAATTCATCTTCATGGCAGACTTTAGGTTTTCCGGCAGATCCGCCATGTCCTTCTGGTTGTCGGCAGGCAAGATGGCTTCGAAGATTCCAGCACGGTGCGCGGCCAGCAATTTCTCTTTCAATCCACCGATGGGCAGGACTTTGCCGCGCAGCGTGATTTCGCCAGTCATGGCTATGTCGCTGCGCACAGGAATTTTGGTGAGCGCGCTGGCCAGCGCCGTTGCCAGCGTAATGCCGGCGGAGGGGCCGTCCTTGGGGATGGCGCCTTCGGGCACGTGGATGTGGATGTCGAGGCTGCGGTAGAAGTCGCGCGGCAGGCCGAGATGGAGCGCGCGGCTGCGGATGTAGGAGAGCGCGGCCTGGGCCGATTCGGTCATGACTTCGCCGAGCTGTCCGGTGGTGGTGAGCTTGCCTTTGCCGTCGAGAATCTGGACCTCGGTCTGAAGAATGGTGCCGCCGGCTTCGGTCCACGCGAGTCCGTTGACGAGGCCGACTTCGCTCTTTTCCTGCACGGCTGAGTCGTGGAATTTAGGGACGCCGAGGAATTCAGCAATGTTTTCCTGAGTGACGCTTTCCTTGTGCTTCTGGCCGTTTCTGACGACGCGGCGTGCCACCTTGCGGCAGACGTTTCCAATTTCGCGCTCGAGATTGCGAACTCCTGCTTCCCGCGTGTAGCTGCGGATGATCTCGGTCAAAGCATCGCCGGAGAAGGAAAGATTCTTTTCCGTGAGGCCGGTGCCTTTGCGCTGCTTCTTGACCAGGTACTGCTTGGCAATTTCGAGTTTTTCCTCCTCGGTGTATCCATGTAGACGCAGGACTTCCATGCGGTCCTGCAAGGCGCCCGGGATGGTGTGGAGCACGTTTGCGGTGGCGACGAACAGGACCTGCGATAGGTCGTATTCGACATCGAGATAATGGTCCTGAAAAGTGGTGTTCTGTTCCGGATCGAGAACTTCGAGCAACGCCGAGGCGGGGTCGCCGCGGAAGTCGCTGGCCATTTTGTCGACTTCATCGAGCATGAAGACAGGATTTTTGGTGCCGGCCTTCTTCATCGACTGGATGATCTGTCCGGGGAGCGCGCCGATGTAGGTGCGGCGATGGCCGCGAATTTCGGCTTCGTCGCGCACGCCGCCAAGCGACAAGCGTACAAACTTGCGTCCCGTGGCCTTGGCGATGGACATGCCGAGCGACGTTTTGCCGACGCCTGGAGGCCCGACGAAGCAGAGGATGGAGCCTTTGGGGTTTTTGACGAGCTGGCGCACGGCGAGAAATTCAAGGATGCGCTCCTTGATTTTTTCCAGACCGTAGTGGTCGGTGTTGAGAACTTTCTCCGCGTAATCGATGTTGCGGGTTTCGCGAGAGCGCTTTTTCCAGGGCACGGCCAGCAGCCAGTCGAGGTAATTCCGCGACACGGTGGACTCGGCGGACATGGGCGGCATGGCCTCCAGCTTCTTCAGCTCCTGAATGGCCTTGTCAAAGACGTCCTTGGGCATTCCGGCGGTTTCGAGTTTCTTTTTCAGGTCGTCGAACTCGCTTTTTTCGCCCTTGCCCAACTCCTTCTGGATAGCTTTGATCTTTTCGTTGAGGTAGTACTCTTTTTGTGCGCGCTCCATCTGGCGCTTGACGCGTGACTGAATGCTGCGGTCCATGTTGAGCTTTTCGATCTCGACGTTCAGCACTTCGGCGATGACGGTAAGGCGCTGCGTGGGATCGAAGACGTCGAGGATTTTCTGCTTCTCGGGAATTTCGAGCTGGAGATTGGCGGCGATGGTGTCGGCGAGCTTGCCGGGCTCGTCGGTACGGACGGCAGCGACCAGCGTTTCGTAATTCAGCGACTGCTGGAGCTTGACATACTGCTCGAACAGCGACATGACGCGCTGGATGAGCTGATCGGTCTGCGGCGAGGATTCAAGCACGGCAGGCTGGGTGCGGATGCTGGCGACGAAAAAGCCGTCAACGGCGCTCATTTCGACAGCGGAGGCACGCTCCAGACCTTCGACCAGCACCTTGATGTTGCCGTCGGGCATCTTGACGCTCTGCACAATCGTGCCGATGGTTCCGACAGTGTAAATCTCGTCGGCCCGAGGCTCGTCCACGCGCGCGTCATGCTGGGTGGCAAGAAAGATCTTGCGGTCGCCGTTGAGCGCCTCTTCGAGCGCGCGCACGCTCGATTCGCGCCCGACAACGAAGGGCGTCATCATGTGCGGGAAAATCACCATGTCCCGAATGGGCATCATGGGGAGCTTGCGAAGATCGTCCTGGTCGCGGCTCTCTTTGGATTGGGTCACTTCGTCCCTTTCATTCGCAAATACCTGTTAGATGAACTTTAACGCATTCCGTTTCACAGCGGGCATTTTCGTACGGCGCGGGAAGTAACGGCCTGGGTTCGAGACGCCGGTTCAAAACACTGGATTCAAAACAATAGGCGAGCTACGTGGCTCGCCTATTGCCGTGAAACTCGATTATAAATGCCGCTGCTTAACCGGCCTTTTCCAGCAGCGAGACGGAGAGGTCACGGTTCTTCACCATCTCCTCGGTGATTTCTAGATCCTTTATTTTCTTGTTGCTGGGCAGGTGGTACATCAGGTCGAGCATAAGCTCTTCAAGGATCATGCGAAGGCCGCGCGCGCCGACCTTGCGCGACAGGGCTTCGAGAGCAACGGCGTGGGTGGCCGCTTCGTTGAAGGTGACCTTTACGCCTTCATAATCAAACAGTCTCTGGTACTGCTTGAGAATGGCGTTGCGCGGCTTGGTGAGGATCTCGACCAGCGCTGCTTCGTCCAGTTCGTCGAGGATGCCGAGAACCGGCAGACGGCCTACGAATTCAGGAATGAGGCCGTATTTGATGAGGTCCTGAGGCTCGCTCTGGCGCAGAAGCTCGGAGTCGCGCTGGGCGCGAATGGGCGTCTCCAACTGGTCCTTTTCTGTGAGGGCCTTGAAGCCGAGCGCCTTTTTGCCGATGCGGCGCCCGATGATGCGCTCCAGCCCGACAAAAGCCCCCCCACAGATGAACAGGATATTGGTGGTATCGACGGCGGTGAATTCCTGATGGGGATGCTTGCGCCCGCCCTGCGGAGGGACATTGGCCACGGTGCCTTCGAGTATCTTAAGCAGGGCCTGCTGCACGCCTTCGCCGGAAACGTCGCGGGTGATCGAGGGGTTTTCGTCCTTGCGCCCGATCTTGTCGATTTCGTCGATGTAGATGATGCCGCTCTGGGCGCGGGCGACGTCGCCGTCGGCGGCCTGAAGCAGCTTGAGGATGATGTTTTCCACGTCCTCGCCGACGTATCCGGCTTCGGTGAGAGTAGTAGCGTCGACGATGGCGAAGGGCACGTCGAGCATTTTGGCGAGCGTGTGCGCCATCAGCGTTTTGCCGCTGCCGGTGGGGCCGACGAGCAGGATGTTGGACTTGGCCAGTTCAACGTCATTGCCGCGCGTCCGGTTCATCTGAATGCGCTTGTAGTGGTTGTAGACGGCGACGGCGAGCTTTTTCTTGGTCTGGTCCTGGCCGATGACGTACTCGTCCAGAAAGGCCTTGACCTCCTGCGGCTTGGGCAGATGCGCAGGAGCCGCGCCGGTTGGAGTCTCGCTGCGATCATCTTCCAGAATGGAATTGCAAACGGCCACACACTCGTCGCAGATGTAGGCGCGGGGATAGTCGCTGGGTGAGGAGATGAGTTTGGCTACGGCGTCCTGTGACTTATGGCAAAACGAGCACCGTAGTGTGTCGTCCGATCCCGTGCGCGTTTTCATCTGCTGCTCCTTCGCGTGCCTAAGTGCGGGGCCGATCTATAATTTCATCAATAATGCCATAATCTTTGGCTTGCGGCGCATTCATTATGAAATCTCTTTCAACGTCGCGTTCAATTCTTTCCAGCGACTGACCTGTGTGCTTGGACATAAGGTTATTGGTGATTTCCCGGATGCGCAGGATTTCACGGGCGTGAATGTCGATATCCGTGGCTTGCCCGGAGAGGCCGCCCATGGACGGCTGGTGGATGAGAATGCGCGAGTTGGGAAGCGCAAAGCGTTTGCCGGTAGTGCCGGACATCAATAAAAACGCACCCATACTCGCTGCCTGGCCTATGCAGTATGTCACCACGTCGTTCTTGATGAACTGCATGGTGTCATAGATTGCGAGGCCCGCGGTGATCGATCCGCCGGGCGAGTTGATGTAAAGCTGGAGGTCTTTTTCCGGGTCTTCGCCGGAGAGAAACAGCATCTGCGCGATGATCAGATTGGCGATCTGGTCGTCGATGGGGGTACCAAGAAAGATAATATTGTCGCGCAGCAGACGGGAGTAAATGTCGTAGGCGCGTTCGCCGCGACTCGTCTGCTCAATTACCATGGGTACGAGAGCCATGCGTGGTTACTCAATCCTTCCGCGATAGGGTGATTTATGGGCCGGGGGGAATCGCGCCTCTCCCCGGCCGGAAACTCTTTCCTCAAACGAGGCGTTCGTAGAGTAGATTGGCGATTTTTTCCCGGCGCAACTGTTCACGAATTTTAGCCAGCGCATTTTCGCTGGTCAAGCGCGCGCGGAGCGATTCGAGCGGCTCGCGCGTTTGCACGGAGATGATTTGAAGCTCCTGCTCGAGTTCTTCATCGGAAATATCGACCTTTGCCGCTTCGGCAATTTTGTCCAGGATGAGCGATGCCTTGACTTCAGCAATAGACGAGTCGCGCTGCCCCTCGCGCAAGCGCGCGAAGTCGAGTTTGCGCATGTCTTCGGTCCTCATGCCCTGGGCCGCGAGCGCGCGCAGGCCGCGATCGAGCCGCGTGTCTATCTGGTTCTGGACGAGCGCCTCGGGTACGGGGAACTGAAAATGCGCAACGAGCGCGTCGGTGAGCTTGTTCTGGGTTTCGGTCTTCAGCCTGCGTTCTTTGTCAAAAGAAAGGTGCTCACGCAGCTTGGACTTGAAGTCCTCAATGCCTTCGTAGTCGCCCAGTTCCTTTGCGAAATCGTCGTTCAGCTCGGGCTGAACCTTTTTCTTGATGGACTTTACTTCGACATCGTAGGCCACGGTTTTTCCGGCGAGACGCTTTTCGCCGAAATCTTCGGGATACGTGACCTCGAACTTGAGTTCCTGACCGGGCTTCGCCCCGCGGAGAGCTTCGTTGAAAGAAGCAAGCGTGTGCTTTCCGCCTACTTCGATCATTGTGTCGTCGTTGCTGATGGGCTGCGGAGGGTTGGCCTCGTCTTCGCTCTGGGCTTCGCCTTGAACCTGGCCCTTGAAGCTGATCTGGGCCCAGTCACCGTCAACCAGCACGCGGTCTTCTGTGACCGGCTCCATGGTGGAGCGGGAATCGGTGACGCGATCCATCTCAGCACTGAACTCTTCTTCGGTGAGGGTCGTATCGGGCTTTTCGGTCGTGATTTGCTGATAGCCTTCGACAGAGAACTCGGGCAGGACTTCGAACGCGGCTTTGAAGGCGAGAGGCTGGCCGTCTTCGATTTTCAGATCGGTCAACTGCGGCTGCGAGATAGGGTGAAGATTCTGCTGCTCGATGGCGGCGCGGAAATGGCTGGGAAGCACTGACTCGATGACGTCCTGACGGATACCGTCGGCGAATCGAGTGCGGATGAGCGACTCGGGCACCTTGCCGGTGCGGAAACCTGGGATGCGGGCCTGCTTTTGATACCGCTTGATGACCGTCTTGAAAGCGCGCGAGACCTCTTCGGCGGGCACTTCGACGCCGACCTCACGGGTGAGATCGGGATTGAGGGCCGGGCCGTGCTGATGCTCGTGGTCCGGGCCGTGCTCCTGCTCCGGGCTGTGATCGTGCTCGTGGCCTTCGGGGGCCTGGTTTTCAGGCTGCGGCGTTGCTTCGAGGGTTTCTGTCAACGTAAGTGCCTTCCGGGAAGTTCGTCCAGACTTGTAGAAAATGCACTCCTCGGCGAGGCGCGCAATAGTGGACGTCATCTTTTATCGTACGAATCTTCGCGGCGAAGAGCAAACCGGCGAACGGTGCAAAGACTGGGCCGGATGTTGAAATCCTCCAGCTAAAGCATTTTCAGAGAAGGTGTAACCCGAAGCCGAGGAGCCCGAGTCGACGCGACCATCAGGGAGCAGCGACCTCTCTCAACCCTAAAAGAACACAGGGTCTCTGAAAATGCCATAAGCCGGTTATCCGTCATTTCCCGTCAACGCGCGGTAGTGGGCGAGGATGTACTGGTCGGTCATTCCGGCGATGTAGTCAGCGACGACGCGGGGTGCGCCTTCCGTGGTGATTTCAGCGAGATGCGAGGGCGGCAGCAGAGAAGGGTCCGCGACCCACGCGCGGAAAAGGGTTTGCGTGACCCTCTCGGCCTCCTCGTGGTCGTGTTGCAGCTCCGGCGCGTTGTAAAGGTTCGCGTAGAGGTAGTGTTTGGTTTCCACGCGCTGTTCTTCCATGCGGGGCGAGAAGGCGACGAGCCTTGCGGGCGCGCGGCGAATGGCTTCGAGGCTGGTTGCCTTGGCAGCGTGAACGCGGCGGGTTGTTTCGTCGATCAGGTCGTCGACCAGGGCGTTCAACATGCGTTTCAGGGCCTCATTGAAGACGAGCTTTTCGGCTGTGTCCGGATATTTTGCCAGCATGGGCACATAGAACTGCTCGAAGAGGCGGACGCCGGCGCGGGTGGAGGGCAGGGTGAGAATCTCGGCCTCGAAACCGTCGTCGAAGTCGGCGGTGAGGTAAGCGACTTCGTCGGCGAGGTCGATCAGCTGGGCCTCGAGCGGGGGCTGCTGGTCGAGAAAATACTCGGACAGTTCGGGGTGGTCGGCGGCGGAGTAATCGTGGGAATGCTTAATGATGCCTTCGCGAAGGCCGAGGGTGAGATTGAGGCCGCGGAACTCGGCGTAGCGGCTCTCAAAGTGCTCGACGATGCGCAGCGCGTGAAGATTGTGGTCGAAGCGGAGGCCGTGCTCCTGCAGCGCCTGGTCGAGGGCGCGCTCGCCGGCGTGGCCGAAGGGCGGGTGGCCGATGTCGTGGACAAGAGCCAGCGCTTCGGTGAGCTCTTCGTTCAGCCCCAGGGTGCGGGCGATGGTGCGCGCGATCTGCGCGACTTCCATCGTGTGGGTGAGGCGGCTGCGGAAATGGTCAGAGTAGCGGTTGGTGAAGACCTGGGTTTTTCCGGCGAGCCGCCGGAAGGCGCGCGCATGCAGGATGCGCGCCCGATCCCGCTCGAAGGGAAGACGGTAAGGGTGTGGCACCTCAGGATAACGGCGCTCGGCGAGGGCTCCGGTGGGAGGGACGGCACACGCTGGCGGGAGCGGCATCAGTTCTTTGTGCGAGCGGATCTGGGATTGACGGCTTCTTTGGCGAGGCGGATGCGCGCGCTGTCGAGCTTCTTCTGGACTTCGCTCATGTCGCCCGGCTCAGTGTCGGCCGGAGAGGTGACCGCGAACTCCTTGAGCGACTCGGCCCACTGGGCGGCGGCGAGCTTCAGTTGTCCAACCTTCTCGTACAACTGGCCCAGGTGGTCGTGGACGGTGGGGTCGGTGCCGTTGCGCTCGACCGCTTTGCGAAGATCGATTTCGGCCAGATCGTAGTTGCCGAGCTTGAAGTAGGCCCATCCGAGAGAATCGAGGTAGGCGTAGTTCTGGGGATCGAGCTTGACCGCCTCCTTGATCATCGATAGGGCTTCATCGAGCTTTTTATCGCGGTTGGCGAGCATGTAGCCGAGGTAATTCAGGGTCATGCTGTTCTGCGGGTCGATGGCGAGGGCCTTGCGGAATGAGGCTTCGGCCTTGTCGTACATCCTCTGGCGGTCGTAGAGCGTGCCCTGGAGAAAATCAGCGTACAGCAGATCGTCCTTGCTGGTGGAGAGCTTCTGGACATGGCTGAGGGCTTCGTCGGCGTCCTTCCAGCGGCGCAGCCGAATGTAGATGGTGGTGAGCGCGCGCCAGGTTTCGAGGTCGGTTTTCGAATTATTCAGCAGCGACTTGGCCAGAGCGATGCCTTCGTCGGGATGGCCGCTGTCCGGCAATTGCAGCGCAAGCATCAGTTGCAGGCCATGGTTCTTGGGGTGCTTCGCGACGGCCTCGCGAGCGACCTCGGTGGCTTTGTCGTACTGGTGTGCGTCGCGGTAGGCGTCTACTTCGGAGTCGTAAGCGTGCTGTTCGTATTCGCCGCCAAGCTTGGCTATTTTCTGGTACGCGGCGATGGCCTGATCGAATTTGTTCTGTTCGCGATAAACGATGGCGAGCCGGTCGAGAAAGAGCGAACGGTTGTTCTTTTCCTGAGCGGAATACTGATCGTTGGCGTGCTCGGAGCCGGCTACGAGCTTCTCAAAGACCGTAACGGCGTCGCTGTAGCGGCCAAGCGCGTCGTAGAGCAGCCCTTCGTTGAAGCTGATCTCAAGCGAGCTGGGAACGAGCGCCTTGGCTTTTTCCAGAGTAGTGAGGGCTTCGTCGTAATCACCCTGACGGCGTTCGATCTCGGAAAGGCGCAGATAGGCGTCCGGATCGCTGGGATCGCCCGCAGCGATGTCTTGATAAGCCTGCAGGGCAGGGGTGAGCTGATTATCGTCCAGCAGGTCCTTGGCCAGCGCGCGTTCCACGTCGAGATTGTCCGGCTCAAGGCTGAGGGATTTTTTGTAGGCGGCGATGGCGTTCTTGGCGTCTTTTTGCTGGTCGTAGCTGGCGCCAAGAACATACTCGGTTTTCGCTGTCTGGTCCTGCTCGGGCAGCGCGCTCAATACCTTGATGGCGCGCTTTGAGTCGCCCTGGCCAACATAGAGGCGGGCCAGGTTGAGCGCGGTCTCCTGCGAGCCGGGATCGATTTTCTGCGCAAGATCGAACTGCTGCTCGGCCTTTTGCGAGTCGTGCGCGAAGGAATAAAGCTGGCCGAGGATGAGGTGGTTCTCTATGCTGTTTGGCTGCAGTTGAACGATCTTTTCGTACTCGCCCAGTGCGAGCTTGAGAACATCGCCGGACGCGCCGCTCTGCTGGTTATCGCCGAGCGAGCGCAGATAAATGTTGCCGAGCAGCTTGTGGGCGGAGAGGTTGTTGGGGTCTTTGCTGATCTGCGCCTCGGCGGCGTTGATCGCGTCCTTGACCCTCCCGGTGCGGTAGTAAAGCTCGGCGAGACCATTGTTGAGGTAGGTGGAATTGGGGTCGTCATTGAGCGCCATCTTGTACTCTTCGACGGCGCGGGTCGCGTACTCGGAGCGGCCGTAGGTGTTGGCCATCTCTTCGTATTCATGCGCCAGCATGTAGTGGTAATAGGCATCGGCGCGGTCCGGAGCCTGGGTCCCGCCGTTGGCCCCGGTTTGCGTGGAGGCGGGCGGGTCGGCGATTTTGCCCTGCGCCAGCGCTGCCGGCACGGCAATGACGCAGACGGCGAGCGCGAGCGCGGCCAGCGAACCGGAATACCGCCTACGGAATGAGGCTATGCCGCCCTTGGTGTTGCTCATAATTCAGGAAACCTCTGCGCCCGGACTAGCGTGGAACCGGCTCGACTTTTCAGACTGGTCACAGCTTCGCGTGAGCGAAAACCTTTCATCTCTATTATGACGATTGTATCGGAATGGCGGATGCAATCGCGGCGATATTCGGCAGGCCTCAATGGCGGAAGTGCCTGATTCCGGTGAAAACCATGGCGATGCCAAGACGGTCGGCGGCGGCGATGACGTCGGGGTCCTTCACCGAGCCTCCAGGCTGGATAACGGCGGTGGCTCCGGCGGAGACGACGACTTCGAGCCCGTCGGGAAAGGGAAAGAAAGCGTCGGAGGCGGCGACGCAGCCGGCGAGCGGCAGGACGGCCTTCATGGCTCCGAATTTGGCGGCATCGACGCGGCTCATCTGGCCTGCACCGACTCCAAGGGTCTGGCCGTTGCGGGCGTAGACGATGGCATTGGATTTGACGTGCTTGCAGACGCGCCAGGCGAAGAGGAGCGCGGCGAGTTCGTCATCTGTGGGCTTGCGCGCAGTGGCGACTTTCAAGTCGGCGGCGGCAATGCGGCCCCGGTCAGCGTCCTGCAGCAGGAGTCCGCCGGAAACTTGCTTGATGACACGCAGAGTTTGCACAGGCCGGACTTCAACCAGGCGCAGGTTCTTCTTGGCGGCGAAGCGCGCCTTGGCTTCGGGCGTGAAAGCGGGCGCAGCAATGGCTTCCACAAAGAGTTTGGCGATGGCTTCGGCGGCGGCTAGATCCACTTCGCGGTTGATGCCGATGACAGAGCCGAAGGCGGAGATGGGATCGGCCGCGAGCGCCTTTTGGTAGGCTTCGAGGATGGTGGCTCCGGTGGCCGCTCCGCAGGGGTTGGTGTGCTTGATGATGGCGACGCCAGGCGAGTCGAATTCCTGCGCGAGGTCCCAACAGGCATCGAGATCGACGAGATTGTTGAAGCTCAACTCCTTGCCCTGAAGTTGCGTGGCTCCAGCGATTCCGCTGCCTGTGCCGTCGGCGTAGAGCGCAGCGCGCTGGTGCGGATTTTCTCCGTAGCGAAGCGAGGCGGCGAGCGGGTAGGCGATGTGGAGCGTCTTGGGGAATTCGGCAGTGGCGGGATCGGCGAACTGCACGGAGGCCTCGGCGGGTTCGGGAGACTCAGCCGATTTGGATGTCGCGATGCGCTCCAGCGTGTTGGCGATGGCGGTGTCGTAGGCGGCGGTCACGGAAAACGCCTGCTGCGCCAGTCGCCAGCGAGTCTGGCGCGATAGGCTGCCGGAGTTGGCGGCCAGTTCCTCGGCAAGCGCGGGGTAATCGGCGACGGAGGTGATGATGGCCACGTCCTCGAAGTTCTTGGCGGCGGAGCGGACCATCGAAGGGCCGCCGATGTCGATGTTCTCGATGATTTCGGCGAAGGCGGCGTTGGGTTTGGCGGCGGTTTTCTCGAAGGCGTAGAGGTTGACGACCACCATGTCAATGGGCTGGATATCGTGCTGCTCAATCGCGGCGCGATGCTCCGGTTTCTCCCGCATATAGAGGATGCCGCCATGAACCTTGGGATGGAGGGTCTTGACGCGGCCATCTAACATTTCAGGGAAGCCGGTGAGATCGGAGATGTCGCGGACGAAGAGCCCAGCTTCGCGCAGGGCGCGGGCGGTGCCTCCCGTAGACACCAGCTCGACCTTGTGTGCGGCGAGTTGTAGGGCGAAGGGGATGAGCCCGGTTTTGTCAGTAACGCTGAGAAGTGCGCGCCGCACCTGTTTGTAGCCGCTCAAAGGACGCTCCTGTTTATTGGGTTAGGTTGGAAATTCAGGTAAGGGAACAGTCAGATTATAGACGCGGGTGCGGTCCCGCTTCTTGCACGGAGCAGGATAGGATAGAGAGAACTATGGGCGATTCCCGGCAACAGGATAGTCAAAGCCACTCGGTGTTTTCACGGTCCGTCGAGCCGGAGATTCTGCCTCCGGGCGGGAATCCGGGCGATGATGCGGGCCGGAATTCCGGTGGCTGGTATCCTCCGCCCGATCAGCAACGCTATACGCAGCCACCGCCGCACAGGCCGCGACGGAGCGTTCCAGGGTGGGCGTTTGCTCCGGCGACGTATGTGCTGTGCGGGATTAACTGCGCGGTGTATCTGGCCATGATCTTGAGCGGGGTTTCATTCTGGGAGCCTACGCTCGGTCAAATAATTCAATGGGGTGGCAACAACCCTGCGCATGTCATTGCGGGGCATCAGTGGTGGCGACTGATTACGGCGATGTTTGTCCATGTGGGCATCATCCACATCGCCACGAACCTCTGGTGTCTCTGGAACCTGGGGCTGCTGGCCGAGCCTTTGATGGGGCCTTTTGGTCTGGCGGCGGCGTATTTACTGACCGGGTTTGCGGGGAATCTCCTGAGCCTCATTGTTCATCCTGGTGTCGAACATGGTCCTCACAACATGCTGATCGTGGTTGACGCTTTCAGAACCGGCGCCGGTGCTTCCGGGGCGATCTTCGGGCTGGCTGGGGTGCTGATTGTTCTGCTGAAGTCGCCCCTGCTGCCGCTGCCCAAGGTGGAGCTGAACAAGCTGCGGAAAAGCGTGATTTTCTTCGCCGCCATCAATCTGGCGATTGGGCTGTACACTGCTGTCGGGCCGAGCCCGATACGGATTGACAACATGGCCCACCTGGGCGGTTTTCTGAGCGGCCTGGCGCTGGGAGTTCCGCTGGTTCCGAAGATCGGAGCGGCCAAGCCGTTCTTTGAGCGGCGACGGCGTTGGGGCGTGTGGGGCGGAACGTTTCTACTGTTGCTGCTGACGTTCGGGGTCTGGAAATTCTGGCAGTAGAGCCGCCTTTTGGGCAGAAAAGGAAAAGGACCGCTTGCCGGCGATCCTCTCATTCTTTCCTTAATTCAGTTCAGCAGGTTCGGGAAATTCAGATGCCGTTGACCGGGCGCGCCGTAGCGGCAAATTTTTTGACCATGGCGAGGAGGAGTTTCCGGTCGCCGTCGTTCAGATTGCTGGAGTAGCGGCGAATCTGACTGAGGAAGCGGAGTTCCTCGTCGTTGAGGTGGTCGGTTTCGAGAGCGTTGTTGATGGCGCCGTCGGAAAAAAACTGCGCCAGCGGCACGTCGAGTGCCTGAGCGATTTTGTTGAGAGTGTCGAGTGAGGGAACGGTGTGTCCGTTTTCGACACGAGAGAGATAACAGCGGAGCAGGCCGGTACGTTTTTCGATGTCTCCCTGCGACATTCCTCTTTGTAGACGGTAGCTCCGGATCATCAAGCCAATTTGCATTACGGCGCCTTTCGACCGCACTTCCCCCGTCGCTTTTGGAATTGAGCATAGGCGGGGAGAGGAATGAAGTGTTGCAGCATAGTTACCATGAGGTAACGGGTGGATGCAAGGACTATTTTGCGAAAACCCCATTTTGGCACACATTTAGGGGCGCTTACCGTGCGGGCGGCGCCTTCGGAACTGGCCGTCCAGGCAGTTGCTTCGCGCGGGCGCTCCAGTTGGTCGCGGATATGGTTGGGTGAGTGTTAATCCAGCAATTTCCGCGCGGCGGGCGGCTTTCGTACCTCCACTTGTCCGTCCCGAATGCGGGCTTCGAGGCAGGGCTCGGGATGGACCGCAGGCCCGTTGATGACTTGGCCATCCTCCAGAGCAAACCGGGACTGGTGCCAGGGGCAAACGATGCTGTCACCGATCAGCGTGCCCTCGGAAAGCGGCGCGCCGAAGTGCGAGCAGGTTTCGGCGAGAGCGAAGACGCGCGGACCGCGACGAACCAGCAGGATGGGCACGCCGTTGTGCTCAGCATGGGTGGGCTTTTCGTTTTGCAACTCCGACTCCGCCATGACGGCGACAAATTCTTCGGGGAACGTCTGGCCGCTGGTGCGATCAACGCCGACGCTCTGTTTGTAGACCATCTGCCCGCCGAGCCGCGCCGCGGCAACCACGGCGGTATATCCAAGGAGAGCAAAAAGGCGTCCGGGATCGCGCATTTTCTTCTTGCGAAGGACGAAGGAAGTTAGGAACAGGCTGGTTGCGCCGATGTTCAGCAGTCCGTGATACATACCGGTGCGGCGGGCCGGCGGGTCCACGTCCGACCAGTCGGCGAGGCCTGCGAGCGCGGAGGCCGCCGCGCCCGCGAGTCCCACAGCAACGGAAGCATCGGCGGCGGAGGAAAACTCACGGTGACGCGAGAAGGAATCGAGGACATCGAAAATCATGGCCGCTGTCCAGGAGCCCAGCGGCATGTCGGTGAGGGCGGCGTGCAGCGGTTCGCCAAGCCAGGTCCCGTTGAGAAAATTTCGCACGCACTGCGCCGTTTCCGACCCGCCGGCGTAGAAAGCCTTGTCAACGAGCCTTTGCAGCTTCTCGTCAATGGGTTTTGTGTCCTGCGTCTGTGGCTGCTCAGCTGGCTGCGACTCAAGGGGGGCTTGTGGGCCTGTCATTCGATGTCTCCCGCTCTCGTTCGTGAGATGAGCCGGTTGCCCGGCGAGGTTATCTTCTGCATTTGGCCAGGAGGGCGGGACCCATCCTTGACCGCGAGAAAGCGCGTCGGCATCAGGTCGCTGAGTTCGACGACACCCAAGGAGGTCTCAAACCGAGTCTCAAGAATGAGCGTGCGCGGGAGCCAGCGGCGGGTGACCTTCCTGATGGAGGACCGCGGAGCGATCAGCCAGTGGCTATTTCCGGGCGTGCCGAGCAGGGCGGCGAAGCAGGCGATCACGGGCGCAGCTCTCTGAGTTGAGTCAGTTCAAGGTGCTGAACCGGCTCAGGCGTCCCAATTCGGTACAGGGACTGTGGATAACCCGCCCTGTTTTGCCCTGCGCTTCTCCAATTTGTCACGAACGATGTTACCCAACCCTTGACGCAGTTCCATCGCAAAACACGCGTCAAAGATGAGGCGCTGTATGTCGTGCCGGGTTCAAAAACAAGTCGCAGAGTGGTCACGCGCCACCAGAGTTACCTTCTTTGTGGTGACCGCAAAATTACCTAAGATTCCTTGCTATATACCGTGAAACCCAATAAGTTCATCTCGTGGGCAGTTCTGGGGGAGGGCTGCTCTAGCGCCTGGGTTCCTATCAAAGGGAATCCAGGCGCTTTGCTTTTGCGGGCGCGTCCATCAGGGCTGCAGGGCCGAGTCTCCGTAGATCCTGGCGAACGCGCTGTTCTTGGAAGCCTACAACGCTGGCGAAACCGTCAACGCCGAGATACAGCGCGTGTTGACGCTCTTCGGACACGGGTGAAAGTTGGGGCTAATGAGCTACGCGCTTGCGCTCTGGCAGTTTTGTTGTTCGCTCCGCTCCATAAGAAGCTGAGCGACATCCGCATGCCCAGATAGCCATTTCGACGCCTCAAGCGCCTAATCAGGCTCAAAGACCTCAAGGACCCGTTCAGCAGGAAGATTCCGCTGGCGGGTCCTTTTACTTTTGCGTCGCGGCATCGTCCCCGTCACCGGAAGGAGAATGCACACAATGGAGCGTTGGCGACCCGACCCCAGTTTTTACCCATCACCGAAAATGGCGAGCCAGGCTCCGCCAGAAACAATGGCCTACCTGCTGCTGCTCAACGCGGAGCAATCGCGGCCGGACGCGGTCGGCGTCGTCGATGTTGATCCCTCCTCTGGCGGCTACGGCAAGCTTGTCGGCCAAGTGGATATGCCGAACATAGGGGATGAGCTGCATCACTTCGGCTGGAACGCGTGCAGCGCGTGCCTCTGCCCCTACGCGCCGCACCCGCACACCGAGCGGCGCTACCTGCTTGTTCCCGGGCTGCGCTCTTCGCGCATTCACGTCATCGACACCAGGCCCGACCCGAGAAAGCCGAAAATCGTCAAGGTGATCGAGAAGGAGACGCTGGCCGCGCGCACCGGCTACAGCAGCCCGCACACAATACACTGCGGCCCCAACGGTATTTTCGCCAGCGCGCTGGGCGCTCCGGACGGCGGAGGGCCGGGAGGAATCTTTCTGCTCGACCACGACAACTTCAAGGTTCTCGGCAAGTGGGAGATCGACCGTGGGCCGCAGTTTCTGGCCTACGACTTCTGGTGGCACCTGGGACACGACGTCCTGATCTCCAGCGAATGGGGAACTCCGAACATGATCCAGTCTGGAGTGAATCCGGAGATTCTGCTCAAGGGGGGATATGGCCACTCGATTCACTTCTGGGACATACCCAAACGGCGTCACCTGCAGGCCCTGGACTTAGGCGCAGAACAGCAGATGGTGCTCGAACTTCGCCCGGCGCACGATCCGGCCAAGGACTATGGTTTCGCAGGCGTCGTGATTTCGACGAAGGACCTCTCCGGCTCTGTCTGGCTCTGGCATCGGGACGGCGAGAAGTGGAGGATTCAAAAGGTGATCGAGATACCCGCCGAGCCGGCGGACCCCGCGTTGCTTCCACCGCTGCTCAAGGGCTTCAAGGCCGTTCCGCCCATCGTCACGGACATCAATCTCTCGCTGGATGACCGTTTTCTCTATGTCTCCTGCTGGGCAACCGGGGATTTGCGGCAATATGACGTCTCGGACCCCTTCCATCCCAGGCTCACCGGCTCGCTGCGCATGGGAGGAATCGTCAGCCACCCGGCGCATCCGTCCAACCCGAAAAAGCCCCTGAACGGCGGCCCGCAAATGGTGGAGCTGAGTCGTGACGGACGCCGGATCTACTTCACCAACTCTCTCTACTCTTCCTGGGACAATCAGTTTTATCCCGAGGGCATGCGCAGTTGGATGGTAAAGGCTGATGCCAATCCCGACGGGGGCGTCGCGTTCGATCCAAAATTCTTTCTGGAGGTCGAGGGCATGCGCAGCCATCAGGTGCATCTTGAGGGTGGCGACGCGTCCTCCGACTCGTACTGCTATTCATGATCCACATTCAAATGTGGGCCTGGGCCGCGCTCCTGCTTCTGGGAGCGTGGCACGGCATCAATCCGGCAATGGGCTGGCTCTTCGCGGTTGCTCTCGGGCTGCAGCGGCGGACGGGCCGCGCCGTCTGGCAGGCGCTGGTTCCGATCGTGGTGGGTCATCTGCTTTCGATCGCCACTGTGGTGACGCTGGCCGTGCTCGTGGGCTCCACGCTGTCTCCCCGCCACGCGAAATACGGCGTAGCGCTGCTGCTGCTGGGCTTCAGCCTGTACCGCATCTTCGCAGGGAAACATCATCCCAGTCTGGGCGGCATGCAGGTCGGCTTCGGCCATTTGGTTCTGTGGTCTTTCCTCATGGCTTCGGCCCACGGCGCAGGACTGATGCTGCTGCCGGTGCTGCTCGGTATGGGCATGGAAGGCGGCATGGGGCATGCGATGGGGAGTGGAATGACTCACTTCCTGGCCATGCCCGCTTTTCCCAGCCTGGAAACGGCGCTCGTGGGGGTCGGCATCCACACCTTCGCCTACGTTCTCGTCATGGGAACCATCGCCTGGGTCGTTTACCGCAAGCTCGGCCTTTTTCTGCTGCGCAAGGCGTGGTTTAACCTCGACATGGTTTGGGGCGTGGCACTGATGGCCACCGCCGGATTGACGCTTCTGATCCCATAGCCGAGCGTTCGGGGTGGCGCAAAACGCGTAGAGGGCGGAGTTACCATGAGACAGGCAGGATAGAGTTAGGGTATGGCAGAGACATTTCAGTTTTCAACCGTAGCAGCTACCGATATCGACGGGCAGCTGGCGGTGCATTTCACGCGTACTGCTGAGGATGGAACCGTACGGGACGAGGTCATGACGCACGAATCCGAGCATCCAGCTAGGTTTGTGAACGTGATTCGATTGCTTCGGACGAAGAAGTACGCCTCTCCAGACGAATTACACGAGGCCATCGAATACGCGGAACTCATGTCGGTTCACCTGAAATAAGCCCAGTCTCAAATAAGCCCAGTCTCCACGGGACCAGCTTCGCCCCATGCCGCCGGCCCCATCCGCGATCGCAGGAAGGTTCCTCACCCCTAAGGCCTAACATAAAGGTATGAGTGAGCCGCCGGATATTCGCCACGCTCAATCTGCGGTCGTGTGGTTGCGCGTGGTTTCAAGCCTGGCATGGCTGGACAGCGCCCTCATCGGGAAAGATTCCAAACTGGCGGCCGACTTCCGGAGCGGTGCCGAGCTGGTCATGGATGTGAACACGCACTTCGTTCGCTCGACAATCGTTCCCGGCATCGTCAGTTTTTTGCAGGATGTAGTTGTACCTCATGCACATGCCTTCGCCCTGCTGGTAGGCGTAACCGACCTTGTGATTGGGATATTGCTCCTGTTCGGCCTCTTCACCAAGCTCGGTTGCGCTCTTGGAATTGGACGCTCGATCTGGAACATCCTCATCGCAGGCGGTGCGAGTTTTGACGTCATCGGATTCAACTCGATGCTGATCCTTGCCGCGATCATCGTGATTGCAACGGGTGCAGGGAGACGTTATAGCATCGATCGCTTTCTGCTGAAGCGCTGGCCTTCTTCCCGCGTTTTGCGTCTTGTCGCGTAACTGCGAGGAATGCCGCACCAAGTCGCCACTGTTTGCAGAGGATACCATCTCCAATAAGTCAATTGCTTAAAAGACATTAAGCTGTAACGTTAATTAATTACCTTATGGGTAAACAGTGTCGAACTACTGGCGAGCCATGAAGTAGGAACCGAGCACCGCCACCGCTGCCAGAGCCTGTGCCGCCATGGTCTCGACGGTTGGAAAGACGGAGAACCACAGCCCCATCCATCCTGGAATTCTGGCGGCCAAAAACGGAATGACGGTGGTCGGGAGCCAGTGCGCCGCCTGCATCTCCTGTGCCTGCTCACCAACCATTACCAGCAGCACCACGCCCAGCATGACCCCGGTCAACACGAGCATCCTTCGGTACGGCAGCTTGCGATGGGCGAAGAAGGTCAACACTGCCACGATGGCTGTGAACAGAACTCCGAAGATGACGCCGTAGTAAATGGGCTCGTCACCCAGCTTCAACCGGTAGCTCTGCAGAAAGAGGACAACTTCAACTCCCTCCCGGTAGAACGACGTGAAGCCAAGCAGCGCCATGCCGAGGAGGATTCGCCTTCGCGCAGCGGTTTTGTCGTGGGCTTCTTCGAGCAACTCGCGCTTCTTCTTGTTGTGGAGGGAGATCCAACCGGTCCAGTAGATCTTATGAAAGAACCAGTTCATGACCAGGAGCAAAACGATGATGGCGAGCAGGCCCGTCGCCGCCTGCACGTAGAGCGCGTTCAGGTTCTTCGCCAGATCATCGACAATGCCGACGACCGCGAACCATGTAGCCAGCGTGGCCACCACTCCAGCCGCTACACCCGCAGCCACCGGGCGCGAGTAGCCCTGGCCAGTCTTCACCATGCTTGCGGTGATGGCGGAAAGGACCAGCACGCACTCCAGCCCTTCGCGGAAGACCAGAACCGCGATATCGAAAATCCCGGCCAGGGAACCAGGGCTGTCAGCCGTCGGGCCAGGATTGCCGGCGGCCGTGATCCCCTGCCAGATCAGCACGATCAGGATCAGGAGCGCGCCCGCCCCCAAGGCCGTTCGCACAGCCAGTCGGTTCAGCGTAAACGGCCGGGTTGTCGCTTCCAGTTGCGTATTCGCCACAACGAAATTATAAATCGGACCGCATTAGTCTTAGATTGGGCGCACGGTTTTATTTTTGTAAATGCTTGCGGAAAAAGACGCGCATCCGCTCGTGTGCGTCTTTGGAGTCGGCGGGGCGATAGCCACCCTTGTTGGCGGGGTTCTCGAAGGCGTGGCCGGCGTCGGGGTAGATCTTCACGTCGACGAGCTTGCCGATGGATTTCATCGCGGCGGCGAAGTTGTGGACATCGTCAGGCGTGATGCCCTGGTCGAGCGCGCCGAAGTTGCCGAGGATCGCGGCGTGGATCTTCCCGAGCGCGGCGGGATCGGTGGGGAGCGCTCCATAGTTAATGGCTACGGCGCGGAGGCCAGGGTCGGCGACGGCGAGTTGGGCGGCGTAGGTTCCACCCATGCACCAGCCCACGGCGCCGAGGCGGTTGGGGTCGACAGACCTAAGGGTCTTGAGATAATTGACGGCTGCAACGAGATCGTGGACGCCGCGGTCCTGTGGGAGTCCGCGCATCAACTCGTGGGCGGTTTCAGGGTCGGTGGCCGTTTTGCCCCGATAGAGATCGACGGCAAGCGTGACGTAGCCCTGGGCGGAAAGATCAGCAGCCTGTTCTTTGACCCACGGGACCAGTCCCCACCACTCATGGATGACAACGATCGCAGGGTGCGGGCCGGGAGTGGAAGGCGTGTAGAGGATGCCGTGGACGGTTTCGCCTCCGCTCGGGTAGGAGACGGGTTGGGAGTGCACGGCTGCGAAAACTGCGGGGGCGGCGAGGAATAAAGACAAGAGTAAAGCGAGAGGTTTGCTGCGAAGCAGATTACTGCGAGACATGGAAGGCTCCTTCGGGAGGTGAATCGGAATTGCAAGGACGATTTTTTCGAGTCGATACTCGGTCGCTGTCAAAGCCCGTGATTTGGCGCAGGTTCCGCGCGAGTGACGGCTGCGGAGCCTTGCAGCAACAATCCTAATCCAAACTAAGAGGTGTACGCTCGCTGGAAAGCGGCATCCCTTGAAGTAATAGCATGAGCGGGAAAGGCCTCCATCGCGTTCCTCCTGACCGCCCGCATCTGGTGAAGGGGCAGGCGACGAAGCACGTTCCGGTGAGCGAGCACACAGTGGGGTACTGGAGGGAAGCGCGGACGCTGACGGTAGTGGTGACGCGGGAGATGCTACGGACGCGTGCGCTTACGATTGCGGCGGCGCTGGCGTTTTATTTCCTGCTGTCGCTGATTCCGCTGCTCGTTGTTTTTTCGTCGGTGTTGAAATTTCTGCCGGTTCCAAACCTCTTTCAGCAATTGCTGAATTTGATGGCGACGCTGGTTCCGCCATATGCAATGGCGTTTGTGGAGCAGATTGTCGTTCAGATTTTGAAGCCGGGGCGGGTGCAGCTCTTGTCCTTCGGGCTTCTCGGTTATTTGTGGACGGCTTCGGGAGGGTTCACGTCGCTGATTGAGGCGCTGGATATCGCGTATGACGTGCCGGTATCGCGGCCGTGGTTGAGGGAACGCCTGCGCGCGCTCTTGCTGGCGCTGACCAGCGGCGGGCTGCTGGCGATTTCGCTGATCGCGTACATCGCAGGTCCACACTTTGGGCATTTCGTTCAGGGCTATCTGTCGCTGCCGCCGGTGCTGGCGAACCTATGGCCGGTAGTGCGGCTGGTGATTACATTTCTGACATTTGTGGCGGCGCTGGAGCTTATTTATTACCTGGGCCCGAACGTGCGCCATTCTTTTCTGGAGACACTGCCGGGGGCGGTGCTGGCAATTGTCGTGTGGTTTGTCAGCTCCTGGGCGCTGAGCTTTTATCTCGACAATATTTCGAATTACAACAGAACATACGGCTCGATGGGAGCGATGATCGGGCTGATGGTGTGGTTTTATCTTACGGGGCTGGCGATTCTGCTGGGCGCGGAACTGAATGGGGAGCGAGTGAAGTACAGGGCCCGGTACAGGCACCAGGGACCAGTAACCAGGGACGACGGCTAGAGCTTGTCTCACCCAAGGGATCCACCCCAAATCCTGTCAAGAGGCAATCCCATTAAGTTACCTGTTAACAGTGACTTGTGAATGTATCTGAATTTCCCCAACCTGATAAACTTAAGTAGAAGAGAAATTCCCAGGAAGACGGGTGCGGATGTCCTTGTGGACACCAGTGCCCCACGGCTCGCTTTCTGAGACTTGGGCTTCGCCACGAGCTAAGTCATTTGTTTTCAGGGTCAATCTTTGTAACTCCTTTGTTTTCAGGACCAACTTCAGCTAACTCCTTTGTTTTCAGGATCAACTTCTTTTTTTAAGCCACCACCAGGCCTGCCGCAGAGCTATGAGCCCTGTGCCCTATAATGCCGCTTATGTCTCTTGAAGGTAGAACAGCACTGATTACGGGCGCATCGCAGGGGATTGGACGGGCCTGTGCGCTTACGCTCGCAAAGGCCGGAGCCAGAGTGGCTTTGGCGGCGAGAAACGAAGCAAAGCTGGCGGAAGTTGCAGCGGAGATTCGTGTAAGTGGCGGCGTGGCCGAGGCTTTCGTGTTGGATGTGGCCAGCGAAGAGTCAATCAAAACCGGGGCGAAGGCCGCGCTGGCGCACTTCGGAACAATAGAGATTCTGGTGAACAATGCGGGCATCACGAAAGACATGCTGGTACTGAGGATGAAGCGCGCGGACTGGGACAGCGTAATCGCGACCAATCTGACGGGGACGTTTTTGCTGACGCAGGCGCTGCTGGGCCCGATGGTGAAGGCGCGCTGGGGACGCATAGTGAACGTAAGCAGCGTGGTGGGCGAGACAGGGCAGGCCGGGCAGGCGAATTACGCGGCGAGCAAGGCGGGCCTGATCGGCTTTACCAAGTCGCTGGCGCGGGAGCTGGCCTCGCGCGGGATCACGGCGAATGCGGTCGCTCCCGGATATATTGAAACTGCAATGACGGCGGTGCTCGATGAGAAACAGCGCGAGGCGATGACCGCGTACATTCCGCTGGGCAGGGCAGGGACGGAGCAGGACGTTGCGAATGCCGTGAGCTTTCTGGCTTCCGATGAGGCCGCTTACGTGACCGGCCATGTGCTGGACGTGAACGGCGGCATGTACATGGGGTGACGGATTGATGCGGACGAGAATGGTTCTCTTGGTTGCGTTCTGCTTGCTGGCGCAGGGCTACGCCCAGAAGGGAACTGGAAGCCGGGCTTGGCATATAGCCGAGTTGACGAACAGCGACCGTGCGGCGCATGGGTTGCCGGCGCTACGGTGGAGCAATTCGCTGGCCGCCGCGGCGCAGTTGCATGCGGAGCGCATGGCGGCGGAGAATTATTTGTCGCACCAGTATCCGGGCGAGGGTGATGTGGGCGCGCGCGCGGCGCGGGCAGGGGCGCACTTCCAGGCCATCGCCGAAAATATCGCGACAGGCTACAGCGATGAACAGGTCGAACAGGAGTGGATGCACTCAATGCCGCACCGGACGAACATTCTTGACCCGAAGATGAACGTGATTGGCGTGGGCGTGGTTGCGCGGGGTGACCTGCTGTACGTGGCCGAGGACTTTGCCGAAGCGTCGGAGGCGCTTTCGCCGGGGCAGGTGGAGCGCCAGGTGGGCACGCTGCTGCGGCAGCAGGGAATCGAGCCTTCAGTTCCGCAGGCGGCTGCTGCTGAGACTTGCTCTTCGAGCAGTTACCCGAAGGGCAGTAGGCTGGTGATTCGATTCGATACGGGCGACCTGAACGAGTTGCCGGGGCAGGTCGCGGCGCAGATTCGGAAGGGTGATTACCGGAAGGCGTCGGTGGCGGATTGTCCGGGAGGGAGACAAGGGAATTTCACGACCTACAAAGTTGCGATTGTGCTGTATTGACGCGGCTTGCACGCGATCGCGCGAGATATTTTGACCTGTGGAACGGCATTTGATATAACCGGAATGGACAAAGAATTTGTTCTGCTGCCAAGACACTCCTCAGTAGCTCAATGGCAGAGCATTCGGCTGTTAACCGAAGGGTTGTAGGTTCGAGTCCTACCTGAGGAGCCAATAAATCAAGCACTTACAGCTTCCTCACCATCCGGCTTCGCCAAACTTCGCCAAATTGCATTCGGACCTTTGAGGTTTCTTCCCTTCAGGCCCAGACTTTTCTCCGGCATCTTCCAGTTGCCGAGCACTGCTGAGGTGCGCGAGTTCACGGCGGCGAGAACGCTCCGTTCGATGGTCTGAACGTATACGTCGCCCGTCGTCTTGATGCTCGCGTGCCGCAACATTCCCTGCGCGTCCTTCAGCGTCCCGTGCTGTTGCATGTCGGTTCCCAGCGTCCGACGCATCACCTGAAACGTGACGAGCCGATCCGGGATTCCAAGGTTTTGAGACACCGGGCGAATGCGCCACCGAAGGAAGTTCTTCCCCCACCGCGGCACTGCCTGGCCCTTCCGTTCCCCTCGTCCGAACGTCGGGAACATCAGAGCCTCCGGCGAGGAGTCTTTCGACAGCTTCCGCCAAGATTCGATCACAGGTCTAACCTGCTCCGGAACTGGGATCGGGGTTTTGCTCTGCTTCGTTTTTAGACGGCCTTTGTAAAACTGCCCTTCATAGGCCGTTCCCTGGGGAAGAAGAGCGTCGCCGGTCCAGGACTTCCATTGCAGTCCCATTACCTCGCTGGCTCTCGGTCCACAGAATATCCCGATGCACAGCAGGCAAAGATCGTGCACGTCCTCGATGGCTCCAATGAGGGCGAGGATCTGTTCCCCCGTCATCACGGGCTTGTCCGCCATCTTCGCCTGAGGCATTGTCACGTCTTCTCCTGGGTTTTCAGTGATGTACTTGTGCTTCTTCGCCATCCGAGTGATTGCTCGAATGTTGGAGAAGCAGGAGCGAACCACCGAATCCGAATAGCCCCTGTCAGCCATATCGTTGAGCCAAATCTGAATCTGGAAGGTATTCAGATTCTTCAATGGCAAATCCCCGAATTTCGATACCAGGTAGTGCTCAAGCTGGTAGGTATTCGTCTTGCGGTACGCAGGGCTCCATTTGCCCTGTCGCATCGGAATGTAGCGTTCCTTCACGAACCAGCGGAACGTCAATGAGTCATCGGAAGGAATTGCCGGCATTTCGGCGAGCATGCCGCATTCCTTCAAGATCGTCTGCCGCAACAGTTGCTCCGCCTTCCACTTCGGATTTCCCGCCTTGGGGCAGATCGCGACGTTGCGATACTTCCGGACCTCCTTTCCGTCGGCGTCCCGACCGTAGATCAGATATTTTCCATACCACTTCTTCACCCTCTTGCCGCAAATGTAGACGGTGCCTTGCTGGTACTTCATTGCCATTGCGTTCTCCGAATTCTGCTTCCGGTCCTGGTCGTGGAGAACAACTCAATCATGCACGAATCCGGGGACCGCTGGAAGAGGCTGTTGTATTCCGCTCTCGCATAAAGGCTTCGACATCCTGGCGCCGATACCGCATCAGCGGCCCGAGCTTGATACCAGGGATTCGCGGCCAGCGCCGCGTCGTATGGTCGCGGACCCACCGTTCGGAGACACCGAGCTTGACGGCGACTTGGCGCGCGTCCAACAGAGGCTCATCTTCGGCGTCCGACGATGTGGAAGGGGTTTCTTCCAAGGGATAGCGATTCTGCACGATTGAAGCGGCCATGAGTGACCTCCATTCGGGAGATTGACGAGGAGCACGCTCCGCCGGAACTGAGGTGCCCAAGCGGTTTTGCTCCGCCTTTTCATCAGCGTCTGCCGAAGCTGCTCCGCTGTCCAAGACTTCTCACCTATGGCGCCATAGGTCGGACCGATTGCAGATTTGCGCGCAGTACGCTCAGGTCACCAAAAAGTGACCTATTGACGCCAATGGTTCATCACCGCAACCTGAGATCGATACGTATTCACGAACGAAGCACAGCAAGGCCCTTTTGAAGTCTCTGCCCTGGTTCCCATGGAGGTGGTGGGCATGTCTGACTTGCTGGAGTTCCGTTTGCTGAAGTACATCGCGATGATCGCCGAAACCGGCAACTTCACGCGCGCCGCGGAGAAGCTGTACCTGGCTCAACCTTCGCTGAGCGAGCAGATCATCAATCTCGAAGAGGGACTCGGGATCGAGATCTTCGACCGCAGTGGGAAAAGAGTGGAGCCCACCCCCGCCGGCCTTGTTCTCGTCAGCTACGCCAAAGAAGCCGTTCGCGAGCGCAACGAGATTGTGAAGGCCGCCCGAGCGATCCACCAAGGCGAAGTGCCGCCGCTGCGTCTCGGTTTCTCAAGCTTTGTGCCCACCGTCGTTCTTGAAGAATTTCAGCGGCTCTACGAAAGCGTTTTCCCCGCGTGTCCGGTCCATTTGGCGGGAGGCAATGCAGCGCAAATCGTGGAACGCCTGAGGAATAAGACGCTCGATTGCGCGCTGCTTCCTATGCCAGTTGAGGGAGACGACATTGCTGCGTTGCAAATTGGCAGCACACCCTTGGTGGTTTGCATGAGAACCGACGATCCCCTCGCGCAGCTCACCGAGATTCGGCCCGTAGAGATGGCCGACCGGCTCACGGTATTCCGTGACCCGGAAAGTCACCCCTCAGCGCACAAGCGGCTGCTCGAAATGCTTGCTGAATGCGGCGTTCGACCTCAGGTTTCCTGTGCCGCAGCGACACCGGCTGACGTGCAATGGATGGTACAGAAGGGCTTTGGACTTGCCCTCATCGGCGGACAAACGAAATTGGAACCATCGCTGACTACGCGAGCGGTAGCCGGCGTCACCTGGACTGCCGATACAGCGTTCGTCCATCACTCAGCGGAGGGCCACCTCGCATTGCCATTGCTCGCTCGCCATCTACGGAAAGGTAGCAATCACAAGCCTCGCAAACCTGTGCCAATCAAGAAGAACCAAAGAGCAGTTCAATTAGAACTGCTGACGTAAGACCCGCCATCCGACGCGGAGTCCCTCTCAGACTCAAGATCGCTGAGCGCTTTGGCCTAAAGGCATCAGCCGAACTCGGAATTGCCTGCGATCCTGGACACCGGCCGACCTGAGAGACTGATCCGAAATTACATGCGAGTTCCTAGTCCCCGACCGCCGTAGCATGCCCTATCCCGAAGCCGAGGGGCTGAGGGGCACGAGACGACTGGAATTCTATCCGCCTTTAGAATTCTTGAATGGCAAAATTCACCTGTACCCTGCACGGCGATCAGGCCAATGCGCTGGTCCTTTACTGGAACAAACAGCACAAACGAGAAGTCAGGGCGAAGCAATGGTTCATGGCGGCTGTGGCGTTAGGCTGCCTCCTAGAGACATGGCTCTACGCCTACTTCATTATCTGGAGCGGTGACGAGGGCAACGATCCCGCAAAGGATGAACAGATTCCAGACGACTTGGTCCTGAATGACCTGCTCGACGGCGCGAAACAACTTGACCTGCTGACATCGGTCAAGTTCAAGGATAAGTATGGAGATCACGCTGTTCAGGACGTGGTGCACGAAGTTCGTCATCTCCGCAACAACATCCATGCTGGCGTGGCACTCAGGAAAGACTTCGATCCAGCACGGTTTACGAAGAAGGACTATACGCGACTGAGGAAAATCTTCGACGCCGCATGGGAAAATTTTGAATTGGCACTGTAACCATCGCTAGCGGTCAAAAGAGCGGTATGGACCATGGTCTTTGCCGAGAACCTTGTTCGCTTTGTGCACGGTTACTTGCCGGCGCTTAAGCCTCGGGTTGCGATAGCTCTGGCTTTTGCGAACCGAATTTCCCGTAGTTCATGTGGTGGAAGGTTATACGGTTCTGCTCGCGAACGTACTCCATCCAGCAATGGCTTGTGTACCATGCGCCGTTTGAGTCTCGGTACCGAGCTGCGATCTCAGCCATTAACGAGCGCTGCTCCAGTCGGGCGGCGTTGAGCTTCTCTTCAATCTGCCGCATGACTTTGGGCAGTTCCCATCTTTCGTAGTCCTTCGAGAACCTCACACTGTTCTCCAGATCCATGGAAATAAATGCGAAGCCCTTCGATTCTTTTTCGATTCGCGCGACGTAGGACTGACGGGTTTTTACGTTGGCGGTTAATTCGATTGGAAAAACCTCAACTTCGTGGGCGTCACCTTTTCCACGGTTCTGAATGAACACACCGCGTTCCCAGTATTCGCGCTCTTTGCGGTATTCGTTCACTTCGTGGAATTGAGCACGCGGATCATCGTGGGGAACCTCACCCCATGAATCGAAGACGAGGATCGGGCGGTCTTCCGGCCACGACAGCCGGTCAATTTCTGCCTGAAGTTCTTCTTTCTTTTGGTAGGCCTCAAAAAGCAGGGAGTACATCGTCAAATCGAGCTTCTTTGCCGTGAAGTAAAGCTGGCCAGCCATGTAGATCGCCAGGATGGCTGCGTAAATGCTCATTGTTACCCAAATCGTTTGCCAGTCGGTGCGGCCCTGACTGTACTGTTGAAAGGCGAGGATGGCTGGCACGGCGAACAGGATGAAGACCCGCAGCCAAAAGGTCTTTAGCGTCCAGTCGAAGACAGTCTTCCTGTACCGTTTCCAAAACCGCCTTCTATAGTCGCCTGACGGCGGAGTCTCCGGTTTGCCCGTGTCGTTCACATCTTCGATGGTCGCATTCGGCTGCTAGATTAGGCAATTCATTGGCTTTCATTAGTGCTTGAGAGCGGCGATGGTAAGCGGTATCATCGGCCACATGGCAAGATGCACAGCACCAGTGAGAGGGCATCGCTCTGCGGCTGCCGCAGCGGAATGCCCTGCATGCGGGAGCCGCTATGGTCGCTATGGCGGCTATAGCAGCTACAGCAGTTACCCGTCGTACTCGTCCCCGTCCGACTCCTCGTTTAGGAGTAACGGGGGCAACCGGAGCGGTGGCGGCGGGTCTGGCAGCAGCGCAAGGCCGCGCTGGTCGCCAGCCGGTTCGCCAGTGTCTTACACGCCTGCTGAGGTGCGCGCGCTCACGCCGGTCCGCGAAACTGTCGAGAAGCTAACGCTCCTGCCTGAGCGTCGGGACTTCTTCCTCTGCCATGCCTGGGATGACCGGGCAGGGGCTGCTAAGGAACTGTACGTTCAGCTCCAGTCACGCGGTGTCTCGGTCTGGTTCAGCGAGGTGGACGTCCGCTTAGGTACACAATTGCTCCGCGAAATCGACAAAGGATTGGCGAAGTCGCGAGTCGGTATCGTGCTGGTCACTCCTGCGCTGCTTCTCCGTTTACAAGGCGAAAGTATCGCGGACAAAGAGCTCTCGGTACTCCTGGCACGTGACCAGCTCGTCCCCATTGTGCACGGCACGACGTACGAGGCTCTCCGGGATGTCAGCCCCATGCTCGCCTCGCGAAGCGGCCTAAGCACCGCAGAAGCACCGATGGCAGATGTCGCGGCCAAGCTTGCCGAGTTGGTCACCATCCAGTAACGACAAAGAGGCTTCAGTCCCACGAGCTTCCAACGTTTTCGTCAATCAGCGCAAAATCGAAGCGCTCATTGACCGATTTCTGCTGGCTCAAGATCGGACCTCATCCCGATTGCGGTTCGGTTGGCTGAGTGAATAGCACTCAAGTTCGGCCATCGGTCTCACCTATACCACCATAGGTACGAAGTCTTGGACTCCCCAAAATAACGGCGCTACCTTTCGGCACATGGCGATAACCAACTTGCCGCCGGAGGTGCCAATGAGGAATCCGCTCACGTCCACCACACGTCATAGAATCTTCCACTGGGAGCTTCCACGACGTTTCTGTCAATCTCTCACATTTCCTACCCACCGCGCCCCTGCGCTCAATAGGTCCCATGCTCGCTCCCGTCTCAGACGGCGGCGAAGACAGCTATTGTTCAGGCGATCACTCATCCGGGCCGCACACATATTGGGACCGACGCTGACTGCGCTCATCTTCGCAGGTGCCGGCAGCGCCGTCGCTCATGCCCAGGGAACGATGGATTTCTCCGGGGCAACTACCCTAATGGACACCTTCAAGACGTTCGCGGTCTATGCGGGCGCGGTGATTTGCTTCGGCGGCCTGATCTTTGCCGGAATTCGCATGATGACCGGACGCTTTCAGGATGCCATTCCCGGCCTGTTCGGCGCGCTTTTCGGCGCCGCCGTTCTTGGCTGGGGAGCTGGCTGGATTGGCTCGCTCACTGGGCAACAGATGTGACGGAGAGCAGCCATGACCAGACGAGGAGAACCGTTACCGATCAATCAGGCGCTTAATAGGCCACGAGCCAAGCTCGGATTGGACCTCAGCGCATGGATGGCGATCGTATTCGTCTGCGTAACGGTTTTCCTCGTTGGGTTTCGTCTGGTGGCGATGATCGCCTTTCCCACGCTTGCAGCGGGGGCCTGGCTCATCGTCCGTAAACACCCGAAGATGTTCGAGCTCTGGGGCTTGAGCCTCAGCCAGAAGTCCTACTATGACCCGCGCAAATACTGAGCAGGCAAAATTCGCTCCATGGTTCACGAAGGCCGGTGCCGCGTGCAGCATCGTTCCGATTTCACGCTTCGTCAATCCGCACACCTTCGCCCTCAAGGGCGGAGGCTTCGGATGCCTCTTCACCCTGAACGGCGTCGATGAAGAAGGGCTGACGGATCAGGAACTCGAAGCACGGACGCGCTCGCTGGAGGGCGCCCTACACGGCCTGCCGGAAGGGTCGTGCCTCTATCAGTACACCCGTTTGATCTCTGGCTTTGAACTGCCGCGTGAACATAAATACGGCAATCCTGTCACGCAAGCATTCGCAGACGACCGCATAGCTTTTCTGGAGAAGCGCGCCGGATTCAGGCGTCTCGACATCCACTGGTGCCTGACCATTGAGCCGCCAAGGATCAAGGCATTCCAGCAGAAGCCCAAAGAGCACGCCGCCGACACTTCGCGGATGCTCGCAGAACTTCAGAAGACGGCCACGATTCTGGAGGGGCATCTCGGCAGTTCGTTGGGATTGCGGCTGCTCGATAAGAATGCGGCATTCCAGTTCTTCAGCTACGTTTTCAACCTTGAGGAATGGGCGGAAGCCGACCAACTCCGGGCCGATACCGGCGTAGACCGTCAGATTGTCAAGAACCCGGTAGCCTGGCACAGTGACCACCTACGCGTCGGCAAACGTTATGTGCAGATGTTCTCCCTGAAGACGACGCCGGAAGCGTCGAGGCCGTGTCTCTTCTCCAGTCTGCTCACGCTCGACTGCGACAGCATTCTCTGCTCGACTTGGCGGCCAAAGTCCGCCGCAGCAGCGCGGAGCGAGATCGACGCCCAGGAGAAATTCATTTCCTTCTTTAAGGTTCGCGTGCTGACGCGGGTGATGAGTGGGCGAGATACGGCGTCGCTCGAAACCGGAGCTAGCGCAAAGGCCGCCAACAGCAGCGTCGATGACCTGAGCGAGGTCATTCGCTCGCTCGACAAGAAGGCCCAGGGCGAATACTCGCTCCGACTGTTGCTTGCTGCGCACAACTCGGAGCAATTGCGCGACACCATTCCCGCCGTGCATCGGGCATTCGTCGATGCGCGGGCACAGGTCATTGAGGAAACCCTTGGCAACCTCTCCGCTTTCTATGCCATGTTTCCCGGCAACCAGAAGTTCAACGTCTTCCCGCTGTGGCTGTCGGAGGATCATCATGCCCGTCTGTCCTCCATCTTCGCTCCGCATCTTGGTCATCCACACTCCGAGGATCTCGATGCCGAGTACCTGAACATCTTCGAGACGCGCACGCGGACGCCGTTCTTCCAGGATGTGTATGTGGATGGAGTGCGCGTCATGCTCATCATTGGGCCGACCGGCACGGGTAAATCCGTCCACGGGAATCAGCTCATTGCCTTGGAACAGAAATTCGGTGGATTCAGCTACATCTTCGACATCGGCGGCAGCTACGAGAGCGTTGTCGAACTGTACGGCGGGCGCGTGGATCGTGTCGGCAAGGACGGCCCCCGCGTCAATCCCTTCGCGCTGGAACCGACCGAGAGCAACCTCAAGTTCCTGTACACCTTCATCCGCCTGTTGCTAACGAACGGGGGCGCCGAACTGGAGCCGGAAGACGACGACGTGATCCACAAGGCGGTGCAGGATATGTACCTGCTCGACCGGGAGAACCGCCGCCTCTCGAATCTCTACCTGCCCAAGAAACTCGACCGTTATCTCTCGAAATGGGTTCGGGATGGCGTCTATCACGCGATTTTCGACAACGTGGAGGATGGCCTGTCTCTGTCCCGCGTGCAGTGCTTCGATTTCGCGGGAGTCAACAACGAGCAATACGCCGACCTGATTGAACCTCTTATGGTCTGGCTTCTGCGGCGCATCAACGATGTACTCTATGATCCCGCCAATCTGGGAGTGCCCAAGCACATCCTGATCGAAGAGCTGTTTTCTTCGATGAAGAATCGTCAGTTGCTTGAAGGCGCTCTGGCCTCCATCAAGACCGTGCGCAAGAATCTCGGCGGTGTGACACTCATCGGCCAGTCCGCGGAAGACCTCGGCGAAAACGCGGACAGTATCGTGAATTCCTGCTCGTCCTTTTTGTTCCTGAAAGACCCAACCTTCAATCGGAAGCGCTATGCCGACCTCTTCCGATTGAATGAGCAGCAACTTGCGCTATTCGAGAGCCTGCAGGACCGCGAAGCCCTATACATTCGCCGCGACGGGCTGACGAAGGTTGTCATCTTGAATCTCGACAGCCGCAGCTATGCCACCTTCTCCACCAAGCCTAAGGACCGGGTTCGCCGGTCGAAGTTGATCGCCAAGTACGGACTCACCGAGGGCATCGACCGCTTTGCCCAGGGTGAAATCGCCTAACAAAGAAAGGACCGCCCGTGAAACCGCTCATCCCAATCGCCGTAGCCCTTGGCCTCTTGCATCCAGCCTTTGCAGCCTTGCACGCACAGCCAGCCACAAAGCAGCCAGTTCCCAGCGCGCCGCGCACGGTCGTGGTGTCAACCACTCTCTCGCCTCCTGTGGTCCGCACGGCATTGCTGCAATCGACGTTGATTGTCCTTCCGCCCGAAGAGAAGGTTGCGAATGTCTTTGCAGGAGATACGGTGGATTGGGTATTCGACGGAGGCCATGTTGCCAGCCGCTTCATCAGTATTAAGCCGAAGGTTGCCGGCAGCACCACGGACGTTCACATCATCTCCGACCACGGTAATGAGTACACGCTGGAGTTGGAGGAAGTCTCCGGCGATGCCGATCCGCACTTCGATTCAAAAGTCTTCCTTGTCCCAGGCGACAAAGCCGCAAAGGAGAAGTTGACCGAGTTGCCCGTCTTTGTACCCGCTTCAGAGTTGAGCCAGGCGACGCAGGAGATCGCGGCAGCGAAAGCAGCCGAGGCGGACACACTCAAAGCGGAACAGACAAAGGAAGAGGCGTACCGCAGCCGCTATCCCGGCAGGCTTCGCTTTGACTACACGTGGAACAAGTCCAAAGGCGACGCCCTGGGCCTCCACGAGATCTGGCACGACGACAAGTTCACCTACTTGCGCGGTCAGTTTCAGGAGACCCCTGCCCTTTACGAAGTCAAAGACGGCAAACCGTCTCTGATCAACTTCGACTTCTCGAACGGCCTATACATCGTGCCCAAAGAACTCGACCGCGGCTACCTCACCATCGGCAAACAAAAGGTGGAGTTCCACCGCACGGACGGAGGCAACTAGCCATGCCGAACCCAAATGAAAATGCGCCCGCAACTGTTCCCGAACAGCCAGAAGCCAAGCCGCCCGTTCGGAAGACCATGCCGGTGATTGTCGCGCTGGTCGTCATCATTGCGCTTATCGGAATTGCAAATCTCTCCAGTCTGCTCAAGGGCAACAAACGGCCGGCTTCGGCAGCCACGATGCCCATGCGTCCGGCAGCGCCAAATGCACAGGAAGTCAACAGCTTCGAGACTCAACAGCAATTGCAGGCCGAGCGCGACGCCCAGGAACGGCAGCACCAGCAGGAGATTACGGCAGCCATGCAGCAGCTTGAGGGGGCGGAAGGCATTCCTGGACCGGAAGGAACGAGCACCCCGCCCATGACCGCCGCGCAAAGGGCGGCGATCTACGGCCAAAGCCCCAACGCTCCGGTCATCACGTCCAGCGTGTCTGAGGCGCGTGCAGAAGCGAGGCAGCGCGAACTGGCCAAAGAGAAGCAACGTAAAGATGCCCTCGACAGTGATACGGTCGCCATCGACTTCGAGCCATCCAGCACCACTGCGGCTAGTTCGCATATGCCGGCTCCTCAGGAAGCAAACCCAGAGGCAGCCACGGCCAAGCCTGTTTCCACAGAGGGAGAGAAGCCCGCCGCTGACACCAATTCGATGGCTCCCTACAGTTTTGACCACTACCAGGGCAAGCTCTATCGAATCTTTGAGGGCACGATTCTTGAAGGCGTTGTGACTAACCATATCGACGGCGGCTTTAACGGCCCCATCCTGGTCATGCTCACCACGGACTACTACTCGCATGACAATCAGCATCTCCTTATGCCGCAGGGAACGCGACTGATTGGGACGGTACAGAGCGTCGGCAATGCGCAGCAGCGCAAGATGTTCGTCACCTTCCATCGCGCTATCTGCCCAGACGGCTTTTCCATCGACTTCGATAAATACATCGGCCTCGATCAGATTGGCACGACCGGGCTCGCCACCAAGGTCAACCACGGATACTTTCAGGCTTTCGCCGCCGCCGCTGTCATCGGCGGCCTGGGCGGACTGGCACAGATTGGAAACAACGGAAGCATCCTCGATCCCTCGACCGAGATTCGCAACGGAATTTCCGAACAGTCCGCGGCCGAGGGGGAACAGGTGCTGAACCATTTCCTTGATCGGTTGCCTGTCATCACCCTCAAGGAAGGATCGCGTGCCCGTATCTACGTGGGCCGCGACATCCTCGTACCGTCTTACGCAGAACACCACATGGACCCCACCCTTTAGCCCGAAAGGAGCTTTGCAATGAACAACCGGAAGAAATGGATCATCGGCGGCGCAGCACTGCTGCTCACGGCCACCCCCAGCTTCGCACTCTTCGGTCTCGGCGACATTGTCTTTGACCCAACCAGCTATGGGAACCTTGTCTCGCAGCTCACTACCATGGAAACGCAGTACCAGATGCTCAAGAACAACATTGAGCATTTCTCCCTCAAGCAGCAGTGGCAGACAGCCTTCAGCGCCATGAAGCAGGCCAATGTCCGTGACCTGTTTGGGGAGACGAACGGCATGACAACTGCCTTGAACACGAACTCGCCGGCAGCCTCGTCCACGGCGTGGACAGCGGCCACTGTTCCCGTCAACGGCACCACGACAACCTACCTTGCCGGGGAGACGCCGGGCAGCGCCCAACTTTCGGAACTCGCCATGATAGAAGCGTCCGATTCCGTCTCGCCCGACTGCCTCACTGCCATCGGCCAGTACCGGGCCACAAGAGCGCAGAATACCCCGGCCAACAACAGCCTTACCTCAGAGCAGCTTGACGGCAGCGCCGCGACCAACAGCGAAGTGGAACAGCTCAATCTCCTCAACGCCGCTGAGGCACAGAAGATGTCGGAGATCGAATCGCAGGGCATCCTCCAGGCGTGTCTCGCCTCAGAGATGACCGTGGGCCACATGCAACAGCGTAACGCCGCGGCGCTCGACCTTAATACCGCTGCTTACGTCGCCCAGCAGCGCGCGGCGGACGACACCAGCGCGGCGAATGAAAGCAACACCTGGGACAGCTACTTGCCCTGAACAGGAGACCTCATGCTCAACGCACTGAATACAAAAATCTTGCTCGCTATCCTCGCAGTGCTACTGGCAATCGCCGGTACAGTCGCGTACCACCGCCACGAAGCTGCGAAAGCGGCAGAGCTACACGAGCAGCAGCAATACCAGCGATTGCGGCAGCAAGTGGAGAAGGACAAGAAGACGCACAACTCCAGTGCGGCCCATGAGGGCAAAACCTGGCAGAAGTATCTGCCTTGATGTGAGGTTGCAAGATGGTTTCTCCGACACTACTGGCACAGGCGCTGCCGACCGCGAGTTCCGGCGTGGACTGGCTGTACCAGTTCACCAACAATCTGACCAACCTCACCACACAAAATGGCGGGGCGTTGACGCAGTTTGGATTGACCGAGCTGAGTGCCATCGCACTGTTCACGCTCATCAGCATGGTCATCAACTGGAACACGTCGGGGATGACCCTGCGTTTTCACGCGCACCCGGTGCGGGCCGGCGATCTAACGAACTTCATGCTCCGACTGATTCTCTGCTCACTCCTGCTGAATTACTGGGTCAATCCATTTCCCGGCGCGAGCTTTGGCCTCAACCATTTCTTCAGCTACATCGCGCAGGCGATGGTCGCCGCCTTCGACCAGAACTCGCTCAATCAACTGCTCCAACTCCTGAAGACGGCGGGCGATAACACGCCGATGCCCTCGATCATGGCGCCCATTCAGATCCTCTGCTATTTCCTCGTTCAAGCACTTTTGGGCATCGCGTCCGCCATTCTTTTCGTGATCAATTGCAGCGCCTTCATCCTATATGGAGTGACGGCGCTATTCGGCCCGGTTTTCATTCCCCTGCTTATGACCAGGACCTTCCGGGCCAAGTTCTTTCACTTCCTCGACGTGCTTCTGAGCTTTGCGATGATCCGGGCCGTGGCGGGCGCTTTCATCTTCGTCTGGGCCGGATTCATGAACGGATTTCTGCAGCAGACCTTCAACGGAAATTATTCGATTGAGATGTGGCTTGCCAACCTCATTCCCTGCATCATGGTCTTTGTAGCGTTCATTGTTAACATGCTCTTCATTCCGAGCATGACACAGGCGATCTTCGGTGGCGCTGCCGGGCTTGTATCCGCCGCTCCAAATACTGCGGGTGGAACAGCTTTATTTCTTGCTAAGGGCGGAGGTGCGTGATGAGCAATATCTGGCTTCTTCTTCTCAGCCGTGTAAGGCTGCGCCGTCCTCGATGGTTTATCCCGCTTGTGACGCTATTCGCCATTGGGCTAATCATCGCTGGGCTTATCTATACCTACGTTGTCTTTCAGGCAGTCACCGAAAGGAGTCACCCTCCCCATGTCAACGCGCACAGCACCCATTGAGCAGCCCGTGACCCCGAAAGAGGCTCTTCTCACCGATCAGATCGGCAATGAGGTCTATGCCTCTCACTACGCAGAGCGCAAGGCATACCGCCTCATCCTCGCCTGCGGAACGGTTCTGCTTTGCGGGTCGATGTGGCTCAACTTTTCGCTTGCCAGCCGTCCGGTCGTGAACCGCTACATCCGCATCGACAAAATGGGCCGCGCCCAGGCCATTCAGTATAGCGATCTGGACTACACGCCGCGCGAGGGCGAGGTACGCACCTACCTGACCGATTGGGCAAATTACCGCTATACGATCAACCCCGATACGATTGCGGCCAAATACCCCCTCAACTACTACTTCCTGTCGCAATCGATGGCGTCGCAATTGATGGCCGAGGACAACCATAATCACCTTGTTTCACAGGTGATATCCGGCCAGATCGAGCAGAGCGATGTGGAGGTACGCGACGTGACGATTACCTCCATGTCTGTCCAGAAGATTCAGGGCGCCAACATTGCCAGCGGAACCGCGCTGGTTGCCATCGACAGAATCTACTCACCGGACCATTCCCGCCAGCCCCGGACTGAGCACTGGATGCTGAGTGTGACCTACTACCTCAACCCTGCCCAGGTCAGCCAACAGGCTCAGATATTCCCTCAGTTCGAGACCATCAATCCCCTGGGGCTGACGATCACGCAATTCCATCAGAACGAGGTTTCCGTTGATCCGCTGGTCCGAAACTCCAGCGCGGCCCCGGCTGTAGGAGTGGCGCGATGAGACTTCCTGTATCAACCCAGGTGTGTAGAACGTCATCCACCCGGACCGACCAGCCCGGGCTGGTAGTCCGCGGTTACGCGAGCGGATGCAATTTGAGCCAGTCTTTCAGGGCGCTATTCGGAGAGCGCGATTTCAACGTTCTTGTCTGGGAAGACAGCGCGAATTTCGATGTGTCCGCCGAGGGCGCTGACATAGTTACGCAGTGTTCCGAGTTTGACTTCGGAGCGTTTTTCAAGGCGGGAAACCTCGCTTTGCTCCATCTTCATGGCGAGCGCGAGCTTTCCCTGAGTCATCTTACGGTCCTTACGGAGTTCATCGAGCGTCATGCGTTTGAGAATGGCGTTTGCGCGCTTTTTTGCGCGGGCGCGGCTGGCCTTGGTCATCAGCTCGTCAGCGATGCTGTCGTAGGAGAGCGTTTTGTTTGCCATAGTGTCCTTTCTCGCCCGCCGGATGCAAGGGCGGGCTTGCGCTTACTTCTTCAGAGTCCGCAGGTGTTCGCGATAGAGTTCATCGGCCTTGCGAATCAGCTTCTCGTAAAAACCGCGCTGCCCATGTTTGTCTCCACCGATGAGCAGGATGGCGGCACGTTGGGGATCGAAGGCAAAGAATGCGCGAAGCGCCAGATGCTTGTCGTGCGCGGTGCGCAGTTCCTTCATGTTGGGAAATGCCGATCCTTTCACGGTATCGACATAGGGCCGACCGAGCATCGGGCCTCTTTCCTTGAGAATATTTACGGCTGTATCGAACGATTCCCGTTCTTCCCGAGAGAGAGTCTGCATCCATTCCCGAAACTCAGGCGTGGCGCGAATCTCGTAAGCCATGTATCCATTATGCGCTGTAGCTCATATTACGTCAAGCTCATAATTTCCGTTGCGGCAGCAAGCAAAGATCAGGGGGTGGTCCGATGGGCTATGAGTTGATTCTCCCGTTCTTTCCCGAGGAATTGCGCGCGCTGCTGCTTGATCCTTCGATCTCGGATCTGATGATCAACGGCGCCAGCGGTGTCTACGCCGACCGTGGCGGCAGGATCGAGAAGATCGCGCTCACCACGCCGTACACCAACGAACGCCTGCAAGCCGCTATCGAGCGTGTTGCACGCATCCTGGGACAGGACTTGACCAGCCAGAATCCCGTCCTCAATACCCGACTTCCAGACGGCTCCCGTGTCGCCGTCGTCGGCGCTCCCTCGTCCATCTCCGGACCAACATTCACGGTTCGCAAATTCAACCGTTGGTTTACATCGGATGAACTGATCGAGTCCGGGACCCTTCCAGAGCTGGTTCGGGATGCCGTTGTTCGCTTCATCGGCGAGCGGAAGAACGGCCTCATCAGCGGCGGAACAGGCTCAGGCAAGACAACCTTGATGAAGGCGCTGCTCGACCATATTCCGCTTCATGAACGGCTCATCGTCATCGAGCAGCCCGCCGAACTGAAGATTGCCCATCCTAACGCCGTTCGTTGGGAAGCAGTCGAGGCCATTCCGGGTCAGGTTGCCGTTACGGCAAGCCAGCTCGTGGCTGCGGCCCTGCGCCATCGTCCCGACCGGATCATCATGGGGGAAATCCGCGATGAATGCGGCTATGACCTGTTGCAAGCGATGAACACCGGCCACGGTGGAACACTTTCGACGATCCACGCAAAGAGCGCGTGGGATGCGTTGAATAGGTTATCGGATCTGGCTCTGAGCGCCAGGCCCAATCTCAATCACTCATTCATTCGTTCGGAGACGGCCGAGGCCATCGACTTCGTTCTCTATTGCGAACGCGATCATGCGGGCCGCCGCCGGGTGCGAGAGCTAATTACCGTTTCCGGCTACAGCCATCAGGACGGCTGCTTCCAGACGCAGGAGGTCTATCGTGCTTCCTCAGCTTGACGAGCACGCTGTGAGCTTCATCTTCTAACCCGAATCCGAGGTCACTCCGATGTCCGATCCTGCTGCCTTTACGGCCGCACAGCCCAACTCGTCTCTGAATGCGCCTGGCGTGGCAACCGAGACCTGCATGACACAGCGGACTATGTGCTCGACGAAGCCGCTTTCAGAGACCGTTGCCGCTCCATCGAAGGCAGCGGTTACGGCGAACGGACATCGCCGGGATCATGGCCGTGACTTCGGCACATATGCGTGCCTACCGCATCGTATCCCGTCCTCTGCTCGGGATCACGCTTCGGGGCCTTTCCGGCGCCCGGCGGCACGGCGTCGTTCTGCTTCGGCTATGCCGCCCCTGCGGGGTCTCGGAACCTCCCCGAACAAGTTTGAAAACCGCGGCAGAGAACGTCGCTCAAACTTCTTCCGGGCCCCTCCGAGAAAGCACTCCTTGGCACTTGGGAGCCGGGCCCACTCGCTCGCTTCGCGAAGGGTGACCCGAGCAGGATACGGGAAATTCAACGAAACGGAGATCACCACCATGTACCAAAACAAAGTCACCCTCATCGGATTCCTTGGCAGCGATGCCGAAGTTCGCAGCAACAACGACCGCAGCCTTACCACTCTTTCGCTGGCAACCAAGTCCTCCTACAAGAAAGACGGCAAGTACATCGAGCACACCGAGTGGCACCGCTGCGTCGTCTTCGGCAAGCTCGGAGAGTTCGCCGCCACGCTCAAGAAGGGCGCGCATATCCAGGTCGAGGGCGAGTTGCGCAGCCGGAAATACGACAGCAAGAAGACCAACTCGGAGCAGACCATCTGGGAAATCCGGGTGAACTCGATTCTGAAGCTCGACCGAGCCGCGAAAGCGGCGGCGGAAGACGACGACTCCACCGAGGAAGAGGCCGCCTAGGCCCTTCCTCAATTGAGCGGAAGCCCGGTGAAAACCGGGCTCTCCTGCTGCTATGGCCCGCATGACCGCTGGGAGCTGAAATATGAACCGCATCGCCCAAAGATTCCTCACCCGTTGCTTTCAACCAGAGGAGACCATTGCGCTTCTTCTGCGCCGGGAAAATCCTCACTCCGTGGCGCAGCGTGTTGTGCCCTTAGAGACAGTTTTGGAGCCTCGCTACCTGGCGTGGCTCAGCTATGAGAACAGCACCGGGGCCAACGTCTATGTTGCTGCCAATCCGCTTCGATCAGGCAGCAGAAAACGGACAAAAGAAAACATCGCTTCCGTCCGCCACCTCTATATAGACATCGACTCCGATGGAGATGCCCGGCTCGCTGCGCTCCGGGCATCGAATTTGGTACCGCTGCCAAGTGCGATTCTGTCTACATCGCCCGGCAAGTATCAGGTCCTTTGGCGCGTCGAGGACTTCGACTTCGAGCAGCAGGAGCAGATGCTCAAGTTGCTCGCCATCGCCTTCGGCGGCGACCCGGCCTGCACGGACTGCAACCGGGTGCTCCGCATCCCCGGTTTTCTGAACCACAAGTACGATCCAGCGCACCGCATCACTGTCGAATATCCCGACGATTCCGTATGGACTCCCGGTGAGTTTCGGCTGGAGGTCGCGGCCACGGAAGCGATGGCCTTTTCCAGTCCTAATGGCTGGCGAAAGCAGCCGCGCAAGCACAGCAATTCGGAGGGCGACTGGGCATGGGTTTCGAGCCAGCTTCGCCAGGGCAAGGACGCCTCGAAGTTGACGGGAGAGTTGGCTTCCCGCCGCTGCGATAAGCCCAACCCGCTCTACTACGCGCAGCGTACCGTCGATGTCGCTTCCGCTCATCTCTGGCTGCTCGAAGGTATCCGCATCGACGACGTAATCACCATGCTCGAATGCCGGCGTCGCTTCGAGATTCCCAGCGCACTTTGCTCTGCTCGTGCGCGGGAGATTGCAGCCACAGCAGAACGCATGATTGCCCGCAGAAAGTCCGCTTGATTCAACACAAAGGAGAATGCAATGCCACTGCTAGAAATCACCCAAACCCGTCACGTCAGTGCTTCGATTCGCCTCACCGATTCGACGGCCTTATTGGTCGATCAATATGCCGCTTTTATCAAAGCTCCCGCCAACAACGTTGTGGAAGAAGCCTTGAAGCATGTTTTCGCCAAAGACCGCGAGTTCCAGGAGTATCTGAAGTCCCCTGAAGCACAGCGGATTACTCCGACACTTCGCGTGCGTCGCGCCAATACCAATGATGGCACGGAAGCTTCGCCAAGGAAGCCGGTTTCCGCTTCATCATCGGCTTCCCACACGCCGACAGTTGTGGCGGGACCGAGAGCATGATCCGCCATCCAGAGTGGTGGCAGCGCCACAACGGTGCTTCGCACCGGATGTATCTCGTCGCGGTAGGGATACGGATCACTCCGTACCCCCCGCACAGATCCGGACGGGCGGATTTCCCGCATCCGGCTCTTGCCTCAGGTAGTGACGCGCGGACGGCGCGAG
>JBAPRH010000010.1:0-6002 GCA_049280995.1 Acidobacteriaceae bacterium
GAGTGAAGCGTTCGCCGAACTCGTTGTGCAGAGACTCAGCATTATAGCGAACGACTTCGAGCCCGCTGCAGCGCGTGGGGCCCTCCGGCCCAAAGGTACTCAGGATCACATGGCCGCCAGGTTTCACGGCATGAGCGACCTGGCAGACATACGCTGCTCGGTCGGTCGGGTCAGTAAGAAAATGAAACACGGCGCGATCATGCCACAGATCAAAAGCTGAAGGTTCAAGATCAACCTTCGTGATATCCGCCGCGATCCAGTGTACTCGCTGTGAGGAACTTCCCAGCCTTCTCTTGTTCGCATCGATTGCGGTCTGGGAGATATCGAGGACTGTGATATTTTCGTATCCTCGGGCGAGCAGATCATCGATCAGGGTGATTCTCCGCCCCCCACATCGATGATGGCGCCTGGTCGCGGCATGGACGCTCGCTCGATCAGCATGAGCGAGGTATCGAGATGAGGAGAGTACCAGCTCACCCCGTCCGGAGCCTTCTCACGATAGATATTTTCCCAATGTGCCTGAACATTCATTCAGGAGGAGCTCCATCCAAGTTTCAAGAAATTCCGCTTGCCTCTCTTATCTTCCGACAAGCAGGCAATGAAACCAAACAGGAAAAAATGGCGCTCCCCAAAATGGAAAACCATAAACCCTCGCGTCGTACACCTTGACTCCCCGTCCCTTGCCCGCCGCAACCCCGCAAGCCTATACTCCATGGGTTTGGCCGAAACCCGCCTCCCAGGGGAGCGGCCGCATCCAAGGAGCAGAGAAAACTTATGGCGTCCGTCACTCTCGATCACGAAATTAATCCGTGGGAAGCCCAGGCTGCCCGGTTCGACTTCGCCGCTCGCAAACTCAACCTTGACGAGGGTCTCTGGAAGGTCCTCCGCTATCCTTCCCGCGAAGTCATCGTCCACTTCCCCGTCTCCATGGACGACGGCCGCGTCGAGGTCTTCACCGGATTCCGCGTCCATCACTCCCAGGCCCGCGGCCCGGCCAAAGGAGGCATCCGCTACGCGCCCAACGTCAACCTCGACGAAATGCGCGCCCTCGCCAGTTGGATGACCTGGAAGTGCGCCGTCGTCAACATCCCCTTTGGCGGGGCCAAAGGCGGCGTCATCTGCGACCCCAAGAAAATGTCCTCGGGCGAGCTCGAGCGCATGACCCGCCGCTATACTGCCGAAATCATCGAATTCATCGGGCCTGAAAAAGACGTGCCCGCCCCCGACGTCAATACCAACGAGCAGGTCATGGCCTGGATCATGGACACCTACTCGATGCACATGCGCCAGACTGTCACCAGCGTCGTCACCGGCAAGCCCATTAACATAGGAGGCTCGCGCGGCCGCCGCGAAGCCACCGGACGCGGCATCAGCATCATCTGCGACCAGGCCCTCCGCTATCTCAACATCCAGCGCGACGGCTGCCGCGTCATCGTGCAGGGCTTCGGCAATGTAGGCTCCAACGCCGCCCGCCTCCTGCAGGAAAAGGGCTACAAAATCATCGGAGTCGTCGAGTACGACGGCGCGCTCTACAACCCCAACGGCATCGATATCTCATCCCTCATCGAATACCGCCAGCGCAACGGCTCCGTCCTCGGCTTCAAGGCTGCCGAAGCCGCCGACTCGGAGCAGGTTTTCGCCTCCGAGTGCGAAATCCTCATCCCCGCCGCAACCGAAAACGTCATCACCAGCCGCAACGCCGAAAGCCTCCGCGCCAGGATCGTCTGCGAAGGCGCCAACGGCCCCACCACGGCCGTCGCCGACGAGATCCTCTCGCAGAAACGCATCTTCGTGATCCCCGACATCCTCGCCAATGCCGGAGGCGTCACGGCTTCCTACTTCGAGTGGGTCCAGGACCGACAGGGCTACTTCTGGAAAGAAGCCATCGTCAACGAGCAGCTCGAAAGCATCCTCAGCGAAAGCTTCGATGACGTGGTCCGCTACTCCGAAGCCCACGCCGTCAACAACCGCATCGCTGCCTACATGCTGGCCATTGACCGCGTAGCTTTCACCATCAAACAGCGCGGACTGTACGCCTGAGCGACAGGCGACCGGCGGAGCAACCATTCACTGCAAGCGCGAAGCGCGTCCGCCTGGACGGCCAGTCCCCAGTCACCGCACACTCCAACCGACACCGACCGTCCCCATCACCATCTGCCCCGGCTGCGGGCTCGCAATCGCCACGGCCATCTCCGGAAACGCCGCCTCCATCGCGTCCGTCTTCACCCACAACGGAACGTCCCGCAGCTTCGCGTGAAATGTCACCTTCGTCTGCATCACGTTTCCCTGTTTTACCGGAGACGTGAACCCATCGACGCTCGTCACCACCCTGTGTCCATAGCAAAACCGCGGAGCCATTCGCTCCCCCAGCGGCGTCAACGAATACCGCTCCACATGCAACGACAGGTCTTTCAGCTCATTCAGCAACCCCACGGCCTTCATTGCGTCCATTTTTTTCTCTTCGGCCGCCGCGCCCTTTCCCGGCGTCACCTCGTAAGGAAACCGCATCCCCTGCGGAAACAGGCACTCACTATGCTCCGCGAAATACGCATTCAGCCCCGTTTCCAGCTTGGCGTTCGTTGGTTTCAGACTCCCTGAACACCCCGCCGCCAGCAACGCCGCGCAAACCGCCGCCAAAGTCACTCCCTGAACTTGAACCTTTCTCATTTCGGTCGCTCTCCCCCAAACCTCAAATATAAGAGGCGGATTATCTGCAAAGCGCAGCCCTATAATGGCCCTAAGCCCACCTCCGCAGAGCCAAAACGGTGAATCTACCCAACTCCATCACGGTCAGCCGCATCGCCGCAGTCCCCATCTTCATCTGGATGCTCTCGCCGTATTTCCCGCATGGCGGCTTCTACGGTGAGCAGGAAATCATAGCCGCGCTTTTCTTCATCCTCGTCTCCATCACCGACGGAGTCGATGGCTACCTCGCCCGACGACGCGGCCAGATCACCACCATGGGCATGCTTCTCGACCCGCTCGCCGACAAACTCCTCATCACCGCCGCCTACATCACGCTGGTCGAGTACAATCCGCACGTCGTCAAGCCCTGGATCGCCGTCGTCGTCATCGGACGAGAGTTCCTCGTTACTGGCCTCCGCTCCATCGCCTCCACTGAAGGCTTCACCATCCAGGCCAGCGACATCGGCAAACTCAAAACCGTCATCCAGATTGTCTCGGTCGGCGTCGTCATCCTCGATCACGGCTGGCACGTCTGGCACTTTGGATGGTTCATTGTCCCCATCGACCTCATCGCCGTCGTTGGCATTTACTACATGGCAGCGATATCGACCATCTCCGCAGTCGATTACTTCGTAGGCTTCTGGCGCAAGATAGACCATGCCTCCACCGGCAGCCGGAAACGAGACAACTCCTTCGTCCTCTCCCGCCGGCCGCACTGAAGCTTGAGTGAAGGTGGCCCACTCAAGCGCTTTCGCTTGAGTGGGGAACATCCCCTACTTCAGCGGAAGCTCAATCGCCATCGCCCCCACCCTTCCCGTCCGCGCGTCGCGCACCGCGACCCGCATCGACTTCGCATCCAGGGGAGCAGCCAGCGCAACCTCCATTCGATACGCCTTGGACACGTGTTCCGCCGGTCCAGCTTCCACCTTGTTGACCGTCGAATTCAGCACGCGTCCGTCACCGTCATAAACAGCCGCCGCAATCTCAAGCTCGGGAGACGTCTCCCCTGCCATCCGCAACTGTGGTGTCATCACCGTGTAGTCAATCGCGTAGGTCCGCAACTTGACCGGCCTCAGCGACTTCTTCCCTCCCTCGGCCTTCTCCAGGCCCGCCATCTGCTCCCGAGTCCCGCGCCGCGGCGAGCCCGCCGACAAATGCACGCCAAAAATGAGTTGATGGCTCTCCGGCGCGCCATATTTCATACTCGCCTCAATCGCATCCTCCGGCGGCGCGTCCGCACTCTCGTCCGGCAGCCCATAATAGGCGCGGCGATAGGTAAGGTGATACTTTCCTTCCGTCAGCTTGACCTCAATGTGCCGCAGGCCCCCGTCAAAATTCCTGTTGGTCGGCGAATAGGACAGCGTGTAGTAATTCCCGCCATTCTCAGTTACTTTTTCCAGCGCACCCGTTATGTCGTTCGAACTGTACACTGCCTCGCCGCCCGTCATCTTCGCAATCTCGTCCTGCGTCATGTAGCTCGCTCCAAGCAGCGAATAGCCTGGTCCCTTCCCGCCTTTGGCTGGCGGCGCCGCCTTGGATGATCCTGGAACCGTAAGCCCTTTCTGACGATCATCGTTAATGATCCCAGGGCCGCCCGAATCCTCAGGGGGCGCATAAGCCTCGTAGGTCACCACCCCGCTCGCGTCCACCGGATACACAGCAATCTGGTTGTCCGCCAGAAGATTCAGCGTCTTCTTGATCTCCGTCCGATACGACTCCGTATCATCGCTGTTCGGGAAAAGCGACAGCGGAAACTCCGCCGAAAACCAGATCAGGTTCTTCCGTCCCGGCATTGGAGCCAGATACCGCGCAATCGAATTCAGCCTCGCCATCGTCGCCAGCTTGTCGCCCTCGCCAAAGTTCGGGCCCATCAAAAATACCGACGGCACATGCGCCCGCGAGCCGTTCGGATCGACCGCCGCCAGCAGCTTTTGCTTGTCCGCGGTAAACCCCTGCACCACATGAATCCCATCCGACGAAACCAGAATCGCAAACCGCGCCCCCGCCGGTTTGTTCTTAATAAACTTCACCAGTTGCGCCCGCGCCACCACCTGGTACTGCTGAGGAATATTCACCAGGTCATACAGCAGCAAATACAGCGGCCCGCGCTCCGGAGTCGTCGGCAAATTCACGAAGCTGTCCGCAGGCAGCGCCGGCATCTTCGGTGGGACATACGCCATCTGGTCAAAATCGTGCGCGTCAAACGCCAGCATCTTCTGCGGAACCCCATCCTCCGCAACCGTGAAGTCGCTCTTCGTCAGCCCATGCACCGGATTCCCATGCGCATCCGTCACCACCACATCCACCAGCACCCGGTTCACCGAGGCCTTCAACGTAAACGCCGGCGTCTGCGCCACCCCCGGCGTCTGCTGCGCCAACACCGGCAGACCCGTGAAGAGCGTCAGCCCCGCAACACCCGCAGCCGCCATTTCCAAAAACCATCCACCCGAAAGCTTCCTCATCCGCTCACCCTTCTCCGAACAGAGCTCCCAGTGAGAATCACTCCCGTATGAAGCGACAATCACAAATTTACCCGGTCACTTTCCCTTCATTACAATCGGCAGTGCCCAATCCTCAATAGCACCCTATACGTTGATGAGAGTCGAATCTCGACCAACAACATACCCTACTCCAGCGGCAACCCGATCTCCATCGCACCCACCCTTCCCGTCCGCGCATCACGCACCGCTACCCGCAGCGACTTCGCATCCAGCGGAGCAGCCAGCGCAATCTCCATCCGATACGCTTTCCTCGCCCCCGGCTTCTCTGCCAAGCCAGCTTCCACGGCCTCGTTCACCGTCGAATCCAGCAGACGTCCGTCGCCGTCGTAAACAGCCGCCGCAATCACAAGCTCAGGAGCCCGATCCCCCAGCTGCTGCGCCATCACCTTGTAGTCAATCCTGTAGGTCCGGAACCGGATCGGTTTCAGCGTTCGCTTTTCGCCGCGCGCCTTCTCCAGGCCCGCCATCTGCTCCTTCGTCCCGAGCTCCGGAGAGCCCGCCGCCACGCGCACCCCAAAAATCAGCTGGTGCTGCTCGGGAGCACCGTGTTCCATCGCCGCTTCAATCGGGCTGTCCACCGAAGCATCTCTGTCCTGCGCCGGCAACCCGTAATACACGCGGCGGTACGCAAGATGATAGTTCCCTTCCTTCAGCCTGACCTCGATATGCCGCAGCCGCCCGTCAAAGTTCTTGTTCGATGGCGAATAAGCAAGCGTGTAATAATTTCCGCCATCCTCAGTTACTTTTTCCAACGCCCCCGTTATATCGTTTGAACTGTAGATAGCCTCGCCGCCGGTCATCGCAGCGATATCATCC
>JBAPRH010000011.1:0-62321 GCA_049280995.1 Acidobacteriaceae bacterium
CATATCTGCCATCCTTATCCCTCGCGCCGTCCGCGCGTCACTACCTGAGGCAAGAGCCGGATGCGGGAAATCCGCCCGTCCGGATCTGTGCGGGGGGTACGGAGTGATCCGTATCCCTACCGCGACAAGATTCTTCCGGTGCGAAGCACCGTTGTGGCACTGCCACGGATTTGGATGGAAGATCATGCCTTCAATCCCGCCACAACAGCAGGGGTTTGTACTGGCAACTGCATCCCGCTTGCAGGCTTCTTACTGGCCTGCCCCACTGCAACGGAAACGGCAGCTCGGCGGACGCGCAGAGTCGGCGTGACATGGGCGGCTTGCGGGGATTTCAGGAACTCCTGAAAGTCCCGGTCTTTGGAGAAGACATACGCAAGCGCCTGTTCCACCACATCATCAGCCGATGCGTGGATAAAAGCGGCATACTGATCGACCTGAGTGACGGTCGTATCAGTCAGTCGAATGGAGGCATTAAGCTGGCGAGTTTGGACGACTTCAAGTAGCGGCATTCTATTCTCCTTTGGTGGTGAAATCAGGCAATCTTTCTGCGGACAATCATGCGTTGCGCGGTTTGGGCAATCTCCCGCGCACGAGCGGAGCAAAGTGCGGCGGGAAGCTCGAAGCGACGGCGCGATTCAAGCATAGTAATCACGTCGTCGAAGGGAATGTCCTCGACAAGCCAGAGCCGGGCTGATGCGACATCGACCGTGCGCTGGGCGTAGTAAAGAGGGTTGGGCTTATCGGAGCGCCGGAAGGCAAGCTCCCGCGTCAGCTTCACAGCATCTTTGCCGGTAGCAAGCGCATGGGAAACCGATGCCCAATCGCTCTCGGAATTGCTGTGCTTTCTCGGCTGCTTTCGTGAGGGTATGGTGTGGTCAAAGAGCATGGCATCGACCGTTGAAATGTCCAGCCGGAAGTCGTTAGGAGTCCAGACAGAATCGCAGGGATATTCGACGGTGACTCTGTAGGCGGGATCGTACTTGCGATTGACGAAACCGGGGATTCGAAGGACACGGTTGCAATCGGTGCAAGCGGAATCTCCGCCGAACACGATAGCGAGCAGTTTGAGAGTCTTTTCTTGACTCTCGAAATCGAATCCATCGACCCGCCAAAGCACCTGATATTTGCCCGGCGATGTCGAGAGGATCTGGGTCGGCGGCGGTACAGTATCGGATGCCCGAAGCGCAGCGAGCCGAGCATCCCCGTTCGTGTCGATATCTATATATAGGTGGCGGACGGAAGCGATGCTATCTTTGGTACGCTTCCGGCTGCCGGGACGAAGCGGATTGGCGGCCACGTAGATGTTTGCGCAGGTGGAGTTCTCATGCGCGAGCCATCCAAGATAGCGAGGCACAAGCACACGCTCCAGGCCCACGATACGCTGCGTGATGGAGGTAGGGTTCTCTCTGCGGAGCAGGAGAGCAATTGTCTCACCTGGGCAGAAGCAACGGGTGAGAAATTCAGCGGCAATTCGGTTCATGGACGCACCTCGAAACTTGAAACAAGAGCACGGTTCCATACGGGCATGAGCAGCAAGAGAAGCCCAGCGTCAACCGGGCTTCCCAAAGCAAAGAGGAAGGGCCTATGCGACCTCTTCCTCGGTGATGGCATCCTCTTCTTCCGCCGATGCCTTGGCGGCCCGATCCAGCTTGAGAATCGAGTTCACCCTGATCTCCCAGATGGTCTGCTCCGAGTTCGTCTTCTTGCTGTCGTATTTCCGGCTGCGCAGCTCGCCCTCGACCTGGATATGAGCGCCCTTCTTGAGCGTGGCGGCGAACTCTCCGAGCTTGCCGAAGACCACGCAACGGTGCCATTCGGTGTGCTCGATGTACTTGCCGTCCTTCTTGTAGGAAGACTTGGTTGCCAGCGAGAGAGTGGTGAGGCTGCGGTTGTCGTTGGTGCGAACTTCCGCGTCGTTGCCGAGGAAGCCGATGAGGGTGACTTTGTTCTGGTACATGGTGGTGATCTCCGTTTCGTTGAATTTCCCGTATCCTGCTCGGGTCACACTAGGCGAAGCCAAGCGAGTGGGCCCGGCTCCCAAGCGCCAAGGAGTGCTTTCTTGGTGGGGCCCGGAAGAAGTTTGTGCGGCGTTCTTTGCCGCGGCTTACAAACTTGTTCCGGGAGGTTCCGAGACCCTGCAAGGGCGGCGCAGCCGAAGCAGAACGACGCCGTGCCGCAGGGCGCCGAAAAGGCCCCGAAGCGTGACCCCGAGTAGAGGACGGGATACGAGGCGGAAGGCTCCCCGATGCACGGAAGTCATCCTCTCGGTCTCGGCGGCGCAAGTTCGTACCAGCAGCAGCCCCTCTTTGAGCGAAAAAGTCTCCGTCGAAGGACAGCAATGAGCACCCTCCATTGCCCTCGTAGCAGCTCGCGGTTGCCATGCTGGGCGCGTTCAGAGACGAGTTGGGTTGTGCAGCCGGATTGGCAGCGTGACGATACATCGTAGTGACCTCGGATTCGGGTTCGTTCTCTAGCTGATTGCCTGCTTCTCAGGTGGCGGAAGCACGATAGATTTCCTCCGTCTGGAAGCATTGTTCGATGTGGCTGTAACCGCCCACGGTAATCAGCTCGCGTACACGGCGAAGGCCCGTATGATCGCGTTCGCAGTACAAAACAAAGTCGATGGCTTCCGCTGTCTCGGAACGCATGAATGCGTGATTGAGATTTGGCCTGGCACTCAGGGCCAAATTCGAGAGCCGGCTCAGTGCGTCCAGCGCCGACTTTGCATGAATGGTGGAGAGTGTGCCGCCATGCCCGGTGTTCATCGCCTGGAGCAGGTCATAGCCGCACTCGTTGCGGATTTCCCCCATAATGATCCGGTCGGGACGATGACGGAGCGCGGCGGCCAAAAGCTCGCTTGGAGTGATGGCAACCTGGCCGGGGATCTCCTCGACAGCTTCCCAACGTACCGCGTTCGGATGTGAGACTTTTAGCTCGGCAGGCTGCTCAATGATGAGCAGCCGTTCGTCCGCCGGAATATGGTCAAGGAACGCCTTCATCAAGGTCGTTTTACCCGACCCGGTCCCGCCGCTGATGATTCCGTTCTTCCGCTCGTTGATAAGACCGACAACTCTATCCCGAACGTGACTCGGCATCGTGCCCGAAGCAATGAGGTCATCCGATGTGTACCAGCGGTTGAATTTGCGGATCGTAAGGGTCGGCCCACTGATCGAAGATGGCGGGCCGACCACGGCCACACGCGAGCCATCCGGCAAGCGCGTATTGAGAATAGGATTCTGGCTGGTGAGATCTTGCCCAAGGATGCGCGCTACCCGCTCGATCGCGGCCTGCAGCCGCTCGTTGGTGTAGGGTGTTTTGAGCGGAATATGTTGCACCACACCGTTCCGGTCTGCATAGACGCCGGTGGTCCCGTTAATCATCAAATCCGAGATCGACGGGTCCAGCAGAAGTGCACGCAGTTCTTCGGGGAAGAACGGCAGAATCAGTTCGTAGCTCACCGCGTTGCTCCTGCCGGCTGTGTGGACATCGCTGGATTGGTTGCGGTCGCGCCAGGCACAATGGGATCGACCGACACCCGGTTCTCGTGGAACTCCGTGATGGTCAGCCCAAGCGGATTGATGGTCTCGAATTGTGGAAATATCTTTGCCTGATCGCTGACCTGTTTTGGATTGAGATAATACGTGACGCTGAGCATCCAATGCTCCGTCCTCGGCTCGTGGGAGTTGTGCGGCGAATACAGCCTGTCAATCGCTACCAGCGCCGTTCCACGGGCAATCTTCGCGCTCTGCACGGTCTGCACGGACATGGAGGTAATCGTGACATCTCTTACTTCTACATCGCTCTGCTCGATCTGACCGGCCATCACCTGTGAAACCAGGTGGCTTTGGTTGTCCTCGGCCATCAACTGCGAGGCGAGCGACTGAGACAGAAAGTAATAGTTGAGTGGGTACTTCGTCGCAATCGTGTCGCGGTCGATGGTGTAGCGGTAATTGGCCCAATCGGTGAGGTAAGTTCGTACTTCGCCCTCGCGCGGGCTGTAATCGAGATCGCTATACTGAATGGCCTGGGCGCGACCCATCTCGTCAATGCGGATATAGCGGTTGGCAATCGGACGATGGGCCAGCGAGAAATTGAGCCCCATGGAACCGCAGAGCAAAACCGTTCCACAGGTGAGAATGAAGCGGTACGCCTTGCGCTCGGCGTAGTGCGAGGCATAGACCTCATTGCCGATGTGGTCGGTAAGCAACGCGTGCTCCGGCGTGAGGGATTCTTCAACGGGTGCTATGCGTGTGAACATGAGAAGCGTGACTCCTTTCCGAGACTGCCTTGAACACGACGTAGGTGTAGATCAATCCGGCTGCAAGAATGCCCGTCAGAAAGATCACCAGCACGGGAATATACCAACGAGGCCACTGCAATTTGCCTCTGCTCAGGATCGCCAACCAGAACCACTTCCTCACTACGCACCTCCACTCTTCGCAAGCAGCACAGCTCCCCCGCCGACGGCGCTTGGGGCAGCCGATACCAGTCCAGCCGCCCCGCCAAAGATCGCCTGCGTCATGCTCGGAATAAAGAGCATGTTGATGATGAAGGCGATAAACACCATGATGCAGGGAATGAGGTTGGCAAGCCACATCTCCATCGAATAATTTCCATTGAAGGTCTGCTGGAGAAACGCATTCATGAAGCCAGCCCACACGAAGATAAAAGCCGCTGCGACGGCACGAATCATGGCGAACCCGATAAGCACGTCCAGAAAGTGAAAGAACTTTGCTCGAAACGTCTTGGTCATCAGCAGCGGGACAAAGATAGGGCCAAATAGGGCGGTCACACCATAGAGGATGAAGGCGCTGCAATTGATGACAAATAGAATCGCAGACGCGATCCCCAACAGCCCCTGCACGACGAAATAGCAGAGGATCTGAACCGGGGCCATGAGCGACGGCATGGCGGTACTGTCGCCAGCAGTTTTCAGCAGTTGCAGCAAGGAGTTGAGCGAGTTCTGGTCGAAGGCTGCGACCATCGCCTGGGCAATATAGGAAAAGAAATGATTGATGCCGAAGCTCGCACCTGGGAACGGATTTACCCAATAGTTTTCGAGCAGGCAGCAGACGATGAGCCGGAGCAGGAAGTTCGTCAGATCGCCGGCACGCACAGGATGGGTGTGAAAGCGCAGCGTCATCCCCGACGTGTTCCAGTTGACGACCATGCTGATAAGCGTGAAGAGTGCGATGCAACTGAGTTCCGTGAGGCCGAACTGCGTCAGCGCCCCGCCGTTCTGGGTGGTGAGGTTGGTCAGATTGTTGGTGAACTGGTAGAGCCAGTCCACGCCGGAACTCACGCTCGGTAATGCCTGGGCCAGCAATGCTACGGAAACCATATCGCAACTCTCTCTTCGGACTGCTTAGGGGATGTACTTCTGCCAGGTCTTGCCCTCATTCGCGGCGGCGGAACTGTGCTTCTTCTTGTCCTTCTCTACCTGCTGCCGGAAACGCTCGTATTCTTGCTGCCGTTGCAACGCGGCCTTCTCCGCCTCGTGCCGCTGGTAAGCCAGAGTGCCTGCGATCGCTACGAGCACAGCGAGAACGGCGAGCAGGATTTTTATATTGACGGCTTTGAGCATGGTTCCTCCAGTCATGGCAGGTAGTTGTCCCATGTGTTGCCTTCACTCGCGGCGCTGGTGTCGTTGACCGCTCGCTGCTGTTGCACATAGGCAGTGGTGTTGAGGTCGAGCGCGGCGGCATTGCGCTGCTGCATATTGGCGACCGCCATCTGCGATGCAAGGCACGCCTGCAACACGCCCTGCGACTGCATCTCGGACATCTTCTGTGCCTCCGCTGCATTCAGGAGATTGAGCTGTTCGACTTCGCTGTTCGTGGCATCGCTGCCGTCAAACTGCTCGGAGGCCAGGCTGCTGTTGGCTGTGGCATTCTGTGTCCTCGCGGCCCGGTACTGTCCCACGGCGGTAAAGCAGTCGGGGGAGACTGAATCCGATGCCTCGATCATGGCAAGCTCGGAGAGCTGCGTGCTGCCGGGCGTCTGCCCGGCGAGATACGTGGTGGTCGTGCCGTTGACCGGAACTGTGGCTGCCGTCCACGCGGCGGAGGACGCTGCGGGCGAATTGGTATTGAGCGCAGTCGTCATGCCATTGGTTTCGCCAAACATATTTTTTACGTTGGCGTTCTTCAGTGCCGTTAGCGTAGTCTGCCATTGCTGTTTGAGCGAAAAATGCTCAATGTTGTTCTTGAGCATGTTGTACTGTGTCTCCAGTGTGGTGAGCTGGGAGACGAGGCTGGCGTAACTGGTCGGATCGAAGACGATGTCACCGACGCCGAAGAGTGCAAAGCTCGGCGTGGCAGTGAGCAGAATTGCAGCTCCGCCGACGATCCATTTGCGACGATTTTTCATATTGAACTTCATACATCCTCCTTCTGGCTCATAACGGTTAGAGCGTGGGATCGACGCGATGCTCTGCGTAGGACGGAATCAGAATGTCTCGCCCGACATAGATACGGGCGCGGGAGCCTTCCTTAAGCGTGATGACCGGCAGGCGATTCAGGAAGTGATTCAACACCTGCTCACCTTCCGTAGCCGACTGCGCAGAGATGCCGTTGCGTATCTGCGTGGACGGATCAAGGATGCTGCCGTTATTTCCGATCTGCGCGAGGCCGCCCAGACCGCCGATGGCAGCGGCAGCAGCGAATGCCTGAAAGTAGCCGTGATTCACTTTGGTAGCGAGGCCGGTGGTTCCGATCTGGTCCAGGCCAATGTATTTGTCAAAGTCGAGCGAGAAACCGTCGGGACAGATCGCACGATGGAACGTGACAAACATTTTTCTCTGTTGGGCATTGCCGACACTTTGGACAGTGCCGATCAATCGCGTGCCCTGCGGCATCAAAAGCTGTTGGTGATCGTGGGAGTAATAATCCGTGGTCAGCATGACGAGAATCGGGCCGCTGAAACCGCCGTCGATATGGTTGGTCACGACGCCCTCAAGGATGGTCCCCTCAAAGATGCGGTAGAGGCGTCCCTGATACTGGTCGAAGCTGTACGGGCTCATCGGATCGGTGTTGTTGCCGGGCTTCGTTTGCTGTGAGACCGATTGCGTGCTGGCCGGTTTTGCGAGAGCCGGGCCGCCGGCCGCGTTAGCAGCCGTCCCATGCTCGGATTCCGATGCCGCTGTTGTCGGAGTGGCGGTGTCTGGGTGCTCAAAGTCAATCGCCACGGTGTCGCTGTTGATGGCGTTCTGCTTCTGCTTTTCTTTGGCAAGCTGGCGCTGCTTGGCCTCAGCCCGCTGCTGCGAGGTATCCGATGTGATGATTGGGGCGTTTGGACTTTCGCCATAGATCGCCGCCCGCTGTGCGGCGGTCATCGGCGGTGCTCCGGCTGCTTCCGGCCCCGGAACCCCCTGCGCCGCTTCAAGCTGCTGCATCGCTGCGGCCAGCTCCTGCTGGTGCTGTCTTTCCTCAGCGTCCCGTTTGGCCTGTAACTCTTGCTGCGTCTCGAAGCTGTTCACTTCTTGGGCATTGGGTGCTGCCGGACGCATGGGTATGGTGCTGGCTGGCGCGGCCTTCCTGTTGCCCCGCAACAGGCTCGAAAGGTTGGCAATGCCGATAAGCGCCATGATTGCGACCAGGGCGATGATGATCGGCATGGTCTTCCGCACGGGCGGCTTGGATTCGGGTTGGTCAGGAACCGTGGCGGGCGGGTTTTCATTCGGTTCGGGCATGGCTAATTTCCTTTATCCGTCCGGTGAAAATCCACCTTCTGCTTGCCGATGGCGAGATACCCGCGCTCCAGTTCTTTCGGCACGGTATAGAGACCATCATTGAAATCGAAGTTGATGAGCGACGGCTTGCCGTCTTTCACCTCGTAGAGTGCGGGCGTTTCCTGAAACTGGCCGCGCAAATAGGTGAATTTTCCATCACGCCATATCTGCTGCAAACCAAGCTGCTTGCCCTTCGACTGATCCCATGTGAAATCAAAGTGCAGCGTGCCGGGATACTGGCTGCGATAGGCTTCCTCTTTCGTGGCTTCTGCCTTCTGCACGGCAATTTCGGCGGCTTGGGCCGCCGCAGCATCTTGTTTGGCTCTGTCCAGCTCGGATGCGGGCACGAAGACGGGCAGCTCGACCAGCCGCTCTTTCGCAGCTTTGTCACCCGGAGCGATGAAGACTTTGGAATCAAAATGGGGATCTCCGTTGCCGGAGATTTCCTGAAGCTCCAGCGTGTACTCGTTGCCGTGGTCGGAGATGATGTGCACGTCGGTCGTGCTGTTCGCCACTTTGGGCTTGATGCTGACAAAGCGGCTGGCGACATGGCCGCCGTCGAATACCCAATCCACCGTGTCTCCGGCGAAGACATTGGCGACCTTCTCCTGTGGCGGAAGCACGATCAAAGTCGATTGCAGCAAAGCCGTACGAATCACGGGAGGGGCGGCAGTAGCCGAAACGACGATGGTGCGGGGCGGATTCGGCTGCGGCGGAGCAGGTTGGGTGGCGGCCCGCAGCGACCCACAGGCAAGCGGGAGCGAGAGAGCGACAGCGATAGGAATGAGCGGTTTCATGACGAATGTCCTTTTCCGGAATTGGTTATGCGGTTTCTCCTTGGGCAAAACGAGCAATGCCCCCGGTGAGTCCATACCTGGCAATCAGCTTCGACCGGAGCACCCGGTCTTTCGGCTTGGTGGAAAACGTGGCATAACTACGGCTGTCGAGGTTGAGAATGACGACTTTGGTGAGGCCGTCGCGCTGTATGTACAGCGCCTCACGATCCCGCAAACTTTCAAACAGCGCGATTTGCTGCTCGTTCATCTTGAACAGCTCCGCATACTTCTTGCGGTTGAAGGTTGCGTCCTTCAGAAACAGAAATGATGTACAGGAGTTCACGATGGTGTCTGCGTTCTCCCCCAGGTCATCGGCAGATTGGCCGATCATGGTGACGCCGCCAAGATTCTTGCGAACGGTCTTGATGGACGCGAGTGCGCCTTCCAGCAATTGTTTGTTTTTCATCGAAGAGAAAATCTCCTCGATCAAAATGTGCTTGGGCACGCCAAGGTTGGCTGGGTTGTACAGCACATCGTTGATGCGGCGCAAAAGCCATACCATCAGCGGCTCAATCAGGTCGGCGTACTGCTCGTTGTTCACTCCCTGGAAGTCGAAGCATTGGAGCCGGGAGAGCGAGAGGTTGTCCTCCACGTTGTCGAAGATCGCGTGATAGACGCCGTTGCCGACCCACTTCGACAGGTAGCGGTCGAGCTTCTTGGGCAGAAACAGATTGGAAAGCCGGCGATTTTCCGGGTCGAGCAAGTACATATCCTGTACTGCCTTGTGGATTACGTCGTCGTCTTCCGGCTCCAGTTCCGCGCCCCCATTGGCGAGCAGGAGCTTGATGAAGCTGTACAGGAACTTGATGTTGCTCTCGGTGGGCTCCAAGGCGAATGGGTTCACGCGAGGGCCGTCCTTGCCTACACGGTCCACCTTTCCCCCGTACAACTCGACCACGCTCTCATAACTGCCGCCGATGTCGAAGATGTAGGAGAAGCCGCCATATTTCTGTTCGAGAGCAATGAGCTGATTTCCGTGAACGGACTTGCCGGTACCGGTTGGCCCGAGGATGAGCATGACGCGCACACCATCCACATACACATCCTGAAAGAACGGTGTCCGGGTGCGCGTCTCCAGTATGTTGAGGTATTCCGCATCCAAATCCTCGGAGTGCGGGCGCCCGATGTGCGGTGCGAACACAGAGGAGAGCCGTGCATGGTGTTCTTCGGACAGCCACATCGGGAAGACATTGAACTTCCCATTGCCCGGAAACAAGGCGTAGAACGCACAGAGATTGCCAAGCGTCTCCTCAATCACCTGCGCCCGCGCATCGACGAAGATCCGATGCACAGCGGGCGCGGTGTTCCGTAGCTGCTCCGCGCTGTTCGCGGCCAGGAGCAAACGCAGCGAGTATTCCCCCTGTGCCTTCTTGTCCAACTCGCGGATGACAAGGCTCAAGTCATCGACGCTGCTGTTGGCGGCTTTCGCACTGGCGCCTATTTCGAGAGAAGCCGTATCGCGTCCGCTCATCACACGAGTAAGCACGCCGACCTTGAAAAAGGAGATGAACTTCTCCTGCGCGTCGATCTCGCTGCGGGCCTTGGCGGTGGACTTTACACGCCATGTCGAGCACAACACGCTGTCGCAGTCGAGCGTGAGCAGACCGGAAAACAGGCACGGCCTCGATGCCTCCGGCGTGGTCTTCAGCGAAAACATCTGCACATGCCGTTTGCCCACGCGCAGGTGATCGCTGTGCCATTCGACGGGATTGTTTACGATCTGCCGGTCTACTCCGGTGTCGGCGCGGAGACGGTCAGCACCCGCCCATTGCTCAAGGTTGAACAGATAGCTGAAGAATTGGAATACTGCATTCTTATCGAGCAGCCTCAATCCCAATGAATTGCCGAGATGACCTTCCAGAATCGTTGCAGTTTTCTGGAGGTCAGCCAACATCCGCGAGGTATTGGCGGTGTTTTCCTGTGGCTTGCGTGCAAACGCCTTCGCTTGTGACGGCTCCAGAGTGAGACACCAATGGAGATCAATGCGCCGGAAGCTGGCCGTCTTTTCAAGAAAGGTCAGCCGGTCATCCACAAAAACCTGTGTGACGGGGTTGTTGTATTTCCTCTGGCGTGGCAATTCAAAGCCTGACATGACGCGGGTGCCCTTCGCCCGCTTGATGCCGTCCAGCCAATCTTCGACTGCGACGGACTTCACCTGGTCGAGCGCGTGATCTCCCCAGCGAGGAAGAATCCAGTTCTCCAGATTGCATTCATAGGCAGATCGTGTCGAGAACGCTTTTCGCCCGTTACGCTCGACGCAACGACTAGCAGCGACTATCTCGAATTTTGGCGACCACGGCTCCTTCGGAGCGCACGCCTGGAGCCCTTCAGCCATTCAGGATGTGGTCGCTGAGAATCGTGCGCTCACATCGAGGCGATTCGCGGTCAACCTCTGGGTCTTGATGGGAGATGAGGGTGGCAGAGGCCTCCGCATTGCTGGCCCGGTTCTTCGCTGGAACCGCGAACGATGTCGCAAGTTATCCCTTACGATGAGATTGTGTCTTCAGACGCTCCCGACCGCATTCCTCAGCACCCCTTGGCATGGGGCCCCAGAAAAAGGACATCCCAATGGAACAGCAGATGTTTTATCGCACAGTGAGGATCGATGGACTCTCCATCTTCTATCGGGAGGCTGGACCGAAAGACGCTCCCACCATTCTTTTGCTGCATGGTCTTCCATCTTCGTCGCGGATGTTTCAGCCGCTGCTGACGCGGCTTGCAGACAGCTATCATCTGGTTGCGCCCGATTATCCGGGCTTCGGACACAGCGACTGGCCCGACCCTGAGCAATTCAGCTACACCTTTGACCGAATCGCCTCCGAGATGGACGATTTCACGAAGGCTCTGGGGCTGTCCAACTGCACGCTCTATATGCAGGACTATGGCGGGCCGATCGCCTTCCGCATGGCGTTGGCACATCCGGAGCGAGTGCAGTCGCTGATCATTCAGGATGCGGTCGCTCACAACGTAGGCCTTGGCGCAAACTGGGCAGCACGGCGAGCCTTCTGGGCGGATCGACATGCTCACGAAGAAGAGTTACGCAAGGGTCTTCTGCTATTGGCATGCCGTAGGAGTTCCCGGGCTGTCTTGATGTCCACGCCGCGCTGCCTCAACATCGTTGCCAGCCCGTGGCGGAAGCTATGGAAGCCGATCCGCTTTGTAAACCTAATCCTCTTGAGCGATGGCTGCGGCAGGGCGACTGGAGGTTCCAGTCACCGATTCGAGAAATTCAGGCGTCCTGTTGCATCTCGAAGGAGTTCAACGTCTCCGCTATTTTCCTGAGCAGTTCCACAGGATGCACGGGCTTGGAAAGCAATGGCAGGTTCCGGCCCTTTTTCTGCGCCCGCTCCAGCAGTTCGGTGGTTGTGGTGTTGCCCGAAAACAGCAGGACCTTGCACGTTGGAAACTTGTCCGTGACATGCTGAGACAGTTCGATTCCGTCCATTCCAGGCATTACCACATCGGTAAGCAGCAGGTCGGGTTGAAATTCGGGACACTGCGCCAGCGCGGAATCGCCTTCGTAGGCCACGGCGGTTTCGTAACCGCTGTGCTGCAATACCAAGGCAAGGGTATCGGCGATTCTTGCTTCATCGTCAACCACCATGATTCTATAGCTCATTCCGGCTTTCTCCCCTGTTGTGGCGGGCTATCAGGCACGAAGACGGAGGCAACCGTCCAGGTCTTGCCTGGCTCCGCGCAACTGCGCAGCCGGATGGAGCCGCCATGCTGTTTCACAATCTCTTTCGAGACCCAAAGCCCCAGACCGGTCCCGACATCCTGCTTGGTGGTAAAGAAAGGCTCAAAGATTTTTCTCAGGTTTGCGGCAGGAATTCCCGGTCCGTTGTCGGCAATCGTAACGCGGACCCCGCTGTTTCGTCCGTTCGAGGCGGCGTGCGCCTCCGTTACACGCAATTGGATCGTGCCATGAGGGCCGACTGCGTCAATACTGTTGCTGAGAAGGTTGGAAAAGACCTGCCGCAACTCGCCCTGCACTCCAAGAACCTCGACTTCATTGATAACCTTCAAATCGGTCGTGATCTGCCGGGTCTTGATTTTTTGGGAAAACATCGAGAGCAGCCAGCTCAACAAGTCGGACATAAGGACTGGCTGCGGAGCTTTGCTCTCCCGATACAGTCCCAGCGTCTGTTTTGTCATGTACCCTACGCGCGCCAGTTCTTCATCCGCCGACGCCAGAAGCTTCTGGACCGATTCCGGAACCGCCGGTTCCTTCTGGGCCAAATAGATAAAATTTGTAAGCGCTTCGAGAGGATTATTGATTTCATGGGCGAGGGTCGCCGCCATCCTGCCCACGCTGGCAAGCTTTTCCGCTGTTCTTAACGCGACCTCCATTTGCTTACGCTCGGTTATATCGAACTTTGTGTCCAGGATCGAGATGGGACGTTCGTTACCATCCCTTTGCAGCACCCAGTGGGCCACTACAACAACGTTTGAACCGTCACGCGCGGTTTGATCCAGCTCACCCTCCCAATACCCATGAGAATACAAGCGTTCCAAAGCCCGGCTCAGGGATTCCGGAAAACGGGTGCGCAGCAAGTCATGAATGTTTTTGCCAAAAGCCTCTTCCGCTGTCCATCCATACAGCCTTTCCGCGCCCTTGTTCCAATAAACGATCTTGTCTTCGAGGCTGCGCACGATGATAGGCTCAGGCGAAAGGTCGAGGAGCTGCGCTCGCTTGCTGAGCTCCTCCCGGCTTTCGCGGAGGGCCTCTTCAACCTGTCTGCGCTCGGTGATGTCCGTATTCGTCCCGAACCAACGGATGATCTGGCCTTGCGCATCGCGGATGGGTACGGCGCGGGAAAGAAACCAGCGGTAGTTGCCATCCTTACCCCGAAGCGGGAAGGTGTCCTCCCACGACTGACCGGTGTCCTGCGAATGCCTGGCGCCAGCCACGACGCGATCCAAATGGTCCGGATGAAGGCACTGGGTCCATCCCCACCCCGTCGTCTCTTCAGACGTCAAGCCAGTGTAGTCAAGCCAACGCCGGTTATACCAGGTGACCTCGCCTATCCGGTCGCACATCCACGCCATTTGCGAGATGTTGTCAGCCAGGTTGCGAAAACGCTCTTCTGCCTGTATGCGCACCGCGATTTCGTCCCGCAGTTGCAGGTTGAGAGCTTCAGCCCGCTGCCGGGCCTGGATCGCGTCTTCCATCACGTTGAGGGCGGCACGGCGCGCGTCCTGGACCTCGCCGTTGGCCTTCTGCAATTCGACGACACGCTGGGTAAGGCCAGCGCTCGCCTGGCGCAGCCGCCGCTCCTCATTCTCACCCGACAATTCCGGATCGACCGCTTTCCGGATCTGGCGGACTTTTCTCGAAGCATGGATGGGAGTCTTCATGTTTGCTCCATCGGTTCAGCCGGGCTGGGGACTCTTCTCTCCGTCCGGCTCGAACTCAAGTGGATAAGATGCGGGCTCACCCTGCTGACGGCGGATTTCATTGACCTCCTTTTTCAGCTCGATCATACGCAACTCGCGCCCAACCATCGCGCGGTTGGACCGGTCCAACTCCTCCATGTGAGCACGCACTGCTTCTTCTGCCTGCTTTCGCTCCGTGATGTCTTCTATGGACAGCAAAATCATCGGCTCGTCGCCGTTGCTGATCTCATGCACCCGGCGAGCGTTGAGGCGCATGACTCGATGGCCGATGTCGGGAAACGCGTGCTCAACGTCGAGGTTACGCGTTTCTGTTATCGCACCGGCTGGAAATATCTTATCCAGCAACGCCTGCAACTCGGGGACGTTCCATTCTTCATTGCCCCACTGATGCCGAAAATTTCGCTCTGCCGCGGCCGGATTGGCCTGAAAGGTCTCATAGAAGGCTTCATTCGCCCGCACGATGCGCAAGTTGTGATCGAGGATCAGGAGCGGCTGCCGCACCGTATCCACGATGGAGTCGGAGAATTCTCGAGATCTCTCTTGCATCTCGGCGCGATGCTTTTGCAGATCGATATCGATCAAGGACAGGACGGCGCCATCGATTTTGTTTTCTATTGTCCTGTAGGGCCTGATTTCCAGGGAATACCAGCAACCATGCGCGTCCTGGACCTCTCGAGTCGCCGGCGTCAGCGATTCGACCACTCCGAGAATCATCTCCTCCAAATCGGGTATTTCGATTTTCGGCCGAATGTCGGTGATCGGCCGGCCGACATCGGAAGCGAGTACATTGAACACCCTGTCCGCGGACGGGGTAAGACGCCGGATGCGCAGGTCGTTCCCTATCATGAGAATTGGGATGTCGATGCTGCCAAGGAGATTCACCAGATCGCTATTCAGCTCGCCCAGATCGTGGTTGCGATTGCGCAGTTCGTCATTGAGAGTGGCCAGCTCTTCATTGGTGGATTGCAGCTCTTCCTTGGAAGTCTCAAGCTCCTCATTGGTGCTCTGCAGTTCTTCGTTGGCGGAGAGCACTTCTTCGTTGGCCGCACGCAGCTCTTCCTCGCCTGCCTCATGGGCCTCCATCACGGTTCGCAGGGCCTCCTGTGAATCTTCAAGTTCCAGTTTCAGCCGGGCGATTTCACCGTTCTCGGCTGGTTTCGCCTTTCTCCTGCTTCCCGGCAAGACAGGTTCCGGCTTGGGTCCCCCCGAGGCAGCGCTCTGAAAAACAACGAGGAAGCAACTTTCGTTTGGCAAGACGGCCCGCATTGGGGTGACCTCGATATTCACGAGTCCCGTCTTGCCATTGAACTGGACCGGGATGTGTTCCGTTCTGACCGTCTGGCCAGTCTTCTTCGCCTCATTGATTGTGGTTTGCAAAGGCCTGCCCAGGCCCGCTTTCGCCATCCGCAAAAGATTGAGGCTGGCTTTGCCTGGCGCCGGCTCAAGGTAACGGTTGGTGCGCCCGCGAAATGAAAGCACATTCATGTTGCTGCCGATGACCACGCCCGAGGGAGCGTAGTTGAAGAGAACAACACGGTCGATTTCCTTTTCCAGCGCCGCCGATTCGCTCTCTGTACTCTCCCCCCCGGCCCTCGTCTTCGCATGTGCGATTTGACTGCTCAACACATTGCGGCTGAAATCCAGGTGACGGTTTGCGGCAGGTTTCTGCACGAATATCCGGCTCTTTTTGTCCACGGGACTGAATAGATGGTCGGATCCGCTCACGCCCTCTGAAGATCCCAGGAAGAGAAAGCCGTTGGGCTGGAGAGCATAGTGAAGCATTGGAACGACCTTCTTTTGCAGGGCTGCCCCCAGGTAAATGAGCATGTTCCGGCAACTGACCAGGTCGATTCGGGAGAAAGGGGGATCGTTGAATAAATTGTGCCGGGAAAAAACGCATACGTCCCGGATGGGTTTGCTGATTCGATATCCATCGTCGACTCTGACAAAGAAACGCCGCAGCCGCTCTTTCGACACATCCTCCGAGATGCTCTCCGGATAGATTCCCTTGCGCGCTTTTTCCAGGCTGGCCTCGCTGATGTCCGTTCCGAAAATCTGAACGGGAATCTTCTTCCCCGTTTTTTCCGGATACTCGAATACCACAATGGCCAGCGAATAGGCTTCCTCGCCCGTTGAACATCCCGGCGCCCAGATTCGGATGGGCGCATCCGGCTCCCGGCCCTTAACGATGAGAGGCAGCACCCGCTTTGACAGTGCATCGTAAGCTCCCGGATCCCGAAAGAAACGGGTGACGTTGATCAGCAGATCCGCGAACAGCTCTTCGACTTCGCCGGGCTGCTTGCGAAGATAATTCGCATAGTCATCGAGTTTTTCGATCTTGTTGAGGACCATGCGGCGGTGGACGCGGCGGTGAATCGTGGGGAGCTTGTATTGGCTGAAATCAATCCCCACAACGTTTCGCAGCGCTGCAAAAATCCTGCTGAATCCATCGCCCATTGCGGGCAAGGCATCGATTCCTTCCTCCGGCGGACGATGCCGCGCCACCCTCACCAGTTCTTTGCTGATGCGATCGGGCGTCAACACAAAATCCACGTTTCCGGAAGCAATGGCGCTATGGGGCATGCCGTCGAATTTGGCCGATGCTTCCTCCTGGGCAAAGGTGATGCCTCCCTCTGCCTTGATCGCCGCCAAGCCGGCCGTTCCGTCCGAACCGTTGCCGGAAAGGATCACGCCGATGGCATAACTCTTCTGGTCCTCCGCCAGCGAGCGCAAGAAAAAGTCAATGGGCAGGTGTGGAGTGCGGGCGGAGGGACGAGGAGTCAGGTGCAGCGTCCTGTCCACAATGGCGATATCTGTGTTGGGTGGAATGACGTAAATGCGATCCGGTTCGACCGCCCTGTTATTCACCGCTTCGTGAATCGGCATCCGGGCCGTTTTGGACAGAATCTCGGCGAGCAGGCTGTGATGCTGCGGATCGAGATGCTGAATCAGAATCATGGCTATGCCGGGCTTCGTGGGCAGAGCGCCAAGAAGTTGCTTCAGAGCTTCGAGTCCGCCCGCGGAGGCTCCCACGCCAACCACGAAAAAGGAACCCGCTTTGGAGGGCGGGCGCGCGGCCAGTTTCTCGGAACGCGGAGTCATATCCGCATCATTCCTGACCGCTTTGGCTGCTCTGACTGCGGGTTTGACACTACTGTGCTTCGCTTTGGCACTTCGGTTGCGGGCGGAGATTGGCGCTTTTCGCACTTTTAACCCTCCGGCGACTCGCGGGCTAATGGGCCGCTTCCATGTCCGACCTGGAATTAGCGACAGAGATACATGCTACTCCGTTGGACCTGCACTCCGCACGAACAGCCGGGCGCATCAGAAGATGCGAATACCGCTTACGGCTCCGGGAGCGACCAAGCAATGTCCGGGACGATTCCAGGGTGAATGACGCATAAGCGCCAAGATAAAAATTGACTCTCTTGAAGCACGAAGATAGTCTTTCCGCATGACAGAACTCGATGACTGGCCGATCCTTCTGCGGTTGTTTCCGCCTAAGTGGCGGGAATTGGGCAGGAGCAGCGGCGTTCTTCGTCGATTGCGTGGCTTTCCCTCGCTCTATCTTCCTCACGTCCTGGTTAAGGAACTGCGATTGACCCGGCACCGGATCAAGATGGTTTCTGCGCAGCACGAAACCTTAAGTCCATAAAGTGCTTCGGAATCCCGTTATCAGCCGGGGTCCTTGCAAGAAACGCCTTCGCCGAAGCGTCATGTTTTAGATAGGCATTCAAGAAGTTCAGAGTATAGAGCGCAACCCACGCATAACTCGTGTTGGCGTCGTCCCGTCCGTAATCGGCTACCTGGTTTTCCGCAAAGCGCTGCGCACTCTCCCTGCGTTGAAACATCGAACTGAACTCCGGGTGTGCCATGCCCAGCATATTCACGGTAAGAAGATCGCCGTGTATCCAGGCGTTCAGAACGTTTGGACCGATTTTGTCTGCGGGAGGAGCACCGTCGATTTCCAAGTCTTCAAGGCTCACATTTCGCGTGAAGAAAAGAAGCGGTATGGTCATTCGCTCCGGATGAATGTCCCCGGCCTTTTTCACGAGACCGGGATAATAACGCGTGCTGCCGTCCATGGATACCAAGCCAACGATGCGAGGGTCTCGTGCCGCCGCAAACAGACTCGAAATCCCTCCCCAACTCCAGCTGACCACAGCAACCTCGGAGGAATCCGTGTCGGGAAGCGACTTGGCATAACCGACAAGAAAAGAGATGTCGCGAGCCTGCGCATTGATCCCAGCCAGATCGTCCGTCATGTCGTGCGTTGACACCCCCATCGACGGGCTTGCGAGAACCACATAGCCATGACTGGCAAGATACTCACACAGATCGGCATTCTCCCACGCAACGGAAGAGTCGCTCGGGGCGTAAATAAGAACCGGATAATACCCTTTTGCCAGCTTCGCATCACGCACCGCCCACAGCGGGATATCAAACGACGTCTTCAACAGCGAACGCCATCGATTCTGTTCAGGACGGGGCGCATCGAAGTGGATCTCCGTGTCGGCAAGTTGGGTATAGTCGCCAACCGTCATCGGTTTGCCTGTGCTTCTCAGCGACGGATACCAGATCAGTGTTTGCAGGGGAGGGGCATCATCGCCCGCAGGGGACTTTGACGAGTCCTCGGGAGAAGCGGGGTAAGTGCGCGAGCGATCGTACTGATCGACGATCTTCAAACCCACCGGATACGGCCCAGGCTTTTGCAGGAATTGAAATGGTGACGGCTGAGAGGCTGCGAATAAAGAACTAGGCCATAAGCACAATGCGGTGGCAACGAAAATCCTCGCCGTCAAGATTTCGCTTCTCCCAGCTCTGTGGAGCTTCATAGCCTTATACCCCAGGGCTTGAGCTTCAGTTCCCTTATCGATCACTCAAAGCCATGATAATGTCCTGTTTGCATGAAGAGCCTTCAGGTTGATTCACTACTCGGTCGCCGATCAACCTCGCTTCTTCATTGCCCGCGTTTTTATTCTTCCTTATCTTAGCGCTTATGGGTGAATGACGCGCCCTGGCCATTGAACTACGGGGCCGACATACAAGGCCGAGGTCGTGCTTGCCCACAAGGGCGATGATGCCGACGCCATCGTGGACACATCGAAGCAATGGGAGTGAGGGCCGTTATTCCGCCAAAACGCAACCGCAAGGCGCAACGCGAGTACGACAAAGCCCTCTGCGATCAGCGCGATCGCATCGAACGCTGCTTCAACAATTGAGCTACCCTATCCAGGCACTGGCTCAGACGTGATGAAGCCGATCACCGCTCCTCGTCCAGCCGCGTTCATCACGCGCTGATCTGCGTCCGCAGTTCGGATGCGGCTTTGCACATGTTCTCGAGCGCGGACACCGCCTCGGGCCAGCCACGCGTCTTGAGGCCGCAATCCGGATTGACCCAGACTTGTTCTGGCTTCAAGACGTCGAGGGCCAGGGTGAGCAGTTCCCGCATTTCCTCAGCGGAAGGCACTCTTGGCGAATGGATATCGTATACGCCGGGCCCGATCTCGTTTGGATACTTATGAGCACGGAAGGCTTCGAGCAATTCCATCCGCGAGCGTGCCGACTCCATCGAGATGACATCGGCATCGAGCGCCGCGATGGAGGGGAGAATGTCGGCGAACTCGCAGTAGCACATGTGGGTGTGAATCTGGGTTTCATCCCGGACGCCGCTGGTAGCCAACTTGAAGGCCTTGACGGCCCAGTCAAGATAGCCAGGCCAGTCCGCGTGCCGGAGTGGAAGCCCCTCGCGCAGAGCGGGCTCGTCTACCTGAATGACGCGGATGCCGGCTGCTTCAAGATCCTTCACCTCATCGCGCAACGCGAGAGCGATCTGCCAGGCGGTCTGCTGGCGCGGGATGTCATTGCGGACGAATGACCATTGCAGAATGGTGATCGGACCTGTCAGCATTCCCTTGAGAGGATGGGACGTGAGCGAACGAGCATATTCCGTCCATTTCAGCGTCATCGGTTTGGGGCGGGATACGTCTCCATAGATGACGGGCGGCTTCACGCAGCGCGAACCATAGCTTTGCACCCAGCCGTTTTCGGTGAATGCGAAGCCGTCGAGAAATTCTGCGAAATACTCCACCATGTCATTCCGCTCAAACTCTCCGTGCACGAGCACATCGAGACCAATGCGTTCCTGCTCGTGGATGCATTGTGCGATGGCATCCTTGAGAAAAGCCTCGTATTGTTCAGGCGTTTCGCGTCCCTGTTTGGCGGCGGCTCGATGTTTGCGAACTTCGGCTGTCTGCGGGAAGGATCCGATCGTTGTAGTCGGCAGGAGCGGAAGGCCAAGCTCCTTACGCTGGAGAGGGGTTCGCTGAGCATAGATCGATTGGCGCCGGAAATCTCTTTCGTGAAGCGCCGCGAGCGCCGCGCGAACCTTTGGATTGGTTGTAGTTTCCGCCGCTTCCCGATCGGCTACAGTGGTGGCATTTGTCTGAAATGCCGCCTCGTCGTGGTTCGCCAAAGCGACAACTTCGGCGAGCTTTTCTTCAGCGAAGCGCAGCCAGCCCTTAATGCGCGGCAACAGTTTCGCTTCGCCGCGAAGATCATGAGGAACGTGCAACAGAGAGCAGGACGGAGCAACCAACACGCGGTCCGCGCCAAGTTGCTTGACGGCCTCATTCAACATTGGCGTAGCTGAGGAGAAGTCCGTGAGCCAGATATTTCTTCCTTCGACGCAGCCCACGCTGAGGACCTGGTCGGGCTTCAAAGCTCCAAGTGCCGCCTTGAGTTGTCCCGGCGCACGAACCACATCAATGTGAAGGCCGGCAGTGCCAAGGTCGGTTGCTGTTTTCAGATTGTCACCGATGGAGTCGAAGTAGGTGGTGAGCATGAGCTTTACCGGAACGGTTTTCAGCTCCGCGTAGACCTTGCGGTAGGCATCCTTGATGCCTACCGCAAGGTCGGTCACGAGCAGCGGCTCATCGATCTGAATCCATTGGATTTTTTCTGCCGCCAGCATTTTCAGAATCTGCTTATATGCGGCGGTCAACTTCGGCAGCAAGGTCATCGGGTCGAAGCCATCGATTCCTTTACCGAGCAGGAGCAAGGTCAGCGGACCGATCAGGACCGGTCTGGTCTCGATGCCAAGCGCGCGAGCCTCATGCACCTCAGCGAGCAGTTTTGTTGGATCAATCTGGAAGGATATTCCCGCGCTCCACTCGGGAACGAGATAGTGGTAGTTCGTATCGAACCACTTTGTCATCTCCATTGCCGTCTGTTCGCGGCTGTTGCGCGCCATCGCGAAGTATCGTTCCAGCTTTACCGGTCCCTTGCCGAAGCGCTCGGGCGTCGCTCCCACAAGCACCAGGGCATCAAGAACCTGATCGTAGAAAGAGAAATCGTTGGAGGGGACGAAGTCCAGCCCAGCCGCCTTTTGGAGCTTCCAATGTGCCTTCCGCAGAGCCGCGGCGGTATCCAGAAGCTCTTGTTCCGTGCGTTTTCCAGCCCAGTAGCCTTCCAACGCAAACTTCAGCTCGCGTTGGCGGCCCATCCTTGGAAATCCCAGATTTGCGGTTTTCAGTTTTGCAGCAGACTCGTTGCTTCCTACAACCATTTCGGTTCTCTCCTCAAAACGAAAGAACCACCTATGCGCTGGCAAGCTCAGCCCGGCTCAAAAGGCCGCAAGCAAAGGGATGCAGTGGCTACCGATCCAATCCACGAGAACGGTTTCCTCAAACGCAACCACAGTCAGCGACCAGCACTTCTGTGGCGGTGGTTGCAGGCCGGTCTTCGGACTTAGGGCGACCTACCTTGCTGCCGCTTCCCGCCCTCCACGGAGACAGTGCGTGGCTTGCGCCCGCGCAACATTTCGTTCCTGTCACCGCTGTGCGACGGCGCTGGATTCGCGCCAGCTCCCCGTTTAACAAACCCCAACCGGAGGGTGACCTGCACATCCTCATTTTACATGCAGCCACTTAGTTGTCGGTATCCTGCGATCCTCGGTCCCATTCTGCCGGTTTGAAGTTGATGGGCGAGCTGTCGTCCTTCTTCACCAGTGGGGTCGTGATGTCGTCAAGATAATCCGGCGTTCCGGCGACGCGCTGCAGGGAAGGGTAGCGCGGGCCGCCGTGATAGTCGATGTCGGCCGTTGTAATGTAGGTATCGGCCTGCAGGATGAGGTGAATAGGTTTAGTGCTGGTTTTCGATTCCTTGATCGCCTGCCGCAGCGCGTCCGACGAATAGATTTGCCCGTTGACCGCGATGATCTTCTCGGTCGGAGACACGCCGGCCTTGTCGGCTGGCCCATTCCACAGCACATCACGAATTCTGCCCGTCCCGCTCACTTGCAGGCCGAGGGAGTACCAGCAGTCCACAGAACCCAGATACCGCGAGTAGGCGCGGGTAAGCAGGCGCTCTGACGGGCTGGGCTTGTCGGTGTACACGAGCTTGTAGCCGCCGCGTTCAATCCCGCCCAGATCCACCTCGGGGTCGATCCTGTAGATACGATCGTGGAAGAACTTCGCCCAATCGTAGGGCAGAACCTGGTTCAGGTCCGCGCAAAGCTCGTCGAACGTGTAAGGAACGATCAGCGGCCCGGTGTTGCCGCCCTTGCCTAAAAAGATATGCAGAAAATCGGTCAGCGACTTCTTGTTGTCGGTCTTCTGCCGAATCAGCGTATCGGCATCCAGCCACACCAGCTCGCCTTCCTGGTAGTAGTCCTGCCCGCGCCGCCAGTTCGACCACGCCGGATTGTCGGAGCGCAGCACGCTGGCCGCGACCGCGGTGTCTTCGGTATCGCGCCAATCGCGTCCGGGACGGTACTGGAGCCGCGCCGCGGACATTGCCAGTATGTCGCGATACTGCGATTGCGACTTCAGGCCCGAGCGTGCCGCGAGAACATTGCCCAGGTACTGTGTCATTCCCTCGTACACCCACAGCAGCCTGCCCCACTGCGGCGTGGCAAAGTCCGGTTCGTAGAGCTTCGAGGGTCGCCGGTATTTGCCGTTCCACGAATGCGTGAACTCATGCGAAAGCAGGTCGGCGTTTGCCAGCTCCAGCCCGCGGTTGGAAAATCCCTTTTCCCGCGTGCCGTTGTCGGACGACTGGCCATGTTCCAACCCCTCGCCGCCCGCCACGTCGGAGAGCGTCAGCAGGAAATGGTACTCGTGATAATGATGCGAGCCGTAAGCGGCACTGGCTTCGCGAACCAGGTTGGAAATCTTCTCCAGCAGTTGCGGGCTCAGGTTCGAGTCCTTCGGAAAATCTGAGACCACATCGATGTAATGCTTCGGGCTGATGTCGGGCGCCAGAGGGAACTCGTGAAAGTATTGCCCGGTCATGATCGGCGAGTCCTCAAGCTGCTCGACGTTCGTCGCGGCAAACTTCGTTGTCGATCCGGCGGCGGGGAAGGGCCACGATCCTCCGCTGATCGGGGTAAGCGCGGTGCCCACGCCCCAGCCGGCGGGCACAATCAGCGACGGCTGGATCGGAATGTCCTTCACGGGAATGTGCGCCGGATAAATCATCAGCCGCTCCCACTCGAGCACGGCGATCTTGTGCGACACCCGCTTGGTGACAATGCAGTCCAGATGCGCGTGCAGCATCGTCACACCCTGCGGAATGTTCAGGTGGAACTCAAACATGTTCACGTTGTCGCGCTGCCACGGCAGCGGCTTGCCGTTGGCGGTGAACACTACGCCCACAATGTCGGCCACCGGGCCGTAGGGCATGTGGGTTCCCGGAACCCAATTGGGCGTAATCAGGTCGAGCGGGCCGGCCTTCACGGGAATCTCGCTGTCGGAGTGATAGAGCTTGCGCGGCGCGTCGGTGAGATTGGCCGTTACCTGAATTGGGGTTTGCTGGGCTAGAGCGGCGACGGTGAGCAAAAGAGCAAAAAGCGCGCCGGCGGTGCGAGGATAAATTGAGCGCATTTGAGAGGGTCCTTCGCTGGAGTTGAACGAACCTACCATGGTACAGCCGATGGCGAATGACCTTCAGCCGGGCTGTTTCTCCGGAGCCGCGGGGGCTAATGGCAATGTGAATAAGAAGGTTGCGCCAGAACCAAGTTCACTCTCTACGCGGATCGTTCCTCCGTGGGCCAGCACAATATGCTTGGCGATTGCGAGGCCCAGCCCCGTGCCTCCCGACTCGCGCGAGCGGGCTTTGTCTACGCGGTAGAAGCGTTCAAAAATACGCGGCAGGTGCTCGGACGCAATGCCCGGCCCGAAGTCCCGCACAAAACATTCCACGCGGCCGTCGCGATCGCGCGCGCCCACCAGTACGTGCTCACCTCTTCCGCCATACTTTACGGCGTTCTCAATCAAATTGCCAAAAACCTGCGTGAGCGCATCCTCGTCGGCAAGCACCACCGTGTCTGTCATTTCGGCGGGCTCCAGTTTTACATTCAGATCAACCACCATCCCGGCGAGCGTGTGGATGGCGTCCCGCACCAGCGTCGCTGCTGCTACGGGCCGCACGTTCACCTTGTAGTCTCCGGACTCCACGCTTGCCAGCGCCAGCAGATCTTCGGTGAGCCGGGTCATGCGCGTTGCGTTCTTCAGAATGACGGTGAGGAAATCACGCGCGTGTGTGGGCAGGTCAAGCTCGCTTTCGAGCAGCGTTTCCACATAGCCGGAAATCGAAGTAAGCGGGGTCCGCAGCTCATGTGACACGTTGGCGATGAAGTCGCGGCGCATCTGCTCGGCCCGGGCGACCTCCGTTACGTCGTGCAGCACGGCAACGGCTCCGCCTCCGGGGGTCGGGGCGGCACTCACGTCAAAAATGTGCCCAGGCGCGACCGATGTGGCCTTTCCGCTGCTGGGCTCGCCGCGCGTAAGGGCGGCTTCCACACAGGAGAGCACATCAGGGTCCCGGACTGCGTGAACCAGCGTTTGCCCCTGCAACTCCGCGCCCGGCGCAATTCGCTGCATTACGGCATTTGACCAGCCGATGCGCCCGGAAGCATCGACGGCGATGACAGCTTCCTGCATGGAGTCGAGCAGTGCGGCCAACTCGCGCTGCTTCGATTCGAGCGCGTGAAAACTGGCTTCCAGCCGCGCGGCCGTCGTGTCGAGTGCACGCGCCACGTCTGCTATTTCGTCCCGGTTGCCCTCCTGGACCCGGGCCGAGAAGTCCCCCGCTGCGATGCGGTGCGCAAACTTGACGATGCGCTTGAGACGGGCCTCGGCCCGCTGCGCCAGAAGCGCCGAGAGCGCAATGGCCACCGCCATTGCAAACAGGGAAGCAACCAGCAGATCGCGGCGAAGGAGATGGATTTCGCCGGGGAACGAGGCGTTCATGAAATGGCGCAGAATAAAGTCCAACGTGGCCGTGCTGATCGAGAGCACAACAACAAAGGAGACGAAGAGCTTGGTAAAAACTCGGCCAGTCATGAATTCAGGGTCCAGCGATCAACGATCAGGTTGCACCAATAATCTCATCGGCTAACCGGATTTTAGCTAACTGCACTTTAGTTGGCCGCCTGGTCAACTAGCCGCTTCTGAGCTGGCCGCCCCGTCAGATGTTTTTCGGCAGCTCGAATCTGTATCCGGCCCCGCGCATGGTTACCAGATATCTTGGGTCTTCGGCATCCTTTTCAATTTTCTCCCGAATCCGCCGCACATACACATCGATCGAACGCGGAGTAACAAAGCGAGCATCCCCCCACACCGCGTCCAGCAAATGGTCGCGACTGAAGACGCGTCCGGGATGCCGCGCCAGAAAATCGAGCAGGCGAAACTCGGTGGCCGTCGTCGCGATCAATTCGCCGCGCACCTTGAGCTGCATGGCGTTCGCGTCAATCACAACATCGTCGAACGCGATGACCGAGGGCGTGGAGGGCCGCTCAAAGCGACGCAGCACGGCCTTGACCCGCGCCAGCAGCTCGCGCGTGGAAAACGGTTTTGTAATGTAGTCGTCCGCCCCCAGCTCCAGTCCGAGCACGCGGTCGTTTTCCGCAGCCCGCGCCGTCAAAAAAATAATGGGTGTGGAACTCAGGGCGGGGTGCCTGCGCAGGCTGCGGCAAACGTCCAGCCCGTCGCCACCGGGGACCATAATGTCCAGGAGAAAAAGCGCGGGTGGCTGGCGCTCCGCATCGGAAACCACGTTGAGCGGAGTGGTAAAGGCGCGAACGGCGAAGCTCGCCGCCTCCAGATGATGCTGGATCAGCCGCAAAATATCCGTATCGTCTTCAAGAACGAATACAGTCTGGCTCAAACGGCTCTTCCTTGCGGATCTCTAAAACCCTGTACGCCTGATCCCAGAGTAACCCGGTCACCGGAAAGAAAATGTGAAAGTTCCGCGAATTTCGAGCGGCACCCGCGCCCGCCATGGGCTGTAATTTGCTATCATCCATCAGCCCTACTTACCAACCTGATCATCTGCCGTCTAACCTGCCGGGGTTAGTTAAGGTTCGTCCGGTGCAGCCTCAAGGAATCCAACGAATGCCCAAGCCATTGATTCTCTGCGTTGACGATGAAGATCTCGGCCTCCAGATACGGAAGGCCGTTCTGGAGCGCTCCGGATATCGCGTCGTCGTTGCGCCAGACGGCCCCACGGGGCTGGATATTTTCGCCAAAGCGCCCGTTGGTCTTGTCATACTGGACTACTTTATGCCCAATATGGACGGCGGCCTCGTCGCCGCTCAAATGCGTAATCTGCGGCCGACAGTCCCCATTATCCTCCTCTCGGCCTATATCAACCTGCCATCCGAAATTAACCGCATTGTAGACTCAACAATCCTGAAAGGCGACGGCCCGGAGACCCTGCTCAGCAAGATACGGGAGCTGCTCCCACCCTCAGCCTGATACTGTTGATAGTATCGGCGACGAGGAGGATGGTGGAGTGAAAGTCACTGAGTTTAGGCGGATTCTTCGCCAGGCGCTTTTTGTTCCCATCGTCCTTCTCCTCCTCCTTGCGATTTTTTTTCTGGCGCAATTGGGCCGTTTCGCAGACGCCATGAATGGCCTCCACCGCAGCGACCAGATCACCGGCGAAATTATCGATCTGCAGAAGTTGATCCTGGATCAAGAAACAGGAATGCGCGGCTACTCGTTCACTAATAATCCTGCCATGCTGGCACCCTTCACCGCAGGAATGGTCCCAATCGAGCAGAGCTTTGCCAAACTGCACGTGCTCCTGGCCGGCGACAACGCGCAGTTGCAACGCCTGTCCACCCTTTCAGACCGTTACCAGACATGGCTGACGGGCGCGCAGCGCGTGGTCGCGCGGCGACCCGCTCTGCGCCGCAACCCGCGCATTAATCAGCAGAACAAGGTCATGATGGACAACGTCCGCAGCACGGCCCACGACATGCTGGTGGCGGAAGAGTCCCGCGGCAGCGTGTTCCTGAAGAAAGCTCCCTACATTCAGCGCAGCGATTTCATTTCGGTCCTTCTGGCCGCGTTGGTCATCGGGCTGGCTGTAGCGGTGTTTACCCGCCACCGCCTGCGGACGGTCTCAAGAAGCTACGACGCAACGGTGGCGGAACTGGAGCAGCAGTCAAAAGAATCCCACGAGAGCCACCAACGATTCAAGACTACGCTGGAATCGATAGGCGACGGCGTAATCGCCTGCGATATGGATGGGCGAGTCCAGTTTCTCAACGCCGTGGCCACCGGTCTTACCGGCTGGACCGCGCAAGATGCGATGGGTTGTTCTCTCATCGAGGTATTCCACATCGTAAATGAAAATACCCGCCAGCCCGTGGAGAATCCTGTTGAACAAGTCCGCCGCCTGAAAAAGGTGGTCGGTTTGGCCAGTCAGACCGTGTTGATTTCCCGCCAGGGCAAGGAATGCATCATTTCCGACAGCAGCGCGCCAATCGTCAGCCCCGAGGGTGAAATGACCGGCATGGTGTTGGTCTTCCACGATGTGACCGAGCAACGGCGAATCGAGGCTGCCCTCATTTCCGGAGAAAAGCTGGCCGTTGCCGGCCGTCTCGCCGCCAGCATCTCGCACGAGATTCACAACCCTCTCGATTCCGTCTCGAACCTGCTCTTTCTGCTCCGCGGCGAGGAGAACGCGGCAAAGCGCGCGGAGTATCTCCAGATGGCGCAGCGGGAACTGGGCCGCACCATGCAGATCAGCCGCACCATGCTCAGCCTCTATCGGGAGTCAAAAGCTCCGGTCCAGGTCGAGCTGAAGGACCTGATCGAAGGAGTCCTTCTGCTGCTGGAACGTCGCATCGGCATGCAGCAGATCGAGGTGAAAATTGAGGTTCTTGAAGCCTGCGTGATTGAAGGATTCCCCGCTGAACTTCGCCAGGTCGTCACCAACGTCCTTGTCAACGCCATCGAAGCCGCGGGCCGACGTGGTCGCATGCGCATCCGCCTGCAGGCGACTCCCGCCGAGGAGTTCCGCGGAGCCGGCGCAATGATCGAAGTCGCAGACAGCGGCACGGGCATACTCGAAAGCGACGTCCGCCGGCTCTTCCGGCCCTTCTTCACCACGAAGGGGGAGCAGGGAACCGGCCTTGGTCTTTGGGTCAGCATGGGAATCGTGCAGAAGCACGGTGGAATGATTCACCTCCAGAACTGCGGCGAGCAGGTCTACAAAGGTGCATGCGCCAGCATCTATTTGCCCGCAAAGACGCTCGCCAGCGTAGGTCGGGAGCCCGCAATCCACGGCTGACGCCTACCCTCGGCACTGCAATTGCGGCGCGTCGGCCTTTCCGCTTGCGCCTGCGATTATCCGGCGCCCGCGTCGCCACGTCGCTGGCGGAAAAAATCACGCAACAGCGCGGCGGCTTCCTCCGCCAGCACGCCAGCCGTGACCACCATCTGGTGATTGAGCCGCGGATGGTTCAGCACTTCCAGCACCGATCCCGCGGCCCCAGCCTTCGGATCGCTCGCCCCATAAACCAGCCTTGCCAGCCGCGCATGAACCATCGCCCCGGCGCACATCGCGCACGGTTCCAGCGTGACGTAAAGGTCGCAGCCGGTCAGGCGATAATTGTTGAGCAGGCCGGCCGCCGCGCGCAGGGCCACAATCTCGGCGTGCGCGGTGGGCTCCAGGTCCCGGAGCACGCGGTTCTGGGCGCGCGCAATGATTTTTCCTTCCAGAACGACAACTGCTCCGACGGGCACCTCACCTGCAGCAGCCGCGGCCCGCGCCTCGGCCAACGCTTCGCGCATGAATTCTATTTTGCTTGTCATGTCAGAGCGGCTGCTGCTGGGTCATGCAGTGCAGCGCACCCAGTCCCCAGATGAAGTCTCCGCAGTGAATTCCAACTACTTTGCGGCCGGGAAAGACCTGCGCAAGGGTATTCATGGCGTGCCGGTCATTCGGATCGTTGAAGGTAGGCACAAGCACCAGCCCATTGGCGATATAGAAGTTGCCGTAGCTGGCAGGCAGCCGCTGGCCCTCGAAAACCATCGGCGCGGGCATCGGCAGTTCCACAATCTCAAATGGTCCTCCGTGCAGGTTGCGTGCGGATTTGAGCCGGTCAAGGTTCTCGGCCAACGGGAGATGGTTCTCGTCTTCACGATTCGGCTCCGTAACCGTTACGATTACATTTTCCGCAACAAACCGGGTGATGTCGTCCACATGCCCGTGCGTGTCGTCTCCAGCAATGCCGCGATTGAGCCACAGAACCTGCTCGATGCCCAGATAATCGTGAAAAACTTGCTCCAGGTCGCCGCGTCCCAGCCCCGGATTTCGCTGCTGCACCTCACCCAGCAGGCATTCTTCAGTCGTGAGCAAAATGCCCTTGCCGTTCGTATCAATCGATCCGCCTTCGAGCACTACGCGCCGGCCGCCCCAAGTCGGCTTCCACTCCGGAAGCCCCAGCAACTCCGCGGCCCGCGCGGGAACCTGGTCATCGAGCTGCCAGTCGTCGTACTTGGCCCACGCATTGAACTTCCAGTTCGTGATCGCGATCTCGCCCGCCGTATTGCGCACGAAAATCGGTCCGGAGTCCCGCGTCCACACGCGATTGGTCGGCCATTGATGAAAGCGCGCGTGAGACAGATTCGCCCCGGCCCGCTTCAACACGCCCCGCGCACGCTGCTCCGCGACGGCATCGTTCACCAGGATATGAACATCCTCGACCAGCGCCAGATGCCGCACGATGTCCGCATATACCCACGGAATCGGCTGAAACTTTCCCGGCCAGTCCTTCGGATTGTGCGGCCACGCGATCCATGTCGCGGTATGGGGCTCCCATTCCGCAGGCATACGATAGCCTTGCTCGCGGGGAGTGCCGGTTTGGCACGTCATTCCTCGCCGCTTTCCGGCGCGTCGAGAAACCGGCTGACGATCGGCCCGTAGGCGTCGATGCGGCGGTCGCGCAAAAACGGCCAGTTCCGACGCGTGTCTTCGAGCAGCTGCAGGTCAACTTCTCCGATGAGGATCTCTTCCTGGTCGTGTGCCGCTTTCGCGATGACGCGCCCGAAGGGATCGGCCAGGAACGACCCTCCCCAGAACTCCAGGCCGGGGCCTTCCGCGCGATTGCCGCGCACGTCTCCATGCTCGTGGCCCACACGGTTCACCGCCCCAACATAAACGCCGTTGGCAATGGCATGCGCGCGCTGGATCGTCTGCCACGCGTCGTATTGCGCCGTGCCGAACTCCTCTTTTTCCGACGGATGCCAGCCAATCGCCGTGGGATAGAGCAACAGGTTGGCCCCTTGCAGCGCCGTGATGCGCGCGCCCTCCGGATACCACTGGTCCCAACACACCAGTGTGCCAATTTTCCCCACCGCCGTGTCGATCGCCTTGAATCCCAGATCGCCCGGTGTGAAATAAAACTTCTCGTAATAAAGAGGATCATCGGGAATATGCATCTTGCGGTAGAGCCCGGCGAGTGATCCGTCGCTGTCCAGCACCGCCGCCGTGTTGTGATAGAGCCCCGCCGCGCGCCGCTCGAAAAGGGAAGCGACCACCACCACTTTTTCCTCGCGGGCAATCGCGCTCAGCCGCTCGGTGGTGGGGCCGGGGATTGGCTCCGCCACATCGAAGAGCGCAACGTCTTCGCGCTGGCAGAAATATTGAGTGCGAAAAAGTTCCGGAAGGCAGATCACTTCAGCGCCTTCGCGCGCGGCTTCGCGAACGCGGTCCGCGCCCTTATCCAGGTTGGCGTCGGGATCAGCGCCGCAGCTCATCTGCACCAGCCCCACCCGATATTTTCGCTGCGATGCCATGTATGTGCTCGCTTCAGTTACAAAACCAAATTTTGCGGAGACGAACAAAAGGCGCGAACCACGCGGCCCGCGCCTTTTCCGATTTTCCCTCCGTCTTGCCTACTCGAAGATCAGGATCGCCGCGGCTATCGTCGTCGTCCACAGTCCACGCTTGTCGCCTACCGCTGACTGCGTCACATTGGCGGTGCGTACAATCTTGTTCGAGATCCGGTAGATCTCCTTCTTCTCGTCCCAGCTCTTGTCAGGGTCAAAGTCCACGTCGAGCGTTGTAGCCAGCATCTCGGCGGCGAGCTCCTCGGCGTATTCGCCCGCCTGCTCCTCCGTTTCCCCAAAGCTGTGATGCTCGCTCAAATACCCGTAAGTATTGCGGTCGGCAGGGATGGCGACTCCGATGCTGGAGGCGACCAGGCGGTGCGGCTCGCGCGTTGAATTTTCCGCGACCACTGCAAAAACCACTTCGCCAGGATTCAGGTACCTCAAGCCCTCTTTGCGTGGAACCAGTTTTGCCTGGGGCGGAAAAATCGATGAAACCCGCACCAGGTTCTGGGCGGCAACGCCCGCGTCGCGGAGCGCCAGCTCAAAGGACGTCAAGCGCTCTTTGTGTTTCCCGACGCCCTTGGTGAAGAACAGCCGCTTCGGGACCATGCTTTTTCCCAATTTCTAATTCCTCCGATTGCAGATGACTGGATGGTGCTGCGCTGAGAGCAGCGGCAAAATCCAGTTTTCTTGCCCGCCTGTTGAAATGAAGTTTGCTTCTTGATCATAAGGCAATGCGGACATCATCGCCGCAGTGACGGAAAATTTCTCTACGATAATTTTCTCGCGGCCCGCCTGCGATCGTGGATCGCCGGACGTCCGACCGCCATCAGGAATTTCCCAGCTTCTTGAGGTCGATTTTTTCGTATTTCTGCCGCTCAATCCCGGCGCGAATCTGCTTCACCGTCCATCCCCGATTCGTCATCCGGTAGGCATACACGCCCTCTTTCGCGCAGGTATCGCACATCGCCGCATGGGTTCCCTCAAAGCAACTGTGCAGGCTGGTGTGCCCCAGCGCGCGGTCGCAGCGGCAATAGCAGGGGAGCTGATAGAGGACGACGGGAATCTTCGCCGCCTCTTTGTAGACCTTCACCTGCCACGCGTACCGAAAGCTTGGGCCGGTTAGTTGCTTGCCGGCCATAATCGGGGGCAGGGCAGCGGCGTTCGCCGGAGGGGCGGCATGGTACGCCGGGATATCATCGGCGGGATTCGACCATTGGGCATAGCCGGCGACCGCAATCAACCCGATCGCCACCGTAAGCAGGATGCGCCTCATTTGCTTTCTCCACTTCCATCCTAGCAAGAGGCGTTTTGCGGCACAAAAAAAAGGCGGCACGAACGGTAATTTGTCCGTGCCGGGAGGCCAGTGACGCAACTTAAAAACTCTTCTCACAAAGTCGAGGAGCCCCGCTCAACTCGGCTTGCGTGTTTCGGTTACATTACATCTGATGCAACTGGCTGCTCCGAAGAAACTTAATTATTGCACATTTTTTCGATTATGCAATAGTTTTTTCTTCTGACTTGTTTCGAGTCTACCCGCTTTCTGAGAAATGCACAAGTGTCGTATATAATCAACACGAAAGTACGGCGAATGTTGCGAATTTCGCGGAGAAAGCCCCTGTTTCACTGATCGTTATGTCTGCCGACCAGAATCCGGTTTCCGCCCCGAACCACGCACGAAGGCTGTGGAAAACTGTTTTGTTCGTCGCCGGTTCCATCGCTCTCAGCGGCGTCACCCTTGCCCTCTGGAACCGCCGCGAACTCACTGAGATCCAGAACCGGCGCGGCCAGCCAGCCCCTGAAGAGCCATCCAGCCCGTCGGACGAGGAAATTTACTGAACTCTCCTGCTGCCCTGCAGGATCCCTTCGATCGAGTTGGCCATGTCGAAGTCCTTCTCCGTAAGCCCCCCGGCGTCGTGGGAAACAAGCGCCAGCCGAACCTTGTTGTAGCGAATATCGATGTCCGGGTGATGACCTGCCGTTTCCGCCTTCGCCGCCACCTGGTTCACGAAGGTCACGGCATCCACAAAGTCCTTGAAACTCGCCTCGCGCACGATCTCGCCGTGGACGAGTGCCCATGCAGGAATCATGGTCAGTCTTTGCTGCACCTCGCCAGCGCTCAACACTTCCATCAGCTCCTCCTCCATCACCCGCATTCTTACTTGGATGAGAGCGCAGCGACGCGCGCGTGATGCGTAATCTCGATTTGCAGGTTTTCCCAGAGATCGTCGGGAAGGTGCTCATACACCTTGACCACCTCAGGATCGAACTGGGTCCCTGAGCAGCGCAGAATTTCCCGGCGCGCCGCCTCGAAGCTGTTCGCCCGGCGATACGGACGGTCCGAGGTGATTGCGTCCATCGTATCCGCCACGGAGAAAATCCTAGCCCCCAGCGGAATCTCGTCGCCCTTCAGCCCCCGCGGATACCCGGTCCCGTCGAATCGCTCCTGATGGCTGTAGACGATCTGCGCGGCATCCTGGAGAAACGGAATTTTCCTGAGGATCTGGTAGCCTCGCGTGCAGTGTTCCCGCATCATTGCCTGTTCCTGACGGTCGAGTTTGCCGGGTTTGAGCAGGATTGCGTCCGGTATCGCCATCTTGCCTATGTCGTGCAGAAAAGCTCCCCGGGACACCTTGCGGAGCTCTTCTCCCTGGAGACCCATGGCCCGCGCCAGCGCAATCGCATAGGCCGTCACGCGCCGCGAGTGCCCCTCAGTTTCTGCGTCCTTCAGGTCCAAGGCGTCCCCTAGCGCCTCAAGCGTAACGTCGTAGGCCTGCTCCAATTCCGCAATTGCGCTCCGCAGAAGTTCAGTTCGCGCCGTAACCAGATTTTCCAGGTTTTCCTTGTCGACGGCCTTCCGCTGCGCGGCGCGGCGATGTTCCAGAGCCCGATCAATGCTGGCCAGCAGTTGTTGCGGCTCGAGCGGCTTCAGCAGGTAGTCTGAGGCGCCGTTCCGCATCGCTTCGATGATGACATTTACCTCGCGAAGCGCGGTAACGACCACTAGCGGGGTCTCCGGACGCATCGCCTTGAGCGTTTGGACTACTTCCGCGCTCTCCATGTCGTCCAGCGCAATTTCAGACAGAATCAGGTCACAGTCGCAGAAGGGCTCGGTTTTCAGGCACGCGACAGCCTCCGCACCGCTGGCCGCCAGCACCGGGCGGTAATGCGCGTTTTCAAGCGCCACAGCTGTCGCTGCTCGCACGCGCGGGTCGCCATCGACGACCAGAATCCGCTCTTCCGTCATTCTTCTCCATCGGCGACGCGCGTCCGCCTGCTCTGCCCGGATGCTGGTCGTCTCCCTGAGGGGAAGATATCCCCCAGCAGGCGCCTGGCAACGTCGATTGTGACAGATGCGTCCAAATTTATACCTTTTGTATGTCTATCGGCAAAGAATGTTTTCGTTTCGAGTGCCGATTGATTTCGCGAATCTGCCAAATGCTGGAGTGAAATGGTACAGTAGCGCCAGGGGCGAAATTTGTTCGACTTCGATTCCAACCATCAATTCGCGCATAGTTCCCCAAGAGTCGTCGCTCTCCGCCAGCAAAAGCAGAGCATCGAAGCACGTCGCCGCGATATTTACGACAGCCATCGCCATCGCACTTTCTCCCTTGCCTATTACATGACGGGCAACGAAATTGAGGCCGAAGAAATTCTCACCGGCACCTTCGTCAACGCCTTTCGTGCGGTCGAAGAGCCGACTGGGCGCGATGTAGACGCAGCTCTGATCGACGAACTGCAGCAGCGAGCTTATCTTGACTCTGACGCCGCCGCGCCTGCTCCCGCGCCTGCCGAGCCATCCGGCGAATTGCTCGCGCGCAACGTGAAACGCACCGAGCTTGAAGAAGCCATTCAGGAGCTGCCCTCCGCCGAGCGTCTGCTTTTCCTGTTGCGCGACGTCGAGGGCTACACGCCTGTTGCCATCGCTCAACTTCTCCGGATTCCTGAGTCCCAAGTTCAGCGACGTCTCTTCGCCGCCCGCATCCAACTGCGCCACATTCTCGCCGGTGCGCAATCCGGCGAGCAAAGGGCAGCATAAAGCCGGCAGCCAGCCTGCAAGCACCCGCTTTTCCGCTGGTCGTTGTGAAGATGTCTTAATACCCGCGACAAGCCATTCCTCAAGGTGATACCATCACAGGTTTTTGTGAGATACGTCTTTTGGGAGCACTCCTATGGCCTCTTCTTCCGTTGAGCAGAACCCTGTTTCCACCTATCCCTTCACGCTGACAGAGGACCAGGAGCAGCTTCGCCGCGAAATCCGCGGCTTCATCGCCAGCGAAATCGCTCCCAACGTCATGCGCTGGGACGAAGCCAGCCAGTTTCCCGCCGAAGTGGTCAAGCAGCTCGGCCGGATGGGCCTGATGGGTATCGTTGTCCCGGTCGAATACGGCGGCGCGGGCCTCTCCTATGTTGATTACGTGCTCGCCATTGAAGAGCTTTCCGCGGTGGATGGCTCGATCGGACTCATTCTGGCCGCGCACAATTCGCTCGCGGTCAACCACATTTTTCTTGCGGGTAATGAGCAGCAGCGGCGCAAATATATTCCAAAACTCGCCAGCGGCGAATGGCTCGGTTGCTGGGGGCTCACTGAGCCCGGCTCCGGTTCCGATGCCTCCGCCGCCCGCACCACCGCCCTCCGCAAGGGCGACAACTGGGTTCTCAACGGAAACAAGACCTTCATCACCAACGCCCATTATGCTGACGTGGCCGTGGTCATTGCCGTCACCGACCGCGCGGAGGGGACGCACGGCCTCTCCGCCTTTGTCATCGAAAAGGGAACGCCCGGTTTTCGTCCTGGCAAAAAGGAAAACAAGCTCGGCCTCCGCGCCAGCGACACCTCGGAGCTCATCTTCGAGGACTGCGAAATTCCTGGCGAAAACCTCCTCGGCAAGCTTGGCGAAGGTTTCGTCGACGCCATGCGGGTGCTCGACGGCGGACGTGTTTCCATCGCCGCCCTCTCGCTCGGCATTGGGCGCGGCGCGCTGGAAGCATCGCTCAAATACGTCAAGGAGCGCCGCCAATTCGGCAAAGCCATCGCCGAATTTCAAGGCATCCAGTGGAAGCTCGCCGATATGGCGACTGAGCTCGATGCCGCCCGGCTCCTCACGCTGCGCGCTGCCGTGCTTAAGGACGCTGGCCAGCGCGTCACCCTCGAATCCAGCATGGCCAAGCTCTACGCGAGCGAGGTTGCGGTGCGCATCTGCGACGAGGCGGTGCAGCTCCACGGAGGCTACGGCTTCATCAAAGACTACCCCGCGGAAAAGTTCTACCGCGACGTCAAGCTTTGCACTATCGGCGAAGGCACCAGCGAAATCCAGCGAATGGTCATCGCGAGGGAAATATTAAAGGTCCACCCTTCCCGCGGGTGAGTGACTGGCCGTCACGGGCACACCGCTTCGCGGTGACTGGCCGTCACGGGCCTTGGGCTTCGCGCGGCGCTCCCGGGACTGGCCGTCCAGGCATACCGCTTCGCGCGGCGCTCCCGTTGGTCGCGGTCGGATTTCTTCGTGCCCGCCTTTCCCCTTTCCTCTTTCCCCTTTACCCTTAGCTTTATGACACGGGCCACCGATCTCGTTGCAAAGCTCCGTGCTGGAGACATGCGCGCGCTGGCGCGTGCTGTTTCGCTGGTCGAGAATGCCGTGCCGGAAGCCAAAGAAATTCTTTCTGCCTGTTTTTCGCACACCGGACGCGCGCTCCGGGTGGGAGTCACCGGAATGCCCGGCGCAGGCAAAAGCACGTTGGTCGATCGGCTGGCGCGAGCATGGCGGGCAACGGGGAAACGAGTGGGCGTGGTCGCCGTCGATCCCACCAGCCCGTTCACCGGAGGCGCGCTTCTCGGCGACCGCATCCGCATGAATGAGCACGCCGGCGACGACGGCCTCTACGTCCGCAGCATGGCCACGCGTGGCTCACTCGGCGGCCTCGCCGGAACCACAGCGGACGTGGTTCAGGTCGTCGAAGCCAGTGGCCGCGAGGTCGTTCTGATCGAGACGGTCGGTGTCGGCCAGGACGAAGTGGAGATTGTTCGCCTCGCCGATGTGACCGTCGTTGTTCTCGTTCCCGGAATGGGAGACGACGTGCAGAGCCTGAAGGCCGGCATCATGGAGATCGCCGACATCTTCGCCATCAACAAGGCGGATCGCGACGGAGTCGACCGCGTCGAGAAGGAGATTCGGGCCACGCAGTCGTTCGCCACGCATAACCAGCACGGTACCGAGATGGATGCATGGACAGCGCCCATTGTGAAAACCACCGGCACAACCGGCGAGGGAACGGAAGCCCTCTTCACCGCGATCGAACAGCGTCGGCAATGGCTCGCCACGGGCGACCGCCTGCAAACCCGCCGCCGTGCCTGGTGGCGCGAGCGCATCGAGGCCATGCTGCGCCAGGCTCTGCTCCGCGAGGCGCAAAGCCACGGCCTCACAGAAGATGAGCTCGAGCATCACGCGCGGCAGGTGGCTGCGGGAGCCGAAGACCCGTATCGCCTTGTTCCACGGCTTGTCGCCGGTGTCTTTGCTGGAGGGAAGCCATGACCAGGATCGACCACCTCGGCATTGCCGTCGAGAGCATCGCCGCCGCGCGCGGTTTTTACGAGGCTCTCGGCCTCCACATCACGCAGGAAGAGACGGTGGAGCACGAGCAGGTGCGCACCGCCATGCTGCCCATCGCCAACAGCCGTATCGAGCTGCTGGAGCCGCTACGCGAGGACTCCGCCGTGGCACGCTTTCTCAAAAAGCGCGGCCCCGGCCTGCACCACGTCGCGCTGCGCGTGGACGATATTGGCGCAACGCTGGCCTCACTCAAGGCGCGCGGTGTTCGCATCATTTCTGAAAACATCCAGACCGGCGCGGGCGGCCACTTGTATTTCTTCATCCATCCGTCGAGCGCCGGCGGAGTGCTGCTTGAAATCTGTCAGGACATCGACCCCGGCGCGCTTCCGGAGCTGGGCGAATGATCGTCCTCGCCATCGACACCTGCGGCGTGTCCGGTTCTGTCGCTCTTGGTCGCGTCGAATGCGGCGCTGCCTCCGTCCTCGCGCAAACCGAGCTGCTCGGCAAAACCTATTCTGCGCAGCTCGTTCCCGCCATTCGAGCCATGCTTGCCGCCGAAGGCATCGACACCGCGATGCTGGACGCCATCGTGGTCGTCAGCGGCCCCGGCAGCTTCACGGGCATTCGCGTCGGCGTAAGCTCCGCCAAAGGGCTGGCCGAAGCTCTGAACATCCCGCTGCTCGCCGTCTCACGTCTGGCGGTATTGGCCTGGAAGGGCAAAACCCAGTCCGCCGCTCTCGACGCCGGTCGCAGCGAGTTTTATTTCCGCGAAGACGCGCGCGAAAGCCTGCTTGCCGGCAAGAATCTTCCCAAGTCCGACCTCGGACGCCTCGCCGTCTGCGAGCCGAGCACGCATTGGGCCTTCCCGGAAGCGACCCTCACCGCCGCTCCGAACGCCGCTGACGCTCTCACGTTCGCCGCGCCGCGCCTGATATCCGGAGACTTTGCCGACTTTGCCGACCTTGCCACGCTCGACGGCAACTACGTCCGCCGCTCCGACGCCGAAATTTTCGCTAAGCTCCCCGGCAGGACACCGGGGAAGACGCCGAATCAGACATCAGGCAAGCCGTGATCATCCGCCCCATGCTTTCCGCCGACTTGGAGGCTGTGATGCTCCTTGCCGCAGCCACGCCGGAAGCTCCTCACTGGGAGCACCCGGTTTACGAGGCTTTTCTCTCCTCGCGAGGCGGGCCGCCTCGACAAATTCTGGTAGGAGAACACGCCGGGGACCTGGGCGGCTTCATCGCTGGACAGATCACTATGGACGTCTGCGAGATCGAGTCCATCGTCGTGGCTTTCCGGCACCGCCGAACTGGCGCCGGCAGAGCCCTCCTCGACGCTCTTATCGCATGGGCCCTGAAATCCGGCGGTTCCAGGCTCCAGCTTGAGGTCCGCTTGGGAAATAGCTCAGCCATCACGTTTTACGAACAGGCAGGATTCAGCCGCGACGGCCTGCGCAGGGCCTATTACCACAATCCCGAGGAAGACGCCGTGCTCATGAGCCGCTCCATCGCGTCCAGGATTGGATCCAGGATCGCACCCAGGCGGGAACCCTGATTTCTCCTCCCCCAAAAATTCTTTGAAACCCATTGAAGCACAGGCTTCCGTGGTGCTACTTTGGTACGTCTCAACAGAAGAGGAGGATTCGCGCATGGAGCTGGAAGCGAAGAACCTGCCGGATAGTGAAGGAATACAGGAGCTGGAAGCTCAGCACCGCCGCTATTCGGAGCAGTTAGAGGCACTCAACCAAAAACCCTACCTTTCGGAAGAGGAACAGCTTGAGGAGGTCCGGCTGAAAAAGCTGAAGCTTCACGTTAAAGATATGATGGCCGCCCGGCAAAGCGGGCGGGCACGAAGTTACGCGGTCTAGCCCGCGTAACTTCACCCGAAAACCAGAAGGCTGCCGCGCAACTCGTTCTCCCAGCTGCTGCTGTAAGGAATGTGTGTGCTCTGTTCAGAGCATTCAACTTATAATAAGCAAGAGGGTTTCTTCTTTCTGAATGGTTCGTGACGGCTATTTCTACGGTATCGCTTTTCTTATAGCGGCTGGGTTGCTGTGGTATTTCACCGGCGAGTGGGGCTGGGTCGCGATCATTCCCATCCTGCTGGCGCTGTTTTTCCTTTGGTTTTTCCGTGACCCCGAGCGCGAAATCCCCGACGGCAAGGGTCTGGTCGTTTCTCCCGCCGACGGCAAAGTGACCGAAGCGCTCCGCATCGTCACGCCGGAGGGCGAAGCACTTCGGCTGAGCATTTTTCTCAACGTCTTCAACGTGCACGTCAATCGTTCTCCCATTTCCGGAACCCTGCGCGAAGTGGCTTACCGCAAGGGGCAATATCTGAACGCCATGAATCCTGCATCCGCCGAAAAGAACGAGCAGAACAAGGCAGTAATTGAGGCCGATGAAGGTTACTTCGTCGCCTTCACGCAGATTGCCGGTCTGCTCGCGCGTCGGATCGTCTTTCGCCCTCAGGAAGGCGCGCACCTCGGGCGCGGCCAGCGCGTGGGCCTCATCAAGTTCGGCTCCCGTGTCGATGTCCTGCTTCCTGGCCGGGCCGAATTGCACGTCAAAATTGGCGACCACGTCAAGGGCGGATCCTCCATTCTTGCAACCGTTCCGGAAACGTCTGCCACGCGGGAATTTAGGGAAGTCTTCGCGGAGCCTGTAGTTTGAGCGAAGCCGAGCATAAGCGCGAACGCCGTCGCCGCCGCAGGGGCATGTACCTGTTGCCCTCGTTCTTTACCACGATCAACATCGCCGCCGGCTACTTCGCGATTACCCAAAGCCTGCAAGGCTCTCTTCTGGAGCCGCAGCACTTCGACTACGCCGCGCTGGCCATCGGCTTTGCCATCCCGTTTGACGCGCTCGACGGCCGCATCGCACGCATGACCAATACCACCAGCGACTTCGGCAAAGAGCTGGATTCGCTTGCCGACGTGATCACCTTTGGCGTCGCGCCCAGCATCCTGGCCTTCAGTTGGGGCTTTCGCATGTTGCCCGCCGGCATGGACCCGGTGCTGCATCAGAAGCTCGTCCAGCTCGGCGCCTTCGTCTGCTTTCTGTTCCTCATCTGCGGAGCGAGCCGTCTGGCGCGCTTCAACATCAGCCACGACCCCGTCCCCAAGAACCCGGGCCGTCCTGGCCGCAAGTATTTTGTCGGCATGCCCATCCCTGCAGCCGCCGGGGTCATCGCCGCCGTGGTCCACGGTTTCCAGCGGCCACCCTTCAACGCCTGGATCGCCATCCTATGGATGCTGCTTGTGGCCCTCACCGGCTTCCTTATGGTCAGCACGTGGCGCTTCTGGAGCGGCAAGGAAATCAATCTCGCCAACCGCCATCCCTTCCAGTGGATTGTCGTCATCGGCCTCTTCCTCTATCTGCTGGTTTTCTTCTCGCGCCCGGTGCTGCTCGTTGTGGCACTGGCGTACTTGTTCTCCGGGGTCCTGGCGCGTGCCGCTTACTCGCGGCGAAGGCATCGAAAAGCCGAACAGGCGGCGATTGCGCCTCCTGTCCATAACCATGAGCACACAACCGAATGACCGAAACTTACAAAATCGCCATTGTCGGCGCGGCCACCATCCGCGGCAAGGAACTGAACGAAGCTTTTGCCGAGTCTGTCTTTGCCGACGCGGATTTTTCGCTTATGGACGACGAGTCGCAACTCGGCCAGCTTGAGACCGTCGGCGACGAAGTTACCTTCATCCAGCGCATTGAGCAGTCCGCCTTCGACGGGATGGATTTCGCCTTCTTCGCCGGTTCGGAAGCAGTCACGCGCAAACACTGGAAGGCGGCGCAGAAGGCTGGCGCAAGCATCGTCGATCTCTCCTATGCGCTGGAGAGCGAGCCCGGTGTGGTGGTCCGCGCTCCCTGGCTCGACGAAGTTCCGATCGACGAAGCAAGAAGCGACGAAACGCGCAGCAGCAAGATCAATCTGACCACCCCCGCTGTGGTTCCCGCCCATCCCGTCGCTGTCGCCCTCGGCCTGCTCATGGCTCGCCTGCAGCAGCTTGGAGCCGTCATCAGCGCCTCGGCGACCGTACTCGAGCCAGCGTCCGAATACGGCCATGCAGCGCTTGACGAGCTGCACCAGCAGACCGTGGGGCTTCTCAACTTTCAGAGCCCTCCCAAAGCCGTCTACGATACCCAGGTCGCCTTCAATGTCGCGCCTGTGCTTGGGGGCGAGGCCAAAGCCGATCTTCGCGGAAGCGAAGCTCGCATCCGAAGGCATTACGCCCTGCTCGCCGGGAACGTGCTGCCCGGCCTCTCCGTGCAGTTGCTTCACGCGCCGGTCTTTCATGGCCACGGCATCTCGCTCGGGGTTGAATTTCAGAAGCCCATTCAGCTGGAGCACGTTGAAAGCGCGCTTGGCGGCGAACACGTAGATGTGGTGATGGGCGAGGGCGACGCCGACGCGCCCAACAACCTCAACACGGTTGGCGAAAGCGATGTCATGGTGCGGGTCCGCACCGGAGACGGCAGCGAAGCCGCGACCAGCTGCTTTTGGATATGGGCCACCATCGACAACCTGAAATTTGGGGCCCTCAATGCCATCGCCTGCGCCCTGGAGCTCCGCAAGCTCCGCCCCCAGGGTAAAGTCCAGTAGGGAACTCGTCCGTCAGAAAGAAAAAGCCCGGCGGATGCCGCCGGGCTGATTTCAGTTTCACTTATTAGCTGCAAAAAATAATTCCAACCAGATCGGGTCCGGCTCTCGCGAGAAGGCCGGGCCGTCTCGGAGTGTTTATTTGGATGGGGTGAACAGTTGTACCCGGACCTGCCACGTCACCGACTGGCCCGGTTTCAGCGTGACCATGCCGGTGTCCATGCCGTGAGGCCACTCCTTGCCGAAGGGATCGGCAAAGTTGAACTGCTCCTCGATGGCCGCAAACTTCGCCGTCGGCGGGGAGTAGACCTGCACGGTCTTGATCTCCGGAGAGAGCCCTTCGACCTGCACTCCGTAATTGCTGGCCGGATCGATCAGCTTCACATCAACCGCGCCGTCGGTGCGCTTCAGGTTTGACCAGTTGTCGTCGAAGAAGGTGTCGTCCAGCGGCGCGCCGTTGGGAGCGTTGAAGTCATACTTCGTGCCCTTGACGGGAAGCAGCTTGCCGGTCGAAAACACGTCGTCGTAGTTGTTCACCTGCGCCGTCTGCGAAGCGGGAATGTGCAGCCGGACCTGTGCGCGCTCTCCACTGGGAATGCTGAAGTACGGATGCCAGCCGATAGCCATCGGCTCGTCTTCGTTGCCTATGTTCTTCGCGGTGAGTTCGGCGTCAAACGCGCCGCCGGTCAGGGTGAGCGTGAAGTTGAGGTCAGTCTTCGACAGCCAGTAGCCGCCGAAGTCTCCGGCATGGATCACGCCTGTGACCTGCTGGCCGTCCTGGACGTCCTCGACTTTCACGTCGTCAGTGTTCGTTGCAAGAATCAGGCCATGCATGGCATGGGGCCGGGCCCTGGGCTTCTTGCCGTGCCAGTTGGCCGGCAGCGTAAGGGTCTTGCCGTGCCACTCGGCGGTGACGGTTTTGCCGTCCGGCGAGAGCTTTCCGATGATGCGGTTCGGGTAGGGAACCAGGAAGGCCCCGCCGAAGCTGAAGCTGCCGTTGCCGTACTGGTCATCCGGCCCGCCGCTTAGCACCTGGGCCGCGTCAGCAAGCGAAGGCGAGGCAAGGACGTCGATCGTGCCCTTGCCGGGAACATTGGCCGTGATCTGGAACACATTCATGCCGCGGCCGGGAAGAATTGTGGCCGAAAGGAATTCAGGTTTCTGGCCGTTGGAGGTGGCTGTGCGCGAAAGCTTCACGATATTTTCTCCTCCAATCTGGGTTGGAGCGGTGGCGACGGCCTGCGTTTTAGGCGCGGGCGGAGGCGATTGTTTGCAGCCGGCTGCTGAAAGGAGCGCGGTTGCAGCCAGCATGAGCGTGTACTGCGGGCGAAAGGACATGATTCAACCTCTGATGAATTCAGCAAACATTTTCAATCAACAAGGCCGCCTCTGCGCAAAACAAAGGCCGCGTCCGATTCTACGCCTCAACCACAATGAGATGCGTCACTTGGCCCGCCCACTTCCGGATAAAATCATAAGGAGATGCAGGAAAAATCCACGAAGAATGCGCTGGCGCTGGCTGCGCTCAACGCGCGCGTCATCGCGTGCCATCGATGCAAGCGGCTGCGAGCTTACTGCGCGCAAGTCGCCGCGGAAAAGCGGCGTGCTTATCTCGACTGGACCTATTGGGGGAAGCCGGTTCCGTCCTTCGGCGACCCGGAGGCAAAGGTCCTGATCGTCGGCCTTGCCCCGGGTGCGCACGGATCCAACCGCACTGGCAGGCCGTTCACCGGCGACGGCTCCGGCAACTTCCTTTACCCGGTGCTTTATGATGCAGGCTTCGCTTCGCAGCCGATCGCCACCAGCCGCGATGACGGAATGCGTCTGTACGGCTTGTGGATCACCTCTGTCGTGCGCTGCGCACCGCCGGGAAACAAGCCGCTTCCGCAGGAGATCGCCAACTGCGCTCCGTTTCTTGATGAGGAGATCGCTGCTCTCACAAAGCTCCGCGTCGTGGTCTGCCTGGGCAAGATTGGCTTCGATGGATTCACGAAGAGCCTGCTGCGCATGGGCCGGGTTACCGGCCGCAGCAAGCTGAAATTCGCACATGGAGCCGAATACAGCTTGCCCGGCGGGCTCGCGTTGCTGGCCAGCTATCATCCGTCACTGCAAAACACGAACACGGGAAAGCTGACCAAGGCGATGTTCCTGGCCATCTTTCGCCGTGCCCGCGAGCTCTCGGATTCCCCGGCTCGCCGGGCATCCCGCGCTTCGAAGCGCGGCATCCACTGAGGAAGCTCAAACTACCGTTGTTCCAGGGGGAACTCATGATTCTTCTGCTCATTATTTTGATTTTGCTTGTGGTGGCGACAACTCCGGCATGGCCCTACAGCCGGGGATGGGGCTATTACCCAAGCAGCGGTGTGGGGATCATTCTGCTGATCCTGATCATTCTGCTGTTGATGCACGCGGTGTGAAGGAACTGAGATTGTGGAGCCGGGGACTGTGGAATCGGAGGCTGTGAAATCGGGGGGCAGTCTCTGGAGCGGGAGACGGGGATCGAACCCGCAACCAACGGCTTGGGAAGCCGCTACTCTACCATTGAGCTACTCCCGCTTGACCTCCTGAGTGTACCAAATGGCGAAGCCGGACAGCCTGCCCTCACTCAAGCAAAAGCGCTTGAATGGGCCACCCTTGAGAGGCCGGACAGCCTCGCGTCCGGCCTCGCATGGTGGGCATCGGGGAGGATGGGTTTAGTCGCCATACGCCGCGACAGCGGAGGGCGACAACTTTTTGGCCGGGCGCAGCGGGAGATAGTTGGCGCCAGCGTCTTCCAGGCGAAATTTGCCGATATGTTCTTCGAGCCGTCGCGCGCCGTGCCCGACCGATTCTACGATGGCATTCGTGGCGGGGATTGAGGCGGCCGATTCCTCGCCTAGTTGATTGATAGCGTCCACGCTTTCGCTCGATTGCCGGGCGGCTTCGGCCTGCTGCATGGAGGCGGTGGCGATCTGGGCGATCATCGAATCCACCTGGTCGCTCATTTGAATAATCCGCCCGAGCGCCTCTCCCGCGCGATGGTTGATTTGCACCCCCTCGCTGACCGTGGCGGTTCCGGTTTCCATGGCTTCGACCGCCTCGCGCGTGTGAGCCTGAATGCCCTGAATCATCTGGGCAATTTCGCTGGTGGCGTTACGGGTGGACTCAGCCAGGCGGCGAACTTCTCCGGCGACCACGGCAAACCCGCGCCCCTGTTCGCCCGCGCGCGCGGCCTCAATGGCGGCGTTCAGCGCCAGCAGGTTGGTTTTCTGCGCGATCTCTTCGATCACGTTGACGATGCGGATGATCTGTTCGCTCTCGCGGCCCAGGCGCTTTACTGTGGCGGCGGTGTTCCGCACTGATCCAGCAATGGAATTCATGCCGGCAAGCATCTGCTCGACAATCGAGCCACCCTCGCGGGCGGTGGTAGCCGCCTGGCGAGAGTTGGCTGCCGCGCTCTGTGCATGGCGCGAAACCTCGGCAATCGAAATAGACATTTCCTGCATGGCCGCCGCGGCCTGTTGCGTTTGCAGGCTTTGTTCCTTGGTGCGGCGGAAGGTTTCATTAGCCGAACGGCTGAGCTTGCCCGTGTCCTCGCTCACCGTGGCCGCAATTTCCATCATGGTGCGGATGATCTGGCACAGATTCTGCTGCATCCGGTTGATCGAGACGGCCAACTGCGTCACTTCGTCGCTCGAATCCATGTGCAGCTCTTCGCCGGTCAGGTCGCCGGCGGCGATCAGGTGGGCGCGGTCGGCAACCAGCCCGATCGATCGGACCACACGGCGCATCACAACCTCGGCCATACCCGCGCCGAGAAACCCGCCGAGCAGGATGGCCAGCCACAGGTAGATTGCCTCCATGCGGTCGATTGCCACGACCTGATTCAGGTTTTTGTTGGTGGCCTGCCCAAGAGCATCCACGACCGAGGTGACGCCGGCCATGAAATCGGTGCTTTGTTTCGCGACCGGCCCCTGGAGCAGATCGAAAGCCTTGCTGGTTGCGGCATTCCCCTGGCCGATGACGAGCGTCTGGACCTGATTTTCGTTCGCCTCGATCTGGCTGTACTGGTTGAGCAGGGAAGTCATCGCCTGCGTGCCCACGATGCTGTCGTAAGTAGGCCGCAAGGCCGCAATTTTCTGGAGCGTCTGCTGCGCCGTCTCGCGATAGCCGGCGATTTCCTCGCTATAGCGCTGCGCCATCGCCGGGTCGGAGCCGAAGAGTACGTAGGATTTCAGCGACGTGGACGCGCCCAGCTCGGATGCTCGCAGCTCGCGCACGGCACTGAGAGCCGGGATGCGCGCGACAGCGACTTCCGCCGAGAGGCTGCTTACCTGCCGCATCTTCCAATAGGCGATGAAGGAGCCAAGCAACACAAACGCCAGCAACACAAGGGTGCTGAGGCGCAATTTGTTGGCGAGACGTGCATCAAGCATGGACATGGTATTCCTCGCCCTCAGGGGGAGTGTCTAGTCGCTTAGTCGAAAATCAACGTTGATGTTCTCTGTTGATGGAGTGCTTTCCGGAGCAAACTTCCACTTCCGGATGGCCCGTTCCGCCGCGGGGGCGAGCAGGCTGTTGCCGCTCACCACTTTGGCTCTGGTTACAGCTCCGCTGGGGGCAATTGCCACCTCAATGCGCACGGTCCCTTCAATGTGCATGCGTCGGGCCAACTCCGGATAAACAGGCCGGCAGCGGCGCTGCACCTTCCGATCATTGGCCCGGGCCGGCAGCGCGGCGCAGGCGACGACGGCGAACAGCAGGAAAGCGGCAGGAGCCTGGCGCAAGAAAAGCAGATTCATCAGCATGCCTCGTAGCGGAAATCCGCCGGATAAGGTCGCTATCGGCTGTTTGGTGAAAATGCTTGAAGATTGCCCGAATTAGGGACGGGGACTGGAAGGGATGGCGGCGAAGGTCATATCACAGGCGGAGCTTCCGGTCGCCTCGCGCCAGTTCTCAAACAGCCGCGCATAGCTCATGGTCAACAGCGCGGAGGGGTCGAGACCGAGCCGCGCGCACATTGCGTCAATCCATTCCGCCGGTCCCTCGAGTTCCGCGAAGACCCCGATCGGCGTCTCGTCGAGAACGCAGTGTCCGGTCTTATCGGCATATTCAGCACGCCACTTCTCGTAGACAAAAACCGGCTGATAGCCGAGTTGGGCAAAGATGGTGCCAAGCGCCTCGCCATCGGCGACCTCGGTTTCGGTTTCGACGCGTCGCTTGTGGCGCGCGCGCGGGTCGTGGTCGGCGGGGACACATTTGTGAGTGAGCAGCCAGCGATCTCCATATTTCCGTATGCGCAGGAGGGACTGATCGGCGCGTAAGCGATGGTCAGGGGCGTCGTAGAGGGTGTTCCGCTCGAAGGTGCGCGGCGTGACAACCCGACAACCGAGTGCCCGGATTCGCTGCTCAAGCTCCTGAACATCCTCGATGCGGAACTTGACCTCGGTCTCGACGGCGCTCATGGAGCAAGTATAAGGCGATGGCGCGCCGGGCGATAATGGATTCAATGCGGACTCTTCGCCTTTCCGTTGATTCACAGGACCTGGGCTCAGCCCCATCGCGCAACTCGATAGAGCAGGCAGCGTCGATCCTGCGCGAGGGCGGTACGGTGGCGTTCCCCACCGAAACCGTCTACGGGTTGGGCGCAAATGCGCTGGATCCTACGGCGATTGCAAAGATTTTCGCGGCCAAGCAGCGACCCGGATGGGACCCGCTGATTGTGCATCTGGCGGACCGCAGTCTGCTGGGTTCGATCACGGCGAGCGTGGGCGCGAACGCGGTTCGGCTGATGGATGCTTTCTGGCCGGGGCCGCTCACTCTGCTGCTGCCGCGCAATGTCGCCATTCCCGATGCGGTTACGGCGGGGCGTCCGCTGGTGGGTGTGCGGGTGCCGAAGCATCCGGTGGCGCATGCGCTGCTGCGGGCCGCTGGAGTACCAGTCGCCGCGCCCAGCGCCAATAAATTTGGGCGCACGAGCCCCACGCTTGCGGCCCACGTGGCGGAGGACCTGGACGGAAGGATCGATGCCATTCTTGATTCCGGGGAGACGACGCACGGGCTTGAATCGACGGTCGTTGATCCTGTCGCCTGCGTGATCTATCGCCCGGGCGTGGTCACGCTGGAGCAGATTCGGGCGGTGTGTCCTGAAGCGGTCGCGTTTCAGGAAGCGGCGGCCCCTGACGCTGAACCTGAGTCGCTGCCTTCGCCGGGAGTCGGGGTGCGGCACTACGCCCCGAAGGCACGGCTCATCTTGATTGAGGGTGCGGGGGGCGAGCTGGAGGAACACTTTGCTGCCGAAGCGACGTCGCGACGGTCGAGGGAAAAGCTCGGACTCATGCTTCCTGACGACTTCCGGGAGGACGGAACCGGCGATGCACTGGTCTATCGCTGGGGAGCATGGGGGAACGAGGAGGAACTGGCGCAGAGGCTGTTTGCCGGATTGCGTTGGCTGGATGCCCGGGGCGCGGCGGTGATTCTGTGCCCGCTACCCCAGGCCACGGGAATCGGCACGGCGATACGCGACCGGCTGAAAAAAGCTGCTCGCGAATAGGGATGTGCCAGCAGGCCCGGATCAGGCCAGTTTTTCCGCAGCTTTATAGATGTACTTGATGCTCGCCTTATAAATGAGCATGCGGGCGGAGCCTTTCACCTTGATGGCGTTGCGGTCATACCACTCAACGCAGCCCTCAATATGCTCTCCGTCTTCGAGCACAATCACCATTCGGGTTTGCGACTGGACCTGCTTCTGGAAATAGAAGACTTCGGCGTGTGAGCTTTCGTGATTTGATACGGCTGTCAGCATGTTTTGATGCGCGAGAATCGCGGGCTCCTGGTGCAAGGCGAAGGCGCGGTTGTGGAAGGATTGAGCCGGCAAGGTCGGGCGGACGAGCTTGCGAGGGCCGGTTATCGGCAGACTGGTGCTCTCGTCCGCCGCGTGTGCGCTTTGGGCTGGCGGCACGGCCTGAAGCTTGACACTCCGCTTTGAAGGCGAACTGGAACGAAAGCCACGCAGTCCCGTTAACGGGATTTGAGAAGTGTTTGCCATAAATGTCACAGCGTTGCTGGAGATATAGATGCAGCGTTGTGGCTAAGTCGCTGCCTGTCTCTTTGCTTTGTTTTGAACGCTGTCTGGCATCTTAGCACGGCTTTTGCCGGGCAGGGTGGCGTGGCTGCCTGTGGGGTATCGATGAAGGTTCGCGGCGACGGTCAGGCGCGGGCGAGGCTGGAGGCGTAGGCGTCGAGCGAAAGCGAGCGGAGCAGGTTGCGGCGCATGCCGGATTCGACCTGATAGAGGCCACGCTCGGCAGCTTCGATCCAGTCAACGGAGACCTGCTGGGCCGTTGCGGCAAGTTCCTCCTCAAGGTCGATGTTGCGGATCAAGTGCGGCGCTCCGGAGTGCAGCAGCAAGAGATCCTCGAGCAGGCTGCTGAGCGCGCGGATGAGGCGGGCCGTCTTCTGCTGGCCTTCGGCGCCGGCGCGATAGCTGTCGGTCGTGCGAAAGAGCGTGGAGAAGTCGGGGTCGCGCGTGGCGGAACGGAGAATGACGAGTGCGTCGGCGCGGCTGGCGAGGTAGGTTTCAAGATCGAATCCGAGAGCCTGGCCAACGGCTCCCTGGGCGAGGCGGGCGACCAGGGAGCGCTGCTGCGGGCGCAGTTCGGCGCGGCGCTCGGCCAGGACGGATTCAATCTGTTCGAGCGGCAGTGCGCCCAGCCGCACGATGGCAGCACGCGAACGGATGGTGGGCAGCAGGTCGCCGGAGTTTTCCGCGAGCAGAAAGATGCTGGCGTGCGCGGGCGGCTCTTCGAGGGCCTTGAGCAGGGAGTTTTCCGCCTCCTTCATAAAGGCCGAGCTGGTGAAGATGTAGACGGCGCGGTGGGCCTCGGCGGGCATGCGGTAGAGTTCGCGGATCATGGAGCGCACCTGTCCCAGCTTGATGAGCAGTTGCGGCGGATCGGGTGGGATGACCAGCAGGTCGGGGTGCGTCTGGATGAGGATGCGCGTCTCACGCTTGTCCGCGTCCCGCAGGTCTTCGCGGGCGGCGACGGCTTCGTCAACGCGCGCGTCGAGGTCCAGCGACTGGCCGATGCGGACGCAGTTGGAGCAGACGCCGCAGGCGTCGGGCAGGCCGTCCGCTTCCCGAATGTCGAGGCAATTCAGGGTTTGTGCGAGCTTGACGGCGAGGGTGTACTTGCCGGCTCCGCTCGGCCCGCTGAGGATAACTGCCTGCGGGAAACGGTTGGCGGCAATCGCTTCGCGCAGGTGGCGGACGGTGGGTTCGTTGCCGAGGAAGTCGCTGAAGCTCACGGTTTCAGAGTAGCAGGGTGGGCTCGTCGGGGCAGGCAATAGCGATTTGGTCTGAATTGTTCCACAGGCGCGACTCTACGGCCCGTCGGCCTCACTAAGGAAAATTGGCTCGCAGGAATCCGGATTGAACACGTATCGTCGGATATATCGTTGGTCTCCCGGGCTCAAAGAGAGAAATGCCTTAAAGAACGCCTTCTTGTTTGCGGCGCACACCTGTTGTTCGCCTCCGGTGTAATCGGAGTGATTATCTTCTACGGCGAGCCTACCGTAACGAATGTATGCAGGGAGATACTCCGGATGACGTCGAGCCGCAACTGCAAGCAGTTGTGGCCAGCGAGTATGTATTTCATCCAACCTTTCCATCTCCGCTTCTGAGGTCGTTGCGCCATCATGCCAGTCCGAAATTGTCATGAACGCGATGAGCTCCGTTTCGTTCGCCGGCATATTCTCAAGTAGGCCTACTGACGCTTTTGCCTCAGACGGTTCGAGCATCATCCATTTGGTAAAAAGGACAGATTGCTCAATGTGGCCGTGAGTCCTATCTTGCTTTGAAGTTACACAAGAGACTGTTTTGCATGCCGCAACAGCATTTAGCAATCTGTAGTTAGGCGCGGGAGGCTTCAGCTCCGCGAACGCGGGAACCATCAGCAGGAGTACAACCGGCGGTATTTGCGAGCACTTAATCATTATGAAGTCGCAATCCGAGGCAACTATAGCGGAAAATGAAACTGACTCTTTTTCACTGCTTCCAATATTCGCTGATGGACCTTCTCAATGCTCTCGTCGCCTTCGATCGCGACGACGCGAGCGGGTTCGCGGGCGGCGATCTCGCGGTATTTGTCGTAGACGCGGCGATAGAACAGTTCGTCTTCGCGCTCAAAGCGGCTTTCGTCGGGGCCTTTATGGTCGCTGCGGGTGTTGCGCCTGCGGGCGCGGTCGAGCGAGCGCTGGAAATCCGGCAACAGGAGAATGGTCAGGTCCGGCCATAGATTCCCGCACATTGCGTCGTGGAGTTGAAGAACGATTTCGCTGCCGAGCCGCCGGCCTCCGCCCTGGTAGGCTTCGGTAGAATCGGTGTAGCGGTCGCACAGGACAACTTCGTCGCGGTCGAGCGCGGGCCGGATGATTTCGGCGATGGACTGCGCGCGGTCGGCGAACATGAGTCCCAATTCCGTGGTTGCAGCCACGTTCTCCGTCTTCGAGTCGAGCAGCAGCGCGCGGATGCGGTCGCCGAGGGCGGTTCCGCCGGGCTGCCTCGTGGCGGTGACGGGCCGGCCCTGTGCCTCGAACCAAGCGGCCAGCCTGCGAAGCTGCGTCGATTTGCCCGATCCGTCGAGCCCCTCGAAGGTGATAAAAAAGCCGCGAGACATGGGGCGAGTGTAGCATTGGCGGGCTCGGGGCTCGGATTCTCAAGTACACTTGGGAGTTGCTCGTGGAGGGCTCCTTGAAAATTCGCTGGTTTGCTGGGTTTCTGGTTCTGGCGTTTTCTTTTACAGCATTCGCGCAGAGCGCCGCGCCGATGCGTTTGACCGTGGATTTGACCGACGCCCCGCGCAAGATCATTCGCGCGGAGTTTACGCTGCCTGTAAAGCCGGGGCCGGTGACGCTGCTGTATCCAAAGTGGATTCCGGGCGAGCATGAGCCGGACGGGCCGATCTCCGATTTCGCAGGACTGGTGATTACGGCGAACGGGCAGCAGCTTGCGTGGGTGCGCGATGACGTGAATATGTATGCGTTTCACGTGACGGTGCCGCAGGGCGTCTCTGCGCTGGACGTGAAGGACGATTTTCTGGCGACAGCGCCGGCAACGGGATTTTCTGCGGGGGCTTCGACGAGCGCGAACCTTGCGGTGCTGAGCTGGAATGAGGTGGTGCTGTATCCAGATGGGGTTAAGCCGAGCGGCATCGAAGTGCAGGCCTCAGTGAAGCTGCCCGCTGGTTGGAAGTACGGCACCGCGCTTACGAAAACCGGCGAGCAGAATGGCCTGATTGAGTTCGCGCCGGTTCCGCTGAACATGCTGATTGATTCGCCGCTGCTCACGGGGCGGTACTTCAAGGAAATTCCGCTGGCTCCGGATGTGACGCCGAAGCACTATCTGGACATGGCGGCGGACGCGCCGGAGGACCTGGAGATCCGGCCGGAGACGCTGGCGGCATTCAACAAGTTGATTTATGAGACAGGTGAGCTGTACAAATCGCGGCATTACAAGAGCTATCACTTTCTGCTCACGTTAAGCGATCAGGTAGCGCATTTCGGGCTGGAGCATCACCAGTCGAGCGACGATCGCGTGGGCGAGCGGATGCTGGTGGACCCGAACCTGACGTATCTGGCCGCAGACCTGCTGCCGCACGAGTTCACGCATTCATGGAACGGCAAATACCGGCGCCCGGTTGGGCTGAACCACGACGACTACAAGGACCCGATGATCGGGAACCTGCTGTGGGTGTACGAGGGGCTTACTCAGTATTTAGGTGACGTGCTGGCGGCCCGCAGCGGCATTGAAACGCCGGAGCAATACCGCTCGGCTCTGGCTGGAACCGCCGCGACGATGGACTATCGCCCGGGACGCACGTGGCGCGACCTGCAGGATACGGCGACGGCGGCGCAGGTTCTGTACGACTCGGATTCACAGTGGGGCAACTGGCGGCGGTCGGTGGATTTTTACCCCGAAGGCGAACTGATCTGGCTGGATGTGGACACGACGATTCGGCGACTGACGCACGACAAGAAGAGCCTGAACGATTTCTGCGCACGGTTTGAGGGGCTGGGCGGCAACACGCCGCCGGAGGTCGTGCCCTATACCTTCAATGATGTGGTCGCGAACCTGAATGCGGTTGTGCCGTATGACTGGGCAGGATTTTTGCGGGAGCGGCTCACGTCGAAGTCTCCGCAGCGCCGCTGGAAGGCATTATGCAGGGCGGATACAAACTCGCGTACACGGATGTGCCAAGCGAGTACATTAATGCGCGCGAGGCGGCCACGGGAGATGCGCTGGCGTGGTGGGCGATCGGCGTCAATGTGACTGGCGACGGGCATATTGAAGATGTGCTGGTTGGCTCGCCGGCCGACAAGGCCGATCTCGGACCGGGCATGCAGATTGTCGCGGTGAATAATCGCCAGTACAGTGCGGAGGGGTTGGGCGAGGCCATTACGGAGGCGAAGGGGACGATCGAGCCAATTGAAATGATCGTTTCCAATACCGGCTACTACAAGATCGTGAAGCTGGATTATCATGGCGGGCTGCGGTTCCCGCATCTGGAGCGGGTACAGGGGACGCCGGATTACCTGGACGAGATTCTTGCGCCGATGACGAAATAGGGCAGCGTGCAGGGATCAGTTCGCTATAGGGCTGCACCAGGTATCGGCAGGTCTTGCTGGAGCCCTCGGAGTGCAAGGTCTTTCCTGAGTTGGTTTATGGTCGTGAACTGGATGGCTTGCAGCCCAACTTCCTCCGCGCTTGTTATGTTTTCGGCCTTGTCATCGAGGAAGAGCGTTTCTGAAGGAGACACGCCCAACCCCTTGCAGGCGTGGAGATAGATCGCCGGGTCGGGCTTGACGATGCCAAGCTCGCACGACCAGGTGTTGTGGTAGAAGTCCGCGACCCAGGCGAACTCGCGGCGCATGTGGCCGAGAATTTCCCAAACCATGTTGGACAGGATGCCGGTGCGGATGCCAACCCTCTGAAGCGCCGTGGCCCATGCCAGCATCTCTTCGTTCACCGAAGTCCACATCAGGATGTCGGCTTCGATCAGGGCGTCGATCTGTGCTGGCGTAAAGGCGGATCCGGCGTCGCCGGCGACCTTTCCCCAGAACTCCGGGCCTTTCATGCCCAGGTCATAGCTGTTCCGGTAATGCCAGTAATGGCGGTCGAGTTTTTCGCGGCTGAGGCCGGAAATGGCGATCAGGCGCTCGTGCGCGGCGGGGTTGGGGGGATTGCTGATTACCATTCCGTAGTCGAAGATAACGGCGCGAATCGCCATGCGGGCTCCTGAGTTTGAGGTTGCCGCCATTATCTCAGGCGCCGTTAAGAGAGAATTCAGCGGCGTGTGTGAAAAGATAATTGCGATGAGCGGCACACGATGAGCGGCACACCTGGATTCTCTGCGCGGACAACCTGGGACTTTTCGGAAACCGGACTCGCGCGCGCTGTGAAGGAACGACGGGCAAGCAGATTGCCGCTGCTCGATCTCACGGCGTCAAATCCCACGCGGTGCGGATTTGAGTATGACGAGGCCGGGATTCTTGTGGCGCTGGCGCGGCCGGAGTCGATGGTGTACGAGCCGGATCCGCGCGGGATGCGGTCCGCGCGCGAAGCTGTGTGCCGTTACTACGCCGGGCACGGAGCGATGTTGGAGCCGGAACGCGTCTTTCTGACGCCCAGCACCAGCGAGGCTTACAGCTACCTGTTTCGATTGCTGTGCGACCCGGGCGATGAGGTGCTGATTGCGCAGCCCAGCTATCCTCTGTTTGATTTTCTGGCCCAGATTGAGAGCGTTCGGCTAGTTCCGATTCCGCTGTTCTATGACCATGGCTGGCAACTGGATGCCGAGGCGCTGCGCCACGCCATTACTCCCCGCACCCGGGCCATTGCTGTGGTGCACCCCAACAATCCCACCGGGCACTTCACCAAAGAGGTCGAGCGCAGGGAACTGGAGGCGATCTGCGCCGAGCACGGACTGGCGCTGATCGTGGACGAAGTTTTCCTCGATTATGGGCTGGCCGGAAACGCGCAGCCTAGTTTTGCCTGCGGCGACCATCCGGTGCTGACGTTTGTCCTGAGCGGGCTGAGCAAGATTGCGGCGTTACCGCAAATGAAGGCCGCATGGATTGCAGCATTCGGACCGGAGGCCGAGCTATCGGAAGCGCTGGCGAGAATCGAAGTGGTTGCCGACACGTTCCTCTCGATGAGCGCTCCGGTCCAATACGCGATGCCGTCCTGGCTGGAATCGGGCGGCGCGATCCGGAAGCAGATTCAGGAGCGGCTGCAACAGAATTTGGAGACTCTGGACAGGGAACTGGCCGAAGGTTCGATCTCCCGGCTGGGGGTTGAGGCGGGGTGGTGTGCAACGCTCCGCATTCCGGCAGTTGAGCCGGATGAGGAGCTGGCGGTGCGGCTGGTGCGAGAGCACGGAGTGGAGGTCCATCCGGGGTATTTCTTTGGCTTCCCGGATGCAGGATGGCTGGTCTTGAGCCTGTTGGTCCCGACAGAGGATTTCCGGGCTGGAGTACGAGCTATTGCAAGTTGTTTCAGATAGATATGGACCTAACTTAATGCGCTGTTTACTAATTTGATCATCGTTGAGTGTTACCTTAGTTTCATTGTGCTAAGTTGATGATAATAACTATTGTTATCGTGGCGGTTCCCGATCACGGCAAGATCGTCACTTCGCGGGAGAGAGTTTCGAAACCCACTCTACTTTTCCGTCGCCTTCCAGGATAATTGTGAGGTTGCCCTGCTGGCCCAGATCGAGCGTAGGCCCGGTAGCAGTGTGGATTTTGTTGCCGCTGCCAGTGAAGGTGACCTTGACCGGACCCGATCCGAGTATTTTGAAGTGGTAGTTGTAGGTCGCGTTTTCGGCGATCTGCTGTCTTCCGAAGCTAGCGAAAGGGTAATCGACCTCGACCAGCTTCACGGTGGCGCCGGTGCGGTTGACGATGACCGCCTGCACGAAAGCCGAGCGGCAGGCGGAAAGGCTAAGGCTGACGAAAAGGGCGACGGCAAGGAAGGCGGCTCTCGATTGGATCATCTTTGGCGTTCGCGATCTGGTTCTGGAATTTAGAGTGTGGTCTTACGCTCCAGAATACGCGCCGTCAGCACCACTCCGGTTTCCCGCGTGTGCAGGGTGATAGGAAAGGCGAGGACGTTCCAGACCCATTCCTCGCCCTTGCGCGGCAGATTGAGCAGGCCGCGATAGGTGCGGTCGATATAGGTCTCCCGGGTTTCGGCGACGGTGTGCAGAATTTCGCGCCAGTCTTCAGCCAGCTCCGGCATTTCGTCAAACATGTTGCGTCCGGGAAACCAATCACGGTCGTGGTCCAGCAGGCGCGCGCAGGTTTCATTCACGTACTGCCATTTACCCTCGCCGTCCAGGATCTCCAGAACCACGTCGTCGCCGATGGCCATGTTGATGCGGGAGTAGAAGAAGTCACGGGCGTCCACCACCACGGGCTTGCCCCGCCGCCGCGCCTCGAAAGAACGCAGCGCGGCGACCAGATCGTCGATGGAACTGTAGCCCTTGAGCAGGTGCATGTCTTCGACGCCGCCGAATCGCCGCTCCAGAGTGGCCGACAGGATGATGATGGGAACCTGCGGGCGACGCTGGCGTAAATGGGCCGCCACCTCGGTGCCGAACTTGCCTGCGCCAAGGTGGTAGTCGAGCACGGCGATGTCGATGTTATCGAGCAGATTCTCGGCCTCCTCGATCGTCGAGGCAGGCTCGGTCACGTACCCATACTTGCGCAGGATGGTCGAGCGCAGCAACAGATTGTCCGGATGATCGTCGAGCAGCAGCACCCGAATGGGTTCGGCTACCAGTTGTGGGCCTTGCCCCTGGGAATCATTCTCGATTTCGTTTGGCATGAGTGTAGTTTGGATGCGGAATCGGCTGGTTGCGGATGGTCAGCGCTTCTCGCGCCGCTGCAGTTGCTTGATGATGTCGGGCAGGCGGGCGAAGACGGCGGTGGCGCGCAGCCACTGGCGATTGTCAAACGCCGGCGAGCCGCTGATCATTTTCCCCGCGGGAACATCGTGCGAAACGCCGGACTGCGCCGTCATAATGACGCCGTCGCCGAGTTTGCAGTGTCCAGCGACGCCCGCTTGTCCGGCGAGGATGACGTTTTTCCCTGTCTGGGACGATCCGGCCAGGCCTACCTGCGCGCACACCAGCGAATTTGCGCCGATTCTCGAGCCGTGGCCGATTTGGGCAAGGTTGTCGATCTTGACTCCCGCGCCGATGCGGGTTTCGCCCACGCTCGCACGGTCCACGCAGGAGTTGGCCTGCACCTCGACCGCGTCTTCCAAAATGGCGGGGCCGGATTGAACAATCTTGTGCCAGGTTCCGGCGTCGTCCTTGGCAAAACCGAAACCGTCGGAGCCGATGATGGCTCCGTTCTGGAGGACGACGTGATTGCCGACGTGACAATGCTCGCGAACGATGGAGTGGGCGTGGGCGAAGAAGTGATCGCCGATAACCGCGTGGGGATAAATGACGACGTGCGCCAGGAGGGTGGCGTTGTCTCCAATGACCGCGCCTTCGCTCACGACGACATAGGGGGCGATGTGGGCGTCGCGTCCGATTTTCGCCGTTGGATGGATGGAGGCGGTGGGGTGAATGCCCGGGGCGTACTCGGGCTCGCGGTAGAAAAGCGGCACGACTTTGGCAAGGGCCAGATAAGGGTTGGCGATACGGAGCGTAGCCGCGCTGACTTCAGGGAAATCAGGCGCTACGATGATGGCTCCAGCGTGCGTGCTGCGGGCCAGGGCAGAGTATCTTGGATTGGCGACGAAAGTCACCTGTTCCGATCCAGCCTCTTCGATTCCCGCGACCCCGGTAATAGGGCGGTCAGCGTTTCCGTGAAGTTCGGCGCCAAGGAAGCGCGCAAGTTCAGCCAACGTCATCATTGCTGAAATTGTACCCTCGCGGCTTCCCGCTGTTCGGTAGCGGACACGGGTGTCCGCTTATGGACAGGGACTGGCCGTCCAGGCGGCCGCGCTCCGCGCCATCGGGACACCAGCACTGTGCCCTCCCGCTGGTCGGAAATGGATATTTGCACGTATTCGGAATTGGAACCGCTTCCGGTGGGAACAAGGCGGCTCGGCGAAGCGTATATGGCCCATGTGCGTGCCTGGAAGACAGCATGTAGCGCGAGGAGCCTATGTCGAGTTTTGTGCGCGAGTTGAAGATTGCCGTTCGGTACCTGCTGAAGTCTCCGGGCTTTGCCATTACCGCAGTGCTGATGCTGGCGCTGGGGATTGGCGCGACTACGGCCATCTTCTCCATTGTGGAAGGCGTGCTGCTGCGGCCGCTGCCGTTTCCGCATTCAGACCGGCTGGTGGTGCTTTCCGATGTGATCCAGGGCATTGACGTGGGCGGCGAGAATGAGGTCGGCGTGACGGTCCCCGACATCAGGAACTACACGCATGACACGCAGAGCTTTACCAGCCTGGGCGGATATCAGGCAACAGGCTTTGAGCTTTCCGGCGCGGGCAATCCGGCGATAATCATCGCCTCACGCATGACTGCGGGCGTCTTTCCCGCCCTGGGCGTGCAGCCGCTGATGGGCCGCTTCTTCACGCGGCAGGAGGACGAACAGCACCAGCAGGTGGCGCTGCTGAGTTACACCACATGGAAGTCGCACTTTAACAGCGATCCCACCATTCTGGGCAAAAAAATTCTGCTCGACCGCAAACCCTATGTGGTAATCGGCGTGATGCCGCGCCAGTTCGAGTTTCCGCTTACTCCCGGCCAGATCAATCACAGCGAATTGTGGGTGCCGTTAAGCCCGACCCCGCAGGAGTTAACTTCCACGGCGTCGGCCAACTGGAGCTACCACATGGTGGGCCGCCTCAAGCCCGGCGTTTCCACCGACCAGGCGGTACAGGACGCGACCCGCGTCGCGCGCGAGACCATGCGCAATTATCCGGCGTTCATGGCGGGGATGAAGATTCGTCCCGTGATTCATTCGCTGCAATCGGAAACGGTCCGCCAAGCGCGCCCACTGATTCGGGCGTTGTTTCTGGCCGTGATTGTCGTGTTGCTGATTGCCTGCGCCAACCTTGCCGGACTGCTGCTGGTGCGGGCTATTCGCCGCCGCAAGGAGATCGCGGTGCGCCTGGCGCTGGGCGCGCCGTCCGCGGTGCTGCTAAGACAGGCGGTGCTGGAAAGCCTTGTCCTCAGTATTACCGGAGGCGTGCTGGGCCTGATGCTGGCTGGGTTCGCGCTGCGTCTGGGAACAGGGCTGCTGCCGCAGTCGCTGCCGCGCATCGCAGCCATTCGCATGAACTGGGCCGTCGCGGGCTTCGCGCTGCTGCTTGGCGTCACGACGGGGCTGATCTGCGGGATGGCTCCGGCCTTTGCCGCGATGCGCACCAAGGTCAACGACACTCTGAAAGAGAGCGGGCGCACCGGCTCTGCGGGAACAGGGCACGCTAGGCTGAGGTCGGCCCTGGTGGTGGCAGAGATTGCCGTCGCGCTCGTTCTGCTGACCGCCTCGGGCCTGCTGCTGCGCAGCTTCTCCAAAATGCGCGATGTGGACCTTGGCTACAACGCAGACCACGTGCTGGTGGCGAGTTACGGTCTGCCGCAGAAGCAATACACCACGCAAACATCGGTAGATCGCTTCAACAAAGAGCTGCTGCGTCGCTTGCAGGCGCTGCCGGGAGTAAAGAGCGTCGGCCTTACGACCTTTCTGCCCGCATCCGGCAACAACAATAACAACGCGATTCTGCCCGAAGGCTACACGCCGCCGAACCACACCTACGACCTGGCCACCAACGTTCAGGTGCAGGGCGACTACTTCAAGGCCATGGGAATTCCGCTGCTGCGCGGGCGGCTGTTTACGCAGGACGACAGCGAGGACTCGCAACTGGTCGTGATTGTGAACCACAAGCTGGCCCAGCAGTCATGGCCCGGGCAGAACCCCATCGGCAAGCGGCTGCGCATTGGCCTGCCGAACATGGTGACGCCTTGGATGGTGGTAGTCGGCGAGGTGGCTGACGTGAAGGAAAGCTCGCCGGATGAGCCGACCAAGCAGCAGTTCTACGTGACCGTCGATCAGGCGGAGAAGGACATCGGCACGCTGGGATCGCCCGGCGACTTGAACGGCAACGGCGGATACATCGCACTGCGCACGGCCTTGCCTCCTGAGCACATGGAGAACGCGCTGCGGGCCACGGTGCAGTCCATCGACCCGCAACTGGCGTTGATGCAGATGCGGCCCATGTCCCACGCGCTCTCGGAATCCGAGGCCCCACGCCGCTTTAATACCTTCGTAATTTCGGCCTTCGCGGCGGCTGCGGTTCTGCTGGCGATTCTGGGAATCTACAGCGTCATTGCCTTTACCGCCGCGCTGCGCTCACAGGAAATGGCCATTCGCATGGCGCTCGGGTCGCAGCGGTCGGGGATTGTTGCGCTGGTGCTGGCTTCCGGCGCGAAGCTGGCGGTGATTGGCTGCGTGCTGGGCCTGATCGGCGCTTTGGCGTCGTCGCGGCTGTTGCAATCGCTGCTGTTTGGCGTGAGCCCGTTTGACCCGGCGACGCTTGCGGCGGCGTCTGTGCTGATTCTGGCACTGGTGCTGGCGGCGTCGCTGATCCCGGCTCGCCGGGCGGCGGGGATTGACCCGATGCGCGCTCTGCGGGAAGAGTAGGGGACTGGCCGTCGGCTTGGCTCCGGTTCGGCGTGGGGCGTGGTTCGGGGGCAAGCTGTCCGGGCGACTGTGGCTTCGTCGCTCCCGTCCGATGGACTGGTTAAAAAATTATATGTTGATCCTGAAAACAAAGGACTTATAAAAATTGATCCTCCAAACAAAGGACTTAGGTGGATCGATCCTGAAAACAAAGGATTTAGGTGCTAAAAGCGAAAGGCGCGGCTCGTTGGCTGCGCCTTTTCTATTCTGGATTTTGCTGGATTTCCCTACTGTTTCAGTATATCAGGTTGGGGGAATTCAGATGCGTGGGGTAAGTCGCTTAAGGGGTGTTTGTTTGCGGCTGGAGGGGTTGACAGGCCAAGGTTTGGGACTGCAAATCGGTGGAACCTGGGCTACGGGTCAGGTTGGTGAAGCGGTCACCAGTCTCCACGCAGCTCGATGAGCGCATCGGCGGTCATGCACTCACCGAGATCCGCCGATTTCAGATGGCCGACATACCGCCGTCAACAGCCAACTCCACCCCATTCACGAAGCTCGAGTCGTCTGAAGCAAGAAACAGCGCGACCGTTGCGATTTCATCCGAACGCCCCATCGTTCCCCGCGGGATCAGGGATTCGAACATCTCCTTCGCCTCCCTGGTGAGAACTTCTTCCTGCATCGGTGTGGCGATCGGCCCCGGGCCCAGCACGTTCACCCGGATCTTCCTGCCCTTCAGTTCGTTGAGCCACGTGCGTGCGAAGGAGCGCAATGCCGCCTTGCTCGCCGCATACACGCCGAAACCAGGAAAACCCTTCACCGAAGCAACTGATCCGGTCATGATGATCGATCCGCCATCGTTGAACAGCGGCAACGCCTTCTGAACCGTAAACAGCGTTCCGCGCGTATTCAGGCCGAAGGCCGCATCGAAGTGCTGCTCGGTAATCTCGCCCAGTGGTAAGGCCTCGCCCCTGCCAGCGCTCGCGAACAGGACGTCGATCTTGCCCTTTTCCCGCTTGACCGTATCGAACAGGTGGTCGAGGTCGTCGAGGTTGGCCGCGTCGCCACGCACGCCGGTCACGTTCCGGCCAATCTGCTTGACGGCCTCATCAAGCTGCTCCTGCCTCCTACCCGTGATGAAAACGTAGGCACCTTCTTCAACGAAGCGCCTGGCGCTCGCCAGCGCCAGGCCGCTCGATCCACCCGTGATGACTGCAACCTTACCCTCAAGCTTTCCCATGACTTCTCCTTTCAGGCTCCGTCTTTGGTCGTTCGGGGAGGCCCCCGAGAACCTGGACATGGGTCCGCCGGCGTCAGGCGTTGAGTTCGGAAGCGCGCACATCGGTGGTGCGAAATCGATCCGGCTGGACGACTGACGCAGCCGCGATGGTCGGTGTCCGCCGTTCGATGTGTTGGATACGGGCTTTGGAAAGCGCACCACGCGGTGCAGGAT
>JBAPRH010000012.1:0-97768 GCA_049280995.1 Acidobacteriaceae bacterium
GAGCGCCACGCCTAGAACGCCCTCGGCACCGGACAGCGGCAGCAGCTTCGGCAGTAGCGGACACACCTTGCTGCGATACGGCTGGTGCATCCGGTCCCTCATCGCCTCAGCGATGAGGTCGCCGCGCCCGGTCGCGAACGCCGCGGTCAGCACCGCAACCCGCTGCAGGTTAGCCACCACGTCGGCGCGGGCGTAGCTCTCCGGAAGCACGGCCCGCGAAGCCGCAGTAGGCAGCGGCTTCTCCGGCAGCACGATCAGCGCGCGCCAGGTTACCGGGGACGCAATCGAAACCGCGCGCAGCTTTGCGCCATCCCAGCAAGCGGCGACGAACCCGCCCATCCAGCACGCGGCGATGTTGTCAGGATGCCCTTCGAGCCGCGTCGCCTTCGCCAGAATCTCTTCTCGCGTCCAGCCCAGCCCGCCAAAATGCGCGGCCAGCGCGACGCCGGCGAGCCGCACCGCAGCCGACGAACCGCAACCCATACCCAGCGGAATCCCGTTCGCAATCTCCAGCGCCAGCGGCTGCACCGTGCGCACATTCGCCGCCAGGGTGTTGCGATACACATCGAGCAGCAGATTCTGCTCCAGCGCCCCGCAAATCTCCGGGCTCCGGCCCGAAGCCTGAATCGAAAACGCATCGGCTTCGCGCGCCTTCACGTCAAGGTGCAAATCCAGCGCCAGGGCCATTGCGTCGAAGCCCGGCCCGAGGTTCGCCGAAGTCGCGGGCAGGCGGAGATGGAGAGGAGTGGCGGATTGATCTTTGCGTGAGGTCATCTCGATACAGGTTTCCTGTCCCAAAGCTCCCTGTGGGTCCGAACGGTCAGGCCCTTACTGCGCCTTTTCCAGCTCGCGCAGCACCGCCTCCGGGTCGGCCTCCAGCTCAATCGTGTTGCGCCGCGTAATTTCAATCTCGTCGCGCAGCGGGCAGATCTCCTCGTCACGCAGCAAAGTTCCGCGATGGTAGTTGATGGTATAGTCCGAATCCTTTAGCGTGTGGCCGGTCAGCAGCAGCACCACGCTCTCACGAACATCGATCTTTCCCGATGCGAGGAATTTCTTCAGTCCGACCAGCGTTACCGCCGAAGCCGGCTCGCAGCCAATGCCTTCCGCACCGATCTCCGACTTGGCCAGCGCAATTTCCGCTTCGGTCGCCTGTTCCACCCAGCCGCCCGTGGCGCGGATCACCTTCACCGCTTTTTTCCACGACGCGGGATTCCCGATCCGAATGGCGCTGGCCCGCGTGTCGGCTTCGACGGGTACCAGCTTCTCGCCGCCCGAATCCCGCATCGACCGGTAGAGAGGATTGGCGCCCTCCGCCTGCACAACCGAAACCTTCGGCACGCGGTCGGTCAGGCCAAGCTGCTTCATCTCCAGAAACGCCTTGCCCAGCGCCGACGAATTGGCCAGGTTGCCACCGGGAACAATCAGATGATCGGGAACGGCCCAATCCATCTGCTCGGCCATTTCGAGGGCCGGCGTCTTCTGACCCTCAAGCCGGTACGGATTCACCGAATTCAGCAGGTAGACAGGAGCACGGCGCACCACTTCGCTCAGGACTTCCACGCAGCCGTCGAAATCGGTTTTCAACTGGATGGTCAGCGCTCCGTAGTCGAGCGCCTGCGACAGCTTGCCCCAGGCGATCTTGCCTTCGGGAATCAGCACCAGGCTGCGCATACCCGCGCGCGCCGCATAGGCCGCCATCGCCGCCGAAGTATTGCCCGTGGACGCGCACGCCACCCATGAGAAACCTCGCTCATACGCTACGGAAAGCGCCGTCGTCATGCCCGTGTCTTTGAAGGACCCGGTGGGATTCATCCCCTGGTGCTTCGCAAAAATTCTGTCCGCGCCGGTCGAGTCCGCCGTCCGCACCAAGTGGTAGAGCGGCGTGTTCCCTTCCTGCAGCGAGACAATATGCTGCTCATCGCGCAGAATCGGCAGCAGTTCGCGAAAGCGCCATACGCCACTCTGGTCCTTCAGTTCGGTCGAAGTTCGACGCTCTTTCCAGAGCCATCGCAGCGCACTAGGGTTGGGAAGGTTCCTTCGCGGGCCACCCTCGGCCTGCGTGCTTCCGCTTTTACTACTCCCATCCTGACAACTCCAGGCCGGATACTCCACTTCATACAAATCGCCGCACTCCGGGCAGCGAAAGTTCTCCTTCAGGTCCGACAGCGCAATCACGCGCGCGCAACCCGTACAGCGCAACAGATGAGAGTCTTGCATCATAATGGTTTCTCTTAGCCTAACAGGTGCTGACCGCACGCGGGCACTGCATCCGACACTTCCAAACCATCGGAAACAAGCTGAACTAAAATTATTTCAGGAAAGGCGGAGCTGCAATGAAGTGGACCCTCGCAAACATCCCTTCCCAGCAGGGCAAGCTGGCCGTAGTCACCGGAGCCAACAGCGGAATCGGCTGGCACATCGCCCTGGAACTAGCACGCGCAGGCGCTGAAGTCATTCTGACCACGCGCACGGAGGCCAAGGGCCGCGAGGCCGTCGAGCGCATCCGCCGGCAACTCCCGGAGGCCAAGGTGCTGGCGGAAATCCTCGATCTCGCCAGTCTGGCCTCGGTGCGCAGCTTCGCAACGAAAATAGGCCAGCTCAAGCTGGATCTGCTGGTCAATAATGCCGGAGTGATGGCCGTACCCCGCCGGGAGTTGACCGAGGATGGTTTCGAGCGCCAGCTCGGCACCAATTTTCTGGGACATTTCGCTCTCACCGGGCTGCTGCTGCCCGCGTTCATGCCCGAGCGCCGGAGCCTGCGTGCCCCGCGCATCACCACCGTCTCCAGCATGGCCGCGAATATGGGCCCGAAGCGAATCAACTTCGAGGACCTGCAATGGGAGCACTCCTACGGCCCTTGGAAGGCCTATTGCCAATCCAAACTTGCCGACCTGATGTTCACGCTTGAACTCAGCCGCCGCTGCGCCGCAAATGACCTCCCGATCACGAGCAATGCCGCCCATCCAGGCTACGCGCGGACGAACCTACAAACCTCCGGCCCCGGCAGACCACCGGGATTGGGACAGAAGATTTTTGAGAAATTCGCTTCTCACGGAGCGGCCGAGGGGGCTCTGCCGATCCTCCGCGCCGCGACTGAACTCGGCGCGCGCAACGGCAGCTATTACGGCCCTGATGGCCATTACCAAATGAAAGGAAGCCCAGTCCACGTCACCGTTCCCAAACCTGCGCGAGATGAGGCTGCAGCAGCCAAGCTCTGGGAAATCGCCGAATCGCTGACCGGAGTGAGTTTTCCCTAATAACCGCACCGGGAAAGAATCGTCATCTTTTTTCTGAAATATCGTATAGAATCGTCGCATGGCCACGCTTTTAACGCCACGGCAGGCGGCGCTTCGCCTGGGAATCTCCTATCCCACGATCAAGCAGTGGATCTATCACGCCAAACTGAAGACCGTGAAGACCCCCGGCGGCCACTACCGGATTCCCGAAGCCGAGCTTGATCGCTTTCTGCACAAAGCCAAGCGCCCCGACACTCCCAAGCGCCAGATGATGCGCGCCGTAAGCGGGCGCAATCAACTCACCGGGCGCATTGTCGAGCTGAAATTCGAGGGGCTGCTCGCGCAGGTAAAACTCTCCATCGGCGGACAGATCATCACTTCCATCATCACCGCCGAGGCCGCGCGCGAGATGCAGCTCGCCGTCGGACAGACTGCGTCCGCACTAATCAAATCCACTGAGGTCATGCTGCTCCGTGTCTAATCTCCGCCGCATCTTCGCCGTCGTCGTTCTCGCCGCTTGCGCCCTCTCCGCTCACGCCCAGCAGCCGCTCCGCGTGGCCGCAGCCGCCGATCTTCAGCCTTTATTACCACGAATTCTCGCCGAGTTCACCGCGCAAACCGGCATCCAGACCCAGGCTTCCTACAAATCCTCTGCCACGCTCGCCACCGCGATCATCAACGGAGCGCCCTTCGATCTCTTCCTCGCCGCCGATCTCAGTTTTCCGCAGCGTGTGATCGACGCGGCCCGCGCCGAAGAGTCCACGCCCATCCCCTACGCCCGCGGCACGCTCGTTCTCTGGACGCGCAATGATACTTCGTTTCACGTGCTCTCGATCAATTCCCTGCGCGACCCGGCGCTGAAGTCTATCGCCATCGCCAATCCGCAGCATGCGCCCTATGGACGTGCCGCTGAAGCCGCACTCCAGCACCTCGGCCTCTACGACGCGCTCAAGCCAAAGCTGGTCGTCGCTGAAAACATCGCGCAGGCCGCACAGTATGCCGAATCCGGTAACGCCCAGTTGGGATTTATCTCGCTCACCTCTGCCCTTACTCCGCGCCTCAAGGCCTCCGGGCGTTTCATTGAAGTTCCGCGCGCAGACTACCCGCCCATTCTGCAGGGCGCAGTTGTCGTCAAAGGCGCACCGAACGCGCAGGCCGCGCACCGCTTCCTCAACTTCCTCGCATCCGCCCCCGTGGCGCGCGAGCTTCAGGTCCGTGGCTTGGCCCCGGCTCGCTAAGGGACCCCTGAATGGACCTGCAGGCGCTCTCCGTCACGCTGCGTCTCGCCGCGATTACCACCGTTATTCTGCTTGTCATCGCCATCCCGCTCGCCTTCTGGATCGTTTCCACTCGCTCGCGCCTGCGCGCTGTCGTCGAAGCGGTCACTACGCTGCCCATTCTGCTGCCGCCTACAGTTCTCGGCTTCTATCTGCTGGTCCTGCTCGGACAGCGCACCGCGCTTGGACGCCTGTGGGTTCACCTCACCGGCCACACCCTCGCCTTCACCTTCACAGGGCTGGTCATCGGATCAGCCATCTACAGCCTTCCCTTTGCCGTGCAGCCGATGGTCGCCGGCTTTTCCTCCATTGATGTCGTACTCATTGAGCAGGCTCGGCTGCTCGGCGCATCCCGCTGGCGCATTCTCCGCTCTGTCTTGCTCCCGCTCTCCGCGCGCTCCGTCGCCGCCGCTGCGCTGCTCTGCTTCACTCACACGGTGGGAGAATTCGGAGTGGTGTTGATGGTCGGTGGAGACATCCCCGGCGCCACCCGCACGCTCTCCATTGCCATCTACGATCAAGTGCAGGGCTTTGCCTACGCCGACGCCAACCGCACCGCGCTGCTGCTGGTCGGCATCGCCGTAACCTCACTGATTCTTCTCTACGCTCGCCGCGGTGCCTACCTCAGCTCCGATTCAGGAGCACGATGAACAGCATCCTCGCGGCAAACATCGAACACCATCGCGGCAGCTTCACTCTGCGCGCCGAGTTCGCTCTCCGCTCCCAGTGGACGGTTCTGTTTGGAGCTTCCGGCGCCGGCAAAACCACGCTGCTGCGCATTCTGGCGGGGCTCACGCGGCCCGCAAGCGGCTCCATTCATCTCGGAGAAAACCAGCTTCTCGACACCGCTCGCGGAATCGCGCTGCCTCCTCAGAAGCGCAGGATCGGCTTCGTCCTCCAGCAGGCCGCGCTCTTTCCGCACTTTACGGCACTCGAAAACATCGCCTTTGGACTGCATTCATGGAAGCGGGTCGCGCGCGAAGCTCGCATAGAAGAGTTACTGCGCCTGTTTGAAATCGAAGCCCTGGCACAGCGCAAGCCCCGCCAGCTTTCCGGCGGAGAACGCCAGCGTATCGCGCTGGCGCAAGCTCTCGCGCCCGGCCCAGAGCTCCTCTTGCTTGACGAACCCTTCAACGCGCTCGACGCGCCGAGTCGAGTCGCCATTATCGCAACACTGCGTGCTGCCGCCGTGCCTATCCTTTACGTCTCGCACGAGCTGGCCGACGCATGGCAGATCAACGCCCACGCTATTTTGCTGGAGTCTGGAAAAATTGTCGTCGAGGGAGAAACCCGAACCATTCTTGCGACCCAGCGCCAGCAACTTCTAAACCAGCTCGGCGCATAATCGCGACGGGGATGCTATCCGGCTGTTCGCTCTTGGCTATCCGCTATTGGCGCGTCATCGGATTCAGCGCCAGTTCGATCAGCGTCTTCTGTTCCATCGCGTGCGCCTTGGCCGACCCGGTTGCCGGACTTGCCGCCGCCGAGCGCTTCACGCTCAGTACGGAGCGGTCCCGCGCCAGACGCCGCAGCTTCGGCATGACAAACGACTGAGCGCCCATGTTTTCCGGCTCTTCTTGCACCCACACGACCTCGTGCGCGTTGGGATGCGCGGCGATTGCCGCCGCCAGCTCCGCCTCCGGCCATGGATAAAGTTGCTCCACGAATACAATCCCCGTCGTCCGGTCGCCGCGCTTGCGCCGCTCCATGCGCAGCTCATGGCCAATTTTTCCGGTGCACACCAGCAGCCGCTGCGCGTCCTCAATCTCTCCCTCCGGTAAGACATTTTGAAAACGGGGCCGTGAAAATTCCTCGATCGAAGAACTCGCGTCCGGATGTCGCAGCATGCTTTTTGGCGTAAACACGATCAGAGGCTTGCGCCACATCCGCAGCGCCTGCCGCCGCAACAAATGGAAATGCTGCGCCGAGGTCGAGGGCTGGCAGATTTGCATGTTATCGCGCGCTGCCAGCTGCAGATACCGTTCCACGCGCGCGCTGGAATGCTCCGGACCCTGACCCTCATAGCCGTGTGGAAGCAGCAGAACCAAACCACTCAGCAGTCCCCACTTGTCTTCGCCCGACGAAATGAACTGGTCCACCACGGTCTGCGCGCCGTTGGCAAAATCACCGAACTGCGCCTCCCACAGCACCAGCGTCTCCGGAGAATCGCGGCTGTACCCATACTCAAACCCGAGCACGCCGGCCTCGGAGAGAGCCGAGTTGTACACGTCAAACGAAGCCTGCTTCTCCGCCAGATGGTTCAGCGGAATCCACCGCTGCTCGTTCTCAATATCAACCAGCACCGAATGACGCTGGTTAAAAGTCCCGCGCTGGGTGTCCTGCCCGCTCAGCCGCACCGGAGTCCCATTGGTCACCAGCGACCCGAACGCCACCGCCTCGGCCATCCCGTAATCAAAAGCCCGCTTACTCTCACCCATTTCCGCGCGCTGTTCCAGCAGCTTTTTGATCTTCGGATGAGCATGAAAGGTGTCCGGATAAGTCGTCAACCCCTGTACCAACTTCTGAACCGTCTCGCGTGTCAATCCGGTCACTACTTCGTACTCCGGCTTCAGCGGCCCACCCTTGTACGCCGACCAGTAATCCGGCAACTGCGCCAGATGCGGCTTCTTCCGCATCAACTTGGCCTGCTTCTGCGCCTCCCCGAACTCATCACGCAGCGCCTTGACCAGCGGTGCGAGATCCGATCCGGTCTGCTCGGCATAGATCTCGTAGAGTGGACGATGATTCTTGATCAGCTCGTAGCGTAGCGGTTGGGTAATCGTCGGATCATCCACTTCCGAGTGGCCATGCCGCCGATAGCCGATCAGGTCAACCACTACGTCGGTGTGGAACGTGCGCCGGTATTCAGCTGCCAGCGTTGCTATGCGCACCACAGCCTCCGCGTCCTCGTCGTTCACATGGAAAATCGGAACCGGCAGCCGTTTCGCCAAGTCCGACGGGAACCGCGTCGAGGCCACCTCCGCAGGCCCGGCGGTAAACCCTATCAGGTTGTTCACAATGATCTGGATCGTGCCGCCGACCGAATAGCCATCAATCATGGCCAGATTCATCGTCTCCGCCCACACGCCCTGGCCGGCGAATGCCGCGTCGCCGTGGATCAGCACCGGCAACACGCTATCCACTCCGCCCTCGCCGTGGCGAATCTGCTTGGCTTTCGCGCGGCCCATCGCCACCGGGTCAACCGCTTCCAGATGGCTCGGGTTCGACACCAGATGCAGCGACACGGCCTGGCCGTTGCGCGCGACGAACGTTCCCGTCGCCCCAATGTGATACTTCACATCGCCGCCGCCCAGAATGCTGCGCGGGTCCACGTCCTCAAACTTCGCGAAAATATCCGCGGGCGGTTTGCCGATGGTGTTCACCATTACGCTCAGTCGTCCGCGATGGCTCATCCCCATCACCGACCGTTCGGCGCCAAACTCGGCCGCACGACTCAGCAACTCATCGAGGAACGGAATCAGCGCGGTCACGCCTTCCAGTGAAAACCGCTTTGTTCCCAGATACCGCGACTGAATCACCTGCTCAAAAATATCCGCCCGCGTCAGCAGTTCCAGAACATGCTGCTGCTGAGCACCTTTTATTGGCTCAGGCTCCATCTCCAACCGCTCCGCGATCCAGTTGCGCTGCTCCGCCGAAGGAATGTGCATGAACTCCGCGCCAACTGTCCCGCAATAGTAGCGCCGAGCATCGTCCGCATCGGCTCCGGAAAAGTCCAGCTCGGGCATTGCAACCGGGAGAAGATACTGCCCCAGCGGATCAAGCCGCGCCTGCAAAAATCCCCAGCGCCGGAAGGCATTGAAAATCTGTTCCCGTGATTGCGAAGACGAGGAAGAGGTTGAAGCGCGTGAAGGCTTGACAAGGCGAGTTGCAGAAATAGTTGCACTCATAATCGGGTTCGCTGCGCTCGCGCCAAGCACAAAAACGGGCACGCGTAGCAACGTAAACTACAGTTTATCGCTTCAGGCTCGGTTAAAACAGAGACTGGGGGGATCACCTCCGAGCGGCGTCCAGACCCTCCTCGCTCCCGTATCATCGGCAGGCAGAAAAGGGCCCGGCTCAATGTATGAACCGGGCCGTCCTTACGGATTCGGATTAATGTCAGCGAGTGAGCTTCAGCATCACCGCGCCATGCTGTGGAACTACCACCGTATACACGCCGTCAGTCGCCGTTACATCTTTATGGGCCCAAAGATCGCGCAGCGTCACCTGCGGTCCAAAGCCCACCATGCTCAGCTTCAGCGAAATCGTACGCGGAGTTTCCGCCCGATTGAACAGCCCGACGGCCTTCGCGCCCCCGCTCAGCGGCTTCGCCCAGATCTCTGCAGGGCCCTGCGCCCAAACGCGGTCGCCCTCCTTGCCCAGCTTGTCCTGGTCCACTGCAATGACCTCGCGGTTCATCAGCAGCTCCTTCGTTTGCGGAGTCATCTTGCTCAAATCGTTTCCGGCCAGCAGCGGAGCCGCCAGAATCGTCCACAGCGTCATATGTGTCTTGTATTCATCGAACGTCATACCGCCGTTGCCGATTTCCAGCATGTCCGGATCGTTCCAGTGACCTGGCCCGGCAAACTTCGCCAACCCGGCCTGCGAAAATCCAATCAGCGACATCCGGGCGTAGGTGTCGTCGATGTCATCCGTTGTCCGCCACAAATTGCCGCCCACCTCCGGACCCCATTTCCATACATCGTTCCATCCATACTGGCACAGGCTGAACACAATCGGACGCCCCGTCGCTTCCAGCGCCTCGTGCATCTTCTGGTACGCCGCTTTCTGCATGGCAAACTGCTTCGCCGGATTCCCCGGCGCTTCCTTATCCATAATTTCGCGGAAGCTGCACAGGTCATACTTCAGATAATCAACGCCCCAGGAAGCATACGTCCGCGCGTCCTGCGCCTCGTGACCGTAACTGCCCGCGTATCCCGCACACGTCTTCGGCCCCGGAGAGGAATAAATCCCCAGCTTCAGCCCCTTCGAATGCACATAATCCGCCAGCGCCTTCATGTCCGGAAACTTGCTGTTCGGATGGATGTTTCCCTCGGCATCGCGCTTGCCCTGCCACGTGTCGTCGATGTTCACGTAGATGTAGCCCGCATCCCGCATCCCGCTCGACACCAGCGCATCGGCGGCGGCGCGAACATCCGCGTCCGTCACCCGCCCCGCAAAATGGTTCCAGCTATTCCACCCCATCGGAGGAGTGGCCGCAGGCATCGCCGTCTGAGCGCCCGCCGGAATTACCAGCGAGAACGCGAGCGCAAATAAAACAGTATGAAAGCGTTTGCACATAAAAATCTCAACCCCCAGAAAATGTCTAAAAACAACTCGGTGAGAAGTCTACACGACTCGGGGGGGAGTGGGCCTCAACGCCCCGCGTAAAGTTCCGAACACCGATCGCTGATTGCTCACCGGCTCATTTCGCTCTCGGATGAGTGCGGTCGTAAACCTCCGCCACTTGGCCCACGGTGAGCTGCGTGTACCGCTGCGTCGTCGAAAGGCGCTCGTGACCGAGCAGTTCCTGGATTGCCCTCAGGTCCGCGCCCTCCTCCAGCATGTGCGTGCCAAAGGCGTGTCGCAGGGTGTGCGGATGCACGTCCGCCGCCAACCCGTGCACCACCGCGATGCGCTTCACGATCCGCCCCACGCTTCGCGTCGTCAGTCGTCCCTCGCCGCGTAGCCGCGCATTCACAAGCAACGCGTCTGTGGATTTCCCCGCCGCCGCGAGCCGCGCTGCGCGATCCGGCAAATACTCCCGCAGCGCCATCGCCGCCGCGTCCCCCAGCGGAACCTGCCGCTCCTTGCGCCCCTTGCCTCGCACCAGAATCGCCTCATTCGCCCAGTGAATGTCGTTCAGGTCCATGCCCACCAGCTCCGCGTTGCGAATCCCGCAGCCGTACAGCAGCTCAAAGATCACGCGCTCGCGCTCCGGCCACGCCGCCTCATCCGCCACTCCGTCCACCACGCGATTCATCTGCTCGATCGTCGGCACCCGCGGCAAATGCTTCGGCAGCTTTGGAGTTGCCACCAGGCTTGCCGGATTCTGCTCCACATACCCCCGCCGCGCCAGCCACTTGAACCATGAGCGAATCGCCGCCAGCGCCCGCGCCGTCGAGGCCTTCGACAAGCGTCGCCCGTACAACTCGCTCAGGTAGGCCCGAATCTGCCGATGCTCAATTTTTGCGACCGAAATCCGCGCGCCCACTTTTGCAACCATATAAGTCGCAAAATTATGCAGTTCGCGGTCATAAGCCCGCAGCGTATGCGGCGACGCGCCGCGTTCATTCGCCATCGCGGCAAGAAACTCCTCAACCCGCGCAACAATCTCCGGCTTGGCACTCATCCGGCATCCCTCCTCGCCCGCGGATGATGCGCCCGATGCACCGCCTTCAGCCGGCCCAGCGCCAAGTGCGTGTACACCTGTGTGGTCGCAATATCGGCATGACCCAACAGCGTCTGGACCGTGCGCAGGTCCGCGCCATGCTCAACCATGTGGGTGGCGCAGCTATGCCGCAGCATGTGGGGACTCGCGTGGCGGTCTGCCGCCTTCACCAGTGACCATACCCATTGCCGCGTCAACCCGGCGCCACGCACCGAAAGAAAAAGCTGCCCGCTCACATGCCGCGCAGCCTGTCCATGCCTGGCGTGCAGCAACGGCCTTCCTTCGCGCAGATATTTCTCAATCGCCTCCACCGCCCTGCGCCCCAGTGGAACAATCCGCTCCTTATCGCCCTTGCCGCGTACGAGCACGCGCCCCGCATCCAGCGACAAATCCTCCTCCCGCAGCCCGGTAAGCTCGGAAACCCGCAGCCCGCCGGCATACAGCAACTCCAGAATCGCGCAGTCTCGCAGCGTCACCGCATTGGATTGCGCGGCGTTGCCGCTACTCGGATTCGCGCGATCCGGATTCGCGTGATCCAGCATGGCCGCGACCTCGCTCTCCGCCAGAGACTTCGGCAGCACCTTCCACGTTGCGGGAGACTCCAGGTTCACCGTAGGATCGCGCTCAATCTTCTTGTCGAGCAGCAGCCACTTGTAAAATCCACGCAGGCACGAGAGCTTCCGCGCCGCCGACCGGCTCTCCACGCCATGCAGCTTCAAATGCTCTAGAAACCCCGCCACCTGCGCGTGTCGAACCGCAATCAACGACAGATGCTCGCCCTCAAGGTACTCGGCAAACTGCAACAAATCGCGTTCATACGCCTCGCAGGTCAGCGGGCGCAGCCCCTTCTCCACGCGCAGATAAGCGACGTACTCGCGTAGCAAAACTGGCTGCCCAGACGGCTGCTTCGTCCCCTCACTCCCGCTGGCCGTGGATCCAGATCCGTAACTCACAGTCTGATTATCCGCGTTGAGCGGTCGGCCGCAACATGAGCAACCAAACTGGGGAACCAACTTCATCATTCCCTTCTGGGAAGACCTTCTGCGCTCTCCATGTACTCTGTGTGAGCAGGACTCTTATGGAGCGGTGATGCAATTCCACGCCACATCGCTGACAATAGAAACAGGAGCACGGAACCTTGACCACCACCCACTCCGCGCCGCAGCGCTTCACCCCCGCTGAATTCGAGCAATCCGTGTTGTCGCACTCACCCGGCACCGCCGTCTTCGACTGCGACGGAACGCTCTGGAGCGGCGATGCGGGCTGCGGCTTCATGGTCTGGTCCATCGACCAGGGACTCGTCTCCCGCAACGCCAGCGACTGGATCGATGCTCAGTACCGGCTTTACCTGGCCGGGCAGGTCTCTGAGGAACAGATTTGCGGCGAGATGGTCCAGCTCTACGCCGACCTGCACGAAGAGGAAATTCGCCGCGCCGCCGCCGAGTACTTCCGCCTCCACATCGAGCCGCATATCTTCCCTGAACTCCGCACGCTCATCGAAAAGCTTCAGTCCCGGCAAGCCGATATCTGGGCCGTAAGCTCCACCAACAACTGGGTCATCGAAGAAGGGATGCACCGCTTCAACATCCCCGCCTCGCGCTTGCTGGCCGCCAGGGTGCGCATCAACGAAGGCCGCATCACCAGTGACCTCATCGAGGTCCCCACCGGCCCGGCTAAAGCCACCGCGCTCAACCGGGCGGGCGTCACGCAACCCGACGCTGTCTTTGGCAACTCCATCCACGACGAAGCCATGCTCGCCATTGCGAAGCACGCTTATCCGGTTAATCCCTCGCCCGCACTGCTTGAAAGCGCCAGCCGCCGCAACTGGACCGTGTTCTATCCTGAGTCGATCCTTGCCGACGCCAAGCTCTGAGACCACCCTACACACGCCGATGAGGATCGTTGCGCTCCAGCCAAGCGTCAGCATTATTCTCGACCGCCTCGGCTGCCTCGACGCGCTCGCCGCGTGCACAAAATACTGCCTTGAAGCCGTACCCGCGCTGCGCGAGCGCGATCTCCCCATCGTTCATAATTCCTGGTCAACAAAGGCGGAGGAGCTTCTTCCCGTCCGCGCGGACCTGGCCATTGCATCTGTTCCCTACCGGCAAGAGTCGCTCACCGCCATCCTCAAATCCGGAACGCCCGTTCTCGCGCTCGTCCCGCACACGCTGGCCGATGTGTATTCAGACATCCGACACGTTGCGCGCATCGCAAACGTCGCAGGAAGGGGCGAAGCCATCATCGCCGAAATGCGCACCGCCGTCGAGGCGGTGCGGGAGCACACAAAAGACCTCTCGCCCCGTCCGCTTGTTTCCTGCGAAGAATGGGGCAAGCCGCTCATCCACTCACAGCCCTGGGTAGCGGAACTGGTCGAGATCGCCGGGAGCCGATTCCTCGGCGCTCCGGGAGCAACCACCACGCCCCAGGCCATCGCCGGCGCCAGCCCTGACGTAATCGTCGCCGCATGGTGCGGAGCCGGCACGCGCGTGCCGCTTGAAAAAATTGTCGCGCAGCGACAGTGGCAACATCTGTCCGCCGTCGGCAACCGTCGCGTCTACTGTGTCGCGGACGAGTTCCTCAACACGCCCGCGCCCACGCTCATCGACGGGCTCCATGCGCTCGCCGGTATTCTCCATCCGAACCTTTTCACCAACCCACGCGAGCCTTCGGTGCGCCGCATCGAGCCAATCCCGGCCTCGACCGTCTAAACTGAAAGAACGTGACCACCACACCCGAACATCAAAATCCGAGAACCGTACGTCTGGTGTCCGCTGCTTTCATCCTGCGCGGCACCGAGGTGCTGATTTGCCAGCGCCGCGCCGGGCACGCAATGGAATTCAAGTGGGAGTTCCCCGGCGGCAAGCTCGAACCGGGAGAAACCGCCGAGCAGGCGCTCGTTCGCGAGCTTGAAGAAGAACTTGGTATCCGCGCTGAAATTGGCGCACCCGTAACCCGCATCCTCCATAACTATCGCAACGGAGGCGCAGTTGATCTGCAATTCTTCGTTGTGCACCAGTTCGAGGGGGAGCTCGAAAATCGCGTCTTTAACGACTTTCGCTGGGTCCCGCTCAAGGCCCTCACCGGCTACGACTTTCTCGCCGCGGATCGAGGCCTCATCCACGACCTGGCTGAAGGAAAGCTCGTGCTTCCAGGGTAGGAACCCGCTCACACGCCTGAGATGCTCACCGGAACAGGAGCATTTTTAGGCGTGGCAATATACCCCTTCACCTGGTTCTTCTCGATGCTGTTCACCACCAGCTCATACAGGTAATTGTCTTTGCCTGTGTAGAACTGAACTGGCTCGTTGAGTCCGCGGTTCTTCTTCTCAATCTTCTTGTCATCCGCATACACAATCAGCGTATAGCGGCTGTGCTTCACGTCGGCCTTTTTCAGTTCCAAGCTCACCGTCGATACGGGCCGCTTCTTTCCTTTCCACAGCGTGAACTGGTAATAATTGCGGTCGCCCTTGTGCTTGAGAATGTCCAACTCGTGCTGATTGGTCGCGATCAGCCCGCTCGCCATGCCCAAGTCGCCCTTCATGCTCTGCAACTGCGCTTCGTCGGATTTCAGTTCCGTCTGCGTGTTTCCCAGGTCGGTCTTCACCCCGCCCACGTCCGTCTTCACGCCTGAGACATCGCTGGACACGGAGCTGATCTTCTGTTGTGTCGCCTGCTGTTCGGTTTCAAAATGCCTCGCGGCTGCCTGCTGGCGGTTCAGCAGGTCCTGCGCGCGCTGCTCAAGCTGATTTTGGGTAATCCCGAGCGAGTGACCCAGCGTCTGGCTCGTCACCTTCAGCCGCGCATTCGTTTCGTTCAACGCTGAGGCCAGTTTCTGGTTCTGCTGCTGCGCCTGCAAAACCTCTGTCTCCGCGTGCGTCAGCCTCCCGGAGAGGTGATAGCTCCAGCCGAGGCCCGCAATTGCCGCGAGCACCGCCAGCCCCAGCAGGATCAAAAAGAGTCCCGAATACCCACGCTCCTCGCCTGCTCCGCCATTTTCGTCTGTCATTTCGCTGCTTCCCTTTCCACGTTCACCATACCTGCCCGAGCTTATTGCATCTCACTCGAACGCGCCACTCCTTCAAGTTCCGGCAAGTTCCGCCGCTGTGGCCTCCGTGCTCTTTATGACTAATATTTTACGATTTTGCCATCCTGCCGCTCCTGGGGCGAACATTGCGCAATCGGCAAGGTCCACATCTCGCTTCGGCGTGGTAGCCCCGAATATGACAATCGTCCGTTCGCTGCGTTATAAACAAGGTTCGGGCTTTCTCTGCGGAGGCGCATCGTGCAGCCCCACGAGTAGCGGGAAACCGCCAATGATATTCAGCGCGCATCGTCGCATCTTCAGCGTGCATCAACCAAATGAGAGGAACAATACCGAGTATGGCAACCGCGGTAGCTGCAAAGGGACTTGAAGGCATCGTTGCAACCAATTCCAGTATCTGCTGGATCGACGGCGATGCCGGGGTGCTTGCCTATCGCGGCATTGACATTCATGAGCTGGCCTCGAGATCCACCTTTGAAGAAACCACTTACCTCCTTTGGAACGGCAGGCTGCCCAACAAGTCAGAGTTGGACGCCTTCACGACGCATCTTACAAAAGCGCGCGTGCTTCCGCCACAGATTCTCAACCTGCTCAAATCTTTCCCCAAATCGGCCACGCCGATGGAAGTCCTTCGCACGGCTGTCTCCGCGCTCAGTTTCTTTGATCCCGACGAGAAGGCGGTCGATCACGATTCCAATATCCGCAAGTCCTTCAACCTGACCGCGCAGATTGGCATGCTCGTCGCCGCCTTCGACCGCATCCGCAAGGGGAAGGAAATCGTGTCGCCCGATCCGTCGCTATCGCACGCCGGCAACTTCCTCTGGATGCTCACCGGCGAAAAGCCTTCCGCGACCGCCACCCGCGCCTTGGACGTGGCTCTCATTCTCCACGCCGACCACGAGCTGAACGCTTCCACGTTCGCCGCGCGCGTCATCGCTGCCACGCTCTCTGACATCCACTCCGCCATCACCGGAGCCATCGGCGCGCTCAAGGGTCCGCTCCACGGCGGAGCCAACGAGAACGTGATGCGCACTCTGTTTGGCATCGACAAAACAGGGGTGGATCCAGTCCAGTACGTCCGCGAAATGCTCGCGCAGAAAAAGAAGATTTCCGGCTTCGGTCACCGCGTTTATCACACCGAAGACCCGCGTGCCACGCATCTCCGCAAGATGTCCGAGGACTTGGGCCGCACGTCGGGCAATACCAAGTGGTTTGATATGTCGCGCAAAATCGAGCTCTTCGTCAACGCAGAAAAGAAGCTGAACGCGAACGTGGATTTCTACTCAGCATCGACTTACACCACGCTCGGCATCGACCTCGATCTGTTCACGCCGATCTTCGCCACAAGCCGCATCGCCGGTTGGGCCGCCCACGTCATCGAGCAGCTCGACGACAACCGCCTGATCCGCCCCAGGGCCGAATACGTCGGCCCCGCCTACCCCGCAAAATACGTTCCACTCGAAAACCGGTAAGAACCATGAGATGGGCGGCCGCCTGCCCCAATTCCCAGCGCAGCAGGACGCCATTCCGCAGAGGAGAATTCTGGTAGGATGGCTGGCAGCAAAGCCGTGTCCATGGGAGCAATCACGCAGGGAGCCGGACTTCCGACAACCCGAACCCGAGGAAACCGGAATCTCTTCCGGGCTATATTTTCGCTTCTGGTTGGCGCGCTTTTCCTCCTGCCGCAAGGAGTACGGATGGAGACGCTCCATTCCATCCGCGACTATAGCCCCTTTTCCGCCCGTTCCAACAGCCCCACGACCAGTGATGAAACCGGCTTCTACGCCGCCGAAGTCAACTATACTTACCGCCAACACCGTCTCGCCAACGATACTGACGCCTTCGAACACCGCAATCAGCCCATGCCGTATTCGCTGCTGCCGACCGAAGCGGAAGTGGTCTTTGCGAGGCTCTTTCACAGTGTTGGCGCAGCGCAAATCCTCTGCTATTTCCTCTTCCCCGCCATCACGGCATGGCTGCTGATCGGAGTGTTTCTCCAACTCGACGCTTCCCTGCCGCTTGCCGCCCTGCTTGCACTTCTCACGCTGGTTGCCAGCTTCTCTCTGCGCACGCTTGATAACGGGGCCCGAGACCTGCTTGCGCACGGGCTGCATTCCGGATTCATTGAGACGCTTCCGGCCTCTCGCAACCCGAACCCGAACATGACCTTCCCGTTATTTCTCGGAGCGCTGCTCGCCCTGATCGCCGCCCTGCGAAGGCGCTCCAACGGATTTGCTCTGCTGGCCGGGGTTCTGGGCGGACTTCTCTTTTATTCCTACGTCTTCTATGCGATTGCGTGCTCCGCAGCCGTGGCTGTGCTGGTTTTAGTGGCCTTGCTGCGCGGTCGCACTTCTACTAGGCCAGCCTCAGCGGGGCCGACGCTGGTCGGGCCTTCTCTGGTCGCCCTGCTCGTAACGATTTGCATGGCTGTGCCGTTCCTGCTCTGGGTGCGCGCGGCAAAGCGGGCGGGAGGATACTTTTACCGCATGAATCGAATGGGCATGGTTTACTCGCACCTGCCCTCCCCTCAGGAGCTGAAGCTGAGCGCAGTCTACGGCTCTGTCCTGCTGTTGCTGTGGATCCTCTGGCGGTACGTTCTTCCCAAAAGCCGGTCCGCGGGCGACCGGGGGCGCTCCTTCGCGGGCAGCGCGGTTCTCGTGTTCGGCTGCGCGGTTGCGGGTGGAATTCTGGGCATGAATATGCAGTTGGTCTCCGGCTTCAATTTGCAGGCCGAAAGTCACTTCCCGCACATGATCCTTCAGCCGGCGATGGTCCTGCTCTGCCTGGTCATATCGCTGGCGGCGACGGTGAAGATCCGGGAGAAACGCTCCGCCCTTTGGGCTGCCGCGCTGTTCCTCATTTTCTTCGCAGTCTGCGCGAGCGTTCAGGTGGAAGCCGCCGTCAATTCGGCACCACTGCACCGCGTCGATCCATCGCAGCAGGCGCTTTTCCACTGGCTCAACAGGAACACGCAGCGGGGCGACGTAGTGGCCACCACTTCGCTCGAACTCACCTTCGATATGCCGGTGTTTTCGCAGGACTACACGCTGATGGTGGAAGGCTCGCGTACCTCGGCGAGCAACAGCGAAATCCTCGAACGCTATCTGCTGGCTGAGGCGCTGACGGGCACGCCGGCGGCAACGGTGACGGACGAGCTAGGATCTGGAAAGCTAATCTACCCGAGCCGGCAATCCAGCACCTACCCGGCTTTCTTCTTTGAGCACTCCCCTGATCTCGCAGGTCCTGGTACGGTTAATCCCTCGGTCCTCGAAAAATCGCTCGCGGAATATCGAACCCTCGACCCCGCGCTTGAATTAAAGCGCTTTCGCGTCAATTATCTCTACACGGAGAATGGGCAGACGCCAACGAAGATCGCAGGTGTCAGTTGGCAGAAGGTCCTTGAAACGCCCGAGGGCTCCTTATGGCGCCTCAACCGCGTGCAGCCAGCACATTAATTTGTGCTGGACCGATCACCCAGGAACCAGGAAATAAGCCTCCACCGCGCGCGTCATCGTCTCGCGATCCAGGCTCGGCTTCTTCCCCTCGTACTTGGCGACCCACAATACCTGATTCATCAGGTCCCTGGGGTAGCACGGGCGCAGTGGCTCCTTCAGCGTCTCGCGAATAAACGCAGCCAGTCCCATCAGCACCGCAACATCGCACTGCAATCCCTGCGCCTTGGCCACTCTGCGGAAGATTTCACAGAACTGTTCGTCAGTCACCGCGTCGACCTTGATTTTTGTTTGAAGCCTGCGCAAAAACGCGTCTTCCAGAATCTCCGCCGGGTTCCGGTTAGTCGAAAACACCACCATCACCTCGAATGGAATCTCAATCGTCTGGCCGCCTGTAAGCGTCAGAAAATCAATCCGCCGGTCCAGCGGAACCACCCACCGGTTCAGCAACGCTTCCGGCTGCACCCGCTGGCGTCCGAAATCGTCAATGATCAGCAGCCCGTTGTTGGCCTTCATCTGCAGCGGTCCCGTGTAGAACTTGGACACCGTGCTGAACTGCATGTCCAGCATCTCGATCGTGAGTTCGCCGCCCGCCATCACGGCCGGCCTCTGGCACAGTACCCACCGCTCGTCGCTCGGCGGAGCCTTCTCCACCCGCCTGTGAACCAGCGGATCAAACACCGTAATGATCTGCCCCTCCACCTCAACGGCGTAAGGAATCCAGACCTGGTCTTCGGCAAGCACCCGAGACAGAGTCTCTGCAATTGTCGTCTTTCCCGTTCCGGTTGGCCCGTAAAGAAAAATCGACGAGCCCGAATTCAGTGCTGTCCCCAACTGCGCCAGAGTCTTGTTTTCCATCACCATGTGAGAAAACGCGCGCTGGATGTCCGCGGCATGAATCTCCAGTTTATGGCCACTTTGCATGCGGACACGACGCTTATAGCTCTCCATCGGGACAGGCGCCGGACCTGAATACTGGTTCAGCGACAACAACTCGAGCGCGCGGGTTCTCCCGCCTGCGGTAATCGCAATGGTCGGAACATTGCCCACCAGCCCCGTTACGGCGCATAGGTGCTCCGCTCGCAGGCGATCAAAAATTTCTTCCACAACTTCAAGGCTCAGCTTGATGTGCCGCAACAACTCAAAAAGCGACAGAGGACCGGTGAGATAGAGTATCTTCAGTGCCAGAGCTTCCAGATTCGACTTGCGTATCCCTGTCTCGCCGGTCGTCTTCGGCTCCGGAGGCGGGCCGGCCGCAACGTTGACGTGCGATACAACCGTCGGCGCAGATGGCGCGTTGGTCATTGGTTCGATCCCTCCCAGCTATCCACTAGGCATTCTGCCACAAAGCGCCCTCCACGTAACCCGCAATTTCGCAGCGAATGAGAATCCGTATCCAGCCCCGCAACACAAATGGCCACCAGGAATCTCTCCGGCCGGCTGCAAATGCCATCCCAGCGCGGCGGTTTTCGGCGAAAAAACAGGCCGGAAGCAACAATCCTCCAGCCCACTGTCCGCAAACTGCGCTTACGCAGCTTGTGCTCCCCACGCCAAACCGCTCCATCAGCGCCTTGCCGAAGTGAGGGTCACGAGTTCCGACGTTGACCGTGGACAACAGCTTTTCACATGGTGATACCTAAGCTCCGCAACCTCGTCACCGACGATCGGCGATAAAATAAACACAATATGCGACGCATCTACATGGACGCCAACGCCACCACTCCTTTGCTTCCCGAGGTGTTTGAGGCCATGCGTCCCTGGCTGACCGAGAGCTTCGGAAACGCGTCGTCCATCCATCAGAACGGCCAGCACGCTCGCGCCGCGGTCGAGCGCGCCCGCACCAGCGTCGCACGGCTGCTCAACTGCCGCGAGTCGGAGGTAGTCTTCACTTCCGGCGGCACCGAGAGTGACAACCTAGCCGCGTTTGGTCTGGTGAAGCCGGGCGACCACGTCATCACTTCCTCCATCGAACACCATGCCATGCTGCACGCAGGGGAAAGACTCGCCCAGCGCGGTCTCGAGGTCACCTTCCTGCCGGTTTCCTCCGGCAGCCGCATTGATCCCGACGAGGTTCGCCGCTCTCTGCGCCCTAACACCGCCCTGATCAGCGTGATGACGGCCAACAACGAAACGGGGGTCGTCCAGCCGGTCGAGGAAATCGGACGCATCGCCAAGGAAGCCGACATCTGGTTTCACACAGACGCCGTGCAAGCCACCTCAAAAATCCCGATCGACGTGCAGGCCATCGGCTGCGACCTGCTCAGCATCTCCGGACACAAATTTCACGCCCCACAGGGGACCGGGGTCCTCTACGTCCGCCGCGGGACCCAGATCGAGCCGCTCTTCTTCGGAGGAACCCACGAGCGCCAGCGGCGCGCAGGCACCGAGAACGTGGCCGGAATCGTGGGGCTTGGCAAGGCGGCCGAGATCGCCGCTGAGTCCCTCACCAATGGAACCCTCGATCGCCTTGCCGCCCTGCGCGACCGCCTCGAATCCGGAGTCCTCAGCAGGGTCGCGGGCACCGGCGTCAACGGAGCAGGAGAAACTCGCGTTCCGAATACCACAAACATTTACTTCAACGATCTCGAAGGAGAGGCGCTGGTCATTACACTTGACCTCAAGGGAATCGCCGTTTCCGGCGGCTCCGCCTGCGCTTCCGGGGCCAGTGAGCCATCGCATGTTCTCACCGCAATGGGGCTTCCCCCAGAACGGGCGCGCGCCAGCCTCCGTTTCAGCCTGACGAAACTGAACACCCAGCAAGACGTGGATGAGGCACTCGAGATCATCCCAGCGGCCGTAAGCCGGCTAAGAGAACTTGCACCGATCAACGCTGGAACGCTTGGCTGAGCGGCGAGATAAACCACGGGCCGCGCGAGCCGCTCCACCAGCTTTCCCACCCTGCCATACTAGAGAAGTGAGCAACAACTACAACAATACGGTAGCCGTAGCGATGTCGGGAGGCGTGGACTCTTCGACTGCAGCGGCCATGCTGAAGGACCAGGGCTACAACCTTGTCGGCCTGACGCTTCAGCTCTGGAACCAGCGCCGCCTCGCCGGCCACAACGGCATACCCGAGCAGGTGCAGGGCCGCTGCTGCTCCCTCGACGACGTGTACGACGCGCGCCGTGTCGCCGAGACCCTTGGCATCCCCTACTACGTCGTCAACGAGCAGGACCGCTTTGAGCGCGATGTCGTCCGCCCCTTCGTCGCGGAGTACCTTGCCGGACGCACGCCGATTCCTTGCTCGCTCTGCAATAACCACCTCAAGTTCGATCAACTTCTGGTACGTGCCCGCCAGATCGGCGCGGACCGCATCGCCACCGGCCACTACGCGCGCAACGAGTGCGACCCCGCACGCGACCGCTGGATTCTCAAGCGCCCTGCCGACACGTCCAAGGACCAGACCTATTTTCTCTTTGGACTTACGCAGGAGCAGCTTTCGCGCACACTATTTCCGCTCGGCGGCTATCAGAAGCCCGAAGTCCGTGACATTGCCGCGCAGCACGGCCTGGCGCTTGCGGCCAAGCCGGATTCGCAGGAGATCTGCTTCATCCCCGGCGGCGACTACAAGCAATTCATCGACGCGTACCTCAAGGAACAGGGAGAAACCATCCCCGACACAGCGGGCGAGTTGGTCTCGACTTCCGGCGAGGTCGTTGGACGCCACACCGGCATCCATAACTTCACCATCGGGCAGCGCAAGGGACTCGGCGTCTCCTCGCCCGATCCGCTTTACGTGCTTCAGATCGACCGTGACAGCCATCGCGTGATCGTCGGAGCCGGGAAGGACGCAACGGCCCCCGTCGTGCGCACACGCGACGTAAACTGGATTTCCATTCCTGAGCTAATCGGGGAAATGAGGGTACGGATCAAGATTCGCCATCGTCACGAGGCCGCCTGGGCCACGCTTCGAAGCGCCGGCAACAATCAGGCGGAAGCGTGCTTTGATGAGCGCCAGCGCGCGGTCACTCCCGGCCAGGCCGCCGTCTTCTACGATGGCGATGAGGTAGTTGGCGGCGGCTGGATACTCTAAGCGTGCTTCTGTTGGGGAAACTCGACCGTTCTGGAGCCTTCGGTCCGTGGGTTCTCAGTGCGGGCGACTGGTTCCTCAATATGAATCGCAGGCCCCTGAGAACGGGCACTGGTCGCTCCGACGCGGACCTGCTTTTCCCTTCCGAGAAACACCCCCAAGCCGACTCGCAGCCCCTGGAGCACTCCGGAAACTCGCCGCGTTGGAGCGGCCACCGCGAACTCAATTGCTCTGCTGGCCTGCTCCATGATGTCCATCGTTCCCGAAACCATTTCATCGATTCGACGGATCTGAGCGTTGGCTTTCACCAGCACCGTGTCCATCGTCTCGTTCAGGTTGTTGGCCTGATGGCGTGCCTTCTGGCTGATCTCTGATATCTCGCTGGTCGCGGTCTTCAGCTTGGGACCAATATCATCCAGCAGGGCTTGTGCCGACGCGAGCATCGGCATCGCCTTGGCCTTCGCTTCGTTAGCCATGTCCTGCATCTTTTTCATGGACTTGCGAAGCACGATAAACATCGCCAGCAGCGAACACGCCTGGATGAGAAGGCTGAGCGCCGTCACTGCCGTAAAAATAACGAGGACTAGAAAATAATCGCTCGGTGGTGATTGCATGGCCACCCCCGGATGGCATTTAGATTCAGGACTGCGTCGAGGACTCGCCGGTGGTGCCGGTAGCGCTCTGGTATGCTTCCTTACCTGCGTCAACGGAGGCGGAGGCGTTTGCGGCTGTCTGACGGTAGGCTTCCTTGCCCGCTTCAACTGCCGATGAAACCTTGCCCGTTTGCTCATTTACATAGCGACGGCCCCGGTTGACATAGTCCTCCCATTGCGCGCGGCCCTTGTCCATGTATTCCTTGCTGCGGTCCACGTATTGGTTCACCTGGTCGGCGGCTTCCCGGGAACGCTGGCGAAGATACTCTTTTCCCTCGCGCGCTCCGCTCACCAGGTCGTCGCGCGTCTCTCTGCCTGCCTTGGGCGCAAACAAGACGCCAAGCAGCGCCCCTGCTCCCAACCCTGCGAGAAACCAGCTGAATCCACCTGAGTTCTGTTCGTCTGCCATAAATCCTCATTCTCCTTAGTGAAAATCCGGACGGTACCAGACAGGATACTCCTCAACACTCTTCACTTCGCAAGTTCGTTTCCCGACCTCCTTACCTAGATGCTGCTCAAGCCTGATTTGCTGCCAAGTTCAGCACCGTAATCGGCCGGTCATTTCTCGATTGCGCGCGGCCATTTCGCCTCTACGACTGTCGAGATGCCGCCGCGAGGACGGAAGTCGCCCTTCACGTGCGCCCACACTGGATCGCAGGCCTTCACTACGTCTTCAAGAACCTGGTTCACAACGTTCTCCTGAAAAATCCCGAGGTTCCGGTAGCTGAATAGATACTCCTTCCACGATTTCAATTCCAGGCAGCGTTCGCGCGGCATATAACGCAATTGGATGACTCCAAAATCAGGCAGCCCAGTCTTCGGACATACCGAGGTAAACTCCGGGTCGTCAATCAGAATTTCGTACGCCGGAAACTGGTTCGGCCATGTTTCAATTGCGGGAAATTTGAAGTCGAGCCCCGCTTTCGCGTGCTCGTCGGTATAGCGCGGTTTATTTGCCATGTCCTCATTTCATCACACCGGCGGAAAACTTTTGAGGCCAAAGGCCTCACTGCTGAGTCTTATATACTTAGTAACGATTCAGTTATCCCACAACCCCTGATGGCGACTCCAAAGAGAAGAACAAGAACGCGCTGGATCTGGCTTGCCTTAATCATTGGGCTGGTTGTCCTCTTCTATTTCGTGCACATGGCCACCCGTTCGAGGATTCCGGTTCGCGCTGCTGTTGTCCAGCGCAGCGAGCTCAAAAGCACCATTCCCACCAACGGCAAGGTTGAACCGCAGGTCAATTTTGAGGCGCACGCGCCCTTCCCCGGCCTTATCAAGGCCCTTTACGTGCATGAAGGCCAGAAGGTCCCGAAGGGAAAGCTGCTGCTCCAGATGGACGATGCAAATGCCCGCGCCCAGCTCGCCACCGCCCAGGCTGGGTTAAGAGGCGCCCAGGCCAGTTACAGCGCCATGCTTCAGGGCGGGACCCAGCAGCAACTCCTCTCGCTTCAGGGCGAGACCAGCAAAGCTGAGATTCAACGTGACCAGGCCCGGCGCGATCTGGAAGCGCTGAAGAAACTGCAGTTCACAGGCGCAGCGTCCGCCAGCGAGGTCGCCTCGGCCCAGCAGCAACTCGATGCCGCCAATGTCTCCCTGGCGAACCTTCAGCAAAGAAAAACCCACAGTTACGACGCCGGCGACCTCAGCCGGGCCAAAGCCGCCATCGCCGACGCGGAGGCTGGCTACGCGGCGGCCAAACAGGTCGTCGAGGAAGCGAATATTCGCGCTCCCTTTGCCGGGACGGTCTACCGCATCCCCGTTTCCCGGACCGAATATGTGCAGCAAGGTGATCTGCTGCTGCAAATGGCGAATCTCTCAAAAATGCAGGTACGCGCCTACTTCGACGAGCCGGAAATCGGAAAGCTTCGCGTGGGTCAGCGTGTCACCATCCAGTGGGACGCCCAGCCCGGCAAGACCTGGCACGGGCAGATCGCGCGCGTTCCCTCCACCATCATTACCTTCACCACCCGCAACGTGGGCGTAGCTCTCGTCAAGATTGACGACGCCCATGACGACCTGCTGCCCGACACCAACGTGCGCGTCACCGCTCTCGTGGCCAACGACCCCAACGCGCTCAACATCCCGCGGGAGGCGCTGCACACCGAGAACGGGCAGCCCTACGCTTATCAGATAAGAGGCAACAAGCTTCACCGCGTTTCCATCACCGTGGGCAACATCAATCTCACCCAGGTGGAGGTTTTAAGCGGACTGAAACAAGGCGACGTAGTAGCTCTGGGCAGCACCAATGGACAACCGATCGGCGACGGTTTGCCGATCGTCGAGGCAAAGTAAATCGGGATGAGAAACAAACTGGCACTCGCGCTCCTTCTGGTATGGATCGCGGCTTCTTTTGGAACAAGTTTTGCGGCGATGCGCAACAACGTGGACCTGGCCCGCTCGGCCTTCAGCCGTGGCCGCGCCGACGACGCACTTCGCGCGCTCGACAACGCGCTTCAGCGCGATCCCGGCAACGGCGCCGCGTGGAACCTGCAATGCCGCGTCTATCTAGCCCAGGGCCGCACGGACGCAGCGGTCGACTCCTGCCGGCACGCCGTACAGCTTGCCTCGGCAAGCAGTGAATATCACCTTTGGCTGGCGCGCGCCTACGGACAAAAGGCGAGTGGATCCGGCATGGTCGCCGCGTACAAAACGGCGAGGCTCGCCCACTCTGAATTTGAAGCGGCCGTCCAGCTCGACGGAAACAATCGTGAGGCGCTTGCCGACCTCGGCCAATACTACGTTGAGGCTCCCAAGCTCCTCGGCGGCGGCTACGACAAAGCCGAGCGGCTCGCGCAGCACCTTGCCGCACTCGACCCGGCGCGCGCCGACGAGTTGCACGCCCGTATTGCCGAGGCAAAAAAGGATTATGCGGGCGCGGAACAGGACCTGCGGGCCCAAATCGCTGCATCTCGCTCGCCGGAGGACGTGGCACAGGCATGGATGGACCTGGGCAGCTTCTACCGCCGTCGCGGACGCTGGGACCAGATGCTGGCGGCCCTGAAGAGCGGAGCGGCTGCGGACACTGTTCACGGCCCCGTGCTTGTGGACGGAGCCTCTACGCTGATTAAGTCCAGACGCGAAACCGCATTGGCCGCGCAATGGCTCCATGAGTATCTCGAAGGCAATGCGCTCAGCGAAACAGCTCCAGCCTTCGCCGTCCACACGCAGCTCGGCGCCCTGCTCAAAAGGCAGGGCGACGCTTCCGCCGCCGATCGCGAATTCGCGGCTGCCCATGCCCTCAGCGCAACCTATGTCGAAACAGCGGCAATCACCACCGGAGATTGAAATTCCGGATGACAGGAATGCACGTGAAGAAACGAATCTGCTGCTGGCTGACGATGGCGACGGGCGTGCTGCTCGGAGCTTCGGGCGCCGCCGCTCAGATATCGCTGTCTTCGACCGTGGCCCTCACTCTTCAGAACAGTACTCAGGTCAAGATGGCCGCGGCCGACGTCCAGCGTGCCGCTGCCGGCGTTTCCGAAGCAAGAGACGCGTATGTTCCGAATTTTCTGCTCGGGTCCGGGGTCGGATACACCTATGGGTTTCCGGTGGGCCAGCCCTCGATTTTCAATGTGACCTCGCAGTCGCTGCTCTACTCCTTCTCGCAGCCCGACTACGTTCGCTCGTCTCGCACCGCGCTGAAATCGGCACAGTTGGCTCTAAAAGACAAACAGGACCAGGCGACGCTCGACTGTACCCTCGCCTACATTCAACTCGACACGGACACCCGCGAGCTTGTCGCACTGAATGAGGAAAAGAGCGCTGCTGACCGGCTTGCGAATATCCAGCATCAACGCCTGATCGCCGGCGTGGCCAGCCGCATGGACCAAACCAAAGCGGAGATCACCTCCGCCCAAGTCGATCTCAAGCGCCTGCACCTCGAGGATGACGCCAGCCAGCAGCGCCAAAAGCTGCAGCACCTCACCGGCCTTCCAGCCTCCAGCTTCATTCCTGAAACCAAAAGCATTCCGCCCGCTCCCGAAATCGGCAGCGACGGTACACTGGCAGCCCAGGCCATCGCCTCCAACTCGGGAATTCAGGCCGCCGATGCCAACGCCAAATCCAAGCAGGAGATTTCCTACGGCGACGCCAAACAGAATTACTGGCCGCAGTTTGGGTTCGGCGTGCAATACAGCCGCTATGCCGAATTCAACAATTACCAGGAGTACTTCAAGCGCTTCCAGCACAACAACTTCGACATCGGCGTACAGATTACCATCCCGCTTTTTGACGCCGGACGGCGTGCCAAAGCCCACGAATCAGCTGCCGAAGCGGTGCGGGCAACCGTGGAGGCCCAACAGGCAAAGAACGAGGCCAGCGAACAGGTTGAAACCCTGCAGCACAGCCTGGCGGAGTTGAAGGCTCAGCAACATTTTGCCCAGTTGCAGAGCCAGCTCGCCGAGGAGCAGCTTGAAACCGTCCAATCTGAATTGAAAAACGGAACCGGCTCGCCCAACGCCGCTCCCGTCACTCCCAGGGACGAAGAATTAGCGCGTATCCAAGCCGAGGAACGTTATCAGGACGCGCTCAACGCCAACCTCTTACTGATGCGCGCGCAACTAAGTCTTATGCGCTCCATCGGCACCATTCAGGATTGGGTACATTTGCCGGCGCACTGAGTACAGCGATCACTCTCGTCGGCAATATCGGCAGCCTTCCATCCCTTTTGAATGATAAAATTAGCTTCTAACGCCATGCCGCTTAAAACGCTATTCCTAAACCCCCCTTCGTTTGAGAACTTTGATGGCGGCGCAAGTTCGCGCTGGCCTGCTACTCGCGAAATCGAGTCCTACTGGTACCCGGTTTGGCTGGCGTACCCGGCGGGCCTGCTCGAAGGTTCCCGCCTTCTTGACGCACCCCCGCATCACGTCTCTTCTGACGAGACGATTGAGATCGCCAAAGGTTATGAATTCCTGGTGCTGTTCACCAGCACCGTCGGCTGGAAGGGCGACCACAAGCTTGTCGAGGCCATCAAGCGAGGCAATCCCTCCATCCGCATCGCTTTTGTCGGTCCGCCGGTCACCACTTCGCCCGACCGCGCCCTCAACGAGTGTCCCGCCATCGACTTTATATGTCGGCGCGAGTTCGACTTCTCTGTGGTCGAGTTCGCCAACGGCAGGCCGCTGAACGAAATCCTGGGCATCAGCTACCGCGGCGCCGACGGGAAGATCGTTCACAATCCCGACCGCCCGCAGATCGACGACCTGGACGCACTGCCCTGGGTCACGGACATTTACGCCCGCGACATGGACGTGACGAAGTACAATGTTCCGTTCCTGCTGCATCCTTATGTCTCGCTCTACTCGACACGCGGCTGCCCGGCGCAGTGCACCTTCTGCCTGTGGCCGCAGACCCTCAGCGGGCACGCCTGGCGCAAGCGCTCGAGCGACGACGTGGCGGCGGAAATGGCGCACGCTAAAGAGCTCTTCCCCCACGTCAAGGAATTCTTCTTCGACGACGACACCTTCAATATCCAGAAGGGGCGCACCATCGAGCTATGCTCCAAGCTCAAGCCGCTCGGCCTCACCTGGTCCTGCACCTCGCGCGTAACCACCGACCGCGAAACGCTCAAAGCCATGCGCGAAGCGGGCTGCCGTCTGCTCATCGTCGGCTTCGAGTCCGGCGACGCGCAGATTCTCAAGAACATCAAGAAGGGAGCCACCGTCGAGCGCGCCCGCGACTTCGTTCGCGACTGCCACGACCTGGGCCTCACCATTCACGGCGACTTCATCCTTGGGCTTCCCGGCGAGACCAAGGAGACTATCCGCAAGACCATCAACTTCGCCAAGGCCCTCGACGTGGAAACCATCCAGGTTTCGATCGCCCACGCTTATCCCGGAACTGAGTTCTACGAGTTCGCGCAAGACAACGGCTACATCACCAATAACGGAGCCATGGCGGACAACGGCGGCCACCAACTCGCCCATGTCGAGTACCCTGGACTCCCGAAAGAGTACGTACTCGAGATGGTGCATCGCTTCTACGATGAGTATTACTTCCGCCCCAAGGCCGCGTGGCGCGTCGTCTGGAAAGCCATCGTCAATCGAGACCTCAAACGGCTGTACGTCGAATCGAGATCCTTCCTCAAGCTTCGTGCGCAGCGGAACCGGGCCGTCCGGAAGGCGAAATCCAAACCTCCCAACACCGAGGCGGGCGCCCCAGCCAATGTCGAAATTGAACGCAGTGCGCTTTGAACCACGCGACCAGCGGTCTCGCTGGCCGTTTTTCTGCGGAAGGCCCAAAGCCACGCCACGGACCGCGCGAATCCCATGACTAAATCCACCATGACATTGCAGCGATGGAGCATCCTGGGCATCGTTGCCGTCACCGCTCCCCTCGGCGACACCCTGCTCAGCCTGGGCATGGGTCAGGTGGGTCCGGTTTCGGTCCATCACCTCTCCACGATCTTCTACGCTTTTGCGGTTCCGCAGGTCATCATCGGAATCGTCCTGCTCATTGCCTTCTTTGCCTCTTACCTTGCTTCCCTTTCCTGGGCTGACCTCACCTTTGTCCTGCCCGCCACTTCGATCGGAAACGTCTTTGTCGCCCTGCTCGCCCGTTTCTGGAAACACGAGCACATTTCCCCGATGCGCTGGGTTGGAATTGTGCTGATCACCGCGGCTGTTGGCTTCATCGCGCGTGGTCCTTCCTACACGGAAATCCCCAAACACGACGCACTGGAGGTATCGGCGCAGTGACCGTTGCCTATCCCCACAACGCTTGGGCTGAGGTCGCCATGATCGCCACCATCGTCGTTTCCGCGACGGTCGGCGACGTCATGATTGCAGCCTCCATGCGTGCCGTCGGCGACCTCGACAAGATCAAGGCCGAACGCGGACTCGGCGGCGCCATCCTCGCCGTGCTGGGCAGCCCGCGCTTCCTAGTCGGCGTGGCCGTCATGACGCTGAGTTTCTTCTCCCTGCTGTTCGCTCTCAGCCGCGCCAACCTCAGCCTCATCGCTCCCGCCTCCGCGTCGCTCGCCTTCGTCACTAACGCCATCGCGGCAAAAATCTTCCTGCATGAAAACGTGGACCGCCGCCGCTGGATCGCCGCCGCGCTGGTATGTGCTGGCGTCGCGTTTATGACGCTTTAGACCGCGCCGTAATCGGTTCGGGGAACCGTCCGCCCCTGCAAAAGCGTATGATCGTGCGCGAGCATCGGGGAGATGCGCTATGAACCGAGAGCTATCTTTGAAGATCGTATTAGGCATCGTCGGGGTGCTGTTTGTCGCCCTGACTTATCCGCTTGTCTCCTTTATACAAAAGGAGCCAGGCCTGGCCATGCTGTTGAGCCTCTACGTCACGCTGGGCATATTTCTACTCCTGGCAATCCGCAATCCTTCGCGCAACCGAAGCCTGATCGCCTTTACGGCCTGGTCCAGCTTCGCGCATGCGGCCGTGATGGGCTTTCAGGCATGGCGCGGATTGATTGAACGAGGCGAACTGATCGGCGTGGCGGTCCTGATCGTCATCGGAGCAGTTTTGCTCGCGCTTGCCCCGGCCAGGCAGGCCGCAGGCAGCCCGGTCAGCGTGTAAACATTGAATCGGACCAGCTCATTCACTGCTCTAAGGTAACGGTAATGTGTCTTCGTGCCAGTCTGTTGCTTCTGGTTGCGTTCTTTCTGCCGTCTCTGGGTCGTCCTCAGGCGACAGCCAGCGCGAAGCACCTCTCTGTGCAGATGGTCGTTCCTCCCGCGCGGATTTATCCGGGACAAAACTTTACCGCCGGCCTCTACTTCAAGCTCGCTCCCGGATGGCACGTCTACTGGGTCAATGCAGGCGACTCCGGCGAGCCGCCCGTCATCCATTGGACCCTCCCCACCGGCGTCACTGCGGGCGCAATGCAATATCCCGCCCCCAGGCGGTTGCCGCTCGGCCCGCTCATGGACTTCGGCTACGAAAACCAGGTCCTGTTCCCCATCCCTATGCGCGTTGCGCCGGAGTTCAAGCCAGCGGGCTCAACCGCGACGATCGCCGCAAGCGTTAACTGGCTGGTATGCCGCGAAGTCTGCATCCCCGGCAAGGCCACGCTCTCAGTTGATCGGCCCGCCCTGCCGAGTGCGCCCGCTGCTCCGGGCTTGATCGCAGCCGACCAGCAGCTTGTCACCCAGTTCGCCAGTACCCTCCCACAGCCGCTCCCCTCGAGCGATACGGCAAGGTTCCAGACCACCCCAAAGGGTTTCACGCTCACCATCGAAACCGGCCGCCGCGAGCAATCCGCCGAATTCTTTCCTTTCGATCAGAACATCCTGGCCAACGCCGCGCCGCAGCCGGTTAAATTCCGCCGCAACGGCGTCCAAATCGCGCTCACGAAGGACGAAAACCTCAGTAAGACTCCGCAGCAGTTGCACGGCCTGCTGGTGCTCGGCAATGGACGCGCCTACGACATCCACGCCACGCCTGGAGCTCTGGCCCTCGCCGGCGCTTTGCCCTCCGGCATGACCCTGCTGCGCATCGTGCTGCTCGCCTTCGCCGGGGGAATCATCCTGAACCTCATGCCCTGCGTCTTCCCCGTGCTCTTTCTCAAGGGGCTGGCGCTCGTGCAATCTTCCACCAAAGAGCGCCGCAAGCTGCGCCTCAACGGCTTGACCTACACTGCCGGCATTCTCGTCTGCTTCTGGATCATCGTCGGAGTCCTGCTTGCTCTCCGCTCCGCAGGCAGCAATCTTGGCTGGGGATTCCAGTTTCAGTCGCCCGTTTTCCTGGTTGTGCTCGCGCTGCTGCTCTTTTTCCTCGGTCTCTCGCTCGCCGGCCAGTTTGAGATTGGACTCTCCGTTACCAGCGCCGGCTCTGGCCTGGCCGCAAAGCAAGGCTTCGCGGGCAGCTTCTTTACCGGAGTTCTTGCCGTCGTGGTCGCGACGCCCTGCACCGCTCCCCTGATGGGTGCGGCCATCGGATACGCCCTCGCCGCCTCCGCCGCCGTCAGCATCATTGTTTTCACTGCCGTCGCTCTCGGCCTCGCTTTCCCCTATCTGCTGCTCGCCTTCAACCCCGCCTGGACGCGCCTGCTGCCCCGCCCCGGCGCATGGATGGAAATTCTCAAGCAGGCCGTTTCCATTCCTCTCTTTGGAACCGTTATCTGGCTCGTCTGGGTCTTCAACCAGACCGCCTCCGCAAGTTCGCTGGTCTTCCTGCTTGTCGCCTTTCTGCTGCTCGCTATCGCAGGATGGATACTGGGGCGCTGGCCGGCGAAGGCTCCGGCAACTGTCGTAGCGGTCCTCGTCCTTGCGTGTGCGGTGGCGGTTCCCGTGTGGTCGGTGCGCGCCTTCTCGCCCACGACCGCCGCCGTCCACGCGCAAAACACAAACTGGCAGCCGTTCACGCCGCAGCTCGTCGCACAATATCGTGCTCAGGGCAAGCCCGTCTTCGTGGACTTCACTGCCAGCTGGTGCCTGAGCTGCCAGGTCAACGAGCGCGTCGTGCTCGACCGCGCCGACGTCCAGCAGCGCCTCAACTCCAGCGGAGTCGAGCTGGTCCGCGCCGACTGGACCCGCCAGGACCCGACCATCGCCAACGCCCTCGCCGCCCTCGGACGCAGCGGAGTCCCCACCTACGCCCTCTACCCCGCCAATCCCAGCGCGCCGCCAAAGCTGTTGCCCGAAGTCCTGACCCCCGGCATCGTCTTCCGCGCGCTCGATGAAATCAAGGCCCGAGCGAAGCTCTCGGGAAACACGGAAGCCGAAGCCGCCACCGTTCCGCCCGGAGCCTGAGCAAACAAACTTCCAGCCGCCGGCGTCTAAAGTCCAAATACGGAGAACACACTCTATGGTCCGTCGCCTGGCTATAGCTTTGGCCATAATTCTCGCATCCACGCTCTCCGCTTCGGCCGCCCGCGTAGGCAGCCCCGCACCCGCGTTCACCGGAACCGACACCCACGGCCAAACGCAGAAGCTTGCCGACTACCGCGGCAAATACGTCGTGCTCGAATGGACGAACAAGGACTGCCCCTACACCCGCAAGCAATACAACAGCGGCAACATGCAGTCTCTGCAAAAGAAATGGACCGCGAAAGGAGTCATCTGGCTCACCATTCTTTCATCCGCGCCCGGTAAGCAGGGCTACATGACAGCGGCCGAGGAGAACTCATGGATCGCCAAGGTGCACGCCGCGCCCACCGCCGCTCTCCTCGATCCTTCAGGAACCATCGGTCTCGCCTACAAAGCCAAAACTACGCCCCACATGTTCGTCATCGATCCCACCGGCAAGCTCATCTATGAGGGAGCCATCGATGACCATCCCACCACGGACGTCGCCGATGTGCCCAAATCCAAAAATTACGTCTCCGCCGCTCTGACCGAAGCCATGGCCGGCCAGCCCATCGCCATCAACCACACCCGCCCCTACGGATGCAGCGTGAAATACGCGGACGAGTAGCCGCTTTACACCAGCCGCGCAAATGCTGCTAGCCTAAGAGTATGAAGTTTGGCGTGCTCGTCTTCCCGGGATCAAACTGCGACCACGACACCTGGCACGTTATTGCGGAAATCGCCCGCCAGCCCGTAACTTTTCTCTGGCACGACTCCGCGGATCTCGAGGGTTGCGACGCCATCCTTATTCCTGGCGGCTTCGCGTATGGCGACTACCTTCGCACCGGCGCCATTGCCCACTTCTCGCCGGTCATGCAGTCGGTCAAGAAATTCGCCGCTGAGGGCGGCCCCGTGCTCGGCATCTGTAACGGCTTCCAGATCCTTTGCGAATCGGGCCTGCTCCCCGGCGCGCTTCTCCGCAACGCCGGTTTGAAATACATTTGCAAACAGGTTCATCTACGCACCGGGACCACCAACTCGCCTTTCACGCACGCACTGAAGAAGGGCGAGGTCCTCAAAATTCCCATCGGCCACATGGAAGGCAACTATTTCTGCGATGCCTCCACGCTCGACGCTCTGCGCCGCGAAGACCGCATCGCCTTCCGCTACGCGACGCCCGAAGGCGCCATCACCGCCGGCGCCAACCCCAACGGCTCGCTCGACAACATCGCCGGAATCCTGGGCGAAGGCCGCAACGTGCTCGGCATGATGCCGCATCCCGATCGCTCCAGCGAAGCTCTGCTCGGCTCTGCCGACGGATGGAAGATTTTCGCTTCACTCGTGGAAGCTCTCACAACGACGCAATAGTTCCGAATGATCGATATTCACCATCACCTGCTCTTTGGGCTGGATGACGGCTCCAGGGACATCGAAACCTCCGTCGCAATGGCGGAAATGGCGGCCGCTGACGGCATCACGCACGTCGTCTGCACACCCCACGCCAATTCCCACTACGACTTCGACCCGGTAATCAATCGGCAAACGCTGGAAGAGCTCCGCGCTCGCGTGGAAGGCAAAATCACCCTCGGGCTAGGCTGCGATTTTCACCTGTCCTTCGAGAACATCGACGACGCCCTGAAAAACCCGCACAAATACACCATCAACCAGAAAAATTATCTGCTCGTGGAGTTTGCCGACCTCTCCATCCCGCAGCAGATGACTGAGGTCTTCCACCAGTTCCTGGTTGCCGGAGTGCAGCCCATCATCACTCATCCCGAGCGCAACCTGACCATCCACAAAACGCCGCATCGCCTCAACGAATGGATTGACGTAGGATGCCTGGTGCAGGTAACGGCGTCTTCGCTCACCGGGCGCTTCGGGCGCGTCGCCATGACCTTCGCTCAGAAGCTTCTCCAGCAGAACAAGGTTCACTTCCTCGCCACTGACGCTCACAACCTCCAGTCCCGTCCGCCCCGCATGAAAGAAGCCTTCGACCTAGTCGCGAAGCAATACGGAGCTGAGACCGCCGAGCGCCTCTGCATCACCAATCCCAGAGCCGCTTTCTTCGGAGAGCAGCTTCCGCCGCAGCCCGCCACCCTCGACTCCGCGCCGCCGCGCGAGAAGCAAAGCCTCTGGGTGCGGCTCCGCCACCGCTGATGAGCATCAAAGCCAGCTTCACGAATTGGTGGAGGCGGCTGCGCGGCTCTCAGCGTGGCTCCGCGCTTCAGCGTCATTTTCACCAACTGCACTCGACTGTGGATCGTCAATCGGGCATTCTGCTAATAGTCCATTCCGTCTCCTCTCTGAAACTACGGCTCATCACTTTCAGCTTCTCTGATCCAGATCGAATCGACAACCTCTTGAAACTTCACAACTAGACCGTGTAACTCACAGATTCCGCGAAGTGACGAAACGGCTCAAAATGCCAGAATGCCGAATCGCTAACGGCCGATGGAATCGCTTGAATTTGATCGGACGGCACTGGTACTACGCGTACGACGGCGTTGCAATCGGGTGCCTTTCCAAAGCGCATCTCTTCGCGACGAAGACCCTGGAGGTCCATCGGGTGTACCGGAGCCCGACGGAGCTAAAACCATTCTTCCCCGAATAAGCTCCCCTGGGGAATATCACCCGATATGCGCAAGAACCATATTTTTCAAGTAACGCTCACACCAAGTGATCACCTCGGTGCTTGACGAGGATGCAGGTTGCGATACCGGCGAACATGGATCAGTTCAGGGTGATGGCGGCCGCGAGCAAAACCACCACCGCGGCGCCCAGTACATAAGCTGCGTACCCGGTCACCTTGCCGTGGTGCATCCGCGCGAATAGTCTGGCTGCGGCCTCCATGGCCGCCAAGAGCGGGTTCAACAACAGGCGGTCAAGAATGTGCACTCGCAGTTCGTGATGCCGCCGACTCGTAAGGAATGCGCCTTGATGCTGTTCCTCTCGCGCGACTTCAGGGTCGAAGATGCCGTGGAACATGACTCGCACCGGCGCCGCGAACGTAATGGGCGTGTAGGCCATCTCCGGACGCAGCTGCGGGATGCCGCCGTTCCACGGCCCACGCCGCACCAAGTGACGGCGGCGGCGCAACAAGCGCGCGGACACCCACGTCACCAGCAGCATCAACGCCAGCGCTGCAAAGGTCAGCGCCGTGGACATGGCATAGACCACGCCGGCCCGTGGTGCATCGGAGTGCAAAACAATCAGACCCCGCAACGGCAAGAGGCCGCGGCCGAGCTGTGCGCCGAGCTGAGTCAGGCTGTGCACCACGTCGGCCGGAAGATCAGTGACGGGACCGAAGAAGGCTGGCACCAGCCCGGCAGTTGCATCGTGCCCGATGAGGGGTGCAGTGATGCGGCCCAGGACCGGAATGACGCCTGTAGCCCAGACGCCCAGCCATGCACATATCACTAGCAGCAGCGTCATTGGCGCGGTCACGCTCATCGGCATACGCGGTACGGCCTCCGCCTCGCGCGAGCGCGGTACGCCGAGCAGCGTCCCGGTGGCGAGCATCGCAAAACAGGTCACGGCCAGCCCTGCTGTGAGCGCCAGGGCAGCGCCTGCCAGGCCGAACACGATGCGTACAGGCACCGGCCCGAGCTCGACGACTCGTAACAGTGACTGCAGGATCATCCATTCGCTGACGAAACCGTTGAACGGCGGCAGTGCCGCGATGGCGAAACAGCCCAGCAGAAATACTGTACCGAACACCGGCAGCCGCCTGAGCAATCCGCCGAGTCGGTTCATGTCCTGGTGACCGATCGTGTCATTCACGCCTCCTGCGCCCACGAACAGCAGCGTCTTGAAGGTTGAGTGGTTCATCATGTGGTAAAGCCCCGCAATCAGCGCGAGCCCGGCCAAAGTCGGATGGCGCATCGCGGCAAACGCAAACCCGGCGCCGAGCGCCGTAACAATGATGCCGAGGTTCTCGACGGAGCTCCGCGTCAGGAGCCGCGTCATGTCGCTTTCGGTGAGCGCGTACATGATGCCGAGCAGAGCCGTGAGCGCCCCCACGGCCAGCACCACCAGGGCTGGTCGCAGGGAATAGCTTGCGAGCGGCCCGTCGACCACCCACAGCGTGAACACACCGAGATTCAAGGTCGCACCCGAGAGCAGCGGCAACACTCCGCATGGAGCTGCAGCGTAGGCATCAGTCATCCAGCCGTTGACCGGAATGATCGCGGTCTTCACGCCAAATCCGAAGAACGTGAGCAGGAAGCCCGCCCACAACACTCCATGCGGAAGTTGCGGGGCCGCAGCAGCGATGCCGGCCAGCGTGAACGTTCCGGCAGCGCCGCCCAGCACCAGGAGGCCCGCGAGCGCCGCCAGGGCGCCAGCTTCCGAAAATGCCAGCGTCTTCAGACCGGCATGCGTTTCGAACGTCTGGCCGCGGCCGACGAACACCAGCGCCGCCAGCGCGAGCGACATAATTTCCCAAGCGAACAGCAGGCTCGTCACGCCGGCTGCGAGCAAGATGGTTAGAACCGCCGCCTGCAGCACGACCGTGAGGCCTAGCACCATTCGTCTGCGTTCGGTTGATCGCTTTTCGGTATCGCGCAGGAGAAATGGCGTCGACACCCCGTAAACCGCGGCGGCGATGATCAGAAAGAACGCACGCAATGGGCCGATTCCAAAATCGAATCCAGGCAGGATGGCAAGTGCGCCGGGCGTGGCGTGCGCGCTCATGCCGGTGGCGAGAACCTGCCCCCCGGCGATGAAGACCAGTAATGCAGAGGCCCAGCTCCCTGCCAGAAAACCGGTGGCTCGCCAGCGCGCAGGACGCAAGAACGCCGCGCCGAGCGCAAACGCGAGAGCTAAAAAGGCATAGGGAATGATGTTTATCACAGGTACAAGATCCTCACAATGAGCACCACCACGATCAAACTTGTCAGTACGTAACCCGCATACGCCGTGACCTTACCCTGGTGCAGCCGCGAAAGCAGCACGGCAAGCCGCTGTGCTGCCTCGCCGAGCGGACGGATCAGCACACGATCGATCAACTGCACTCGAATTTCGTGCCTCCGCCAAGAGGTCAAAGACGCGCCTTGGCGTTGCTCCTCGCGGGCTACCGTGGGATCGAACACCGCGTCGAACAGCACCCGGACCGGCGCCGAAAACGTAGTCGCTGTGTAAGCCATCTCCGGATGCAGGCGAGGGATGCCGCCGTTCCACGGCGCGCGCCGCACAACCTGGCGCCGTCGCCGAAGCACCCGGGCGAGCAACCACACCACCAGGAGCATGAATGCGAGTACCGCGAAGCTGAGCGCCGTTGACATCGCATAGACCACGCCGGCGCGAGGCGCGTCGGAATGCATCACAATCAAGCTCCGCAGCGGTAGGATGCCGCGGCCAAGCTGTGCGCCGAGTTGCGTGAGGCCATGCAGAACATCGGGCGGGATCGCGCTTGTTTGACCGAAGAAGTCCGGAACCAGAGCCGCGGTGGCATTGGCTCCGACCAGCGGTTCACTGATGCGACCGAGCAGCGGGATAATTCCGGTTGCCCACAGGCTCAAGCCGAAGCACACGAGCGCCAGCAGCCCCATCGGTATCCACACGGAGCGCGGAGCGCGCCGTGCCTCCGCCGCGGCGCGTGAACGCGGCTGACCTAACAAGGCGCTGGTCGTAATCATCGCAAAACAAGTCACGGCCAGGCCCGCGGTCAACGCCAGCGCTGCACCGGAGAGGCCGAAGACAATGCGGACCGGCACCGAGGCGACTTCGACCACGCGCAGCAGCGACTGCAGGAGCATCCATTCGCTCACGAAACCGTTCAAGGGCGGCAGCGCCGCGATGGCGAAGGTGCCGATTACGAAGAGGGCGCCGAGCCACGGCAGCCGGCGAAGCAGCCCGCCCAAGCGATCGAGGTCGTGGGTGCCGGTTGCGGCGTCAATGCCACCCGCCCCCAGAAACAGCAGGGCCTTGTAGGCCGAATGGTTCAGCATGTGGTACAACCCGGCGATGAGCGCGAGGCCGCCCAGCACGGGGTGACCGAGCGCGGAGAACGCGAAGCCGGCACCGAAACCGGCGACCGCGATCCCCATGTTTTCGATTGAGCTCTGCGCGAGCAGGCGTTTCAGGTTGCGCTCGATCAGCGCATACATGATGCCCGTCAGCGCAGTCGCCGCGCCCGTTGCCAGGATCATCAGGCCCAGCCGCGGGTTGGTACGCGCGAGTGGGCCGTCGATGCGCAGGAACGCGTACAGCCCGAGATTCAGCGTCGCCGCCGAGAGGATCGGCGAGATGGAACGCGGCGCGGCGCCATGTGCCGCGGGCAGCCAGAGATTGAGTGGCAGCATGCCGGCTTTCATGCCGAAGCCAAAGAAGGTCAGAGCGCAGCCTGTGGCAACGATGGCTGGCGGCAACATGGGCGCGGCCGCCGCGATACCGTCGAGGCTGGGGCTGCCCGCCGCGTGCGCGAGGAGCAGCAGGCCCACGAGCCCTGCGAGCGATCCGGCTTCCGACAACGCAATTGTCAGCAGCCCGGCCGATTCGGGTTCCCGCTGCCGGGTTTCGAAGCCGATCAGCGCCCAGATGGCTAACGCGGCGATTTCCCACGACACGAGAAACGAGACGATGCTGGCGGCGGTGAACAATGCCAGCATTGCGGCCAGCGTGAGCGCGATGAATGAGACGAACGCCCCGCGGCGCGCACGCGACCATTGCAGGCTGTCGCGGAGCTGGAATGGCAGCGCCACCGCAAAGACCGCGACCGTGACGAGCAGGAACAAAGCCGCCAGCGGCGAGAGTTCGAAACCGAATGGGCCGATCAACGGCAGCGCCAAATCGATCAACGTCCGGCTCGCGCCACATGCAATCGTGACAGTGGCGATCCAAGCCATCAGTCCACATCCCGCAGTGAGCAGCGCCCATGTGGCGCCGGCGGCAAGTCTGCCCCGTAGTGCAAAGGCGGCAAGGACGCTCGCCGCGAACAGCACAAACGCGATGGCGAACGGCGTCAAGGCGTCGTCCCGGCCAGCGGTACGTCGATCTGGCCGGTTGCCGCCAGCAGGCCGTGGATAATGGCGAGGGGCGGCGGTGGGCAACCAGGCACGATAAAATCGACGGGAATAACCTCGTGGACTCCCCCGGCGCTGGTGAAGCTTTTGCCAAAGACGCCGCCGTCAATCGCCTCGTCACCCATCGCTACCACCCGCCGCGGAGTCGCCATGGCTTCGTAGGCCTTGCGCAGCGGTTCGCGCATCGCCTCTGTCACCGGGCCCGCAACCAGGAGCACGTCAGCGTCACGCGGCGATGCGGTGATGAAGATCCCGAACCGATGCAGGTTATAGGGTGGCGCATCGATCAAGCGCACCTCGCTGATGCATGCTCCATTCGCGCCAGCATCCACGAACCGCACATGTACCGAATGCCGAAAACGTCGGGGCAGCGGGCCTTGGGAGTGCGGAGTCCGGAATGTCCACGCAGCTTTGCCGGGCGAAACCGCGCCATCGGCCCCGTGATGCGGCCGGTCTCCCCTACGGCCATCGCCGGCCAAGCCATCGAGCCGTAGAGGCATGGCGCCGGGGGGAATGTTGTCGCGCGTTGGCCAACGCGTGGTGCGGATCCCGCGCACGAGGCTGGCAAGTGTCCAGTTTGCCATCAGCGATCACTCTCCGCGATCGACAAGCCAAAGCTTGCCATGATGATGTGGAAATCCTGAAACGCGGCGCCCTCGAGGGCGCGATGGAATGCGTGCCAGTTGCGGAATCCGGGTGGCCCGATGCGCCAGCGGCGGATGCGCCCCGTATCGTCGATGCGCAGCCAGTGGAATGTGCCGCCGGCAGGCGCTTCGGTCCAGGCCAACGCGGCGCCTAGCGTCGGTGGGCAATCGGCCGCCACAGCCCCGCCGGGAAGGCTCGCGAGCAGCGCTTCGATCAACGCGGCGCTGGCCCGGATCTCGGCAAAGTACACTCGCAGGCGCGCGTAACCGTCACCTTCCAATTCGCGCGGCACGTCTGGCCGGTGGTCGCCGTAGGCGCCATAAGGCAGCGAGCGGCGCAGATCGACAGAGCGACCCGATGCTCGCGCCACGGGCCCTACAACACCGTACAGATCCGCCACTTCGGGGGACAGCGCGCCCATTTCCTCAATGCGGTCGAGATAGCTTGAGGTATGCACGAACCGTCGTTCCAGCCGCGCGAACTCTTTTGTGGCGTCCGCGACGCCTGCGCCTAACGCCGCGATCGCGGTGGCGCCCGGGTCCCAGGCCAGCCCACCCGGCACGCACAATCCAAACAGGTATCGATGGCCACACACTTGCTCGGTGAGCCTAAGCATTCGCTCCTCGACTTCCTGAGACATGGATTTTCCGACGGCAAGTGAGGTCGAACTCGCGAGATCGGCGATCGTGGCCGCGTGGTAGCGGATCCGTTCCAACTCGGCGAACATGGTGCGCAAGGCGCGAGCACGCGGCGGAACATCACAGTGCCCGATCTTTTCCAACGCCTGGCAGTATGCCCAGACGTGGGCGAATGCAGAACTGCCGCTGAAGCGTTCAGCCAGCAAGATGCCTTGTTTCGGGGTCTGGCCTTCCGCAATTTTTTCGACCGCGCGATATTTGTAGAACAGACGTGAATGGCACTCGTAGATCTGCTCGCCCGGGGTTTCGAGCAGGAACAAAGCGGATTCATTGTAATCGGCCCAGATTGGTCCCACGGGGAATATGATCGAGCCCTCCTGGTGCAGGATCCGCCGCGGCCGCCAATTGACCCCGGTTCCCGGTTTGGTTATTCGCTCGCGTGGGTCAAATTCCGGCCTCATCGGCCTCACGCCTTCCGGCCACACCGAATCGTGCAGTACGTAATCGCCGAGAAACGGATGCCCCTCAAACGGGATTCCGAACAAATCCTCCGTCTCGCGCTCGTGCCAGGCTGCGGCATGCCCACGTTGACTGATGGAGGGCAGCCTGGCGCCCCGCGCGATCGCGATCCGGATGGCGACTATTACGCCGTCTTCGGGATCGTAAAAGAAATAACGCATCACAAAGCCGTCGGACGCGGTATCGGACTCAACCACCAACGTGGCAAATTCGAAGTGGTTCTCTTCCAGCGCAGCCGTAAATGTGGGCAATGCCTCGCCTGCAAGCGGTACTTCGATCCAGTCGCCGGCGTCCTCGACGGCGCTCTCGGGAGCGAGCCCACGCATCCGTTGGAGCCACTCCTGGCGATCGCTCATGACGCACCCACCAAAATCGCTCCGGCGTGCCGGATGAGCGTTGCGAGCGGCGGAGGCAGGTAGAATCCGAACACGAACATCGGAATGAACGCGATGGCTAGAGCAACCATGCTGGTCTTCGGCAACTTTGGCTTCTTTCCGGGTGCCGGTTCGCCGAACACGATTTGTCCGACCTTGTACAGGATTGCAATGAAGGCCAACACCAGGAGCGCGGTCAGCAAGCCAGTGGCGGCATACTGGCCGGTTCCAAAGCCGACCGCCAGGATCTTGAACTCGGAAATGAATATGGCAAACGGCGGCGCCCCGGCAATCGCGACGCTTCCCACGAGCAGCGCCCAGCCTGCGAGCGGAGCCCGGCTGATCAGTCCGCGCACCGCTTTGATCTCCTGAGTGCCAAACACCATCGTAGCGATGCCGGCTGCATAAAAACAGAACGACTTGGTGAACGCGTGGGCGAAGAACTGGTACACGGTCCCGAGCTGATCGCCACCGGCGCCGAGTCCGCAAGCCGCGAGGATCACGCCCATGTGTTCGATCGTCGAAAAAGCGAATAGGCGCTTGTAGTCGCGTACCTGGAGCAGCAGGAATGCGGCCGTGGCGACACTCAGGAGACCGGCGACCAGGTACCAGTTGTCGGGATGCGCAATCCCCGGGTTGCGCTCGAGAGCAGGGTGGATCCGGAGCAGCATGTACAGCGCGCCGGAGACCTCGACCCCAGAAAGCAGCGCACAAATCGAAGCCGGCGCCTGGCTGTGCGCGTCGGGCAGCCAAGTATGCATGGGCACGAGGCCCGCCTTGGTACCGTATCCGACCAGCCACAGTGCGAATGAGACCAACAATATCGCTGGCTGGATGGCCGGTGATGCCGCGACCAGCCCGGCCCACGTCTCTGGCTGGCCGGCGTGATGGATTCCGTAGTAAAGCACCAGCACGCCGAACAGGGCGATCATGGCGCCAACGCTGGTTAGCGCGACGTACTTCCAGGCAGCTTCCAAGGCGGCCGCGCGGTCGTTGTAGGCCACGAGGAAAGCAGAGAAGATGGTCGTCAGCTCGATGGCGATCCACATCACCGCGAGGTTCGAGACCAGCGGCACCCCCAACATTGAGATCAGGAAGAGATTGAACAGCGGCCAGTAAGCGCGGTAGCGGGGTGGCGGCGCACCCTCGTCTTCGGCGTAGTGAGCCGGCAGGTAGCCGATGGAATACAGTGCCGCCGTGACGCTAACGAAGGCCACCAGCAGCAGATACAGCGCCGCGAAAGCATCCAGCGAAAGTCCCCCATAGGCTTCATGCAGAGCACCGGCAGAGTTCACTCGCAGTACGGCTAGCCACGCAAGCACCAATACCGCGATGGAAGACGCTAGCGTAACCCACGGCGCCACGCGCCGGCTGAACAGCGCAACGACAGTCGCGATCGCGGGCGCGATAAGGATCCACCCGAGTATCATTGCTGCTCCTTCAGTTCCGCCAGCAGGCCCACGCGGGTCATGCCGCTGGTTCTATGAATGTTGCGGATGAGGAGCCCTATCACTAGCGCCGCGATCGGTACGTCCACCGCCGCCGCAATTTCGGCTATGACCGAAAGCTCATTCACCAGCGAGATAGACGCGAAGAACGCACCGCTTTCCATGATCAAGATGCCCATGAGCTGTGCAACAGCCTCGCGCCGTACCGCAACCGTCATGGCGCCGAAGAATACGGCCATGAGACCGGTGGGCACGTTGATGGCGGCGAACGGCCTGTCAGAGACTGCCAGTACCAGCGGATTTGCAACGATCCAGGCGATCAATGCCAGCGCGCCGGCGATGAGCAAGGACCTCGGAATGGTCAGCACTTGGTCCACTTCGCGACGTTCGTAGACCTCTGCTCCGGCTGACCAGCGCAGCACCAGCGGCACGGCGATTACCTTAGTTGAGAATGTGATCAACGCCACCCAGTAAAGATGTGGGCTGTGCAGTGCGATCCCGATCAGCACCGCCGACGCTGTCAGCGCCACCGCGTGCAGCATGAACATGTACAGCGTTCCCAGCATCTGCCGAGTGACGATCACCCCGAGGCCGAACACCACGAATAGCGCTGCGATGAAGCCGTTAATGGCGAGCGCGGTTTCCATTAGCCGATCCCCACCAGGCGTACGCCCATCGCAAACAAGGCCAGGGCGAAGGCTGAGGCCAGAAACTCGCTGATCCGGAACAAGCGGAGTTTCGCGAGAGTCGTTTCGATCACCGCCAGCACGACGAGAAACAGGAACATCTTGCCGAGTACCAGGGGAATAGCAAGGAGGATGTCTCCCCAATGTGTGGTGGCGGCCAACCCCCAGGGGGTGATGACGACGTTGAGAAACACGATCAATACCACCATGAACTTCATCTCCCCACCCCAATTCATGAGTGCGGCGCCGGTGCCCGAGTACTCAAGGTTCTTTGAATGGCTGATCATCGCCGTCTCAGCCTTGCCGGCCGGGTTATCCACGGGAAGCCGGGCCTCGTCGGCAAGCACCAGCAGCAGAAACGCAACGATAACCAGCAGGTGCGCCGGTTGCAGCATCGTTGCCCAGGAGACAGCCCAACTTGCATTCACTGTGTACGGGATCGTCGAGTCGGCGATGTACGAGAGCGCGAAAAAAACGAGCATGTACACGGGCTCAGACAGAAACCCGACCATGCGAGTTCGGCTCGAACCCACGCCACCATAAACGTTAGCGGTGTCCATTGCGGCCAGGACCACAAAGAAGCCGCTGGCGGAGAATAGAAAGCCCACAGCGATCATGTCGCCGGCAAACGCGAAAAACAGCGGATACGCGGTCAATGCCGGGATCAGCATTACCACGAACAGCGGCATCACGAACTGGAACAGAGGAGCGAATCGGAACAGCCATGTGCTCTGGTCGGACACCACCTCGTCCTTGCCGAATAGCTTCCAGATGTCGTAGTAGGGCTGGAGCACGCTGGGCCCGTGCTTGCCCTGGATGATCTCCTCCAGGCGTGCTAGCACACCTTTGAGCAGTGGTGCGAACACCAGGAGGAACGCAATCTGAACCAAATTAATGACAAAGTACCGCGTCAGCGCAGTCATTACAGCTCGCCACCCTCGCTAGATTGCAAAGCAACGTACTTTGTCGATTCGTGAGGAATTATTAGCGCTATTGCCGTTCCCGCTAATGCAGTGGCAAACCCTTTCGCGGGTTTGTCACGATATCGAACGCTGAGAAAGAGGGTCTGATGGGCTTGGAGGAAGATGTCAGACAGTATCACCCACACCCTTCCACCTGTAAGGTTTGCCTCAATCGGCCATCGAGCGCGACTGCGGCACCGCCCACACTCCAAGCGTTTACTCATCTTCGAGACTCCTCCATGTTGGCAGGAGTCATTAGCCCGGGGGGCGGTTTAGGTGGACTTCATCACCAGTTGACGATGTATATATACCCCGATTGTGAATCGAAACCTATTCATTGTCAAGACCATGATCTCTGGTGTCATTAGTACGTCAAATGTATGGCGGAGACGGCGAGTGAAATCTCCGCATAGGGGTGGCGAGGATGCTCGGCATCCAGCGGCGGCTTTTGACCCGGACGGGGCGCATCAGAGATAGCCCGCTCCAGCCCGCCCTCCAGGTAACGCTTGCCGATCTCCGAGGCGACCTTGGCCGAAATGCCCACGCCGGCTCCGGCTTCCACCGTCGACTGGCGCTGGCCCGTCTGCCGCAGCACCAGCGCCCGGATCACCGTCCGAACCGGCTGCACACCACCGCTCAATGACTTCTCGATCCGCTTGCGGCCCACTCGCAAGCTGAATCCGCAATCCTCGCCGTATTTGCTCATACCTCCGCTATTACGCGAGCATCGGCTCCGCAAAATTGTCAACCTTGATTACGGCTCTACAAAGACACGACTCCAGCGGACTGACGCTCCGCGTTGCGGACCTAACCAAGCTCATAGATAGCTGGATTACATTCCCATTTTCGAACGGCCTATCGAGCAATCCTTCGCGCCGCCTCGCGCCGCCCCTGCTTCCGCCGATATCGCTATAAGTTACAGAGCACCAGACCACCGGTGTTTGCAGAACCTGCATCCATCTTAGGGTGGAGAAACGTAGGGAGGGTGGAGAAACAAACAGACCTCCGCAACTTGAACTTGCTTTGAGAAGGCATTCTTCACCAGTTACGCCGGGACAACGCCCGCCGTTTTGGCTTGTTCGCGATACGCGAGCATCCCATGCAGTGCAAATTCAACATTTCCCGTGGAGCATTTGGCATGATCCCCGATCTTTTCCCAATTTTCCTCTCCTTGCTGTCGAAATGCGCGTTCGTGGCGCTCTGCATCATTTGTCATGAGTTCGGCCATGTTCTGGCGGCCCGCTTTCATTATGTCCCCGTGAAGAAAATCGGATTCAACTGGATGGGAGCGTATATCCAGCGGGGTCGCACCACGGGCTGGCCGGAGGTTTCCATCTGCATGGCCGGCGCGGCGGTCAACCTGGCGCTGGCGATCGTGTTCTGGGACGTTAATTATTGGTTCGCGCTCTGCAACCTGACCTTCGCGTGGGTCAATGTCCTGCCCATACCGCATTCCGACGGCAGCCACGCGCTGGAAGCTCTACGCGCGATGAATCAGAGAGCCAACGCATAGAGCGCTTTCTCAGCAACCCCGGCGACACACTTGTGGAGGACTATCTGAAATATCGACACCTTCGGGAGCAGGCGAGGCGTCTATGTGCATCACCAGACCGCGGAACAGTCGATCAATTTCCTGGCAAAACTTGGCTGGCCGGTCCGCAGAGCGGTTGAGCGGGCATAGCTAGCTCCGCGAACCTCGAATCGCTCCTCTGAGACATCCCCTCGTCCGAAGCCCGTCTGGGATTCGGGCCTTTCGCTTCCCCCAGCGGTTGTGTAAGACTGGTCATCATGAAAGGGAACGCCAAGGTTCTTGAAGAACTCAACCGTGCGCTGCGCGAAGAGCTCACCGCGATCAATCAATATTTTCTGCACGCCGAGATGTGCGAGAACTGGGGCTACGAGAAGCTCGCTGGGTACATCAAGAAGCAGTCTGTCGGCGAAATGAAGCACGCCGAGTCTCTGCTGGAGCGGATTTTGTTTCTGGACGGAACCCCCAGCATGCAGCCTTTACAGTTGACGATCGGCGCCAACGTCAAGGACATCCTCAAGTCTGATCTGGACCTCGAAGTGAACGCCGTTGCCATGTACAACGCCGCAGTCAAGATTGCACTCGAGAATGGAGATAACGGCTCGCGGGACCTCCTTGTGAAACTGCTCAAGGACGAGGAAGAACATGTTGACTGGCTCGAAGCCCAGATGCACCAGATCGGGGAACTTGGCTATGAGCGCTACCTCAGCATGCAGATGGGCGAGGAGAGCTGACCCCAGAGGTCCTGGCGGCGGATGGAGTCAAGAGCGAACCGCGGGACATAACACTAGCTATTTTTTCGTATCCAAGTCGGCGCTCGGTAAACTCATCATGAACTGCGGGGACGACTTCTATGATTTGACGAGGTTTTCCGACAATGAATGGCACGCACTGTCACTCGGCAAAGAACGCAAATTGGAAAACGGCGAGAAATTCAACTGCAAGCGACTTTGCTGCGGTAGAGAAGGCGGCGGTTCCACCCCAGAAGAAGCCGTAGCCAACTTCTGGTTTGCACTGCACTCCAGGTAAGTCATTTTGGATTGAATGACTACCAATATCCGAGCACGTCACAAGTACATGGACACCTTTGGCTTCTATTTAAGTCTAACGAAACCAGTAAGATACTGTTTGGGGGGCGAAAGGCAGGACCCGCCCGCAGCTCCTTTTCAACAGTTACGCAATAGGCAACCAGAACGAAAAAACTGAGCCCTGCCCGAGTTGGCTGGTCACCCCAATTGTGCCGCCATGCGCTTCGACGATTGCCTTCGCGATCGCTAGGCCCATGCCGGTTCCATGCACGCGATAGCGCTGGCCTTGGCCACGATAGAACTTGTCAAAGATCATCATGCGTTCCAAGTCGTCGATACCCGACCCGCGATCGGCGACGCTGGTGACGAGCTTTCCGCGCTCCACTCCAGCGGTAACAAAAATCGGGCTACCCGCAAGGGAATACTTCGCCGCGTTCTCCAGTAAATGTTGTAAGACCTTCGCAATGCGCGTGATATCCATGGCAACGTGTGGCAATGCGTCCGGCACCTGAATCTCCACACGTCGCTGAACTTCCAGCGGCGACTCAGCAAGCGCTTCATCAATTGCCTCTCGTATGCTGTGCGACACCAGATCGAGTTTGACCTCATGAGCGTCCAACTCGGCCATCTCCACGGCCTGGCCTACGAGACGATTCAGCCGCTCAGCTTCTTCCTCGATGACGGTCATGAGTTCCTGGCGTTGCTCAAGGTTGAAGTTTGCATCGGAACGCAAACTTGTTATTGATGCCAGAATTGCTGTCAACGGCGTGCGAAGCTCGTGCGTCATTGAGTCGAGCAGAGCATTTCTCAACCTCTCGCCTTCCCGGGCTGCTTCGCTTTTGCTCAGGGTCTCTACCGCGCCGGCGCGTTCGATTGCGATTGCGATCAAGCCACCGATGGCATCCAGCATCTCTGAAGATAGGGACGAGCCTGCGATGCCCAGCGCGCCGGTAGTGCGCGTCCCGAGGTGAATGGGGACAAGAACGACGTCGGAGCCTTCCTTTGTATGATCACGGCTATGCAGGGATTCCCGAAGGGCGTCGGCGCTCACATCCATAAACTCGGGGCTCGAACGGTAAATGCGGTTGTTTGCAGCCAGACAGAGCGCGGCTCCACGAAGACCGAATGTAGCCGCAATCGTGGATGGCACAGCCACCAGGAGATCGATGACGTTGCTGGTGACCAGAAGGCGCTGCGAGAATTCATAGAGCCGTTCCGCTTCCCGGCGACGGCGATTGGAAGCCAGCGTTTCGCGGCGGGCGCGCTCCGCAAGTTGGCTTGCTACGATTCCGGTCGTCAGAAAGGCGAAGAGTGCAATCCAATTGTGCTCATCGCCGACGGTAAAGGTAAGGAGTGGCGGCAGGAAAAAGTAATTGAAGGCAAGCGTGGACAAGACTGCCATATAAATCGCCTGCCTGATACCCCAGATCGCGGAGATGAACAGAATGCCAATCAGCAGGGAAAGCGCCACAGTGGTAGCGTTGACATGAATCAGGCGGTAGAAGAGGTAGACGATGCCGGCGACAATCGCGGTTGTAATGAGATAACGGGCAAACCTGTAAAAAACTAAAGTGCGCGTCACGGGAGTATCTTACTCGCAATGACGAACCGCTCTATCAACCCGCCTACGGCGAAGACCCCAGAACAGTGGCTGGAGCAATCGGACCTGGAAAATTCACGTGGCCTGTTCAAGCTGTTTCTGGGTTATGCGCCCGGCGTCGGCAAGACTTACAACATGCTGAGTGAGGCCATCCGGCGCCATGAACGCGGCGAGGACGTGGTCATCGGCGTAGTCGAGACCCACGGCCGCCAGCGCACGGCCGAGCTTGCCGCGAAGCTCGAAGCCGTGCCGCGCAAGTCAATTGCGTATAAGGGCGTGGATTTTGAAGAGATGGACGTGGACGCCATTCTGGCGCGACGGCCGCAAGTGGTGCTGATAGATGAGTTGGCCCACACAAATATCGAAGGCGGCAAGCACCGCAAGCGGTATGAGGATGTGTTAGAGCTCCTCGATGCTGGGATTGATGTCTTGGCGACAGTAAACGTTCAGCATATCGAGAGCGTCACCCCCACTGTGCAAAGTGTTACCGGCATACAAATTCGCGAATCTGTTCCGGATTGGGTGATACAGCGAGCTGATGAAGTGGTAATGGCCGATCTTACGCCGGAGGCGCTCCAGATGCGGATGCGACGGGGGGATATTTATCCCATGGAGAGCACCGAGCGAGCGCTGGCAAACTTCTTTCGGCGCGGCAACCTGATCGCCCTTCGCGAATTGGCTCTGCAGCATGTCACGAAGGCAGTCGATCGCACGTTGATCGACTACATGGACCGCAAACACATTCGCGAAAACTGGTGCGTGCGTGAGCGGGTTGCTGTTTGTATCAGTTCCAACCCGAAATCACAAGAACTGATTGCGCGTGGGGCGCGCATTGCGGACGCGATAGACGGCGAATTTTACGTCCTGCACATCGAGACGGACCGGGACCTCTCTGCCGAACGCCGGCGCTCCCTGACGGCCAATATTCAATTCGCTGCCAATCTGAAGGCTGAGGTAGTGCAGGTGAAGGGCAAAAGCATCGCCTCCTGTGCCGCGAAATTCGTCAAGGAGCGTCGCATTACTCACATCATGTTTGGCCGCTCCGCCGTTCATGGTCTGCGCAAACATTTATATTATGCGACTATCTGGCGCTTTTTGAAGGAAGCACCAACCGTGGACATTCACATCATTACCCAAACACACGAACAGGACTGAATGGTGCGTCCAGTCGATCTAAATAGAATTCTGATAGTTGACGATGAGCTACAAATTACTCGTGTGCTCAAGACCACATTGAGTTCACGCGGTTATGAGGTGCGTACCGAGACGAACGCTTTCGACGCCCTGACTACATTTAGTCTCTGGCATCCTGACCTCATAATCACCGATCTCGCAATGCCGAACATGACTGGCGTGGAGCTTTGCCGCGAGGTGCGCACCGTGGCGGAAACACCTATTATCGTGCTTTCTGTTCGCTCCCAGGAAAGGACCAAGATAGAAGCTCTCGACGCCGGAGCTGATGACTATGTCACTAAGCCATTTTCCATTCAGGAGCTCGAGGCACGCGTCCGGGCTCATCTGCGCCGTGCAGCTTCTACTCAGCCGCAGCTTCCCGGAGAACCGATTGCGCAAGGAGATTTCGTAATCGACATTTCCGAGCACCGCGTCTTGGTGCGCGGTGAAGCTGTTCACTTAACACCAAAGCAGTTCGATCTTCTAGCATACTTCGCGCTTCACCCAGCACGGGTGTTGACGCACCGCGTGCTGCTGAATGCCGTGTGGGGTGGCAATGCGGTCGGGCAGCCGGAGTATCTGCGCGTTGCCATCGGCCAGCTGCGTAAGAAGATTGAGGTCGACGACACGCCGCGCTACATTCGGACCGAACCGGCGGTGGGCTATCGATTTACGCCCGAAGGCTTAGCCTCTTCGTCTTTATGACCTCTTTACTCCTTCTTTACGCACTTTTTATAGCAAATCTTGTGAACTAACGCTCGTGCGGAGCTAGTCGCCAGGCACAGGTGCCGGTTCATTCGGCCAAGGTGCATGAATGAACCACGTCCGCACAGGAGGAGGTTCGTTCATGTGGGACGTCTTGCTCATCGCCGTGACAATTGCCTTTTTTGCGATGGCAATCGCATATGCCTATGCCTGCGAACGCTTGGGTTGTAAGGGGCGGAAGCGATGATTGGAACCTCAATTCTGCTTGCAATCGTGGTGTTATTGCTGGCGTATCTCGTGTTCGCTTTGCTGTGCCCGGAGAAGTTTTAATGACCGCCAATGGCTGGTTTCAGATATTTCTCTTCTTTGCCGTGGTGCTGGCATGCGCCAAACCGCTGGGCGTGTATATGGCCCGCGTTTTCGAGAGAGAGCGCACCTTTGCTGATACGCTGTTTCGTCCTCTGGAACGGACGATTTATAAACTGACCGGTATAGATGAAAAGCATGAGATGCGCTGGACGGAGTACACCGTCTCAATGCTTTTGTTCAGCGCGTCGTCGATGCTGCTGACATATTTTGTTGAGCGCCTCCAGCATGTTCTTCCATTGAATCCTGAGAAGTTGGCGGCGGTGGCGCCGGACCTGGCCTTCAACACGGCTGCTTCGTTCACCACCAACACCAATTGGCAGGCCTACGTTCCGGAAACCACGATGAGCTATCTCACCCAGATGGCGACACTGGCCTACCACAACTTCTTTTCCGCGGCGGTCGGAATGGCGCTTGCCGTTGCGTTCATTCGCGGCGTCGCACGCCACGAGTCAAAGACGCTCGGCAATTTCTGGGTAGATACCACGCGGGCCATGCTCTGGGTGCTGCTGCCGAGCTGCATCGTGTTTGCCCTGCTGCTGGTGTCGCAAGGCGTAGTGCAGAACTTCCGTCCTTACGATCATGCGAAATTGGTCCAAGCGCAAACAGTGGCCGCGTCCAATGCGGATGGCAAGGCGACGACGCAGACAATAACCATTCAGACCATCGCCCAGGGGCCGGTCGCTTCGCAGGAGGCGATTAAGATGCTCGGCACCAATGGTGGGGGGTTCTTCAACGCGAACAGCGCGCATCCATTTGAAAATCCGACGCCGTTCTCGAATTTTCTGGAGATGGTTTCGATCTTCCTGATTCCGGCTGGATTCACGGTGACGCTTGGCCGCATGACGAAGTCACCCCTCCATGGATGGGCTGTCTTCGCGGCGATGACCGTACTGTTTTTCGCAGGCGCAACAACGGCATACTGGGCCGAGGCGCAGCCCAATCCGCTGCTGCACGGAGTCAATCAGCAGGTGTCAGCCTTGCAGAGCGGTGGCAATATGGAGGGGAAAGAGGTGCGTTTCGGCATCGCGGACTCTGCGCTGTTCGCCACCGTAACTACGGACGCAAGCTGCGGCGCGGTAAACTCCATGCACGATTCGTTTATGCCGCTTGGTGGCCTGGTGCCGCTTACCGACATCATGCTTGGCGAAATCATCTTTGGCGGAGTCGGCGCCGGCATGTATGGCATGCTCATCTTCGTCATTCTTACTGTCTTTATCGCCGGTTTAATGGTGGGCCGCACGCCGGAGTATCTCGGCAAAAAGATCGAGGCCTATGACGTCCAGATGGCCATGCTCTATGTGCTTATTTTCCCGCTGATGATTCTCGTGCTGTCCGGCATCTCCGTTTTAGTGCCGAATGTCGGCCTGGCCAGCCTGAACAATGGCGGTCCACATGGCCTGTCCGAAATTCTTTACGCCTACACCTCGGTCACAGGTAACAACGGCTCGGCCTTTGCGGGACTCAACGCGAACACGCACTGGTACAACCTGTCGCTCGGAATGGACATGCTTGTCGGTCGCTTCCTGATGATCGTGCCAATGCTTGCTATCGCGGGCAATCTCGCGAAGAAGAAGCTGGTGCCGGCTTCGCCTGGGACCTTCCCCGTGCAAACGCCGCTATTCGCCGTGCTGCTGATTGGGGTCATTCTGATCGTGGGCGCCCTTACCTTCTTCCCGGCGCTCACGCTCGGTCCTATTCTCGAACATCTCCTGATGCACGCCGGAAAGACATTTTAGGTAAGCACCGATGGCAAAAAACCAGAAATCGCTTTGGGATGCAAAGATTTTCCGCCGTGCGTTGCTCGACGCTTTCACTAAGCTCAACCCGCTAGCCATGATGAAGAATCCTGTGATGTTTGTTGTGGAGGTCGGAAGCATCATCACCAGCATCTATTTTTTCCGTGACCTTCTCTCACATCGGAACGCCATTCTATTTGAACTCCAGATCACGTTGTGGCTCTGGTTCACAGTTCTGTTCGCAAATTTTGCCGAGGCCATGGCGGAGGGTCGCGGCAAGGCGCAGGCCGACACGCTCCGACGCGCAAAATCGGAGACAATTGCGCGCCGGCTCATCGGCAAAGCGGACGAGCGCATTGAAGAGGTTCCCAGTTCGCAACTGTGCGCTGGCGACTTCGTAATCGTTGCGGCGGGTGAGATGATCCCTGGCGATGGTGAAGTGATCGAGGGTGTTGCTTCCGTCGATGAGTCAGCAATCACCGGCGAGTCGGCACCAGTAATTCGCGAGGCCGGCGGCGACCGCTCTGCAGTGACCGGAGGCACGCGGGTGCTTTCAGACCACATTAAGGTCCGTATTACCTCGAATCCAGGGGAGACATTTATCGACCGCATGATCGCACTGGTCGAGGGTGCGGCGCGGCAGAAAACCCCCAACGAGATTGCCCTCAACATCCTGCTCGCCGGCTTGACGATTATTTTCCTGCTCGCGGTCGTCACTTTGCAGCCACTCGCCATCTATTCGACAGCAAAACAGTCGGTGTTTGTGCTTGTCTCCTTATTGGTCTGCCTGATTCCCACAACCATTGGCGGGCTCCTCTCCGCAATCGGCATCGCAGGCATGGATCGCCTAGTGCAGCACAATGTACTGGCCATGTCCGGCCGCGCTATCGAAGCAGCGGGCGACGTAAACACGTTGCTGCTGGATAAGACAGGAACAATCACGCTTGGCAATCGCCAGGCGACTGAGTTCGTAGCGGCGCCCGGAATCAGCACTGCGCAACTCGCCGACGCCGCGCAACTCTCATCTCTTCCCGATGAAACGCCCGAGGGACGCTCGATCGTTGTGTTGGCCAAGGAACAATACGGTCTCCGCGCACGCGATTTCGCGGAAATGGAAGCTGAATTCATTCCCTTCAGCGCAACCACGCGCATGTCGGGAGTCAATCTTAATGGCCGCGCGATTCGCAAGGGGTCCGCTGACGCTATCGCTAAATTCCTCCAGGAAAATGGCGGGCGGCTTCCAAATGAAGTTCATGCCGCAGTGGAAGCCATCTCGCGCGGTGGTGGCACGCCGCTGGTGGTCGCGGAAAACCAGCGGGCGCTGGGCGTCGTTCAACTGAAAGACATCGTGAAGGGGGGCATGCGCGAACGCTTCGCCCGACTTCGCTCGATGGGCATTCGCACCATCATGATTACCGGCGACAACCCGCTCACCGCAGCCGCCATCGCTCACGAAGCCGGCGTGGATGACTTTCTAGCCGAAGCAAAGCCCAAAGACAAGATGGATTTGATCCGCCGCGAGCAGGCCGAAGGCAAACTGGTTGCAATGACCGGCGATGGAACGAATGACGCTCCGGCACTGGCGCAGGCCGACGTCGGCGTCGCAATGAACTCCGGCACGCAGGCGGCGAAGGAGGCGGGCAACATGGTCGACCTCGACTCGAATCCGACCAAGCTCATCGAGATTGTTGGGATTGGCAAACAGTTGTTGATGACGCGCGGCGCGCTCACGACGTTCTCTATTGCCAATGATGTCGCAAAATACTTCGCGATCATCCCAGCCATGTTTGCCGTTACATTCCCGGAACTCAACGCGTTGAATATCATGCATCTGAAGACCCCGGAATCCGCTGTGCTGTCAGCGGTTATTTTCAATGCACTGGTTATCATTGCGCTTATTCCGCTGGCTTTGCGCGGTGTTTCCTATAAAGCGATGAGTGCGGAATCCTTGCTGCGCCGCAACCTGCTCATCTACGGATTGGGCGGCATCATCGTCCCGTTCATCGGGATCAAATTGATTGACCTCGCGATCACAGCCATTCATCTGGCCTGAAGGATAGAAACCATGCGTCGCAACTTACTTACGGCTGTCCTCTATACGCTAGTCACGACGGTGCTGCTCGGATTCGGATATCCGCTCGCCATCACCGGTCTGGCGCAGGCCATGTTCCACGATAAGGCGAACGGATCACTCATCGAGCAAAACGGAGTACTGATCGGCTCCCGGTTAATTGGACAAGCATTTACCGGGCCGGAGTATTTCCATAGCCGTCCTTCAGCCGCGGGCAGCGGATATGACGCGGCGGACTCGGGAGGCTCAAACTATGGTCCGACGAGCAAGAAACTAATCGATCGCATTGAAGGTGACGTAAAGGTGCTCTCCGCAGAGCACCCGGGACAACCCGTGCCTATCGATTTGGTCACGGCATCCGGTTCCGGCCTCGACCCGGATATCACGCCAGCCGCGGCGGCGTTCCAGGTGCGCACCGTCGCGCGTTCTCGCGGCATGACCGAGGCTGAAGTCCGCGCCGCAGTTGCGCGTCACACTCTGCCAAGGCAATTTGGGAGGCTCGGCGAACCCCGCGTCAATGTCCTGGAGCTCAACCTCGATCTCGACGGAAAATCAAAATAGCTTTTGCCAGTGGATCAGGACTCCCTTCAGCCGAGGCATGCCGAACACTGGATTGGTGCAGATTAACAATACTCACCTATCGGTGCTCCTAGAATTCGATCCTTCCTCGAAAGGCGATCATGCGCGGTGAGCTATCGCCTCCCAGCCCAACACCCAACAGCCCTGTAGGGGGTGAAATGGTGCTCTCGAGCGTTCCGAATCGTGCTGGAATCGAACCGCCCGGTACCCCGGCTTCGACTTCGCTGGGCAGCGCGAAGTTGGGATGGTTGAAGGCATTGAACATCTGCGCGTCGAGGCGGAACGTTATGCCTTCTTTGAGCGGGAACGTTTTGGTGATGTAAAAGTCTGAGCCTGTATAGTGTGGCCCGCGGACGGAGTTACGTCCCGAGTCTCCGAACTGGCAGTTCGACGGCGAGTCTCCTCCTGTGCATGCTCCGGTTGCCGGATCAACTGCAGACACAAACGCATTGGGGTTGAGCCATTGTCTCGTGCCAGCCACTGTCACGCCCGTGATCGCATTTTTGCTATACACAGGAACATCGGCAACCCGATTGGCGTATGCAGGCGCGTTGAACTGGATGGTACTCGACCCGTTTGCCTGAAAGACGCCGTTGCCGTTTGCGATGTAAGGCTGGCTGAGCACGCTGAACGGCAAACCGGAGTGCAGGAATGCTGTTTCCGAAAATGACCACCCGCCGAAGATCTGCCGCAGAACAGCGTGGCGGGAATGGAATGGCACCTGGTAAAGGCCGAAGGCTGAGACATTATGCCGCACGTCGTAGTCGCAGCCCCCATACTGCCGGCTCAACTCCCCTGGCAAGGGAGACATGAGACCCTGTGTCGAAAATGCCAGCAGTCCTCCGTTCGATACTTCATCGAGGCAATGGCTGAACGTGTAGTTAGCGCGCAGCGTCAGTCCGCCCCAATGCTGGGTATAAACGGTCTGCAAGCCGGTATAGCTACTGTTGGCGTCGGTGCGGAACTCATTGACATTGCCGAAGCGCTGATCAAGCGGGCGCTGGTAGGGGAACGGAGCGAAGCATCCGTCGCAGATCGTCTGGTATCCATTGAGCTGCACCTGGTAAGGCTCGTGCACGCCGCGAGTGCCTACGAAGTCGGCGCGCAGGTCACCGCCCGCGCCGATCTGCTGCTCGATACCGAGGTTGTACTGGTAGTAATACGGAGTCTTGAGCGTCCCGCTTGGGAAGGTGTTGAGGCTCACTGCCAAAGGACAAGTCGGAGCACCGGGTTGGATTCCCGCACAGGGAGCGCCCCCCGAACGAAATGTTGTCTGGAATGAGTTGTTCGCATTGACGGCCGCATCAAGAGCGCTCCCCGGAACGCCTGGCGCGATACCGATGCCGCCTACCTGTCCGCCAATGCCACCCACAAAGGTAGGATCATTGGGAGCGTTTTGCGAGCCGAGATCGGCAATCTGTGCCGGGATAATGTCGTTGAAGACTCCAAACCCACCGTGAAGCGCCGTGTGGGAAAGAACTTGATAAGCGAAGGAAACGCGCGGTTGATAGACGAACAGAGGCGTTCCCGGAAACAAGGTGTGAACGTTGCCCAGGACCGTCTGGTTGAGCGGTCGATCGGTTTCATGCGAGGCATCAAGAAAGGACCCGGCGGTTCGGGAGAAGAGATCCTTTGCGCTGGTGACGTTCGTGTTCCAGGTTACACGCATGCCATAGGTGACGGTCGCTTTCGGAGATGGCTTGTAGCTGTCCATCGCATAGTACTCAAGGTTTCCCACCGATACTCTCTCTTTCAACGAAACCGGGAAGCTCTGGCTCGCGGTGTACGCGGCTCCATAGGTGAACTGGGCAAGATCGTTGTAAGTCACGGTCGGCACGGTGCCTTCACCGAGGTCATAATTGCTCACGTCAACACGGCGGGTGTTGATACCGAATGTCCAGGTGTGCTTTCCGCGGGTCCAGGTCAAGTTGTCATTAATCTGCCATTGCGTGACTTTGCGGCCTTGCGGATAGGTATCGTTGTTGCCTCCGATTGCCGTGAAGGGCACGCTGTCGCTTCCCGATGCGAACACGATGGGAAAAGTCTGCTGTACCTGCGAATAGTTGTTCGGCTCGAAGATGCTGGCATACCAACTTGCGCCGGGGTTGAGTTGATTCACCAGAGTTGGGCTGAACAAATGTGTATAGCCAAGCACCAGGGTGCGTTGCGGCTGCGGCGAATAGGCGTTGAAGATGGGATTGATCGGGTCGGTGTAGGCCGCCTGAAGTCCCGTGTCCTGCTGGAATCGATACCAGACGATGTCCTTCGCGTTGATGGTGTGGTCAATCTTCACCACGATAAGGTCCTCGTTGTCGCTGTTATTGAGCGACGCCTGGCGTTGGCTGGCGCAGCCATCGCCGTTCGTGCCAAGAGGACATCCCACGATCGGAACAGGCGAACCTCCCGGCACCGGCAGTAGGGAAAACATCTTCTGGTAAAACGGAATTTCCTCTGGCTGTGCTGGAAGTAAAATACCCGTGACCGGATCGACACCACCCACAGCAAGTTGCCCGAGGACGTACTGCTGGTAGGCAGGAGTTGGCAGCGTGATCTGGGAAACGAGGGGCAGGGCAATGCGGATGCCTTCATAGTGTGCGAAGAAGAAGAGTTTGTTCCGGCGAATCGGCCCGCCGACACTTACGCCGAACTCATTGACGGTGGACCGGGGCTTTTTTGCGATGTTGTCCGCCGTGTCGTTGGCGTGAAGGAAATAGTTTTCAGCGTTGAAAAGTGATCCGTTCCATATCTCGTACACATCCCCGTGAAATGCGTTGGTGCCCGACGTCGTGAAGTAGTTGACCTGGGCCACAGCATAGCGGCCCTGATCGACGGAGAAAGAGTTTGTATTCACCGTCGCTTCCTGAACCGCATCGAGGCCGATAACCAGATTGGTCGAAAGCCCGATATTCAGCCCGAGCCAGGGGTCGTTGGTGTCGTAGCCGTCGAGGATGTACCCGTTCGAGGTGGCGGGGAGTCCGTTGAACTCGACATTCCCGTAGCCGCCCGCGGCCTTCGCGTCGTTCGAGGAGCCCGCCGTATTCATCAACGCGCCTTGCGCAAACTGGGCCAGATACGTCAGGTCCTGACCGGGATTGGGCAAGCTCTTGATGGTCTTCGCTCCGATGGTAGTGGTGGTATTTGGATTGTCGAGTGTGAGCAGGCCCTGGTGTGCCGTCACTTCGACCGTCTGCCTGGTCGATTGGATTCGAAGCGAGAAGTTCAGCGCGACCGTTTGGCCGACGCCGACTACGGTTGGCTCTGATTTTGAGGCGGCGAAGCCGCTGGCCTCTACGTTCACTTGATAGGTTCCAGGATTGATCTGGGAAAAGAGAAAATTGCCGGCGGCGTCTGTCTTCCCCGTGCGTGTCGCCTTCGTGTTGATGTCGATGGCGGTCACGGTCGCATTGGGTAGCGCCGCTCCGCTCGAGTCCGTCACTTCACCGGACAGTGCGCTGCTGGTTCCGCTCTGTGCCCCGATCCTGGCAACGTCAGCCACCATGAGCAACAGGAAAAGGATTAGAGTTGACCTTGCGATCCTGCGGAACGTCATTTCAAAGATCTCCGGGAAATTTTGTGGTTCGGGGAGTCTGGTTAATTGTTGCGGTGGATCGATGGCTTCGACTGGCAAGTTATATTTAGTCATGCCTAATATTTAGGTATGCCTAAAATGGGACAATGTCAACGTGTGACTCGGAGATCAGATCGTGATGGTGAACCGTAAACTCAATCCCAACAGCGAATCGACAGATAATTACCTCAAAGCGATTTTGGCTTTGGGCGGTCCCGAGGAGAGCAGGGTGACGAGCAATGCCTTGGCCCGTCATCTGGAGGTTGCTCCCGCTTCAATCACCAATATGCTGCAAAAGCTCGCCGCAGGCTCACCTCCCCTGGTTGAGTATGAGCGGCATCGTGGTGTGCAGTTATCGCCAGCGGGCAAGAAACGGGCACTCGAAGTGGTGCGCCATCATCGACTCATCGAAACATTTCTGTACGAAGTGCTCGACTATCCCATCGAGGAAGTCCATGCCGAAGCCGAACGGCTGGAGCACTTCATTTCGGAACGTTTTGAAGAGCGCATTGACACCAAACTCGGACGACCAAAGTTCGATCCGCATGGGCATTGCATTCCCGCGCTGAACGGAGGAATGCCCAAGCAGAGATCCAAGCTGTTGACGGAGATTGACAAGGAAGTGGCATTTATTGTGGACAGTGTTTCGGACCAGGATGCGGTTTTATTAAAGCGGCTCAAGGCACATGGCATCAATCCGGGTGCGCGCGTCAGGATCATTTCCCAGTCCGATAAAGAATTTGTTCTGCGGGCGGACGCCAGTTCAAAGGCCCTGCATCTCCCACGTCTGATCGCAAGCGCCGTACGAATCCAATCTGCAACTTAGCGATGGAACGGTACGTGGCCCACCGAATTCAGAAGAGGCACCTTTCTTCTCGACTGCTGACTTCAGGGCAAAACACTCATTGGAATGTGAGATCGTCCTCCACCTCGGGTTCAGATGGCTATCGGCAAACAGGAAGCAAAAACGGCCAACTCAGATCGACCTTTGTCGAGGCCACGGTCCTCGTACCCAAGGGGATCGTCTGCCTTGTCTCGGCCCTCCAGTTCCATACACTGACGCTTCAGATGCTCTCCGCTGTGTGGATGGAGATCGAACGGACTGCATGGCGGCCAACCATCAGCTACCCTCCCATTCGGTTTGTGCGGTTTAGCGGATGGGCGATGACTGAGGGCGTTGAACGGCATCCCATTCAATCCCACGAAGTTTCCATCACGCAATGGAAGGGCTGCGTGAAGGCATTCAACAGCGTAAATGCACGCGGGATCAACTCTGACAATATGCGAAGATGGCGCGAGTTTCGACAATTATGCGCCCCTACGTCGAGACGGTGGTCGCCAATGCCACGTGAAGTCCGCAACTTTGGCGCATCGGTACGAACCAGGCTTCTTGCTCGGTCACGAGCGGAGAACGCCAACTATCAGATTCTTCTGACGCGCTATGCGCTGGAAGATTGCTCTACCGGGATCAGTGTCTCCTCTGACCGCTGGTGACGGTTGGGCTATCGTACATGGGCTTCCAATGATTTTTATAAGTAATTAAAAATAAATAGGTTAAGTATGGTGGAGGCGGCGGGAGTTGAACCCGCGTCCGAAATCGTTGGCAACAAAGAGAGGCTCCATGCTCAGTCGTGTTCCGAAGGTTTCGCTTTGCGCGCTCAGAACCGACAAGATGCGCGCATCGCTAGTCCGTGGATCTCGTCCCTACGGCCCGTACCCAGCCATGAGGACCAGCCTGCAGTGCGACGCCTCTCCGAAAGCCCGCAGGCAAAGCCCCGGGAGACGGCTACTTAGTTAATTAAGCAGCAAGTGCGAATTGAGGTTCGGCACTTAAAGTTTTGTGAGCGATTACGGGTGTCCACACCCCGGCATGCCTCTTTGCCGCAATCGATCCCGTCGAAACCGTGACGCCCCCATTGGAGGAAAGACCACTTGTGGCTACTTCTATCTTACTTCTTTTTCCACTGCCCGGTTCTATGTGATTCGCCCCCCACTCAAGCCAACAGCAGGCTTGAGTGGGCCACCGTCCCTTGCGATGACCGTTTGCGGAGAAAAAACTTAAAAAAGCTGATCGTGATCCTGAAAACAAAGGAGTTAGTAGATTTGATCCTGATTCTAAAAGACTTACTGCAATTGATCCTGAAAACAAAGGGTTTACTTACGGCTAAGGAGCGTTTCAACGAAGAATCGGTTGAGTCGGCACCTTAGCCGCTCGCCTCCTGCGCCAGTTCGCAACCCTAAGCTTGGGTCGCTTCGATTTTCCTGTTTTTCTCTCCTCCGATGCTGTAGTTCATTGATTCTACTGGGTTTTCAGAAAGGCAGGATCGTGTAGTTCATTGATTCCAAAGACTTTTAAGGAAATAGGCCATGCTCTAGTTCATTGATTCTGCTGAGTTTTCAGGAAAATCCATCGGGTTTGATCGCCGTACGAATCGTTCCTCCAAATCCTGGGTGCAACGAAAACGGGATCACGTTTTGCGATCCCGTCAGAGTTAGAATATCTCTGCTTCCATTGTATCACTCGGGCAAAAACATAGATGCGTCGTTGCGAAAGATATCTTTCCACCCTTCGCGCAAAAATCGCGCGAAGGATGGGGGCACCCGGCAAGATTGCCCGCATGGAAAGCTCAAAGCACGGAATTCCCTGGCCGCTTTTCACCGTTCGCGAGCGCGCGCGAATAGGGAACGTTATGCTGGAACTCTATTTCGCACTTGGGACACCACGCTTTTTGAAAAGGGGCGTGTTTCGAGTGATGCGGAATGAGATGGATTGGCTTTAGGTCCACTTCGGCGCATTTAGGGCAAACCTCTTCGTCCTCACCTTGGATGAACACGTGGCCATTTACGCGTTCGATCACACCTTTGAAACGGACCTGTTCTCTCAGAGAATCGCGCTCTTCGCGAAAAATCTCGTTTTCCTTCTGAAGGTCGCGTACTTTATCGATCCATCCGTCCAGTTCCCGGTATAAATCAGCGTTTTGAACTTTATTGACGAGCTTCAGAACATCGACGCCTTCACTTACGATTCCCATAATGCGCTCCGCTTAGGATTTCACAATTCTACTTCTTCGGCTGATTCTGCTTTGCGAAGGCGGCGTTAATATCGTTGAGCTGTTTTCGAATATTGTCCAAATTTGTATACAAACTTTTATAGCGTACGCTGAGGCTGCTATTCGGGCCCCTCTGATTCAAGGGAACAGTCAACAAACGATTAAGCTCCGCTTCAACAATATGCAGACCACTTGATGCAGCCGCAACCGTCGAAGAGGATTCAGGAAGATGGCGGGAAACAAATGCATCGAGGATATTCCAATCATCCGGAATTAACCGGAAAGGGTTTTGTTCGGAGCGAAGATCAGTCCGAAAATCTTCGGCCGAAATAGTGACGCGACTCATAATTTCGCGCAACACTGCCATCGCAGCGTGGCGTTGAGCAGCCAACTCCGAGCTTATCTGTTCTTCGAGCTTCTTGAGGCTATTCCTTGCGATAGCAGCTTGTTCCGAAGCCGAGTTGCTAAGCTCGTGAGTCCAGTGAAGGTATCGCCAGTTGAAAACAACAAGAGCAATAACGGAAGCTGCGGCTACGAGTGAACTGATGGCAGTCCAGGCGGTACTTGTCAGATGCCAGAAGCGGTCAACGGGAGGTGCAACGGGAGCCGTCATAGTTCTCTCCGTAGAAGCAAGCTTAAGGTCACTCCGGCTTCACGAGCTAAACATCGCACAATGTGACTGCTTGTAGAAGTGACGTTTTGGGGTCGCCGGTGGGGGTGAATTCGTGGGCGACGTAACCCTGAAAGGGGGTGGCCAGGATTCCCCGCATGACTCCATCCCACTGGACCTCTTGTTGGTTGTTCAGCTCGTGGCGGCCAGGCACTCCCGCGGTGTGGAAGTGCGCGATCCACTGAATGTTGGCTTGAATGGTGGAGATAAGGTCGCCCTCCATGATCTGCATGTGGTAGATGTCGTAGAGAAGTTTTGCGCGGGGAGAATTCACCTCTTCCATGACCCGCACGCCCCAGGCTGTGTGGTCGGCCATGTAATCGGGATGATTGACTTTGCTGTTGAGCAACTCGATGCAGATGGTTACGCCGTAGTCTTCCGCGATCTTCTTGACGCGGTTGAGGCCAATTACGGTATTTTTCAATCCCTCCTCGTCGGACATGCCGCCGCGACTGCCGGAAAACGAAATGACGTTGGGCACCTTTGCCTTGGCGGCGAGAGGGATGTTTTTGCGAAAGCCTGCTTCGATGGCCGCGTGATTCTCGATGCGATTCAGGCCCTGCTTGATGGTGCCCGCGTCCGCGTATCCCATGGCGCAAATGAGCCCATAGCGATGGGGAATTTCAAATTCATCGGGATTGAGCAGGTCGATGGCCTTCAATCCTATTTGGGCTCCGTAGGCGCTGAGCTCGTCGACGCTCATTTTTGGATAGCAGCCTCGCGACGCCGACTGCTTGATGCGGCCTTTTCTTTTATAGGCATCGGTTTCGGCCAGCGCGGAAGGAATGCTTGCGAGCGCGGCGCCGGCGGCGAGGCCTCCAATCACTTCTCTGCGTGTAATGACGCTCATCGCTTCTTGTCTCCTTGATTTTGAGATTGGAGTCGATGATAGCAATACGCTCGGAAGGCTGGTTTGTTGCTAGCGAACCCAGGGCGGCTCGCTATCCTCGCCGAGCCGCTCCATTTCCTGCTGGTCCTTGCTCGTGTCCATCGACTTCCAGAAGCCGTGATGCTGGTAGGTGTAGAGCGCGCCGCGCGAGGCCAGCCCGGGCAGGACGCCTGATTCCAGGTTCGCGCCTTCCCATCCGGCCATGCCCGCTTTCTCAAAGACAAAGAAGCCGGCATTGATCCATGTATCGCGGATCACGGGCTTCTCGGCAAAGCTGCGGACGCGCCCGTCGGGGTCGAATTGCAGGGTTCCGTACTGGGAGCGCAGCGGGACGGCCGTGACGGTGGCGAGGCCGCCGCGCTCATGGTGAAGTTTGAGCAACGCATTCAGGTCCACGTCGCCCAACCCGTCGCCGTAGGTTGCGAAAAACCGCTCGCCGACGTGATCAGCGCAGGCGCGAATGCGGTCGGCGGTGTCGGCCTCGGTGCCGGTGTCCAGGATTTTGACTACCCAGTCCGGAAACCGGCCATCGAAGTAGTCGAACAGCATTTCCTTGCGATGGCCGGCTGCGAGAACGAAGCGCCGGAAGCCCTGCCGGGCGTAGATGCGCATGAGATGGACCAGGATGGGGCGGCCATTCACCGGCATCATCGGCTTGGGAAAATACTCCGAGAACGGATAGATGCGCGAGCCCTTGCCGCCGCACAAAATCACTACCTGCATGTCTTCCGCAAACGCCACTCGATTGCCTCCTGTCCCGTTCGGGTTGAAAATGGTTTAATACTTTGCAAACGTTCTCATACCGATTCTACGGAGTTTTCCTTGGTGAGCTACTGGAAAGGCAAGACCGTTTTCGTTACTGGAGCCACGGGCCTTATGGGCAGTTGGCTGGTGAAGGCGCTGCTGCACGACGAGGCGGAGGTCGTGGGCCTGGTGCGCGATCAGGCTCCAAAATCCATGCTGGTGCGTGAGGGCCTGGTCCAGCGCATCGCCATCGTCAACGGCGATCTTGAATCGCTGCCGACCATTCAACGCGCGCTGGCCGAATACCAACCGCACACGGTCTTTCATCTGGCCGCGCAGCCACTGGTGCAGGTGGCCAAACTCGACCCGGTCGGTACTCTGCGCGCCAATGTAATGGGCACATGGAACGTACTCGAAGCCTGCCGGCTCGTCGGCAAATCCAATATTGTCGTTGCCTCGTCTGACAAGGCATACGGCGCCAACCAGAACCTTCCCTACCATGAAACCTATCCGCTCCAGGGTCGCTATCCTTATGACGTTTCCAAGTCCTGTGCCGACCTCATCACGCAGATGTACAGCGCAACCTACGGCGTGAGGACTGCGATTGCGCGCTGCGGCAATTTGTTTGGAGGCGGCGACCTCAACTTCAGCCGCACGATTCCCGGAGTTATCCAGGCGACGCTGGCGGGAGAGCCTTTCGTCATACGCAGCGATGGGAAGTTTGTTCGCGACTTCCTTTACGTGAAGGACGCAGCCGACTCCTATCTCACGTTGGGAGAACGACTTGCCGAGGATGATTCCATTTCGGGCGAAGCTTTCAACTTCAGTATCGGACTGCGCTTCACCGTGCTCGATATCGTCAATATGGTTCTGAAGATCATGGATCGAACTGATCTTGAGCCAGTGATCCAGAACAATGCCAGCTCGGAGATCCGCGAGCAGTATCTTGACACGGCCAAGGCGCGCGAACGGCTGGGATGGTCTCCAAAGTACCCGATGGAAGCTGCACTTCAGGAGACCATCGCCTGGTACCAACCTGAACTCGAAGCATTCTGAAACACGAGACAAGCGGCCCTGACGTCTGCAGAAAGGTCGATGCGCTTGAGGAAGCCCATGGCGGAGCGATGGCTCTGGTCGGGCAGCAGGGCCGAGAAGGCGATGCGGGAGTGGTCATCGATGATCACATGCAGGTATTCCGAGCCCACGCTGCGCGATTGGTTGCGGCGATTTCTGGTGACGCGATGGCCGGGCTTGTGGATCCTCGCCAAGCGCTTGATGTCGAAGTGAATCAGATCGTCGGGATGCTTGCCTTCATAGCGGACGATCGGCGGTGGAGGGTCGAGCGACCGCAGGCGGTTGAGTCCGGAGCAGCGCAGAATGCGGCTCACCGTGGCCCGGCTCAGATGAAGTTCGCGGGCAATCTGCCAGTAGTTGCGGCGCTGCCGGCGAAGAACCAAAACCCTTTCTAAGAAGACGGAAGGGGGTTGTCGGGGCGAGCGATGGGGCTTTGAACTGAGGTCCTTTAAGCCGTCCAGACCGCGCTCCCGATAGCGGCACACCCATTTGGCGGCGGTCTTGGGGCTCACCTTGAAGGCGGCTGCCGCAGCCCTCAGAGTGGCTCCGCGCTCCAGCGCCATTTTCGCCAACTGCACTCGACTGTGGATCGTCAATCGGGCATTCTGGTGATAGTCCATTCGATCTCCTCTCTGAAATTACGGCTCGTCACCTTCAGCTTCTCTAACCCAGATCGAATGGACAACCTCTTGAAACTTCACAACTAAGAATAGCGGAGTATAGCTCGCTATATGAGCCATACTCCGATCGCTTCTTATGGTGCCCCCATTCATGGGTGGCTTATCAGACTGCGCACACACCACGTCCGACGGTAGCTCCAAATATTGGCTGTCGAATCTGCCTGTCTCCATCGGTGGCGATCGCCAAACTGCGCTGGCGTATCGAGCGCGACTACGAAGGGCCGAAGCAGGAACTGGGACTGTGGCACATCGAAGGTCGGAACTGGCGCGGCTTTCATCACCATGCCACCCTGTTGATCACCGCCTATGGTTTCCCGGTATTCGAGCGATGCCTTTCCCCCTCAGCCAACTCACGGAGCCACTTCAAACCGGCCGGAGACTCATCATCAGACTCGACCGAGGGTCCCTAATCTGGATCGCGAACAGCGGCCCGGCATCTTACGCCTGCCATTTTAGAACTGAACATTTAATTTGCGGGTTCCGTGACTTTGAGAACCTGGTCGCCTTTGACGTTTTTCAAGGTCTGCACGATTCCGGAGGGCCACCATATTTCCACCAAATCGGCGCGCGCGTCAGGGCCAAGGCCAAAGTGAACCGGGCCGTCGCTCGAGGATGCGTAGCCAACGCTCGTGGTCATGTGGTTATATTGCGCACCGCTTTTTGTGAGCACCTTGATGCGGGCCCCGATGCCATCGCGATTGCTCTTTGTTCCGCGCAGGGCGATATCCAGCCAGTGGTTGGAGTTCTTCGTGTCATTCATCCATATTTCCGCGTTTGCGCTGAGCGCGGTAACGACAACATCGACCCGGCCGTCTCCGTTGAAGTCGCCGAACGCGCAGCCACGATGGCGGGCTCCTGGAGCGGCGGTGAGGCCGGCTTCAGCAGTAAGCGCAATCCACTTGCCGGTCTTTCCGGGATTGCGAAAAACGGTATTGTATTGGTCAATCTCGGCACCTGGAATCGGCATCGACTCCACATGCCCGCGGCTTACGAAGAGATCCTTCCATCCGTCGTTGTCAAAGTCGTACAGGCCAGCGCCATAGCCGGCCATCTTCATGCTGGCGTCGCGCATGCCGCTCGGCGTGGTTACTTCGACGAAGTCTCCCTTGCCGGTGTTTTCGTAAAGAGGAAAGGTTTGGTTGGTCAGGGCAACGTAGGCTATGTCGGGATAGCCATCGTTGTTGAAGTCGCGGAAATCGAGCCCCATTCCGGAGATGAAGTTTCCGTCCTCGGGCAGCGCCACGCCCGCGTTAAACGCAACCTCCTCAAACTTGTTACCGAGGTTGTGGAAGAGAAACTCATACCCCGCGTCGTTGGTAACAAACAGGTCCTGGCGGCCGTCGAGATCGTAGTCCGCCATGCCGACGCCCATTCCTTTGCCGGGATGCTGGCGGATGCCCCACTGGACAGAGGCATCGCGGAAAGTGCCGTCCCCATTATTGATGAATAGCTGGTCGGGCGTCGGCTTGTAGTAGCGAGGATGGCAATAATCGGCTACCCCGCGATAGGCGCAGAGAGGTTTACTCGAATACGTCCACTCCATGTAATTCACGACGAAGAGGTCGAGGAATCCGTCGTTATTTACGTCAACCCAGCAGGCGGCGACCGCCCACAGCGGGCCGTACTGCGGGTCGTTTGATTTGTCGAGGCCGGCTTTCTTGGTTACATCGGTGAACGTGCCGTCTCCGTTGTTGTGGTAGAGGGTGTTTTTGTACACGCCGGTGACAAAGAGGTCAGGATGGCCGTCATTGTCGTAGTCTCCAACGGCCACGCCCACATCGTAGCCGGTGCCGGCGACGCCAGCCTGTTTCGTTACATCGGTAAAGTGGCCGTTTCCGTCGTTGCGGAAGAGGCGGTCGCTGTATTTGGGAGAATCCTTCTTGAGCGTCTCGATGTTCGCGCCGTTGGTGAAGAAGATGTCCGGGCGGCCGTCTCCGTTATAGTCGAAGACCGCAACGCCTCCAGCCATGGCCTCGGGCGCGTTCTTCGCCGAGGTTTCGTCATTCTCCAGGCGGAAAGGAATCTTCTTCAGATCGAAATGAATTGGAGAGGGTGAAGACTGCGCCTGAAGCAGCGAGCACGCCGGGAGCATTTGGAACAGAGCCAGGAGGAGGGCGGTTCGAGCCGGTTTTGTGAGAAGCATAGGAATAAAAAACAAAGGGCGGCGTGAGCCGCCCTTCGTGATTGTAATGGAATACCGCGGCTCAGAAGTAGAACTTCGTTGCCAAGGTGACGAACCGGGAGCCCGTTTTGAAGGCAGGTACGCCGGTCGTCGTCGCGTTGGTGTTGGTTGGAGACAGGTACTGAACCTGGATGGGCGGCCCGACGGATCCGTCTGGATTGGTGGTGTTGCAACCAGGGCAGGTGGCAGGGGTGGTTCCGATGAAGCTGATCTGCTGATCAGAGTTATTCGCGAGCCCGAACTGGCGCAGCGGATGGTTGAGCCAATTGGTTGCAGAGACGCGGAACTGGATGTATCGAGTTTCGGTGAAATGGAAGTTCTTGTAGATACCCAGATCGTTGTCAAAGTAGGCAGGCGACTTTATGTACGGCGAAACGTTCCACCCATACTGCCCCTGTCCCGGGGGTGCGAAGCAGGCAGGATTGAAATACTGCCCGCTGTGCAGGTTCTTGGTGGGATTGCAGGTAAAGGTTGGCATTATGCCGATCCGGTAGGCGAAGCTGCCGTAATAAGTGCTAGGACTGATGCCCACAGCTTTGAGCCCGTTCGGCAAGGTAATGCTGTTGTCGGGCAGGTTGGGATGGAGCACGGTGGGAACGGTCAGACTGCCCGGATACTGCGCATTAAAGCCGCCACCCGAGAGCGTCTGAAGAGGATAGCCGCTCTGGAAGGCCGTGTAGCCGGAGAGTTGCCAGCCGTTGATTGCGCCGGCAAGCAGGTGCATGCCGAAGCCTTCCCCATGAATCGCGTTGGGCGTCTGCCAGGCATAGGTAAGGTTCAGGATGTGGGTGTGGTCATAGGCCAGCGGGCCGTAGTTATTGCGAAGGACGAACGGATCGACACCAGCGCCGTTCCCGGAGCCGTTGTTGGATCCTCCATCGCGAATACCCAGCACCTTGGAGAAGGTGTAATTGGCCAGGATGGTGATGGGGCCGGTCTCCTTGGTGAACGAGACCTGCAGCGCGTTGTAGTTAGAGTACGGTGCGTGCGTGAGCAGGTAGACATCCTGATAGTTCTTCAGAGGACGCCAATCGTTCTGGTTGTACGTTGGCTCGTAAACCGTCGGCTGGTTCTGGCAGTACAGGCTCTGACCCGCCCTGGTAGGGTCATTGGCGACCGTGCTGCAAGACGGAGCCGCGGGCGAGACATAGGTGCCCGTGACAGGGTCGACCGCGAAGAGGCCGCCGACGGGAACATTGTTCAGGTCGAAGAGGTCGCTGTTGGACCCGTCCATGTACTCGTCCGCACTGTGATTGCCGACGTACGATACTTCAAGGAGTGAGCGGTGCGGCAATGCCTGGTCGACGGTAAAGTTCCAGTCGTTGGTGTAAGGCGCCCTGTCGTCTCCCTGCTGCATTACATCAATATTCCCGCCGTTCTGGGCGACGCTGGAGGGTGGTGTGAAGCTGGTATTGTTCGCGACGCCGTTGAATACGGTGGGCGTTGTGTATCCAAACGAACCGGCCGGGCCGTTGCCGGCGGACGCCGTTTCACTGGTTGCCTGGTAACGGAACACCCCAAACCCTCCGCGGAGAACGGTCTTGCCGTTTCCGAAGATGTCATAGGCGGCTCCCACACGAGGCGCGTAATAGAACATCGGCGTTACGAACCCGGAGAGTGGAATGCTCTTGTTCATTGCGTGCCAGAGCAGACCGGTGTTGTCGGGCGCATTGGGGCCATTATCGTAGCTGGCCGGGTCCCATACCTGGAAGCCGTTGTCGAAGGCGTTAAACCCGTACCACTGGCCTATATGGTCGAAGCGTATGCCAAGGTTGAGCGTGAGCCGCCTGGTCGTTCGCCATTGATCCTGTAGATAGAACGATATCTGGTGGTAGGCATTGTCCGAAGGCACATCCACATTTTGCTGCGTGTAGTTATAGACATAACCCAGCATCATGTTCGCGACCAGATTTTGCGTCGAGTTCTGGCCATATTGTTCAAAGCTATAGGACCCGTTGTCCGCACTACTACTGTTCTGCTGGTTCGAGCTCTTGTCCCAGTAGAAGCCGACCTTGAAGGTGTGAGGACCAATTACCTTGGTGAAGTTGTCATAGAAGGCCGGAACCTGCTTGATGCCGCCAAAGCTGCCGGTTGACATGGGAAAGTAGTTAAAGCTCGCCATTTGCTCACTGCAGCAGTCGTCCGGATTGAAATTCGGCATCTGGTCCGTGGTATTGCCGAAGAGCCCCTTGCCGCCGAAGTTGACGGTAGAGCGAGAGACCTTGCTCGGATCCGCGAGCGAGTAGGGATTGACGAAGTGGGACCAGGTGAAAACGGTCTCGTTCGTCGTGGTCGCGTTGAAGGTATGCGTAAGGTTGGTGTTAATGACGTAGGTTACAGTGTTCGACGCCCCCGGACTCGGATAGGGCAGCGTATTCGGGGTGGCCCACCAGATGGAGATGGGAGCGAGATCGCTTTCCTTCTGATAAGTATAGGAGCCGCTCAGTTTGGTGTTGTCGTTGATCGCGTAGTCGAGCTTGCCGCTTGCTTCCCAGCGATTCTGAGGCGACGTATTGACGTAATGGTAGTTGGTATACCCGTTGCCCGGGGTCGGCGTCTGGTTGGTGGCGGGATACAGCTTCATGATCCCCACCATGTTGGGATCCATATCGGCAATCGGGAACGAGGTTGAGGTGCCGCCCGCCGGCACGTTCGTCGTCAACGCACTGTAGAACTTCGGCCATTGCAATACGGCGTTGGGATCGACGCCGGTGTTGCTGAAATCGCCGGAGAGTTGCGCGGCGTTAGGCACGTTGTAATTGATGATGGAGCCTGCCGGCTGCTGCTTCATGTACTCGTAGCCGAACCAGAAGAAGAGCTTGTTGCGGTTGCGGTTGAAGGGTATGAAAGGCAGCAGGACCGGGCCACCAACATTGCCGCCGATGTAGTAGTAGCTCTGGGCGGAGTTATTGCCTCCCTGCGCCTTGGTATAGGCATCGACGGAATTGAGCGCGGCATTGTGCGTGTAGAGGTAGAGTTCGCCGTGGAACTGCTGGCCGCCGCTCCTGCTGAACGCCTGGAAAATCGTTGGGCCCTTGGCGAATTCCGCGCTGTAGTCGTTCGCCATGAACTTGATGCTTTGAACCATGTCCGGATTGATGTTAGCGATCTGGGTGCCGAAATTGCCGGGATCGACCAGGTCCGCGCCGTCAAGCATGTATGCCATGGTGCCGTTGGGCTGCGTGCCGTTGGAGGAGTAATCGCCGACCGGACCGCTATTAGAGCCGATCTCCTTGTCGTTGAAGGTGGACTGCGCGCCACCCGCGTTGTTGTTGAGCGCCATGCCGGGCATGATCTTGAGCAGCTCGCCCGCGTTGCGTCCCTGGAGCGGGAAGTTATTGATCAGGTTCCGGTTGAGCGTGGTGCTCAGTGCGGCATTGTCAGTAGGAACAATCGCTGCGCCGCCGCCTATCACCTCGATCTTGGTCGAGGCTTGACCGACGGAGAGCTTGATGTTGGGAACGCTGCGGGTGTCGCCCGTGCCCATCACGATGTCGTTTTCGCGCCATGTCGTGAAGCCCTTTGCGGTGATCGTGATGGAGTACGCAGCAGGCTGGACCGCGGTGATGACAAAGAACCCGGTGCCGTTCGCGGTGGCGACGCGGACATCGCCGCTGGCCTGGTTCTTGAGGACGATGCTTGCGCCGGGAATAACCGCACCCGTTTGGTCGGTTACCGTGCCGCTCAAAGTACCTGTTAATAGCTGGGCATTGCCTGCGGGCACGAGGAACGCCAGAAGCGTTAGTAGCAGTGCCGGCAACAGAGTGAGCGCAGCCGGCTTACGCAGCCGTGCCGCATTTCTAAGAAAAGTCATACCATGACCTCCACAAATTTTTTGGTGCCGGCTGCGAGTTGCGAGTCGCTCGCAGCTTTACAATCTAACCCGTTGAAACCACATTCGAGCTTCAAACAAAACGATTTAGCCCGCGGGAACGCGAAAACATTTACATCCCGCGCTCGAATAGTTCATCTCTTGATCCAGCCGTTCGCTGCAATGGAGCCCGACCAATCCGTGACGGCCGTCTAGCAGCGCTTTCATTGAAGACCCATCGGGTGCCAGCATCAGGGACGAGAATCCAAATTCCTGGTATCGTTATCTTCAACACAGAAAGTGATAACCGGACACGGGTACGGCTGTCAAGAAAGAAATGCAATTCGCTTACATTTTGACGTTTCCGGCCGTTTTGGGCCGCCGTTGCCGGTGGTATGATGGGCCATCCCAGCAACGCCATTCGCGCGAACATCGTTTGCCCGACGAACATCGCACAATCCATTGGAAATGCAGGCAGAAACGCAGATCTAACCCGATGAGATTCAAAGCCATTCCGCTGCTGGCGCTGGCCGTGCTGCTGTTAAGGCCAGCAACGGTCGCGGCCCAGGACCACACAGAAAATTTTAGTGCCGTGACGGTCAGCGCTTCCTCGGCGCGCGAGCAGGGCGACATTCCCAGGGCGATTGCCCTGTATCAGGAGGCGGTGCAGCTCAATCCCCAATGGCCGGATGGCTGGTGGTATCTGGGGACGTTGCAATACGGAACCAACGCTTATGCCCCGGCGATTGACGCCCTGACCCGCTACATCGATCTGACGCCGAAGGCGGGCCCAGCTCTTGCGCTGCGCGGGCTGTGCGAGTTCGAAGAAGCCCAGTATCCACAGGCACTTCAGGACCTCGAACGCGGGATCGCTCTGGGAGCCGCGAACCAGCCCCGAAATTCGCAGATTATCCTCTACCACGAAGCCCTGCTATTGACGAAGCTGGGGCGGTTTGAAGAGGCGCTAGGCAAATATGCCGCGATGGTAAAACACGGTGTACTCGACGAAGACATCACCAACGGCATAGGCCTGGCGGGGCTGCGACTGCCGATTCTTCCGAAAGAAATCGACCCCGATCAAGCGCAGCTGGTTGCAACCGTCGGCACCGCTGCGGCCAGCGTGATGCGCGGAGACCTGGCCGGCGGCCATCAGGAGTTTCAGGCCATTTTCAAGGACCACCCAGCGATGCCGTACCTTCACTATCTGTACGGGTATCTGCTGTCGGTGGTCGCTCCGGAGCAGGCGATCACCCAGTTCCAGAAGGAGCTTGCGATTTCTCCGTCGAGCGCAATCGCCCACTCCATGCTGGCGTGGTGCCTGGGAGCGCAAAAAGACTTCAAGGCCGCGCTTCCCAATGCGCAGAAGTCGGTTCAGGAGGACCCGTCGTTGCTGATGGGTCAGCTTGTGCTGGGGCGGGACCTGGTGGACACGGGAGACTCGAAGGGCAGCCTGCCTCATCTTGAAGCCGTGCTCAAGGCAGACCCGAAGAACCTGGAAGCGCATCTGGCGCTAGCCAAGGCATATTCCGAGCTGGGGCGAAAAGACGACGCGCGGCGCGAGCGGCTGTTGTGCCTGGCACTTTCCAACCACGGGGCGGCTGCGAATGCGAATCTGTAAGGCCCTGCTGGCGCTGGCGCTGTGCTGTGGCTGTTTGCCAGCGGAATCGCAGCAGCAGGCTGCGACCTGCGCAAGCTGCCATGCGCCTCAGGCTCTGTCGCAACCAGGCACCGATATGGGACGCGCGATGCAGTTGACGGTGGCCAACCCAGCGCTCCGCGCACATCCGAAGATGGCCTTCCAGCGCGGAAAATATTCCTACCTGGTAGAGACACAAAACGGGCAAAGCCGGTACATTGTGAGCGACGGCACGCGAACGATTTCCCTGCCGATTCTGTGGTCGATGGGCGCGCAGGCGCAGACGTGGGTTCTGGAGCACGGCGGGCAGATGTATGAGAGCCTGGTCAGCTACTACCCTTCTATCCACGGCCTTGACGTCACTGTGGGGGACGATCGCCTGCAGCCGAAGAACCTTGAAGAGGCGATAGGACGACCCCTGGACGATGAAGGTGTGAAGACCTGTTTCGGCTGCCACGCGAGCAACGCGGTGATCGACCACAAGCTGAACCTGGCCGCGTTCAAACCGGGAGTGGACTGCGAGCATTGCCACGAGGGCGCGGACGCCCACATGAGTGCGATGTTACAGGGGGATATGAGCGTGGTTCCCCCGGATCTGAAGAGTCTTTCCACCGAGGACATTTCAAGCTTCTGCGGGCAGTGCCATCGCACCTTTGGTCTCGTGGCGAGGGCCGGCTGGCGCGGCGTCTCCGATGTCCGCTTTCAGCCCTATCGGCTGGAGTTGAGCCAATGCTACGACGGGACCGATCCGCGCATCAGCTGCATTGCCTGTCACGATCCGCACCACGAAGTGGTGCGCAATGCCGCCTTTTACGACAGCAAATGCCTTGCCTGCCACTCTCCGCTGGCAGCGAAGGCGCCGCCGCACGCCAAGGTCTGCCCCGTTGCCAAATCGAACTGCACCTCGTGCCACATGCCGAAGGTGACATATCCGGGCGGGAACTTCGTGTTCACCGACCACTACATCCGCATTGTGAAAAAGAACGAGCCTTACCCCTACTGATCTCACGGCTGCTGAATTTTGGGTGGCCCCTGGCTTTGCTGCTGTGCTTTCAGTTTCGCCACAATCGCGCGCTCTTTCGCGCCGTCTGTCGGCCTATGCAGGCGATAGTAAACAGTCGCCAGCTCTACGTGCGGCTGCAGCCAGTCGGGATTGGACTTCACCAGAGCTTCGAGGATCTTCGCGGCACCCTCATATTGCCGCGACGTGCTGTCCCACATGGCCATTTCATAGCCCGCTGTGGGATTGGTCGGTTTGAGTTGAAGCGCGCGGTCCAGATACTCCTTCGCCTCGGCCATATCGCGGCGCTTGTACAGAATGGAACCGAGATAAAGGTTCGCGTCGAAGTCGTCCGGGTTGCGCCGCAGCCCTTCGCGCAGGAGTGGTTCGGCGCCGGAGGCGTCTCCGTTCATGTCCCGCGCCATCCCGGTCAGAATATAGACCCGCGGCAAATTGGGATTGAGGCGCAGCGCGGCTTCCAGGTCTCTACCCGCACGCGCGAATTCATTCAGGTCTATGAGCGTCGATCCTGCCAGCAGATAGGCATCCGCGCTGTGCGTAGCTTCAGCCACCTTCTCAAGCCGGTTCGCTCCTTCAAGGGATTTCCCTAACCTGATCAGCGCGGTTCCGAAGACGTATTCGAAGTCCGTGTTCGACGCGTTGGCGGCTTCGAGTGGAGCGAGCATGGAGACAGCGTCAGCTGCCTGGCCTAGCCGCACCTCGCTGTCGCCTAGCAGAATGGCGAGTTGTGGATTGTCAGGTTCCTTCTTGCGAACCTCTTCAAACTCACGGCGCGCGTTCACCAAGTCGCCTTTTTTGTAATAGGCAAGCGCCATGTTCATCCGGATCGCCTCATTCTCCGGAGCGGCCGCCAGCGCAATGTGGTATTGTGCGATGGCCTCCTCGAAGCGCTTCTCGTGCGCCAGCGCCGCACCCAGATTAGCGCGTACCTGTGCTGCATCCGGGTGGAGTTTAAGCAGCTTCTGATAATCCTGAATTGCGGTTGAATAGTCGCCGTGCTGCTGGGCTTCGACGGCACGGTGAAAAAGCGCGGCTGGATCCGGCTGTTGGGCAAGCGCCAGAGAAGTGGAGAGAAACAGGAGGGCAAAAGCTGTGCGCATCGCATCAAGAATAGCGCAGGGCATGCCGTAAACAACAACCGCCGCCGCGCTCGTACTATGGAAAAGATGCGAGACCGCCGCTATCTGCTTTTCATTCCCGTTGCCGCGCTGCTGGCACTGCTGCCGCTGGCGCTCAAGGGATCTTCGTGTGGTCACGACTTCAGCTTTCACCTGCTGAACTGGCTGGAGGTCAATGCGCAGTGGAGGCAGGGCTTCCCGTACCCACATTGGGACTTCAGCGCCGCATGGAACTCGGGTGCGCCGCGCTTCGTTTTTTATCCGCCTCTTTCGTGGGTCGCCGGGGCGCTGGCCGGCTTTGTTCTTCCCTGGGTTGCGGTTCCGAATATCTTCATCTGGCTGGCGCTGATGGCGTGCGGATTCACCATGTATCGCACTGCGAGGGAATGGGCCAGCGAAAGCACCGCGCTGATTGCTGCCTGCTTTTACATGGTCCATCCATACATGCTGTTTACTTTTTATGAGCGCAGCGCGTTCGCGGAACTGCTCGCCGCCGCCTGGATCCCTCTGATTGTGCTCGCGATATTGCGGCGGCGCATTTCCATCTTGGGCATTGCCCTGCCGGTCGCTCTGCTGTGGCTGACGGACGATCCCGCCGCCGTGATGGGCTGCTATCTTCTGGCGTGGCTGGCGGTTGCCCGCGTCGCGTGGACCTACCTCGCTTCCAGCGACGGGCGCAAAACGCTGTTTGAGGCGGGACGCATCGCGCTTGGAACCTGCATTGGCCTGGCGGTCGCCGGATTTTATCTGGTGCCGGCGATTGCGGAACAGCGATGGGTGCGGATCACCATGGCCGAAATACCGGGCGTGCGCGTCGAGGACAATTTTCTCTTTGGCCAGTTTGGCGGGCCGTCGCACCGTGCCATCCTGCGCACAGCTTCGCTTTGCTCGGTTTCGCTGCTGGCTCTGATCGCGATTTTTGGTGCGCTTGCGCTGCTCACCCGAGTGCGAAAACCGCCAGAGCCTGAGCGAGGGTATCGCAGGTTCGTAATCCTCGCCCTGCTGGCGGCCGGTGGATTCACCGGATTTTTGCTGACTCCACCAAGCGCGGCCTTGTGGCGCTATGCACCCAAATTGAAGTATCTTCAGTTTCCCTGGCGGCTGGATGCTCTGCTTGGCGCGATTGCCGCAGCGCTGCTTGCACTGGCGCTTGATCGGATGAGGATGAGGCCGATTCCGGCAATTGTCGCCGCGCTCGTGATTGCTGCGGGCCTCAGCCTCGGCGGCAATTCCTGGTTTCGGCAGTACTGCAATGTGGGGTACGCGGCTTCAGATCTGGTCAGCGGATTTTCTACCGGCAACCCGCACGACTCGACCGACGAGTATCCTCCAGTGGGCTCGAATTCGCTGACGGTCCGGCACGCTAATCCGCCAGCGTGGATTGCCGCTGACCCGCGCAATGCCGCGCCGAAAAACGCCTCCGTAACCTACTCCACCTCGCTCGCCAACCGGCTGCATTTCAATGTGCAGAGCGCCCGTCCGGCGTTTCTTGTGATCAACCTTCGCGATTACCCCGAATGGAGGATCACTGTGAATGGAGCTCGAAGCATGAATCGTCCACACCGGGACGACGGGTTGATCGCGGTCGCGATTCCGAAAGGAGAATCGACGATCAGTATCACCTACGCATTGACCGCCGATCGTGTCTACGGTTGGCTGCTCACGGCGCTGGGATTGGCGCTATTTTTTGTGAGCTGGCATGCAGAGCAAAATCGCTGTCGCGAGGAATTACTGATCCTCCTCTAGATGTGGAGGCTCAAGAGGTTATTCCGTTCCAAGCCGGAGCGGGTGATGGGTGGAGCGTTCCAAGGCGCTCCCCCCTATCGCTCGATGATCTGCTCGCCACGGATTAGCCGAGCCGGAGAACGCTCTCCACTTCCCTTGCGATTGGGAATCTGCGAAATTGCGGAGAAATGCAAAGATACCACCGGCTTGCATCGTATAGGTTGTTGATTATACATATACATGGCGGTGGACGGGGTCTCCTGCGAACTGCTCTCCAGGCAAAGCTCGCGGCTAAAAGGGAAAATAACAAGGAAATTTGCAAATCCGGCCCACAATTCCGATAGGGGGATTGCTCTATTGCGCTGACTCCAGGCGAGTTTTTGACGATGAACAGGGTTTGAGAGTCACCACAGAACAGGGAATTATCACCCCGATGTCAGGGGAAAGCCAATTCCCTGTTAACCACATAAATATCTGGAAGCGTTTGTGTCGACAGTTTCGGCACAAGTAATGACCTAATGGGATGGACCCGCCTCGTGGAGGTGAGTGGATCGGCTTGCCACGAGGAGGATGGACCGTGACGACGATCGCAACCATTGGGCTGGATATCGCGAAGCAGGTTTTTCAGATACATGGGGCGGTCAAGATGGGCCGCACGGAAATATCTCTATATCGGGAAGTGTACGTGGTTTTCATTTCCTGTGGCTTACCCGGATAGCTCTTGGCGGCGATGGCCTCGGCTTGGGAGACTGTCATGCCGATCCGAATGCCGAGGATGTCGGCACTCACCCCAAGGAAGGACGGGGTGATCGACTTGGCTGTTTGCAAAAGCGTCATAGAGGTTTTATTCGCTGAGCCTTGGCGCCGGGCATCAGCGTGGCCAGTGCGATAAGGCCAATCGAGGCAATACGCGTAACCTTCATAACACTCTCCAGTCTAGAGACGAGTTTGGGTTGATAGTTAGGCCGACCGGATCACCAGAGTGGCTGCCCGCATCCGATCAAACCGGTTTCATTCCCGGTCAACTCAGTTGATTCAGTCGTTATCCACCTCCGAAACAAAACTACAGTGACGGCGGAGCGGTTCTGATCCAGCCGATGCCCATACCGCCGCTAGAACGTGGTAACCGGCGCATATTCATAGAACCTTCCCTGCCATTGCATGCACCCGTGATCTTCAATATCCCGGTGCGGATGTGGGGGATAAATCTGGAAGCAACGGTACACTCTATGGCCGAGAACGAGTCCTGGGCTCGACAGCGTCAATCGAGCCGGGCTCGTGGTCCGCTTGCCGGTCGCCTGGTCCGGGATGCCGTTACTTGCGCTCCAAGTGCCGGTCGCATGGGCGATGCTCGTGCCCCAGCCACTCCACTTCAAATTTATCAACGCCACCGAGCCGTCCTCGGTAAGTAAAAGTATTGTCGGAAGGACAGCAAGCGAGTCCTTGTTGGCCATGTTTCCGAAGTCCGAGTAAAAGGAGATCGGACCCGAGTTTGGGTGGGAGGGGGCAGCCCCGGCAGGCGCCACCAACATCAATACGGCCGCCATGACGCCAAGAGTCCAAGTCCGTCCAATCATCTGGAAGCCTCCCATCCAGATTCCTCCGGCAGCGCACAATCATATGCAGGACTTTGTGGTTGTCACGCGTAAGACAGGGGCCCCTCAGATGAGAGCGGATGGCGCGCCATCATCATCACAACCCAAGCGGGGTGCTCCATCCTCGCCGCAGTCTCACCGCGACAAGGGTCAGATAGCACGAACCCGCCCTGACATCCCCGAAACCCCGATCTTGGTTGACACCGAATCGCCCAATGCACTCATGGAGACGTTTCGATCCTAGGAACGTGCTTTGGCCTGTTCTCGTCAACTGAGCGCAAGCTTGATCTTAGTCCTGGACTTACTCAAAAGAGTTCGCGTCAGCAACAGCCGCAAGCTTGCCTCTTCCATGCGCGCTGTGCCTCAACAAGCGGCAGAGGAGGTATCAGACAGGCAACGGCTGCCGAGGCAATCCACCAAAACGAATGAATCGCCTGAAGCAGTAGGGATAGAAGCGTGATCGCAGCAAGGCAGACGGGGGACGGGTCTGGCGACGAGTCCGCTGTCATAATGCAATTCGACGCGACCATCGGGGAGCGGCGACCCTCCTCGAACTTAAAAGGGCCACAGGATCTCTGAAAATGATAAACAGCCACTAGAGACGATGAGCCAGAAGCAGCATCGCCACAAAGAGAATCAGCGGAATCAGGATCAGCACGGCGTAGATCAGGCTCCTGTGCCTTTTGCCGGAAGCGCGCTTCCGCCAACCAGAAATCTCCTCGCGATCCGCGAGGCCCACCTGATCGAGATGCCGCAGATCGAAGATGAATTCACGCGCGGTGGCATAGCGGTTCCTGGGTTCCCGCTCGAGAACCCGGTACAACACTTCCTGTAGTTGGGGGCTGATGCTGGAGTCCGCTTCCCGCGGCGGTCTTGGATGGTGGAGCAGGCGCTCATTCATGACGGCCAGCGGCGACGGCCCGGAAAACGGTACTTTGCCGGTGACCATTTCATAGAGCATGATGCCCGTAGCGTAGAGATCGGACCGTTGATCGCCACGCTTGCCTCTTACCTGCTCGGGCGAAATGTAATCGGGTGTGCCCAGAGCGGGCGAGAATCCTGTAAAAGTAAGCGTCCGCGCACCGTGCATCGAGGCGATACCGAAGTCGATCAGCTTCACGCGGTCCTGCTCGTCCACCATGATGTTATCCGGCTTGAGGTCACGGTGAACGATGCCGCGGCGGTGGATGTACTCCAGTGCATCCAGAATTCCCAAAGTGATTTGGATGGCCCGCTCCTGTGGCAGCTTTCCTTCTTCGGTAAGAATCCGCCGGAGCAGGCGCCCCGGCGCCCATTCCATGACCATGTATAGACGGGATCGCTCGCGACTGGTAAAGGTGCGCATCACGTTCGGGTGGTCGAGCGCGGCGCCAATCTCCTCTTCGCGCTGGAAACGCTCGAAGAGATCTGGGTCACCTTCCGCGCCTGCGCGTGGCATCTTGATCGCGACCTGGCGGCCATCGCGCAGATCGGTGGCGCGGTAGATGGTGGCCATCCCGCTCTCGGCAACGCAGGTGTCTATGCGGTAGTGGTCGAGTAGCTGGCCGGGTTCGAGGTTGGCGGAAGGGTTCATCGGCTCTAACGGGGGGCGAACTCGTCGGTGTGCATCACGAATTCAGGGTAAGCGCCCGAGCCGAGCTCATGCAGGTCCATGCCGATGTGCTCGCCGTGCGGGTGCGTGTGGAACGGAATTGCCCGGTTCAACAGCCAGTAGAGAACATAGAGGACCGGCAGTACCAACCCAAGCAGGGTGGCGATGCCGACAAGCTGAGCAATCATTTGTCCTCCTGACGCATCTCTGCCGAGGAATCCGACTACCAGCAAACCCCAGATTCCCGAGAGGCCGTGCACCGCGATGCCTCCCGAGGGATCGTCGATGCCGCAGCGCAGTTCCAGTATTTCGATTGCCGGCGGTAACACGCCACCCGCGACGACGCCCGTAAAAAGCGCCGCGCCCGGCGAGACCAAAGCAGCGACGGCGCTGCTGGCGACCAAGCCGCCGATCCACGCATTGGCGCAGAGCGAAGCGTCGGGCTTGCCGAAGCGCAGCCGCGTGACAAGAAGAGCGGCCAGCAATGCACCGGAGGCGCAGAGCAGCGTGTTCACCTCCGTTATGGCCAGCGCGGAGCCGCCGAGCCCGGCAAACAAAACCGCGCCCAGCAAATTGAGGGCGAGCCAGCCGACCATTGCCACCATGCAGCCAAAGAGAACGTAGGCGATGTGATGCGCGGGAATGACAGCGGGCGGACCGCTCCGCTGGAACTTGCCGCGGCGCGGTCCCAGAATCCAGACAACCACAAGAGCCGCGATGCCTCCGAGGACCTGCATGGTCGCGGCGCCGCCGGGATCGGCAAAGCCTCCGCCGAGGTGAAAGGTTGCGCCCAGTTGTGCGAGCCAACCGCCGCCCCAGACCCAGTGAGCAAAGAGCGGATAGACGAACCCGGCGAGCAGGGCCGTCGAGATACAGGCCGTGCCGAGTCGCCAGCGATCCGCCCCGGATCCCCAGGGAATGAGAGCGGCGAGAGAAACAGCGAAGACCTGAAAAGCGGCGGCGTACAACGAGGAACCACTCAGTCCCCGCAGGAACAGCGGGCCTGCCGCCACCCAGTTCCAGGCCACTCCGCCGATCCGCAGCGAGTGGGCGTGACCTCCGGCGAAGCCTTCGAGTGAGAATCCCCAGGCAAAGTAGACCACCGACGCGACAGCGATCAGGCAGAGCGCGCCTAACAGAGACTGTGCGGCGCTGCGCGAGCGACCGAGTCCGCAGTTGAGCAGGGCCAAACCCGCGGGGGCAAGGGGCAGAAGCGCAATGAGTAACACGCAGAGAGTGGAATCGAATGTCGAGGGGACGATCATTCCTGAGCTTCCAGAGACTCACGATGAGCCCGGCCGACGAGGAAGAGTCCGAGGAGCTCCACCAGCATGCCTGCGGAGATAAAGGCGGCGCGCCGTCCCGGCTGCGGGAGCAGGCACAATGCGGATACGACAATGAACCATCCGGAAACCAGCAAACCTAAGCCTGCGAGCTTCATACGTCCTGTCCCTTCTTTATGACTATGACGCGATGATACGCGAAAGATAACTCAGCTCTGCCGTGACACCGCCCAGCCCACTTGCAGCTCACCCTTGCGGTAAAACAACGACGCTAGGCCGTGGGAAGATACATTTCGCCAGCGGGCGGCTCATCGTGGTCGATTCCGGGAATATCCTCGCTGAACCGGTAGCCGATACAGGTGTCGGTGAGCAGATAGATCGGATTTGAAGGCTCGTCCTCGATCTTCTTCCGCAGCTGTCGCACGAAGGTGCGCAGATAATCCACTTCATCGCGATACTCCGCGCCCCAGACGGAGGTCAGCAGCTTGCCGTAAGTCACTGCGCGTCCGGCATGGGACATCAGATAGTAGAGGATGTCATATTCTTTCGGCGTCAGCCGTATCGGCCGGCCTTCCTTTTTGACCGTTCTGCGCTCCGGCTGCACCTCGATCTTGCCGATCCGGATGGGCGCGTCCTCCGGCCGTTCCGGTGTCTGGGCGCGGCGGACCGCGGAGCGGACGCGCGCCAGGCATTCGCGAATGCTGAACGGTTTGGTGATGTAGTCGTCCGCGCCGCGCTCCAGCGCTTCGACCTTGTCCTGCTCCTCGTCGCGTACCGTAAGCATCAGGATGGGAAGCCGGGGCGCAAAGGCCCGCAGCCGTTCCAGCGTTTTGATGCCGCCGATACCGGGCATATTGATGTCCAGCAGCACCACGTCGAAGGTCTGAGATCGAACGAGGTGCAGAGCTTCCTCACCCCGGGATGCTTCCAGGGTATGAAAGCCCAGTTCCTGCAATGGCGTTCGCAGGGCGCGGCGAATGGCGGGCTCATCATCCACCAGGAGGATGCGAATTGGTTTCTCCTGATTCACGCCTGAACCCCCTGCGGCACAATGGGCAGCGAAGCGAAGAACGTCGTTCCCTGGCTCGCGTCGCTGGTTACCCAGACGTCGCCTCCGTGCGCCAGTGCGGCCTGCTTTGCCACCGAGAGGCCAACCCCGGTCCCCGGCGCCTGATTTGCCGGGTCGGCCGCGCGAAAATACCGATCGAAGACTCGCTCGCGATCCGCAGCGGGAATCGCGGGTCCCCGATTGTGCACCGTAATCACCACCGACGACGACTGCTCCGTCGCCGCAATGGTGATCGTTGTTCCGGCATCGGCGTATTTCGCGGCATTGTCCACAAACTGCATCAGCATCGCCTGCAGCAGGTTCCGGTCGCCGCGGATCGTCAAGTCCTCGCGCGCTACTGCAATTTTCACAAAGACTCCCCTCAATTGCTCTCGCGCGCCAGAGACCACGTCCTCGATCAGGGGCGCAATCCGGATCAGTTCGGTGTTCAGCGTCTGCACCTCCAGGCGCGCCGTTTTCAGCAGACGGGTCGTCAGTTGATTCAGCAGTTCAGTCTGCTCTTCGATGAGCGCAACCAGCTCGCTCTGCGCGGGACTAAGGCTGCCCATTTCCGCCAACCCGCTGCTCGCTGCGCGAATCGCCGTCAACGGCGTCTTGTAAGCGTGCGCCAGGCTATCCAGCACAGCGGTCCGCAGTTGCTCAGTCTTCTTCGCGCTTTCCATCCGCATTTCGCTGGCCAGTGAGTGATATCGATCGAAGGTGATCGCAATCAGCGTCGCGATTGTGCTGCTTGTCGCCACCTCGAGTCCTCCCCGCAGCAGCAGCGCTCCAATTGGCATGTTCTTCACGCGCAGGACGCGGCGGATCAGACCGGTTTCCGGATCGTCGCGAACCGTCTCAAACACGCAGATGTTCCGAACCGACTGTTCCGGATCAGCGAACCACTCTCCGGCCTGGTAGGTTTCGTTCAGATCAGCATCGAAGATTGCCGCCGCCTCGACTTCGAAGATTGACTGGATCAGCGAGGCCATCTGCGGACCGGGCTTCAGGTGCAGGTCGAGCTGCGCCGCGGCGTGAACGAGCGCTATTAATCGGTTGGCTTCGACGCGCGTCGTGGGCTCACTGATCGGATCTCCAGGACAGCCTGGAGCGTGCGGCCTGGTTTCGATCAAGACCTTTCTCCTGTCTCCTGGCGAAGAGTTCGCAAACAAGATGTCATGGCCAAAAGAGCGCAGCCAGAGCTTCATCGGGGCCGGAAATGCTCCAAGCTTATACCAGATATGCAATCAGATTTGCATATTGTCCGATAAGAATTCAAGCTTTTACATTCACGAACATCTCCCCACCGCCATTCACGCACGCCCTCACACACACTCTCTGAATTCCTCATGACTTCTTCATGCGTTCTTTGCGTACATAGAGACACCCGTCGCGCAGAACATCTCGCAGTGCACCGGTCACTCGTCCTGGCGCAATGCGGTAATGTCGGCCTACGGAAACACACCATGGAATCGGGAGGAAAAGACCCTGATACACCTGAAGCAGAGTGGTTTATTGAAGATTGCGGCAAGCTCGCTGTTTTGCTTTGCCGTTTCCGCCGGAGCTCAGAGGCAGAGCCAGAGCACACCCGCACCCACCCCTGCCCCGCCGCCTCCGGCTGTCTCCGCTCCGGTCTGGAGCGTGGGCGGCATCGACTTCAGCGGCTACCTCGACGGTTATTACAGCTACAACTACAACCGGCCCAGCAATGCCGCCAACGGACAGATCAACGACCTCTATGATTTCAACGATAAAACCGACCAGTTCAACCTGGCCGGCGCCGCACTCACGCTGAACCATAATCCCGATCCTGTTGGCGTCCACGCCGATCTGATTTTCGGACGGGCCAACGACATTATGCATGCCGCGACCGATAAGAACACTGACAACTACATCGAGCAGGCTTATGTCAGCTACACACCCGCCAAGACCCACGGGTCGGAGTTTGATTTCGGCCAGTTCGTCACCTCGGCCGGCGCCGAAGTCATCCCCGCCATGAGCAACTGGAACTATTCCCGCTCCATCCTTTTCGCCTGGGCCATCCCGTTTTACCATTTCGGCCTGCGCACCTCCACGCCCTTTACCAAGTCATGGACCGCCGGCCTGCAGGTGGTGAATGGCTGGAACAACGTCGTCGACGATAACGGCGGAGTCACGATCGGCCTGACCAGCGCGCTCACCAAACCCAAGTACGCCTGGGCTCTGAATTACTACACCGGTCCGGAGAATGTCGACACGCAGAAGGGCTATCGCAACCTGATCGACACAACGCTTCTGCTCACGCCCACCGCGAAGTTCAACGCCTACATCAACTACGACTACGGGCAGAACCGGTCACCCGCATCCGGCGCGGGTAGCACCGTCATTCCCGCAGCCTCGGACCACTGGTCAGGTATTGCTTTCGACACGCATGAGCAGGTCAACGCCAAAAACGCCCTCAGTGTCCGTTACGAATATTTTGACGATAACGCGGGCTTCGCGACCGGAACGGCCCAGGACCTGCAGGAGGTAACCGGCACCTACGAGTACAAATGGACCGAAGGGCTGCTGGCGCGGCTTGAATATCGGCACGACTGGTCGAACCTGGCCTTCTTCCATAAGGGAGATACCGGCATGGTCGATGGACAGTCTACGCTGACGCTCGGCGTCATCGCCTTCTTCGGGCCAAAACGCTAATCGCATCCTGGCGCGCGGACATTCCTGGCGCGTCGGCAATACGCAGCGGCACACTCGGCCGGAGGATGAGGAACCAGGACATCCTTCGACCGGGCGGTTTTATCATCGGGCTCACACATGCTGGAGATCGAGTTTGGACAAGCCACGCATCCGGGCAAATTCCGCGCGAACAACGAGGACAGTATGGGATTCTTCATGCCCCAATCTCCGCTGGAAGCGCGCTCGCGCGGCTGGCTGTTTGTTCTTGCCGACGGAGTAGGCGGTCTGGACCTGGGCGAAGTGGCGTCTGCCAGGGCCGTTCAGGTTATCACCAATGGCTTTGCCCAGGCGCAGGAGAATACATCTTTGCTCAGTTTGCTACCTCGACTAATCCAGCATGCCAATGCCGCAGTGCACGACGAGAGATTCGTTCGTGAGCGACGCGGCCGGCTTATGGCTTCCACCGTGGTCGCCTGCGCCGTGCGCCACGACCAGGCATACGTAGCGCATGTTGGCGACTCGCGCTGTTATCACATTCGCAACAGTCATGCCACCGCCGTAACTCAGGATCACACCTTGGCCCGCGAACAAAGCCATCGGGGACTCATCAGTTCCGCGGAGGCCTCTGATTCGGAATCCCGCCATGTGCTCAGCCGCGCGCTTGGTCCGGAGCTCTATGTCACCGCCGACAGCACCACCGTCAGCCTTCGCGCCGGGGATTTTCTGGTCCTATGTTGCGACGGCCTCTATGCAGGCGTCGATCTCCCCGAAATGATTCAGATTCTCGCGCAACCCAAACCGATGGACGACCTGGCCGCAGAACTGGTGCGTACTGCCGTCGAGAACGACGGCTCGGACAACGCCACGGCGCAGGTCGTCGCCATTCGCTCCGTAGAAAGCATGGCCATGTACCGAGGACGCCTCTACCCGCGCCTCGGCGCATAGGGGTGGACCCATGAGTTCCGTCCGCTTGACGCTCAGTTATCAGTCCCGGCCAGGTATACGGGTTTCGAGTCAACGCAGTCTCATACTATTTACCTAACCGGAGCGTCGCCTATGCAAAGCACGACCACCTTACCGGGTTCTCCAAACAATATGGTCGAAGCGGGACAGCAACTCGACCACTACCGGCTGGATGCTGTGATCGCCGAAAGCGCGCTTACCCGAGCCTTCCGGGCAACGGACCTGCGCGACGGTCGAGTGGTTGCCGTCAAGGTGCCGCAATCCTCGCTTGAAGCCGACCCCACTGCCCTCGACCGCTTTCGCCGTGAGGAAGAGATCGGTACGTCTCTGAATCATCCTGACGTGATGCGCATCTTTCATGAGCCCCACCGATCCCGGCTTTACATGGTCATGGAGTGGTGCGAAGGCCGTTCCCTCGGCGAACTCCTGAAGCAATCCGGCAAGCTGCCTCCGCAGCGCGCCATCGGCATCGCGTTAGGCATCCTGCGCGCGCTCGAATATATCCATCAGCACGGAGTCGTCCATCGCGATCTTCAGCCTGAGCACATCATGGTCGACGAGCACGACCACGTCAAACTTGTCGATTTCGGCATCGCCTCACGCCAGGGAGCCCGTCGGCTCACTTTCACCAGCCTTAGCCAATTGCTGGGGACTCCGGAATACATCTCGCCGGAACAGGTCAAGGGCAAGCGCGGTGATGCCCGCTCGGACCTCTATGCCCTGGGCATCATGCTGTGGCAGATGCTCATGGGCCGCGCCCCCTTCACCGGTCGCTCGCCGGTCTCCGTCATGAATGCAAGGCTTAACCGCAATCCGCCCCCGCTTCGGCTGGCGGATTTCCCGCTGGCTGCCCAACTCCAGGAAGTCATTTGCCGCGCAACAGAGCGCGAGCCCCGCAACCGGTACGCTTCTGCCCATGAATTCGTCGGAGATCTGGAGCATCTCGATCAGGTCGGCGTGGCACACCGGCCCGAGCTGACCCATTCCGGCGAGCGGAGCACCATCCTGCCCCGAATACTGCTCTACTCCGCGATCATCTTCATTCCGGTTGTTCTATTTATTGTCATGCTGCTCGTCTCGCGCCGCTGACCCGCGCACGACGGCGGCTGCCAGGCTGGCTGGGCCCGGCCCTCAACGGCCAGCTCGCGAAGACGTGGAGCCGCTGTGCTCCCCCGCGAGAAGTCTGCGCAAAGTATTCATCTCAAGCCGGCGCGCCACTGAATTCCCATATCCCCGCGTCTCGTCTCGGCCCTTGCGAGCTAGCTGATTTTTGGCGTTCCTTTATGCCCTCTTTATGAAATCTTCATGCCCTCCATGATTTCTTGGTAATACAGCAAGCCGAATATCCCATGGGAATGCAAGGGCCGGCGCAAGACCCCATTGGAGAGTTGTCCCGTAAGACGGGCGGCGGTTTTGCCCGGCGGTTGCTGTCTTTCGGAGGAAGAGATGAACACCAAAGCACTGCTTCTTGAACTGCTGGTCTCCGGGTTCTTCGCCATCGCCTGCTTTAAGGCGCGAGCCGCCGCGGATCCCGGCCAGATTGCGCTGCGCCCCCGCGACTTTCTCCGCCTCACGGACCGCGTGGAGCGTCTCAGCCGTTCGCGCTGGCAGTGGTTCTCGATGGTGGGCATTATCATCCTCATCCGGCTGCAAGCCGGCGTTCCGCTTGTGGTGGAGCTAACCGCTGCGCTCCAGTTTGTCGTCTTCCTGGCTCTGCCCGTTGCCCGGCAGACCAAGTCCGGCAACGGTGTTGAGCCGAATGCTTCTTCCTCGGGGAGGCGCAGCATCGGGACCGGGCATCAGCGCAGCGGTGCAGTGCCTGCCGCCGGTCCCATGCTGAACTGATCGCTTTGCCTGTCCGGCTCGTCCTGCCCTGGGCCTAGCCCCGGGGCCAGCCTACAACCATAACAATCTCATCCAGGGAGGACTCGAGATGGCAGCAAATAAGCAACAAGGTCAGTGGTTTGGCCTGTTTCTCGCCGGACTGACGGCCGCCTGCGCCGGCATTTACGGGATATCAAGCGGCGTCGGCAAGATCGCTTTGGCAGTCGGTCTGGTGGTGCTGGTCCTATCGTTCGTGCGCTTTTTCCAACTTAAGCCGCTGGAGGGCAGAGTCGCTCTGGGTCCTCAGCCGGCTGTGATGAAGGCAGTCGGCGTTCTGGTCACGGTTGGCGGCTGGCTGCTGGCTCTCTTCGGACTCCACCTCGCTTCGGGCGTGGCTGGGCGCATGACGTTCGCAATCGTCGGCCTGGCTGTCTGCCTTGTCGGCCCCATGCTCATTCTGCCCGCCGCCTGCAACAAGAAAGCCATCTGGAAAGACTAATCCACACCACACGACATGGAGCCCACTCAATGATGAAGACTCTTACACGCAAGTTTCTGTTGTCGGCCGTCGTCCTGATGCTGTCGCTCGGCACCCTCGCGCACGCCCAGGCTGGGTCCGCGGCTACCGACCTGAAAGCCGCCGCCGCGGCTGCCCCCTCCACGGCCAATCTCGCGAACGGCGATCCCGGCGGCGCCATCACCGGCACCGTCAGCGATGTCCCCGTATCGAACCCGAAGGTCGGCGTCACCACGGGCGACGTCGCCAATCAGGTCGGCCAGAATAAAATTGCCGTCAATTTCGTCTGGACGCTCATCTGCGGCTTCCTGGTCATGTTCATGCAGGCTGGCTTCGCCATGGTGGAAGCGGGTCTTTGCCGCGTGAAGAACGCCAACCACACCTACATGATGAACTTCATGGTTTACGCGTGCGGCCTCTTCGCCTACTGGCTCATAGGCTTCGCGATACAAATGGGAGGCGCCGCCGGCAACGCCAATCTGGGCGGCCTGCAACCCCTCAGCGCCGAGCACGCCCTGAACTTCTTCGGCAAATCGTGGGGCATCTTCGGCGAGAAAGGGCTCTTCCTCTCCGGCCACACCTATGACGTGGGCGTCATGGTCATCTTCCTGTTCGAGATGGTCTTCATGGATACGGCCCTCACCATCGTCACCGGGGCCTGCGCCGAGCGCTGGAAGTTTCTCACGTTCTGCGTCTCCTCGGTGTTGATGGGGGCCTTCACCTATCCCATCTTCGGCAACTGGGCCTGGGGCGGAGGATGGCTCTCGCAGCTTGGCGCCAATCTCGGCCTCGGCAAAGGCTATTGCGATTTTGCCGGCTCCGGCGTAGTGCACGCGGTCGGCGGCCTTACGGCTCTGGCGGTCGCGCTCATCATTGGGCCGCGCATCGGCAAGTTCAATCGAGACGGGTCCAGCAACGCCGTTCTCGGCCACGACATTTCGGCCGTCCTTATCGGCTGCTTCATCCTTGCTTTCGGCTGGTTCGGATTCAACCCCGGCAGCACCCTGGGCGCGTCCGCCGCCGGCTCTCTCCGCATCGGCTCCATCGCCGTCAACACCATGCTCGCCGGTTGCACCGGAACCTTCGGCGCCATGCTTTATATGTGGATGTTCAAGGGCAAGCCCGACGCCTCCATGGCGGGTAATGGACTGCTCGCCGGTCTGGTGGCCATCACCGCGCCGAGCGGCTTCGTCAATACCGTCGGTGCCGCCATTATCGGTCTGGTTGCCGGCGTACTGGTCTGCTACAGCGTCGCCTGGGTCGAAAACAAAATGAAAGTCGACGATCCGGTCGGCGCCGTCTCCGTGCACGGCACCTGCGGCCTCTGGGGTGTTCTCTCCGTCGGGCTCTTCGCCGATGGAAAGAGCAACTACGGTGGGGCATGGAACGGCGTCACCGGCTCCGTCACCGGCCTTTTCTACGGCGACGCCAGCCAGTTAATCGCTCAGCTTATTGGCATCGTTACCCTGGTAGGCTTCGTCTTCACCTTCAGCTTCGTCCTCAACTGGGTGCTTGAGTTCTTCCTCGGGCAGCGCGTTTCCGCTGAGTCGGAACTGGCTGGTCTCGATATTCCGGAAATGGGTCAGCTAGGCTATCCGGAGTTCGTGCTTAAGCCGGAACCGGCATACCTGCGCGTTGAACAGCCCGTCGCCGTAATTGCTTGACCTGATCGCCACGTCCTGCGGCAGGGCGCGCATTTTGCAACCCCTGCCGCATCTCCCAACTTCAGCCCGCGCCATCCGACGGAGATGTGGATCATGAATGCTATTGCCCCTTCTGCCCCAATCCAGGAAATGGCACTACCCCTTGCCCGCGAGCAGGCGCCGCTCGCCTTTCCCCCCGCGGTTCCAGCCGCCGCACAGGACCAGCTCCTCCGCATGTTTCGCGATCCTTACCTGCTGGAGTCGCCGGAGCGCACCGATCTGATCGCCCATCTCCGCGCAGCCGTTGCGCTGGCTCCGGAATCCGCCGAGTTGCGCGTGCTCCTTGGCATGGCCCTCTGCGTCAACTTCGAGGCGCAGGTCGCGCTGGAGGAACTACGCGAGTCCGTGCGCCTGGCGCCCGACAGTTTTATCGCCCACTTCAAGTTCGGCGAATTGCTCATGCGCCTCCGCATCTGCGATCAGGCCGTGGAAGAAACTCGCATGGCCGCCGAGCTGGCGTCCAGCCCGCTGCAATCGGAGTTGGCCTGCCGCCAGGCCGCCACCATCCGCACAATGCAGCGCGAAGGCATCGAGCGCGGCGGCTACGGCAAGCTGCTTTCTGTCTTCCGCCGTGCCCAGGGGCTGATGGCTCGCGCCTATCCCGGCCGCCGGAGGGCTTCTGCTCTTGGAGCCTAGGTCACGATCGTACCGCCTGCGTCCCGGCGGAAGATAGGCGTCCCGGAGGGTAAGGCGCGTTTGATCTTCAATACCCGGCAACTGATTTGGGAGCGGTTTCGCTAGACATGCCTCCGATCCTGCAACTCGCGCTGCTCATCGCCGTCCTGCTTCCCGCCGGCAAGATTGTCGCCTCTTTGTGCAGCCGCATCGGAGTCCCTCCCATAATCGGCGAGTTGATGGTGGGCATTGTCGCCGGTCCCAGCGTCCTCAATCTCCTTCACCTCCGCCTCTTCAGCGGAACCAGTGCCACCAGTGCCTTCTTGCTCCTCGCCCAGATCGGCGGCCTGGTCCTCATGTTCATTGCCGGCTTTGAGACTGACATCGACCGCATGAAGGAAGCTGGTGTTACCGCCTTCCTCGTCGCGCTCTCCGGCGTCATCTGGCCTTTCCTGCTCGGCACCGCCGCCGGCCATCTTCTCGGCCTGTCCTGGAGTGCGGCCCTCTTTCTGGGAGGCGCGCTCACAGCCACTAGCGTTTCAATTTCGGCCCGCACCCTCATGGATGCGGGCCGAATGGCATCTCCGGAAGCCTCCGTCATCCTCGGGGCCGCGGTCATCGACGACGTGATGGGGCTCTTTGTCCTCGCGTTCCTGACCGCCTCCGCCAGCACATCCGTCGGCCAAGCCTTTGGAGCGGCTCCTGCTCTGTCCGCGTGGCTGGATCATCGCTGGCCCTTTGCCGCCGAGCACTCGTTGCTGGTTCAGATGCTTTTCATCTCCCTGAGCGTAGCGGTCTTCTTCGTGGTCGGATACCTGCCCGCGAAACGCTGGCTCGACCCGCTCATCCTGCAAATGCGTCGGCTCTCCGCCAGCGAATCCGTCACCAGTTGCGTCCTCGGACTCGTGCTCCTCTATGCCATCGGCGCGGAATGGCTCGGCAGCGTGGCTGGCATTACCGGCGCGTATCTGCTGGGCTTCATCTTCGCCGAATCCAGATTCAAGGCCGATGTGGAGCGTACCTTCCACGCCATCGGCCACGGCCTGCTCATCCCGCTCTTCTTTGTTTCCATCGGGATCACAGGCGACTTCCGCGCGCTCGGCGGCCACTGGATGCTGCTCGCCATCATCTCGGTAATCGCCGTTCTGACCAAGATGGTCGGATGCGGCCTCGCCGCCCTGGCCCGCGGCATGGGATTTGTGCCGAGTCTCCGCGTCGGCTGCGGGATGATCTCCCGCGGCGAAGTCGGCCTCATCATCGCCGCCATCGCCGCCAAGTCCGGCATCTTCCGTCCATCGGAAGTCGCCCTCATTGTCGCTGTGGTTCTCATCACTACCCTGCTGACTCCCTTTGCTCTGCGCGGCGCCTTCCGCCTCCACTGCGCCAACGACGACGTGGATATCACCGACGACATCGAGGATCTTCCGGAAGATTTCCTCGCAGATATCTCAGTTGGCCGCTGAGCAGCACGAAACCGCATCGGAACGGCGCACCCTGCCTAATCTCGGGACTGTCTCGTCGGCAAAGGCAATCACGTCCGCGCAGTTCCTATGCCGATTTGGGTCAGGAATGCTGTTGATAGGTGGATGGCAGCTGCGCGGGCGGCAGACGGCGGAGCATTCAGAGCAATTAGTCAATACGAAAATTCATGTGGACGAGGAATTTCTGAGAATGACATCTGGTACGTCAACCGATGCCGCGCTCGCATCTGTCCTGCTTGGCTGCTTCGCGGACACGCGCCAAGTCTCGTAAGGCCTCGGAACCTTCATCCGGACCCCAGACCGCTGTCAGATCTCCGGATTGATAGCAACGTGCCAGCTTCTTAGCAGCAGCCGGTATGCTGTACCCGTTTCCTTGGTTTTGCGAATCACTGTGTCCGTCAGCGCGAACTTGCCTCCAGAGGCTGGTTTTCCGGAAATACCCCCAGGTCAAAATGAAAATCCCCCCAGAAATACCTCCACCAGAACTCGGCTTCCATCGTACCTTCTTGGATGCTAAAAGACACGAGACCCCAGTAGTTACCGGGATATTGGGGTCATTGTTGGATTTTATTGGATGTCTTGAAACGGGTTGCTGGCGGTGGATAGAGTCTCGAGCGAACTGCTCTCCAGGCCGAATTCCCTGCTAACAGGGAAAATAACAGGGAAATTTCGAGTCTCGAGCTAAAGTTACCAGCAGAGAAACTCTCTACAGCATTGATTGTACAGAGGTTAACGCGCCCCTTGGCTGATTTGGACGTACTTCGAAACAGGGAATTGTCGAGTCCATATCAGGGAATTGTCAAGTCCATATCAGGGAATAATGGTTCCCTAATACGGCTGCTATTAGGCGCCCTAAAGTGACCGTCAATGAGTGACTTACCTTCTGAGCGGAACCTTCAGCAGATATGCAAAGTGACCAGATTGTACGACACTGGACCAGCGAGAGATCTCATGAACAGAAGGAAGATGATGCGACGGAAGCATTTCACGCTCCATGCAGGATACGTGCTGCTGATCACTGTGCTTGTGTTCATTTCCGCAAGGCTCTATTCGCAGCCGGCCCTGACGCTAGAGCTGCAAAACAACTGGAGGCTCATCGAGGCCGACCACTTGAAGGCTACGGGAGCCGGAATATCCCGACCTGGCTTCCCTGTCGCCAAGTGGCACGTCATTCGCGAAGTGCCCGCGACGGTACTTACCGCGCTCGAGGCTGACGGCACCTACCCGAATCTCTACCGCGGGATGAACCTGCTCACCGAGGTACCCCAAAATCTCTGGAAACACAAATGGTGGTATCGCACAACGTTCCGCGTTCCCGTCGGCTTGCACACGTTCTGGCTTGACTTCCCCGGCATCAACTACCGTGCAAACATCTGGTTGAACGGCAGGCTGGTAGACCGTCACGCCGTGGGCATGTACGTCGATCACCGCTTCAACGTAACGCACTTCATCAGGCCCGACGCCGAAAATGTTCTGGCGGTCGAAGTAACGCCGGAACGGTTAATCCGGGACGTCAACGGGGTCGAATTGGCGGACAGTTGGCACGACTGGATTAACTGGAAGCATCTTGGATACCACGGTCCGCTCGACGCTAAAGATTTCCCCGTAAAGAGCCTCACTGCGACCTACAAAGCCGCGAACGGCATGCAGCCGGCTTCTCCGGTGACGGTGACAGTCAAACTTACGACCGCCTCGACCTCCGAGACGACGCTCCAAGCCGATGTCGCCGCCGGCGGAGCCTCCGTAACATCCGGCACTGTAGCATTCCTGCGTTACGGGCACCTGTTCGGGTCTGCAAAGGTCAACCCCAAAGGAGTGGCAACGCTTGTGGTTCCTCAGTCCACCGAGATGCTCGTCTCCGGGGGAATCTCCTTCGTTCCTGATCGCAACGCGGGAATCTGGAAGCCCGTGTATCTGACAATTACGGGGCCAGTCAAAGTTTCAGGCGCGCTGGTGGATACCCAACTGCCGCTTCCGGTACTCTCTCCCGCAAGGCTCACCGTCTATGCAACGCTGACCAACGGCACAAACCGCCCCGTGAGCGGGAAGATTGAAGGCGAGATCACGCGCCTCGGCAAGCCCATAATTCACCTAGTGCAGGCAGTTTCCCTCGGTGCTGGAGCAGCACGGGATATCAGCTTTGCGCCCGCCGTGTTTCCTCAACTTGTCGTACGCAACCCGGACCTGTGGTGGCCGTATACGATGGGCAGGCCCGCTCTCTACAATCTCCGGCTGCGGTTTGTCGCCGACGGCCAGGTCTCGGATTCAGAAGCGATCCGCTTCGGAATCCGTGAGGTCACGCAGCACCGCGACCACGACAACCAGTTCGGTCCGGGCGGCAATTTCTATCTTCAGATTAACGGCAAGAACTTTCTGGTTCGAGGCGCGGCCTACACCCCCGATCTGCTCTACCAATACAATCCGAAGCGCGAGAAGACGATGATTCTCTACGCCAAGGATCTGGGGCTGAACATGCTCCGCTCAGAGGGGAAGATCGCCAGCGAGCACCTGCTCGAAGTCGCCGACGAAGAGGGAATGCCGCTGATGTACGGCTGGATGTGCTGCAATCAGTGGGAGCGCTGGAGCGAGTGGAGCCCTGAGGATTACCGCGTGGCCGACGAAAGCCTCCGCTCGGTCATTATGATGTTGCGCTCCCACCCATCGGTCTTCCTGTGGGCCAACGGCAGCGACGGCCGCCCACCAGACCGGGTTCGCGCAAGCTATCACCACATCCTGAAAAACCTGCACTGGCAGAACGCCGTGGTCGATACCGTATCCAGCCAGGCCCGGAGCGCCGATGGGAAGATTCTATGGAGCGGAATCCAGATGCCGGGCCCCTACACTTGGCGTCCACCGTCTTACTGGTTTGCCGGACGTTATGCCGGTGCGGCAGGCTCAATCGCCGAGGAAGGAGACAACGAGAACGTTCCGCCTTATGAAAGCCTGAAGAAATTCATCCCGGCGAACTATCTCTGGCCCATCAACAAGTATTGGTATTTCCATGCTGGAGCGACGACCGGAAACAACGAGCTCGAGAGCACGCGGCGTGCGTTGCGCCAGCGGTTTGGTCCCTCAACCAGCGCCAAGGAATTCGCATTCAAAGCGCAGGTAGCAGAGTATGCCAATGTGCGCGCGCAGTTTGAAGACTTCTCCGCGAACGGATGGGCGACCCACAAGATGACCATTTACTGGATGTTCGACAACCAGTGGCCGTCGTTCTTCGGGCACCTGTTCGACTATTATCTCAAGCCCGGCGGAGCCTACTACGGAGCGAAAAAAGGCCTGCGGCCGTTGTCGATTGTCTTTGATTACTTTGCGACCGGCAACCGCAGTAAGGCGCATCTTACCGTCGTGAACCAGACGCCAACGGACCAGAGCGGACTGCGGGCACAGATCCGCGTTTACGACCTCACGGGCAAGCTGCAGGATGACTGGACCATCCCGCATATTTCGGTGGCGTCGGGTGGCGTGGCCCACATCCTCACCATCACGAGGCCAGAGCCCATCACCCCGGTGTACTTCGTGCGCTGCGACCTGTTCGACGCTCAGGGAAAGCTGCTGGCTGACAACGTTTACTGGCAGTCGACAAAGCATGATGATCTCGGCGGCCCGAGCCACGACAACGCATTCGATCTGCATCAAGTGAGCTGGGCCAACATGACGCCGCTGAACACCATGCCCAGGGTTCAACTGGAGTTATCGGCTACCGCGACTGACACGAATGGCGACAGCCGCGTGACGATTCGGCTGCACAACCCGACAGATCACATTGCCTTCTTTGAGCGTGCGACGATTACGACCACAAAAGGCGGGGTCGAGATCCTGCCTATCGAATACAGCGACAACTACGTGACCGTGTTCCCCCACGAAACAACCGAAATCCACGCCACCATCCTCAATGACGCTGAGACGCCGATATGGGTTCGCCTGCAAGGTTGCAACGCGAAGGAGGAAACGGTACGGATCCAGTAGGTGGAGACATCTGTCGCCGCGAGCGATCTTGGCCCTGCATGTCAAGGACGTGGAGTGCTGACGAGTTGTTGTACCAGGGATTCTGAGGCAGACTGATCTGGTTGAGGGCAACGCCAACAGATGTTGGACCGCCCGATGATTCGTGCCAGCGAGATTGTTAGTGTAGCGCAGTTATCGAGTTAGTGATCGAACCAGAGATTTTGTACCAAGTCGAGAGTTAGTCTCGGCTGGTTTGAAGGGCCTGGTTTTTCCATACCAGTTACAGAGTTAGTTCTCGGCCTGTTTTTGTTTCAGCCAGATCGCGGTTAACCGCGATCTGGCTGGCGAACTCAGCGGGTGTCCTGTCGGCCAGGGCCCTGTGAGGACGACTCTCATTGTATTCATATCGCCACCGCTCGATGATGTGCTTTGCTTCGAGCAGAGTTTGGAACCAGTT
>JBAPRH010000013.1:0-1536 GCA_049280995.1 Acidobacteriaceae bacterium
GCCAATAGCAGCAATCATAGTCCACAACCCTATATCATGGGACTCTGGCTTATTGGCCTTTTGGGCCTGTGCGCGCCAATAGCTGGCATTGCTGTTTATTAAATTGGGTCTTCCGGGTTTAGTGTGGGTAAAATTTGATCATTTTTTGATCAACTAATGTTTCGGAAGAGTACAAGTCAGGATCTTCAACTTCAGGTACTCCTCGTCGCGCAGCCCATAGGCACGGCGTTGAAGGACCCGGATTTTGTTGTTGAAACCTTCGACGAAGCCGAGGGAGACCTTGTTCTCGGGGCTGCAGTAGGCGGCGAGTCCGTCCCAATGTCGGTCGATCATCTCGGCGAACTTCTCGTACGGCTTGAGCCGTTGCCATTTCAGCTGTGCGCGCCAGTTCTCGAAGAACTTCCGGGCCCAGGCTTCGCGTCGATAGTCCCAGAGCTGTCCGAAGGACTCCTTCAGGAGGTAGGCGGTATTGAGCCGTTTGTTCGCCGAGAGCAGCAGCTTCAGATTGCGCCTGGCGGTGCCGCGGAGGTTGCGCATGTGGGAAAGCAGGGTGTACTTCTGTCCTTTGATGAACTTGCGATGCTTGCCGCTGAGCCTGCCGTACTCGTGCTTCCTGACCTCGTCGAGTGCATCCCCGAGGTGGCGAATGATGTGGAACTTGTCGTAGAGGATCGCCGCTTGGGGCGCATGTTTGCGAGTGGAGTTGTAGAAGGCCGGCCACATGTCCATCACCGCCAAACGGATCCTTTTCGCCTTCTTTTCCCCGAGAAACGCATAGAACTCGTCCATGCTCGCCTCCTTGCGGTCCTTCCCACCGAACCAAATCGGTCGCTGCCTCTCCAGGTCGCTGACCACGATGCGGTAGTCGTGCCCTTCGTGCACCGAGATCTCGTCGATCCCGATGATCCGCGGGTTCGGCTTGCTGGCGCGCTCGAGCTGCTCGCGCATGTACTGCTTGTCGAGCTCCTTGACCGCATCCCATCCCAGCATCAGCTCCTTGGCGACATCCTTGATCGTGGCGCTCCCGCAGCGCCGGCCTACGTAGCGGGCAAAGCGGCGCGTATACGGTGCGCGTTCGAGCAGAAACTCCAGCCGCTCCCGCTTCACTGCATCGCAACTGCGGCAGTCGACGCGGCGAACCTCCAGGTCCAACCAGATCCGATACTGCCCACACGACAGATCCCGTACCCGCCGTCGGGTCCGGTCGTAGTAGCACCGGTACACCGCTCCACACGTTCCGCAGACGGTTTTTTTCCCCGCCGATCCAGCGTGATGAGCCGCGCCCATGCATCACCGAACATCCCCTGCACGAACGCGCGGGGCCGAAAGCCTGGGAAGGCGTATGCATCCACCAGGCGGTGGCGCTTGCGTTGCTTGGCCATCCAGCGATCATGCCAGATTTTTCGGCCAGCAGAAGCCCAGCAAAGCCTGCAAAATCCGGGCTTTCCGCTTCGCTATCCAACAATTTTACCCACACTAAACCCGGAAGACCCACTTAACTAGAACCCGTCACTGAGCATGGTGGCGGCTGAGGTC
>JBAPRH010000014.1:0-125170 GCA_049280995.1 Acidobacteriaceae bacterium
TCCTGCGAGCACGCCCGGCGCGCAGAAGGGCTGATTGGCGAGGTTCTGCGCGGCGACGACCCGGTGGAGGTATTGCAGTGCCGACTCGAAAATAGCCCCGCTGTGCACGATAATTACCAAAGTCCCCTTCGGTAACTGCTTAGACCGTTACTCTAAAATTACCTAAGATTTCTTGCCATATCACTGGAAAGAATCTACTTTGACAACGTGGGCAGTTCTGGGGGAGGGCTGCTCTAGCGCCCGGATTCCTTTAAAGGAATTCGGGCGCTTTACTTTTAGGGTCTGGCTCCGATACACGCCCTCGTCGCGAACGGAGTGGCTTTAGGGCTCCCGTTGGTCGCGGGTGGGAGGATCCCTTTCGCGATTATGAGAACAATCGTTCCTGTGCGGGTGGCGCTTCGCGGTGCCGACGCTGCTTGCGTTTCGCGACGCCGATAACGGCCACAATCTGCATCTCTTTGATCGAGGAGAGCGGAATCCAGAGGCGCTGCGTGTTGGAGCGTACGTCGGGCGGCGTCAGGAAGAGGCCTTCCCCGGAGATGAGACTGAGGTCGTTGGCGGCCAGGCCTTCAATTAGATCGCCGTCCGCCAGTTGGAGCCGGACGAGCAGGCCCTCAGTGCGGGGGCGTCCCGCAAAGGTTTTACGGAGGAGATGCTCAGGGTTCGCAAGCTCGCCTGAGTTGAAGTCGCGCACATAGCATATCCATTTGAGGTCGGCAGCGGAGAGCGGGACAATTTTGCCGTCGAGCGCGAGAAGTTCAACAACGTCGCCGCGCAGGAACCCGTCGCTGGGCAGGTATCCGGCGATCCAGTCGTTGGCAAGTCTGCGGGCGATGATTTTTTTTCGGCTTCTGGCCATAAGGCATCGAGGAACGAAATAAGCAGGCAAAAATAGGATTGTTGCACGGCAGAGGGGGAAGCGTAGCGGAAATTGTGCAAAGCGGTAGTCAGAAGCACTTCCATGTGGTACATTGGAGCTTTGCAAGCGCTTTTCTCAGACCGTAAGCTATTGTAACATTTAAACTTAGAAGAGCTGAGTCGTAGAGGCGCAAAAAACCCGTCACCGATTGCGAAGACATGGCCGATTATGCTTATTTGCTCGAACACCGGCTCTCTTTGAGCCAGCGAGGCGCCTTGGAGAAGGTTCGCGACATCGCACGCGAGCACGGAATGACGGTGTTTTTGACAGGCGGAGCGGTACGAGACTTGACGACTGGCTTCCCCGTACGCGACCTTGATTTTACGGTTCAAGGAAATACATCCAAATTAAAGAAATCATTGGAAAAAGCAGGTGCGATACTTTGGGGGGAGCACGAGCCGTCGCGAACCTTGTTTTTCTGGTTCTACGGTGTTCGGGTGGAGGTTTCCAGCGCGCGCCGTGAGGACTTTCCCAAGCCCGGGAAGCCGGTTTACCATTGGGCTCCAATCCTCGAAGACCTGCGTCGGCGCGACTTTACGGCCAACGCCATGGCCGTCTCGTTAAATGAAGGCTCGTACGGGCTGCTGCTGGACCCGCTCAACGGCATTGCTGACCTCGAAGGCCGCACCTGGCGGTTGATAAGTCCTTATGGATTTATCGAGGATCCTTCGCGCCTGCTGCGCGCGGCGCGGTTGCGGACGCGGACCGGTTGGGAGATGGACGAGCGGACTCGGGTTCGCTATGACAACGCAAAGGAAGAAGGCGTGATCAGCGCGATTTTGCCCTACCTCAAGGGGTATGAGCTGGAAGAAATTGCGCACGAGGAGGACGCTCTCAAGGCGCTGAAGGCTCTGGAGTCCGAGGGCTGGATGAAGGTAATTTTCCCCGCATGGACAAGTGCAAAGGCGGATACGCGAGGGTTGGAAACTCTGCATGAAACGTTGCTGGATCTGCTGATTCAGGGGATTCTTCCCGACCTCTCCGCCGCTCATATGGAGCTGTTGACGGCAAAGATGCAGCCGAAAGAAGTTTCGGCGCTGAAGCGGCTGTTTCCCCAGCCTGGTTTTGTAAAGCACTGGGAGAGGATGGAGCATTCAGCAAAGGAGCTCCAGAAAGAGCTGCTGGACAAAAAGAACGCCTCACCTTCGGCTACCTGGAAACTGCTCACCAGCTACGCGCCGGAGCCGGTGTTGTGGCTGGCGTATACGAGCAAGAGCGCGCCAGTCCAGGCGAAGTTCAAGAATTTCCTGACGGTATGGCCGGAGGCGCGGCAGAAGATTCCGACCCTGCTGATGCAGGAGATGCGGATCACGCCGGATCTGCCGGGATATGACGACCTGGTGCAGGAAATTTTCTTCGCGCTGATGGACGGCAAGATCGCCACGGACGAACAGATGCGGGCGTTCCTTGAGCCGCATTCTCCGCCCGCACCTCCACCGCCGGTCAGCGTTCGCCGGACACGAGCAAAAAAGGCGGCAAGGGTTGCGAAGGAGGACGTGGAGGAGCGTGAGGACGAGGCCGACCACGACCTGCACGACGAGGAGCGCGAGTTGAAGGAGGAGGAATCCTCGATTCGGCTGGCACCCGCGAAGAAGGCCGCTCCGCCAGCGAAGCCCGTGAAGAGTGCGCATGCAACGGCTGCGGGTAAGCCTGCGAAAAACGGCGAAAAGATTGTCGCACTGGGAAAAGCTGCTGTACGTAGCAAGGTTGTTGCGGCAAAACCGGGAAAGCCGGCAAAGACTGTGAAGGCTGGCTCCGCGAAAGCGCGGAAGCCGACGAAGGCTGTGAAGGCTGCTCCGGCGACAGCAGTGAAGCCTGCGAAACCCGCTGCTAAGACCCTTCCGGCAAAACCAGCGAAGAAGACCGTCAAGAGCGGAGTAGCCGCGAAGAAGGTCGAGAAGAAGCCTGCCGCCAGGCCGATAAAGAAGTCTGCGGCAAAGCCCTCCAAAAAGCCTGTTGCGAAAAAACCGGCCAAGGCTGCGAAAAAGAAGAAGCGATAATCGTTCTCGACGATTTTGCTCTCACTCGCAGCGGGGGTGAATGATGTTTGCTCGAATTCTTCGTGCTGCCCTTGTTTTTGGAGTCGTCGTTTCCTGCCTCGCGGGGCTTTCGGCTGCCACCGCCTCCAATGATTCCAATTTAAGAGTTGCGCGACTTGCCGGGGCTTACAGGTTTGAGCGCGGCGGGTGGACGTATGTACATTTGCAGGGCACGCCGGAACAGATCGGTTTTCAGCACGGATATCTACTGGCTCCCGAAATCACGGATTTTTTCCATGTGCTCAAAGTCGAGTCCGAGCATGATACCGGCCGGAACTGGCAGTTCTTTCGCCAGGCCGGCCGCACAATCCTATGGCCGCATATCGAGCCTGAGTATCGACGGGAACTGGAGGGAATTGCGGCTGGTGTTGCGGCACGCGGTGTAAATCTGGACCTGTGGGACATTGTGGCGATGAACGGCCAGGAAGAACTGGTGAACTATTACGTCCCATGGCTCGACCAGAATGCGGGGACGGCGAGAGCCGCGTTTGATTCGAAGACTGATCCGAAGGCGCCTGGGAATTGCAGCGCGTTTATTGCGACAGGTAGCTATACGAAGGACGGGAAGATTGTGATTGCTCACAACAACTGGACTTCGTATGCGGAGGGTTCGCGCTGGGTGATCGTGTTTGACATTCAGCCGATGCATGGGCACCGGATTCTAATGGACGGCGCGCCGGGGCTGATCGACAGCGGCGATGATTTCGGCATCAACGACGCGGGCATCATGGTGACGGAGACGACCATCAGCCAGTTCGCGGGATGGAACTCGAAGGGGATTCCCGAGTTTGCGCGGGCTCGGAAGGCGCTGCAGTACGCAAACTCGATTGATGAATTTGCCGCGATCATGCGCAAGGGAAACAATGGCGGATACGCGAACGACTGGCTGATCGGCGACCGCAAGACGGGCGAGATTGCCTACCTCGAGCTGGGACTGAAGCACACTCCCATGTGGCGCAAGAAGGACGGATATTTCGTCAGCTCGAATTTCCCGCGCGACCCGGCGCTGATTCGTGATGAGATGGAAGGGTTTGACCCGACCGACAAAAGCTCGTCGCCAAACGCGCGGCGGGTACGGTGGGTACAGCTGATGGAGGCAAACAAAGGCAAGATCGACGTGCCGATGGCGGAGCAGTTTCTGGCCGATCACGAAGATTCCTTTCTGCATGAGAAGAAGGCCGACCAGCGCTCGCTGTGCGGGCATGTGGATGCGGCCAAGGAGGGAATCGCGATCTGGGACTGGGGTCCCTATTATCCGGGCGGTGCGGTTCAGGGCAAGGCTACCGACAGCGATATGGCAGGGAAAATGAGCTTTGTGGCGCGGGCTGGGCATCCGTGCGGCGAGAATTTCTACGCAAGACCGTTTCTTGCGGCGCATCCTGAGTATGCGTGGCAGAGGCCGATTCTAAAGGACATGATCGCCGGGCCGTGGACGGTGTTCACGGCCGGGGAGAAATAGGGCTCAGGACTCAATTGGAATTTGTGATGCCTTGTTCGGTTGGCTTGCCCCATTGCTTATCTAAAAACAAATAGCGGGCGCGCTCGGTGTCGGGTTTTGCCTCCGAGGTTGCGTTGAGGTGCATGACCTGCCAGTTTCCGGCGGCGTCATAGACGGGCCAGTTCGGAAGGCGGTCGCCGTTGGGATTGCCGGTGCGCGCGAAGTTGGTCCAGTACTCGCCGATTTCGTTCGAGAGCTTGCGGTCTTCTGGACGCCATGTGGCTCCCTGGCGCGAATCGAGCGTTCCGAAGACGTACTCGATGTCATCTGAGTGGAACGCGCCGCTGCCGGCGGGATGGAATTTGTCCGGAGGCGGTGCGAGGTCAAGACGGTAGCGGTAAACCTGCGCGTCTCCGGTTTTGACCTGAGCCTCAAGCCAGTCCCAGGTGGCGAAGTCGAGGAAGTGGTCTCCGGCGAAGTCTCCGGCAGAGCGCACTGCCTCGGCGTCAGTGTTGGCGGGATAGAGTTTGAGGAACTCCGCGGCATCAGGGCCGAATTCGGCCTCCGCTTGCTTTTTGAAGATGGCAGCGGTGACCGGAGGATTGGCGAAGGTCACGGCGTCGCGATCCTCATCGGCGTTCCAACCGGCGAGTAAGGGAATGTGGGCCTGCTTTCCGGCGGCGTAGATTTCCGGAAGTGAAGCGGGCAGGACCCAACCGTCGACGTCGGGCCGGAACTCGATGTGCTCGATTTTGGCTTCAACCAGCGCTTTTGCAAGAAGCTCTTTGGCAGGAATGGCGCGCAACGCGACGAGGGTTGTGGTTCCAAAGGCCACCTGCGCAAACTTAACGTTGCGCTTTTCGAGGACCGCGCGAGGCAGCATGAATGCTTTATAGCGCGGGAACTCGGCTCCGCTTTCGCCGATGGCTTTCTGGAAGTGATCCTGAGCGATGGGCGAGGCCATGAGATCGCTGACCGACTCGGACCCGGCGGATTCACCGAAGATCGTAATGTTGTGCGGATTGCCGCCAAACTTCGCGATGTTTTTCTGTACCCATTCGAGAGCGGCGTTCTGGTCCATCAGGCCGTAGTTGCCGGAGGCGTGGTGTGGCGATTCGGCGGTGAGTTCAGGATGAACGAAGAAGCCGAAGATGCCGAGGCGGTAGTTCATCGAAACGATGACGACATTGCGGTGAGCGAGGAACTGCCCGTCCTGGCGCGGCTCGGATGTGCCTCCGGCCTGAAAGCCGCCACCGAATACCCAGACCATGACGGGCAGGCTGCCCTTTTTCGCACCAGCGGGGGTCCAGACGTTGAGCGTGAGGCAGTCTTCGCTCGGGCCGGGGTCGCGGAAGACCATGTCAGGATAAATCGGCGCCTGCATGCAGCGCGAGCCGAATTGCGTTGCGTCGCGGACACCTTTCCATTTGGCGGCGGGCCGCGGCGGCTGCCAGCGCAGATTTCCTATCGGCGGCGCCGCATACGGAATTCCTTTGAAAGCGCGAACCTGATGACCGGTCGTGAACGCGCCCTGAACCTTGCCCTTATTGGTTTTGACGACCAGCGGATTGGAAGCGTACGCAGCGAGTGGCAGAGCCATAGTGAGAGCGAGAACGAGCCGAGTTGTGCGTATCATGTCGTTCACCACGATATCAGAGGACTGGCCTCGCTTACAGGATTTCAGTTGCGAGCAGATCCTCCACGGTTTCGCGGCGGCGGATGAGGCGGGCTCGTTTGCCTTCAACGAGTACCTCGGCCGGTCGCGGGCGCGAGTTGTAGTTGGAGGCGAGCGACTGGCCGTAGGCTCCCGCATCGAGGATGGCGACGAGGTCGCCGGGGCGAACGGCCGGAAGCTCGCGGTCGCGGGCGAAGAAGTCTCCCGTTTCGCAGACCGGGCCGACGATGTCAGCGGTGATTTTGCGTGCGCCCTTACGCTGTGCGACCGGAATAATTTCGTGATGAGCCTGGTAGAGCGAGGGGCGGATGAGGTCGTTCATGGCCGCGTCGAGGATCACGAAGTTTTTGTTGCCGTTCTTCTTGAGGTAAAGCACGCGGGCGAGGAGCGCTCCGGCCTGAGCGACGAGGAAGCGTCCGGGTTCGAGGAGAAGCTGGAGGTTGTCGAGTCCGTCGATAGAATTCTTGAGAGCCGCGGCATACTGCTGGACTTTTTCTTCGGGGTGGAAGGGAAGATCAAGGTGATACTCGATGCCGAGCCCGCCTCCGGCGTCGAGAAACCGGATGGGGAGGCCGTCTTTGCGGAGTTGCCGGATGAGCGCGACGACGCGGCTGACGGCGGCTCCGAAGGGATCGGCGGTGCGAATCTGCGAGCCGATGTGGACGCTCACACCCACTGGCTCGATCCACTGGCTGCGGGCCGCGTTGCGATAAACGGCGCGCGCGCGGTGGATGTCGATGCCGAACTTGTGCTCGCTCAGGCCGGTCGAGATATAGGGATGAGTCTCGGCGAAGACGTCAGGATTGACGCGGAGCGCGATACGGGCGAGTTTCTTCAGTTTTGCCGCGCGCTCGGCGAGCAGCGTGAGTTCGCCCTCGCTCTCGACGTTGAAGAGCAGAATGCCGGAGCGCAGGGCGAGGTCGATTTCAGGCGCGGTCTTGCCGACTCCGGAGAAGACGACGCGGGCCGCGGCGGATTTGCTGACGGTAAGCACACGCTCAAGTTCGCCGCCGGATACGATGTCGAATCCCGCTCCCTCGCGGTCGAGGAGCTTGAGGATGGCCAGTGCGGAGTTTGCCTTCACGGCGTAGCAGACGAGATGCTTCTGGCCAGCAAAAGCCCGGGCGAACAGGCCGAGCCGATAGAGAATGTGGTCGGCGGAGTAGACGTAGAGCGGCGTGCCATACTTTTTGGCGAGCGCGTCGAGTTCGACTTCGCCACAGGTGAGCGGGGACTGCTTTGCGGGATAAACAAACGGGCGAACAGGAAGCAAGCGGCCTCGGTGGAAATGGAGAATATGCTTTGAGGTTAAACCACTCGGGGCAGCGGCGCGAAAACTCTACCGTTTGCGCCCGGCGACCGGAATTCTTTCAGCACGCCGCGCTAGCGTGCAAGCCATTCTGGAGTTGCCTTCAGCGCTGGCGCTGCTAAGGTTGGAGGTAATAGCGGGAGCGCGCGCGGGCTTTGAGTTCGGGCTTATCGAGTTTGATTTTGAGGTGGTGATATTCGTTGGCGTGGGCTGCGTGGGGCGGGTCGAAGGAAAGAGAATAGAAGGCCGAGCCGTCTCGGAGGCAATCGTTCAGTTCGCCGGAGATATCGTTACTGCCGACGAAGACCCGTCCGCCGCTGTGAGTTGCGAACACCTGAAGCGCGAGATTGCCGACCTGCGGCTGGGTAGGGGATTTGATCTCGTTGAGGTAGTAGTGATAGCGGCTGATGCGAAAACCGCCGGCATCCTCGGTGCCGAGCGGATCGACGCTGTAGAGCGTAGTGCGGCTGACCATCAGGAGTCCCGACACGGTGACGATTCTGTCAAAGATGCCGGTCTTTTCTTTTTCGCTGAGGCCGAGAGCCGATTCCTGCGGAATAGGCCAGCCGGGGCTGACCCAGATGAGGAGCTTGGCTCCGCGGACCTTGAGATTGCTGAGGGCCATCGATTGGAGCGCAGCGATGGAGCGGTTAATGCGATCGAAAGCGCCGGGCAAACCCTGCGCCTGGTTGTTCTGGTGAACCGCGATAGGGTTTCGGTTGAGGAAATCGAGCTCGGCTCTTCCGTTCGTGGACGCGCCCTCCTGGACGTTGAGGCCGGAGTAGGAAAAGATTTCAAGCGTGACCGGCAGGGGGAGGTGGCCGCCGTTCTGCAGGAAGAATTTTTCGAGTTGATCTCGCTCTGTGGAAAGCGTCTGGAAGCTGGTGTTAACCGTGTCGAGCACGATGACGGCGCTGACCGGCGGATGCACGGCGAAGGCGGTGATGCTGTCCGGATGCTTGTTGTCGAGAATGGAAAAGTCCTGGCGGTTGAGCCCGGGAACGAGGTCACCGTCCTTCGCGGTGACCACAACGTCCAGAGTCATCTGGCGGCTGTTGTTTGCGGCGGCCGGGGCGGTCTTCGCCGGCGGGGTGGAAGGAGCGCTGGATCGGGCGAACGCGGGAAGCGTTGCGCCGAGGAGAAGAATCGACAGGAGCCTGGGTCCATTCATTCCGACTTTGCCTCGTTCAACCGATGACTCAGGATACTAAATCAGAATTGCAGAGGATGGGAACCTGCTCGACAATTTCGATGTTGAAACCTTGCAGCGCGGGGACGTGGGTGGGGGTGTTCGAGAGCAGGCGGATCTTGTGAATGCCGAGGTCGGCGAGGATCTGGCCGCCGAGGCCGACCTGGCGCAGGATGCGCTGGTGCTGGCGGTCATCTTCCTTCGAACGTGGTTCGCGTTTTCCGGCGGTGGGAGCGGCTTCGCGATGAAAGAGGATGCGGTGCGGTTCAATGCTGCGATCAATGTCGAATCCGCGGCTGGTGTTGTGAAGATAAACCAGCGCGCCGCGTCCGGCTTCGGCAATTTGGCGGAGCGATTGTTGCACCAGGCGATGGCAATCACAGGTTGCGGCGCCGAAGACGTCTCCGGCGAGGCAGTGGGAATGGACGCGGACGAGGACAGGCTCGTCCCCCGAGCCCACTTCGCCTTTGACCAGCGCGATGTGGCTCTCTCCGCCATTGACCTCGCTCTCATAAGCGATGGCGCGGAATTCTCCGTAACGTGTGGACAGCAGGCTCTCGGCCACGCGGAAGATGTAGCGCTCGTTCTGGAGCCGGTAGCGGATAAGTTCGGCGACAGTGAGCATTTTGAGTCCGTGCTGAGCGCAAAAACTGGTGAGGTCGGGGACGCGGGCCATGGTGCCGTCCTCATTCATGATTTCGCAGATAACGCCGGCGGGAATAAGCCCGGCCATGCGGGCTAGGTCGACGGAGGCCTCGGTTTGCCCGGCACGCACCAGCACGCCGCCTCGACGGGCGCGCAGGGGGAAGACATGGCCGGGCCTCGCGAGGTCGTGCGCGGTCGAGCGGGCGTTGATGGCGACCTGAATCGTGCGTGCACGGTCGTAGGCGGAGATTCCGGTAGTCACGCCTTCGCGGGCTTCGATCGTCTCAGTGAACGCCGTGCCGAAACGCGAGGAGTTCTGCAAAGTCATAGGGCCGAGGCTTAGATAGTCGGCGCGCTCCTCGGTCAGCGCGAGGCAGACGAGCCCGCGCCCATAGCGGGCCATGAAGTTGATCGCCTCGGGCGTGACAAACTCGGCGGCGAGCGTGAGGTCGCCCTCGTTCTCGCGGTCCTCATCGTCGACGACGACGATCATGCGCCCGGCGTGAATTTCTTCAATGGCCCCGGGAACATCAGTGAATGCGGAGGCTTGCATGGTTCTATTGTCCGCCAGATCAGAGCTTGTGGCGAGCGGTTCGTGCCGTTGGCAACAGGCAGCCGAAAATAGTTCTTTTCTTCGACTTTCCGCGGAGCGTAGAATCCGCGCGACATTTGATTCCGGCCACGAAGGAGTTCTGCCATGATTCGAGGCTCTGCGCTGGTTGCCGCAATCGCGCTGCTGGGAGCGGTTCCGTTCCTTCCTCAGAGCGCATCTCCCCCCAAAGAGGCTCCGTTTAGCATCCCTCCTGATATTTCCGCACTGACCAATCCCGTGCATCCCACTGCGGCGGGCATGGCTCAGGCGAAGAAAATGTACGGTTGGGACTGCGCCATGTGCCACGGCAAGGACGGCGGCGGCAACGGAGACATGGCTTCTCAACTGAAGACCAAGTTGAAGGATTATCGCGACCCCGCAGCGCTGAAAGGCATGACGGATGGCGACCTTTTCTACATCATCCAGAAGGGCAAGGGCGAGATGACCGGCGAAGGCGACCGCGAGAAGCCGGAAGCAATCTGGAACATGGTGACACTGGTGCGGTCCTTCAGCAAGAAGTAGGGACTCGCCGTCCAGGCACACGAGCCTTCAGCCTCTGTGCCTTTGGTTTCTGCGACCTTCGCGCTGCCTGGGAGCCTGTGATCTGAATTTCATTGCTGGTGAAATTGGGAGCTGAGATGTAGTCGGGTTCGGTTACGACGATTGACCGTAAATGACCCGCCCTTTATGATGAGAGGAACCAAGACATCGGTACCAGCGTAATAAGTAGCGTTATGCTTTCTTCGCTTTGCCCCCTCGTTCAATGGTAGGACAGCTGACTCTGGATCAGCATATCGGGGTTCGAATCCCTGGGGGGCAGCCAATCAATACAGCAGGTTACGCAACGGTCCTTTAAAAATGCTGCTATTGTGTCCGTGTCATGTCCGAATCGGTCGGTTGCGACGCTGTCTTGTGAAATGACATGCCAAATCATTCGCTTTATGCACAGTTGGCTGAAGTTCTCGCACAGCTTGTTAAATCGCGGTGGTGCGAACGATGACCCGCGAGCCTGAATTGCAGCGCGTGATCGAGGACGGCGATAAATTGCCAGATCCTAAGCGCGCCACCGCCGCCTAGCGGTCAGGGTCGCTCCCTCTTTTTGGAAATTGATTGCACTGACTTTCATTTATCTTTGCCTAACTGTCCAAGATCACTTGACCTCGTAAAACACTGATTCAACTAACAATATTCCCATCTTCAATATAGGCGCAGGAGATTCGCGGCGAATCATGAAAGAGGCTGATCTTACATGATGCGAAAAATTATCCGTTGCAGGACGGCAGCCGAAGACCGTTTCTAAGGTGTGAACCGGACTGAAAGTTCGATGAATCAGAACGGAGAACTACTCAGACGGGCGGAATTCTCATACCCGAGAGACCCGCATTTATTCCGACACACAGCCGATCAAACATTGCTTTCACAGCGCGTTCGAGGCATCATTGAAGCAACACAATAATTGCCTGAATAGTTGATTGAGCGGAGGAGCCAGGGCGCAACTATGTCGATGGCGGTCGTTATTGCTGGATATGCCTTTTGCCTGCTGGCCACAATGATTTCTTGCCTCGTAATTATCCGTGGCAAGCACGCAGTTGTGGCCCTCTGGTGGCTGGTGTGCTCTCTTGCGAGCGGGCTGACCAGCGTTGCGCTTTTCGCCAGCAAAGGGCACGCGCCGGTATTCTTTTCTGTCGTTCTCTCCAACCTTGGCCTCTTGGTCGCATTCTCGTTCATTCATCAGGCGATTGCCTCAATCGTGGACCGCTCCCGGCGATATGTTGAACTCAGCACGCTTCTAATCGTTAGTCAGCTCGGCGCCTCGGTTTATTTCACCTACATCTTCCCCGAAGTGCGCGGGCGGCTCATGGTGCGTACCGCAGCCATTCTCATCCAGGTCGTTGCGAGCATCTTCGTTCTGCTTCGGTCGAAGTCTCCCGCTCTTCGCGATCCCACACGCGCGCTCATCCTGGTTATGATCGCATTCACTCTGCTGCAGGCTCTTCGGCTGCCCGCAACCGCAATCTGGACTCCGATCGCGGATCCGCTGCATCCCGATCCTGTTCAGGCATTTTTCTCGTTTTTCGGCTGCATCCTGGGAATCGGTATCTGCTTTGGAATAATCTGGCTCGGGTTGTGCGCTCAGCGAAAGTTTCTGCAAACCATGGCGACCACAGACGGGCTCTCTGGCCTGATGAACCGGCGCGCCTTTGACGCGGTGCTCAACCGCGAGCTGGGTCGTGAATACTTCGGCCGGCCGATGGCCCTGCTCCTGATCGACCTCGATCATTTCAAGGCTATCAATGACCTGCACGGTCATCACACCGGAGACGATGTCATCCGTCGCGTAAGCAGGTTGCTTCGTGCCAATTCAAGGCCAGATGACTCAGTCGCTCGATATGGCGGCGAGGAATTCGCCATGATCCTCAACGGGATGCAGCTCGAACAGGCCGAATCCGTCGCGGAACGTCTTCGCGCCCAGATCGAGACTATGGAGGGCCTGCCCCCGTCTCTCAACGTAACAGTCAGCATCGGCATAGCCGTGAAAAGTACTGAGGATACCGTCGCCTCCATTCTCCAGCGCACCGACCAGGCTCTCTACTTCTCCAAGCGCTCTGGCCGCAATCGTGTATGCACCGAATATGCAGTTGCAGCGCAATAGAACCTAAGATATAAGCCTGAGCGAGCTCGATATCTCCCTTCGCGCGACATTTATTTCCGATGAAGCTCACATCTCGTATTGTCATTGGCACGGTAAAAGCTCCAAAACGGCACTTTGAAACGCCCAATGTTGAAGGCTCTTACCGAGCTCTTCGCCGAGTTCCTTCTAAGTTATTGCGATAAAAGCACTCGATTTTTTTTGGACGCTTTGGATATCCGCGGTATCTCCGTGGCACGCTCGCGTCCCTGGAAGTAGGATTTCGCCGCCGGCCTATGCGCGACTGCGGGCCACCTCCGCGACTGCGGACATGTCCTTGTCGCCCAGCCCATGCTGCTGAGCTTTTTCGAAGAGTTGCTCGACTGGCTCTTCGGTCGCAAGGTGCACGCCGAGTTGCGCAGCGGCCGCCTTCGCGTAGCGCATATCCTTCGCCATCAGCCGAAGCAGAAAATTCACGTCGTACTTCCGCTCTGTCATGCGATCGGCCATTGCGCTAAGAATGCCACTGCCCGGCGCACCTTTCTTCAAGAAGGCCAGGGCTGCGTCTCGCTTCAGATCCGTCTGCTCGATCCAGGCCAGCGCTTCCGCAAACGAAGCTACCTGAACGCCGCACAGAAAGTTATTAATGAGCTTCAGCTGGGCTCCGCAGCCGATTGGCCCCAAATGGACTACCTCTTTGCTCATCGGGCGCAGAATCGGCATCACGTCAGCGAGTGTCTCCTTGTCCGCTCCCACCAGAAATACAAGTTGCCCGCGCTCGGCCTGCATGCGACTGCCCGTTACCGGCGATTCTACCAAACGCACACGCTGGTCGTGCGCTGTCTCCGCGAGTTCTGCAATCCAAGCGGGGCTGAGCGTGCTGCACTCCACGGCGATGCTGCCAGGTTTCATCGCTGCGAGCGCGCCCTCCGGACCCAGCCACACCGCACGCGAAGCTGCGTCATCGGCCAACATCCCCAACACCACATCCACCGACTGGGCGGCCATTCCTGGCGTGTCCGCTACCACTGCGCCGGCCTCGACCAGCGGCTCCGCCTTGGCCCGCGTGCGGTTGTAAACCGTTAGCGGAAAGCCCGCTTTGAGCAGGTTCGCGGCCATCCCGCGCCCCATTATTCCCAGACCCAGCAGTGCAACCTTTATGTTCGTCTCCATGTCATCCTCTCTAGCGCATCGACCGCACACGCACCGGTGTGGTCAAGGGTGCATCCTTCACGATCACGTTCTTGAGTGCCCGGCCAAAGTTTTCAAACTGGATCTCCGTCACGTCTCCAGCCTCGAGCCGCACTCCGTCCCCATATGACAGGCAGTCCGCGCCCATAAAGTGCACATGCACTGTCCCCGGCTGCCGGTGTCCCGCGAACTTGAAATGGTGGTGTTCCAGATTGGCCAGGCTGTGGCACATGTTTTCTTCGCCGGTGCAGAACTCCCTCTCCCACAAAGTCTCGCTGCCCCGCACGATTTGGACATGCCCGGCCACATCGCCGAAGGCCGCGCCCACCACCAGTTCCGGCCCCAGGCTGCACGTGCGCAACTTCGAACCTGCCAGGTTCAGATAATTCAGCCGTTCGAAGACATGATCCGAAAATTCATTCCCCGTCGTCATTCCCAGCCGCCAGGGCGTGCCGTCGTCGGCGATCAGATAGATCGCGGCCACTTCCGCCTCTTCGCCGCCGTCCTCCGCGTACCCTGGAATCTCCAGTGCCGCAAACGGCCCGCGCACCAGCGAGCCGTCTCCTTTGTAGAACCACTCCGGTGCAATCCCCACTGCGCCCTGCGCTGGCCGCCCGTGCTGCCGTCCCCACTCGAACATGCGCATACTATCCGTCATCTGCGCCTCGTCTTTCGTGGCCGTCGCCAAGTGCATCGACTGCCGGTCGCGTGCGCTGCCCAGATGCGTCAGCCCAGTTCCGGAAACGATCACCCGCCGCGGATCCCCCGGTACATCGATTGGGGCCAGCAGCTTCCATGCCGATCGCCCCTCATAAACGTCGTCGTACGGCAACCGCTCCTCTGACAGCAGCTCGTGTGCCACCGCCGTCAGCGCACGTCCCTGGGCCAGCGCTCGCTGCGCGAGCGCCAGTACCGTCGTTAATTCGCGCATCAGCACAAGCTCCGGCTCGCGCACCTCGGCCACACGCCGTTCGTCCTGCCGCACAATCTGAACCAGATGCACCGGTCTCTTCCTCCTTACTCGATCACATGAAAACGTTGCAGCGACTCTTCGTTCACAGTCAGGCCCAACCCCGGAAGCGCATCGTCCAGATTGATATGCCCGCTTTCCGGCATCGGTTCGCCATCGAAAATGTACCAGAAAAGCTCGTTTCCCACCTCCACATTCACCTTGGGAAAGAACTCGGCAATCGGCGAATTGAGGCTGGCCATCACCACATGGTAGTTGTGCATTTGCCCCGCGTGCGGCACCACCGGGATTTGGAATGACTCCGCCAGCGCGCAGATCTTCCGCGCCTGGCTGATACCACCCACCCGGTTCGTGTCGAATTGAATGTAGTCCAGCGAGTTCGTCTCCAGCAGTTCGCGGAAGCCGAAGATCGTGAACTCGTGCTCCCCACCAGCAATTGGAATTCGTCCGTAGCTCTTCAACTCGCGGTAGCCGCGCGTATCGTCGGGAATCACCGCTTCTTCCAACCACCGCAGGTTGAACGGCTCCAGCCGCGGCAGCATGCGCTTCGCGTAATCGAGCGTCCAACCCATATATGCGTCCGTCATCAGGTCAATCTCGTCGCCTATTACCTCGCGCACCGCCCGCACCAGATCCACGTTCTTCTGCATTCCGGCTGCGCCATCCATAGGACCCCACCCAAATCGTAGCTTCATCATCGTGTAGCCCTGGTCCTTATACTTCTGCGCTTCAGCTTGCAGTTCCGCGATCGGCATCGCGTAGAGACGACTGGCGTAGACCGGAATCTTCTCCTTGGTCCGTCCCCCGAGGAGGCGAAATACCGGCTGCTTCGCATCCTTGCCCAGCAGGTCCCAGATCGCGATATCGACCGCCGAGATAGCGGCCAGCGCCACACCCTTGCGCCCGAACGCCAGCGTGCGCCGGTACATCCGCTGCCAGAGGTATTCGACGTCCCAGGGATCCGCGCCCACCAGCAGCGGCTTGAGATACGTGTCGATCAGCGATTTCGTCACCAGCGGCGACAGAGCGGCGTTGCCCAGCCCCACCAGTCCCTTATCGGTGAAGATCTCCACTAATAACCAGCTGTGAAAAGCGAAGTTCCCCATCGAAGTGGCACGGAACGCCACCAGGTCCATGGGATTGGTGCAAAAGTGCGGCGGCAGAGGGACGGTTTCTCCTTCCCACTGCACCACACGCGTGCGGACCTCCGTAATCTTCATTGCGCACTCTCCATCTGTTTCATCAATACGCCACGAAACGGCTGAATCTTGCCACCCCTCAAAAGAATGGCAACAAAGCCAATTAAGTGAAAAGTCCCAACGGCCACAAAGAGCGTGCCGTAGCTCACGCCGTGGCCCAGCAGATATCCGACAACCACTCCGAAGATGGCGCCGCCCATCGCGCCGCCAAAACCGATAAGCCCGGCGACCGTGCCCACAGCGTTCAGCGGGAAGATATCCGCAGGCAGCGTCATTACCAGCCCCGACCAGGCCTGCTGTGCAAAAAAGGCAATACTGAAGAGCGCGAGCGCCATCGATACCGGCACAAGCGAAACCAGCATCACCGCCGGCATGGCCGCGGCGCAGCAACCGAGCGCAATCTTGCGTGCCACATCGAGCGACCGCCCCCGGCGCAGCAACTCCGATGAAAACCATCCGCCGAGGAAGCTGCCCACGCCGGACGCCGCATAGGGAATCCACGCGTAGGAACTCACCTGTTTAATGTCGAAGCCTCGTGCATCGTACAGATACTTCGGCAACCAGAAGAGCAGGAAGTACCATGCCGAATCGCTCATGAACTTGGCGAAGACGAAGGCCTGCACGTTATGCATCCGAAGCACCTGCATCCAGCGCATCGGCTTTTCGACATGGGCTTTGTCTGTGGCTGCCATCGAGGAGTTGGGACGATAACTCACCGCCCACCAGACCACCCAGCAGAGCCCCGCGCAACCCGAAGCGATGAACACCGCGCGCCAGCCGCTGGTCAGCAGGATGAAGCCGATGATCGGCGGTGCCAGTACCGATCCGACTGCCGTTCCCGCGTTGATGAGCCCCATTGCCGTCGACCGCTTCCGCGGCTCGATCCACTCCGCCACCACGCGCGTTGCCGCCGGGAAGCCTCCTCCTTCGCCCGCGCCCAGCAAGAAGCGCGCGATCACCAGCAGGATGAATCCTGTGGCCAGGCTGTGCAACGCGCACGCCAGCGACCACCACAGCATGATCAGCAGGAATCCGTGTCTGGTCCCCAGAACATCCAGCAGCCGCCCGCCAATCACATACATCGCGGCATACGACAGCAGAAACGAAGTCTGCAGCCAGGAGAACTGCTCGTTCGTGAGGGGGATGTTGTGCTGGATGGAGGCAATCGCGACCGGCAGCGTCAGCCGGTCAAAGTAGCTGATGGCAATGGCCGCCGCCACAAGAAGAACAAAATACCATCTTCGCGGCATCTTCGGCCTAACAAAGCGGCATCAGCAGAGAAACATAGTTCGGCGGCATCTCGATTAGAGGATCGAGAATGCTGGCGGCGTAGATGCGCCGGACGAAAAGCAGTTGTGCGAGTCCAACTTTGCGCCCGCCGACTTTCGACCGTCGGAAAGCATGCATGGTCATCTTCGAATATCTCCTCTGCTAAAGATCTGAACTGGCAATCCCAGCCTCGTGGCAGGGGGAATCGCCTTCCATAGATTAAGTCACGATCCCGGTTTCTCCCGCAAAACGTAGCGGTGGCTCGCCCTTTCCTTCTGTGCATTCTCGCTACGCATTCCCGTGAGCTTTTTCACCAGCGCTGCTACCTGTTGAGTCTGGCCCAGGCTCCGCCGCGCCATGATCTCGTGATAGAGTGCGACGTCGTCGTCCGGCCGGATTTTCAGCGCCGCCACCGCTTGCTCCAACGCTTTCTGCGGCTGGTTCGCGTGCAGCCACAGTATGGCCAGCAAATCCCGCGCGGGTCCGTATGCCGGATCGGCGGCTACCGACCGCCGGGCCGCCTCGATCGCCTCCTGACTTGTCTTCGAATCGGAGGCGACATCCTGCGAGAGCGCTTCCGCATACAGGTACTGAAGCAGACCATCTTTCGGATGCAACCGCGACTGTGTGCGGAAGAAATCCAACGCCGCCGTCTGTTTGAACTGTTGGCTCTCCATGATGCCGATCGCGTCCATCGCTAGTGAAAGCTGGGGCTCCAGCCTGTGGGCCTTTTCGAAATCTGCAACCGCATGCTCTGATTGTGACAGTTGCTCCTCCAGCACACCTCGGGCCAGATACAGCGGCGCCGCCTTTGGCAGCTGCGTCAATCCGGCATTAATCATGTCGATTCCGACCTGAAACGAATGGTGGTTGAAAGATATCTGCGCAAACTCCAGATAGTTGTCGATATCCTTTGGCTTTGCCACAATCGCTGCGCGCAGCAGCTTCACCGCCTGCGGAGTGTCGCCGGCCTCCTCGGCCAGCCGTGCGCCCAGTGTGAGCTCAGCCTCATGGGGCATGCCCTTCAGTAGCGGCTGTAGCGTCTCCAGCGCACTCTTCGTATCATGCAGTCTCCACTGCACAAACGCCAAGTTGAAGCGCACTGACTCGTCCGAGTCGGTTTCTATCAATTGCTCGTAATTCTTCGCGGCCTGCGCGTAGTCCCCTGTGCCCGCGAGACAAAACGCATATGCTTCCTGAAACTTCGGATGGCTCGCGAACATCACGCTGCTTGCGTCAAAGTGTGGCAGTGCCGCCTTGCAATTTCCGCTTGCCCGGTATCGTGACGCGAGCATCGCATGCGCAGTTACATCGTCAGGGCGTAGTTTCACAACGCGCCGCAACAGAGCCTCCGCATCGGGCTGGTGCCGCACATATTCAATTTCCGCTGCGCCCTCCAGTGCCAGCAAATCGTCCGGGCAATACTGGAGTGCGTGTTTGAATGCCTCCACCGCATCCACCGGCTGCTGCATTCCTTTCAAAGCCAGCCCTCGCAGGGAGAGCAACCTGCAGTCGTGCGGCCGCGCCACCAGCAGAGCTTTCGTCTGTTGCAGCGCCTGCGGATACTGCTGCGAGCGCAGCAACTGAATTACGCTCTCGGCGTCGGGCACTGAAGTCTGCGCTCTCGCTCCACACGTCAGGATTAATGCACAAACAGAGGCAGCACATTGGACCGCGATACGAAGAGACCGCACCCGAAGGGAAATGGCCCCGCACACTTTATGCTCTTCCTTCCACCGACACTGACCCCTCGCCCATCCTCTCACAATTTACAAGGATCGTTTACCTCGGGGGATATAGTGCGTGGCCCAGAGCTCGGGCTGGGAGTGCGGGCCACGCGTGAGGATGTGATTGCAAACGTCATCGCGACGAGCGAGCCGATCTGGCCCGCATCGAGCTTCACCGACGAGCCATTGCCTGCGCCCATCGACGAACGGATCAGCAGTTTACCGTCCGGCGCCGCAAAGCCAAACCGCGCTCCCTTCACTAGCCTGGAATAATCGTGGCGCATCTTGGCGCGCTCGCCGGCCTCAGGCGGTCACCTCGTGATACAGCCGGTAGTGCTGGTCCCGAATATCCGGGAACGCCTTGAAGCCCACCGGCGCAGCTGCTGACTCCGCTTTCCAGCTCCGACCGTCCGCACTCTGCTTTGCGGCCAGCAGTTGTGCGCGAGTAAAGCGGCTCTCCGGCGAATTGATGGCAAATAGCGTCAGCGCCCCGCGCATCAGCGCCACTGTCTGGGGATGTTGCGAGTCCACCGCTTCCAGGTGCATTGGCTGGTCGATCGTGTACTCAATTACATCGCCGTCCTTCCACTCCCGCCGCAGATCCAGAAACGCCCCCGGGTGCGCGTCAACATGCTGTCTCTGGCCGTCGACGGCGACCTCCGTGCTCTTTCCCGCCCACTGTGGCACACGTAGCGCGATGGTAAAAGTCTGCGGGCTCTCGCCCTTCACATGCAGTGCTATGTCGTTCGTATAGGGATACTTCGTCCGCTGCTCAATCGAGAATTGCGTTCCAGTCCGCTGGAACTTCACTCGCGACGGCACAAACAGATTCACATACACGCCTTCCGGCGAATCTAAATACGAGCTGATTCCATAGTCTGCCGTCACCTGCGGGAAAGTAGCTGAGCAACACGGCCACTGCTCCGGGTAATACACCTTTTGCGCGTGGTCATTGTAGTCGGAGTAATAAAAGCAGAACCCACCGGGCTGAATCGGTTTCTCGCCCAGGGTTGTGTTGTAAAACACGCGCTCCAGGCTGTCGCCCCAGACGCTCTCGCCCGTAATCTGCATCAGGTAGCGCACAATCTTGGCGTGCCCGTACGATCCGCATCCTGTCTCGAAGCTGGCGTGCGTCGTCTTCAGGCTCTCGCCCAGCGTGCCGCTGCCCGCCTCCACCAATGCTTCGTTCGGACCCCATCCGCCCGTGGCAAAGCTCTGTGCGATTACAAAGTTCATCCCATTGCGCGCCGCGCGCAGATGCTTCTCGCTGTCCAGCACCAGATAAGCCTGCGACGCCGAGCTCAACGCGTTCACGTGGCTGTAAGCGTGCTTGTGCGCCAGTACGTTTTCGCCCTCCGCCAGAGCGTTGAAGTAGTCCTTGTCCTGCAGAAACCGCTGTGCCAGCTGCAGGTACCGCCTGTCGCCCGACCGCTTGTAGGCCAGGAAGAAGTTCTCCGGCAGCGTATAGCTCTCGTCCCACGTATATGCAATGTTCGGATGGGGGAGCGCGGCCATCTCCGGCCTCGTCAGCGCATGCGGCGGCAGATACGGCATCACCGCATCGGTCGCACGCGCGAGCGCCGGCATCGCCGCTGGATCCTTCGCAAACTCGTGCGCGTCAATCAGCCCGCAGTTGGTCTTGTCGAACGTGTAGCACGGCAGCGGATAGCCCTCGTAGAATTTGGGCGTAATCGTCTCCGCAAACCCGCGCACCAGCCGAAACACCTTGGCCTGCGTCGCCTTATTGCCGGTCGCCGCATAGTCACGCGCCAGCGCCGAAAGATACTGCCCGAAGGAATGCCCCGGAATATATCCAGTCATGTTATTCGGAGGATCGAACTCATCGGACGCAGTGTACCAACCGCCCATCGGTTCGCCCGGCGCCGGCAATCCGGCCTTCAGTCGGAACGGCCGCAGCAGCGAGTCTTCGTCCAAGGCTAGAAAGAACGCGTGGTTCGCCTCAAACTGCTCCCGCATCGGTCCGTCCAGCAACTCCACCGCGCTATACGGGAACTGATTCAGCTTCGTTGACGCCGCATGCCCGCTTGCAGCCGACTGCGCCAGTACACGAGGACTAACCGCGCCCACTGCTGCCACTGCCGCTATCCCCTTCACAAACGCTCTCCGCGAGATATCCCCGTCCATGCTTCCCCCTAATGTGGACTCGTGCCGCGATGATGCTCTAGCGCCCGATGCTGATTCACACGATTGGAGCACGTAAACAACATCACGATTGTATGACGTGCAAGCCCGTAAAGCGTCTACCAGCGATACACCACGACTCCGGCGTCACTGATGGCCTATGCGGCGGAGACTCGGACTTTGCGTTCCCAGAACAAAATTCGTAGCGCGCCTTCTTTTGGCGCGCTACGATCTTCCGATCAAAAAACGAGGTTTCCCCCAATCTGCATGAATCGTGGGGTATATTGTCCGGTGGCCCGCCCGAAGTTTCCGTCCGGTAGATTGGCGTCAACGTTGTTGAGGTTTACCCTGTTAAAGAGGTTGTAGAACTCGAATCTGAGCTGGAAAGATACGCCCTCGGTAATAGCCGTATTCTTTAGTGCGGCTGCATCCCACTCTGCAAATCCAGGTTCGCGGAAGCTACTATAGCGCTCGTTCCCCTCCGACCCGAAAGCAGGCTGTGGAAAGTTATCCGCAGCGAACAGACCTTTCAGGTAGCTGCTTCGCGACGCGTCGTAGTGGTAGCTGCTTACGTCAGGAAAGTCGAAGTTGTCTCCGTCAGCATTGTAGTCACCGCTACCAGGCGCGTATCCAGTATAAATTCCGCCTGGCCCAACGATGGGGTTGAAGGCCGCATTCGTGGACACAGTAAAGGGCGTGCCCGACTGCAGGATGCCCGTGCCGCTCAATTGCCAGCCACCGGAGACGCGCCCCATGAATCCGTTGCCGTGGTTAAGGCTCGGAAACTCATAGTTGCCCGCAAACGAAAAGCGATTCGGAGCGTCCCAGATCGAAGGTCCATAGAATTGGTGCGGGTTGGTGTAGGTGGGATACACCTGCGTATCATCCTGCGAAGACGACCGAGTATAGGAACCGTTGAAGAAGGCGTGTGAAAAACGTCCACGCACTGCCAGAATCAGCCCATTGTAGTTCGAAACCCTGTCATTCTGTGTGTAATTAACCTGTCCGAAGCTGGTGTTCAGGCGGGTCGGAACCGTACTGTTGTGAATGATCAAATCTCCGGGCAGCGAATTGATGTCCTGCCCATAACTGACGTTATAGACTTGACCGCCACCAGACAACAGGTCCCTGCCGTTGGCGCCGGAGTATGCAATGCTGGCTACGACGTTGGAGGTAAGCTCATGCTCAACTGCGGCCGAGTAAGTGTAAGTCACTGGAGAACGCAGGTTCGGGTCAATGGCGCCAATATTGAACTGCAATCCATTGATACCGCCTTTGTCATTCAACGTAAACGCCGAGAGGTCAGGTGCAGGAAAATTGAACGGTTTTTCGTTCGAGGTACCGAAACCAAAGATCGGTGCCGGCCCCGAAGCGCCAAAGAAGGTGGGGAAAATATCTCCCGGCGGGTTTCCCCGATACTGTTCCTGCAGGTTCGCCATCGTGGGCCAGTTATGGAAGAGCCCCGCGCCCCCTTTGACCAGCCACTTCCCATTTCCAGCTACGTCCCAGGCAATGCCGCCACGCGGGCTGAACACATCGGTAATTGCACGGTTCAGAGCGTGGTTGTGGCGGATCAAGACACCATTCGCAATTTGCTCCTGCTGAGTCTGCCCGGCACCGAGATAGAAGTTCGAAAATGCGGTATTTGCGCTGCGCGAATAGGGGTTGCCAAAGTCGTCCCAACGCAGGCCAAAGTTCGCGGTCAGACGCGGCGTCATCCTCCACGTATCTTCCGCAAACGCGCCGTTCGTGATGCCCGCGGCGTTCCAGTTATATTGATCGCGCTCCCCGGTTAAGGGGTTATAGGCCAGATTGCTTTCGGTAAAGACGTTGTCCTGCGCAAGGTCCAGAAGGCTGTTGAATTGGAATACGGGTTGGTCCCAAGGCCCGTTGAAGATTTCCACGTCGTCTCCAAACAAACCCTCATAGCCGATTTTAATGACATGCGATTTAATCGTGTGGGTCAGCACATCGCGCCAATGATAGTTGTGCTGGATGAAATCGCCCTGAGCAAATCCTGCCCCGAAACCGGAGCCGATGCTGGTGACATTCACCACCGGCACCGAAAACAACCCGGTCGCCGGCTGAATCCCTTCCACCCGCATTGCCGCAAATGCAGCCTCATTCAGAGTTGTAGGGCTGAAGGTGTGCGTTTCATTGACCTGCAAAGCGTACTGGAAGAAATTGCTGACGGTGTTGAAGGCGGCGCGTGGGCTTATGCCATTGCTGGTCAACGTGGTCCGATAGAACGTGCCATAGAGGCGATCATTTCTGAAATCCTTATCCAGGCGGATGTCCCACTGCATTCCATTACGGAAGGAGGTGGATGAGAAGTTCCCGCTATCGACCATTGCCGTGCTGCAAGGCAGGTCACTGGTGGCCGCAGTCCCGCAGGTGCCCGGGAAAAGATCAGCGGCCGTTGCGCTGACTGTAGCATTCGTCACGTGACTGACCGGATAGCTGGTAAGCAGTTGGGTGCCAATCGTGTTGGGGAAAGCCGTCTGCGCAAAAGCCGTGAACTCAGGATCCTCGAATGTAATCTGGCCCGTGGACGCGGCTGATGCACGCAGCGGCTCGATGGCAAAGAAGAAGAAACCCCAATTGCGCCGCGGGATGATGGGGCCACCGATCGTTGCCGATATGTTGTTGCTGTGGAATGGGGCGTATGACTGCGTGAACTCTGTGCGCGCGAGCCAGTTCTGGTAAGTAAAGTAATCACTGGCATTGCCGTGATAGCGATTGGTCCCGGATTTCGTGGTCATGGTCATTTGAATCGAGCTCGCTCGGCCAAAATCCACGTTGTAAGTATTCGTCTGGATACTCGTCTCCTGAATAGAGTCCGGATTCGGCGTCAGATTCAACACGCCTGGACGGATCGAACTCGTCACATCCAGTCCGTCAACAATGTACATATTGCCTACAGCGCCCTGCCCGTTTGCGCTCGCATCCACCTGAGTTTCGGTGGAGAAGTTATCGCGGCCTGATCCAGGGCTGCCGTTGGAGGTAACACCGAGGCCGGTCACACCGGGAGCGAGAGTGACAAGAGAGATCATGCTGCGGCCGGCGAGAGGCAGGCTGGAAAGTGTCTGCGTTGACATCGTTTCCTGCAGCCTCGTATCCGCCGTGTCCAGCACCGGCGCTTGGCTCGTTACCTTTATCAATTGCGTGGTGCTGCCGACCGCCAGCTTCACCGGCAAGTTCAGCGTCTGTCCCGTTTGCAAGGTAAATACACTCTGCGTCGAGGCAAATCCGGCAGCCGTGGTTGCCAGGAGGTAAGGGCCAGGGGGCAAGCTGACGAATTGATACACTCCGGAGGAATCCGTAGTTGCTGTCTTCACCGCTCCCGTATCCGTTTTGGTCAGCGTGAGCTTGGCTCCCGGAATGACCGAGCCGCTCGGATCTTCGACTTCTCCTGAAACGCTGCTGCTGAATTGGGCATGAGCCAATGTGACGGCACAAAAACCTAGAAGGAGCAGGACTGCGAAGGACCTTAATCTCAAAATCACGGTGTTGCCTCCTTAAAGTTGGTATCTCGAGTCGAATCTAGCAAACGTTTACTTGCGACTGGTAACAAGACTTTCATGAAGAACTGTCGCCCGTAACCCAGAATCGTCCCACTATACGCATCCAATTCGTCATTTGTCTAGCAATTTTTATTGTTCGATAGAAAACCGAGAGCCAGCGGCTGGAAAAACAGACGGTTTTTACGGATCGCAGAGGGCCAAAGCCAGGCCACTTTCAAAAGATGATTGCTGAACTCCGGCGCTAGTCCGCGTCGCCAAATCCTCGGCCTTAGCTGCTTCCCCACGTTTCATATGAACGCCTACGCAAGTGGAACGCTGGCTCGCGCTCATCACTCAAGAGACAATCCGCCGAGGGTCATCCCAGAGCACCGAAGGACTGATCGCCAGAGCCAACCACTTTGTCGAGAGCTATAACCGCAACTCGCGGCCCTTCGCCTAGACATGAACGTTGCTACAACTGACGTGACCTCGCGAAGTCGGCCCTTTAACCGCTGCGCTCCGCTAACAATCTCCACGGTGCGAGTTAACGGGCGGGCCGAGGTCGTCCCCTTGGAAAACATGGAGGGATTGAAGTCGTGGGAAAAGGAGCGCGTAAAATAGTGGCGCCAACCAAGAACGCTAGCGCGGTAGACATGCCGCTGAGTGCTGGACCGGGGATCCAGGGTCATCGTACCGAAATCGGTGCGGCTTAGAACAAGGAGCTCGCGATTCCTTCATGCGACCGCGACCAAGGGAGATTCGGAGCCGCTTCGAACTATGAAGTTTGTCCAAATGACATCGAGCAACCACAAGCACCTGCGTGGAAACAGTGCTACCGCGAAATTACTTTCCCTCGTCTTGGTTGCGGTGTTTGCCATTTCCTTATTCTCGATCTTTTGCGTGCGAAGTATTTTCGCGCGTGATACCAGGACTGTTCTTGCCAAGACGACCAAGAGCCATTCGGCGGCTTCGCTATCTGCCGATCCCACTGGCTGCAAGGAATGTCATCAAGCTGAAGTGGAAGGCTTCGAGCGCTCGGCGATGGGTAATGCTCTGCGTGTTGCCGGACGGGAGCCGATTGGTTCGGTTGAGACCCCGGACGCGAGGATCACTGTGGAGTCGTCGGCTGCTGGTACCTGGCAGGTCCTGGACAGCCACGGCGTCCAAAGGAAATTTCATGTCGCTTATGTCATCGGGTCCGGACTCCATGCCAGAGGATACCTGGTGGACATCGGAAGCCATCTGTTCCAATCGCCGATTGCCTATTACGTCGGCCGGCACGCCTACGGTCTGGCGCCTGGTTACGAGAAAGAGGTAGATCCGGACTTTACACGACCTGTCACACCAGCCTGCCTCTTCTGTCATTCCGGAGAAGCGGCGCATGTACCAGGGACGATCAATGAGTACCAATCCCGGGTGACGTCGATCGGCTGCGCGCGCTGCCACGGATCTCTGGCGGCACACCTGGCCGACCCAGGACCCGGAAACATTGTCAACCCTGCAAAACTCCCTGCCGCTGCCAGAGGTGCGGTCTGCGAGCAATGCCATCTATTCGGCGCCGCTCGCGTCTTAAATCCCGGGCACAGCCTCAACGATTTTCATGCAGGACAAAAACTAGAAAGCACTCTTACGATTTACCGCAACGTTCTTCCTCCCGGTACGGCCGGCAGCTTCAAGGTGATCAGCCAGGCAGAAGAGTTGTCGTTGAGCATGTGCGCCCGCAAGAGCGGCGGAAAATTATGGTGCGGAACATGTCACAATCCGCATGAAACACCAGCGGACCCCGTCGCCTACTATCGCGCCAAGTGTCTCGTCTGCCACAATACAGGGTTCCCTGCATCCCACCCCGGGGTGCACAGCAACTGCATCGGCTGCCATATGCCAACGCGGGAGGTGAGCAACGGTGGACACACGGCGTTCACTGACCATCGCATCCAGATCCGACCGGAACCTCGAATAGCGATCACTGACGAGACCGGCATTGCCGCATGGCGCGAACCGGCGCCAGCCCTGCGTGAGCGCAACTTGGGGATCGCCGACATCCAGGTAGGCGTAGAACGCGGATCGTCGACATTCATCATTCGAGGCTATCGTTTGCTCACGCAGGTGCAGACAGAGTTCCCGAAAGATAGCGACCTGTATACATGGATGGGTACCGCACTTCTGATGGGGAGGCAGTATTCCGAAGCGGAGCGGGCGTTCCAGGTCGCACTGGACCTTGACCCGAACTCAGACATCAAGCAAGCGAACGCGGGTCGGGCGTATGCCTCCGCGGGAGACTTCGATAAAGCCAAGCCGTATCTGGAACGTGCGCTGCAATTGGATCCGTTGGACCTTGAGACCGCTTCGCTCCTAATCAAGATTGACAAAAGTCAGGGAAATCTGGCGGAGGCCGCCCAAATCTCAAGCCGTACCCGGCGGGCGATGCAAATGCATTGATTCAATAGCAACTGACTGGAGCGCGGACCTTTCCCGAGTAGATTCAGCAGGGAAAAATCGGTAAATGCTGGACAGACCCTCTCCCGCCGGTTTAGTCACAGGCCTTGAGTGCCCACGATGACAGGTATAACAGCTTACATTCTCGCCGGTTCCGATCTGTGCCGGAAGCTGCTTCAGGAACTTGGCGTTGATGGTGCCCGTCATACGAATCATCAGCCGTGCGGCTCGCTTCTCGGGCTTGGCGTCGGAAGCAAAGTCCGCATGGCCCGTTTCCGGATTGAGCACATGACAAAATGAACAACGTACCCCGAGCTGGCCGGAGTATTGGTTCATGCGGGCGAGCAGGTGTTCCCGATCGATATTTTTGGGGAGAATCTGCAGGTTCGTGAACTTGTCGGGAATGCGCAGGGGTTGGAGATGCGGCGCGCCGCTCGTTGGGGGACTGGGCGTTTGGGCTGAAGGTGCCACTTCCCCCACTAGGAAGTGGAAACTGAAACCGAATAGGAGCGCGAGCATGACGCTTTTGCGTGCCGGCATTCTCTGCATTGAAGCCCCTCCCGATTTCGTTCGACGCACAGGACCAAAACACCCATAATCTACCACACGCGTAAGCACACCTTACGTAATCGGGGTTTCGCTCCTTTCCAGCTGTCATGAACAGGCGGCCGTCTCTCTTCCGCTGATCTTTCCAGTGATTTCTCCTAGAGGGTGAATGGCAAGGACAGCAGGGAAGCTCCCCGGTATCTCTGAGCGGATTTCAGGCAGCGGGGTATGGTGGACTCGATGGACCGGCGCTGGAAACTGCTTCGGAGGTAACTTCACCTCAGGATACAATTGGCGTCACGGTATCGGCCCACGCGACAAGCGGGTCAGCATGATGAATCTGGGCTGGAGCATTCCTGAATACACCATCTTCGGCACGGACGAGTTTCTCCACTTCTGCTCGCTCATTGGAGTCGAGCCACAATTCGCCCTCAACTTCGGCGGAGGAACGCCGCAGGAAGCTGCCGACTGCATCTCAACTTTTCGCATGAAAGCGTGACCGTCATCACGCTCCACAAAAATTCCTGAACGCGAGGCCCACACTATGTTTCGAAAATTTTCGCTCGCTCTACTTGCTTTCGCCGTCATCGCCTCTCCCGCCTTCGCGCAGCAGCGCTGGTCCGAGGCCAAGGCCAACGCCTGGTACGCGGAGCAACCGTATCTGGTCGGTTCCAACTATGTTCCCGACGACGCGATCAACCAGCTTGAAATGTGGCAGGCCGCGACCTTCGATCCCAAGGAGATCGACCTCGAATTCGGCTGGGCGCAGAGTCTCGGCATGAACACCATGCGCGTCTTCCTCCACGATTTGCTCTGGCAGCAGGACCCGGATGGATTCAAACAGCGCATCAATACCTTCCTCACCATCGCGGCGCGGCACCACATCCGCCCCATCTTCGTGCTGTTCGATTCCGTCTGGGATCCCGACCCGAAGCTCGGCCCTCAGCACCCGCCAATTCCTGGCGTGCACAACTCCGGATGGGTGCAGAGCCCGGGCAAGGCCGCGCTGGAGGACCCCGCGCAATATCCCCGCCTCAAGGCTTACGTGCAGGGAGTGGTCGGAGCCTTCGCCAACGATCCGCGCATTCTCGCGTGGGACGTGTGGAACGAGCCGGATAACACGAATCAAGGCTCCTATGGCAAGGAAGAACCGAAGAACAAAGGCAGCCTTGTCCTCAATCTTCTACCGCAGGTCTTCGCCTGGGCGCGCGCCGAGCATCCCACGCAACCGTTGACCAGCGGCGTCTGGCAGGGCGACTGGTCAAATCTCCAGACCCTTTCGCCCATGGCCCGCATTCAGATTACCGAGTCTGACATCATCACCTTCCACAATTACGGCTGGCCCGAAGAATTTGAGAATCGCGTCCAGCAGCTCGAACAATATCACCGACCGATCATCTGCACGGAGTACATGGCGCGCGGCGTCGGCAGCCTCTTCGATACCATCCTGCCCCTGGCGAAGCGTGACCACGTGGGCGCAATTAACTGGGGATTCGTCGCTGGCAAAACGCAGACCTATCTGCCGTGGGATTCGTGGCAGCGACCCTATGTGCTTGAACAGCCGCCGGTCTGGTTCCACGACATTTTCTATCCGAATGGAAAACCGTACCGCCAGCGCGAAGTGGAAATCATCCGTAAAGCAACAGGAGTGGGGAAGTAGCGGGGAATAAGAAGTGTTCGTGTGCTCTAATTTCGTCGAGGCCATGCTCCCGCCAGGTTTTTGCTAAGGGAATTGTTGGACTGAAAGAAGGAAGAAAGATCTGAACTCACGGAATTGAAACTTCCGTAAGTCATTGAAAAAGCAGGAGAATTATATAACTCCTTTATTTTGTATGAACCAGGGGCGGACATCGCCCATAACTCCAACAAAACAAAGGAAGCCTCCCCCAAAGTTGTCCCGGGCTATTCGAGGCTTCTGCCTGCTTCTCCGCCAGCTGCAATTCTGCGCTCGATGCGCCGGTCCGGGATCAGCCAGAGGATGGCGACGATCACGTACCCGGCACAGGCGATCCAGGCCGCGACGAATGCCAGCGGAATGGAGACTGCGTAAATCACTCCGGAGAGGACGGTTTTCTTGTCGCGGCCAAGCGCCTCGGCCAGCATCGAATGGCTACCCTGAACGGCGATCAAAGCTTTGGCGAGGATGTAGTAGGCGAGAGCGGCGAGCAACAGAACGATTCCATACAAGGCGGCCGGCCAGGATGTGAGATGGTTCTCGCCGAGCCATGCCGTTGTGAACGGAATCAGCGACAACCAGAACAGCAGATGCAGGTTGGCCCACAAAACGGCTCCGCTCACGCGGTCAACGGCGTGGAGCAGGTGGTGGTGATTGCTCCAATAGATGCCAATGTAGATGAAACTCAGGATATAGCTGAGGAAAATGGGTGCGACCGGCCGGAGGGCCGAAAGGCCGGTCAGGTGCGGGGGCCGCATTTCCAACACCATGATGGTGATGATGACGGCCAGCACCCCGTCACTGAACGCTTCCATGCGGCCTTTGCTCATTCGATCCCTTGTCCGTCAGACGGGGTTTGCGATGATGATAGCGCAGCGGAGTCAGCCGCGGAATTCGAAGTAGCGGTCAGCGCCGAATGGTCAGAAATAGCTAACGGCCATTCGCCGCTCGGGGGATTGGCTCAAATTTCACATCGATCCGGTCTCCGGCAATCGACACCCGCACATTTTCAAGCGAGCGAATCACCCAGTCCGCCGCGCCCAGGCTTTCGAGTGGGTGCGAAAACAGCGTGGCCAGAACCTTGCATCCGGCGGCGTGTCCGGCCTTCGCGCCGGCGGCTGCATCTTCGATCACCAGGCACTCCTCCGGAAGCAGCCCCAGCAACTTCGTTCCTGCCAGATAAGGCTCGGGATCTGGTTTGCCTCTGATCACATGGTCAGCCGTCACCACGCGGTCCCGCGCCACCAGAATCCCGCCATGCCGCAGCCGGCTGAGAGCCAATCGTTCCGTGGCGGAAGTAACTACGGCCCAGAGATTTGCGGGAAGCACATGAAGAATTCGTTGAACTCCTGGCAGAATCTTCAGACCTTCGTTGTCCTCCACTTCCATCTCTTCGATTCGCAGCAGTTCCTGCTCGTCGTTCAGGTCGGGACGCAGAAACCGGACCGTCTCAATCGCCCGGCGCCCATGCGCCGTCCGGATGGCCAGCGCCGGATCGATCTCATGAGCCTCGGCCCACTTCGTCCAGCTTCGTTCCACCGACCCCAGCGAGCTTACCAGCACGCCGTCCATATCAAAGAGAATGCCCCGAACTGAAATCTTCATAGCTTTCAGAGTACCAGCGGAGGGAGTACTCCACGCCGCCTGTGAATTCTCGCGGACGAGACACAAAAACGGAGCGGCTGAACTGCCGCTCCGCCTCGATGTTTCGGTCTCTACAGCTTCGCGAAGAACGCCTTCATCCGGTCGACGCCCTCTTCCACGTCATCATGCGAAACCGCATACGACAGCCGGATGTGCTGCTTGGTTCCAAATGCCTCGCCTGGAACCGTGACCACATGCGCCTCATGCAGCAGGCGCGAGGACAGCTCCATCGTCGTTTGCGCCCCCGGCTTGCCCAGGTACGCGCCCACGTTGGGGTACACGTAGAACGCGCCTTCCGGCTTCGTGCAGGTCACGCCGGGAATCCCGGCCAGCCGCCCCAGAATGCGGTCGCGCAGCTTCAGGAAATCCGCACGCATCTCCGCTACACACTCCTGCGAGCTGTTCAGAGCGGCGACGGCTGCCTTCTGCACGAACGAGGCAGTTGAAGAAGTGGACTGACTCTGCAGCTTGCTCATAGCGGCGATGATCGGCCTGGGCCCCAATGCAAAGCCCGCACGCCAGCCCGTCATGGCGTAGGTCTTCGAGAGCGACCCGAGCACGACGACGTGCTCTTTGGCGTCGGTAAACGAGCCGCCGCTCACCAATGCACCCGTGTATTGCAGATAGACGTAGCACTCGTCCAGCAGCAGATAGATGCCGCGCTCGTGCGCCAGCCTGACGATGCGCTCGAGGTCCGAGGGAGTCACCACCGCACCCGCCGGGTTCGACGGCGAGTTGAGAATAATGGCCTTGGTGCGCGGCGTAATCGCCCGCTCAATGGCGTCGGCGGTGATGCGGAAGTTCTCCGCCTCGCTCGTCTCGAGAAGCACCACCTTGCCGCCCGCGTACTGAATGATGTCCTTGAACGAGACCCAGTAGGGAACTGGCAGAATCACCTCGTCGCCGTGGTCGACCAGGACCTGAATGGCGTTGAACAGCGCCAGCTTGCCGCCGGTTGTGAACACGGCCTCGTCCGGCGCATAGTCCGAGCCGAAGTCGCACGCGTGTCGCTCCACGATGGCGTTGCGAACCTCGGGAATACCCGCAACGGCGGTGTAGCGCGTGAAGTTCGCGTTGATGGCCTCAATGGCCGCGTCCTTGATGTGCCGGGGAGTGGCAAAGTGCGGCTCGCCCGCGCCGAAGTTGACCAGGTTCACACCCTGCGCGCGAAGCCGGGCGGCTTCGGCGGTTACGGCCATGGTTGCCGACACTTCGATGCGTCCAATGCGGTCGGAGAAGATGCTGGTGGCAGTTGCTGTCATGGTGCTTCTATTTTTTCAGATTTTCAGGGAATGCGGGGAGAGAAATGCGGATTTCAATCCTGAGGCAGTTCTTTGCGCACCGTAAGCAGAATTTCAGAATCCCGCAGAGCGGGAGTCTCCGCATATAGGAACGCCAGCACAGGTCGAGAATCCGATAGGTGGTCTCCCCGATTTCTGCAACCGGAATACGGATCGCCTCGCCGATTCTCGGTGTCCAGCCCTGCCAAGGAATGACGGCGACTTCGCCACCACCCTCTTCCAGAACTCGCATCTGAAGGCCCCGGGAAGCACTGCTCGATCTCGCAGCCTTCATCTCCGGGCGGTCGGGATCCTTGGAGATGGCGACGCGAACACTCTTCAAGTCTTCGTGGCGCTCCTTCAGCATTTTTGAGGCGACGCAGCCCTCGCGAAGCAAGCCCAGAAACAGATGCTCGGTGCCTATGTGGCGGTCGCCCAAACGGTCCGCCTCTTCCGCCGCGTACGCTAGAACTCTCTTGGAAGTGTTCGACAGCGGCAAATCCACGCTGGTCGCAATCCGCTTCTTCGTCCAATACATCGGCGCGATTTGCTGACGCAGTTGCACATAGTACACACCAAGCCATCGACCGCAAAATTCCGGGTTTTCTCGCGCGATGCCCAGCAGAAGGAAATCCGGCTCGATAAATTCGGAGCCGAACTCCCTGGCCTCGTAGCGTGCGAAGAAGATTACGCGCCGGGCCTTTTCCGTGTATCGCTCGAACATGGCTTCACGCCTTCCAGTGTCGATGCTGTCGCAGCCGCTCGATCACAAACTGGGGAACCAGCCCTTCGACCGAGCCGCCCAGCTCGAAGACTCCCTTCACCAGCCGTGAGCTGACGAAGGAGTATTTGGCGTCGGGCATGAGGAAGATCGTCTCCAGTTCGGGGGAAAGCCGCCGGTTCATCAGCGCCATCTGCAGCTCGTACTCATAATCGCTGATGGCGCGGATGCCGCGGAGCACCGCCTGCGCCTGCTGCTCGCGGGCAAAATCCACGAGAAGGCCTTCGAAGGTTGCGACGGACACGTTGCCGAAGCTCGCAACGGCTTCGGTCAGCATTTCCGCCCGTTCGGCCACGGTGAAGAGCGGGTCCTTGGACGAGTTCAGCAGGATGGCGACGACGAGATGATCGAAGAGCTTCGACCCACGGGCGATCAGGTCGAGGTGCCCGTTCGTCACCGGGTCAAAGGTTCCGGGATAGATGGCCTTTACAGTATTCACGCATGGGAATTGTATCGCGGTGCGGGCCGCGAGACACAAAAGGACCTGCCCGCAGGCAGGTCCTTGCTAGTGAGGAAACTCTTATTGCCGCCGCGAGGGCTTGACCGCTTCCTGCGCCGCGGCTGCGCCGTTTACGGGAACGTCCGGGACGTCCGGAGCGCCGCCCGGCATGGCGATCCCCAGCTTTTTCCTGAGCTCTGAGTCGATCCGCGAGAACACGTCCTTATTCGCTTTCAGGAAATTTCTCACGTTTTCGCGGCCCTGCCCGATGCGCTCGCCGCTGTAGCTGTACCACGCGCCGCTCTTCTCGACGATGTTGTTGGCCACCGCCAGATCGAGCACGTCGCCCTCGCGCGAAATTCCCTCGCCATACAGGATGTCAAACTCGGCTTCGCGGAACGGAGCCGCTACCTTGTTCTTCACAATCTTGGTGCGGGTGCGCGAGCCTACCACCACATCGCCTTCCTTCACGGCGGCAATGCGGCGAATGTCGATGCGCACTGAGGAGTAGAACTTGAGCGCGCGGCCGCCGGTGGTCGTTTCCGGGTTGCCGAACATCACGCCGATCTTCTCGCGAATCTGGTTGATGAAGATGAGGCAGGTCCGCGATTTCGACACCGTCCCGGTCAGCTTCCGCAGCGCCTGCGACATCAGGCGGGCCTGGAGGCCCATGTGGGAGTCGCCCATTTCGCCGTCCAGCTCGGCCTTGGGAACGAGCGCGGCGACCGAGTCCACGACGAGAACATCGATGGCTCCGGAGCGGACAAGGGCCTCGGTAATTTCCATGGCCTGCTCGCCGTAATCGGGCTGCGAGATCAGCAGGTTGTCGATGTCGACGCCCAGCTTCTTCGCGTAGCCGGGGTCGAGCGCGTGCTCGGCGTCGACAAAGGCGGCCATGCCGCCGGCCTTCTGCGCCTCGGCAATGATCTGGAGAGTGATGGTGGTTTTGCCCGACGACTCCGGCCCGAAGATCTCGACCACGCGTCCGCGCGGCACGCCGCCCACGCCCAGCGCGGCGTCAAAGGAAATCGAACCGGTCGAGATGGTCGCAATCGGCACCACCGCCTCTTTGCTGCCCAGGCGCATGATGGAACCCTTGCCGAACTGCTTTTCAATCTGGGAAAGCGCCAATTCTATGGCGCGGGAACGGTCATCTGCCACGACGGAATCTCCAATAGGGGGTACGCACGGAGGCCCGAAACGAGTGTTCTAAAGTCGGGCAGTGCGGTTTGAATGCATCTTAGCATCAAATCCCGCGAGGCGAAGAAAAAACAAAAACTATAGTAATGGACTGGCCGTCCAGGCGAACGGGCTTCGCGCCATCTCCAAACTTGCTTGCGTGGTCCTCCCGTTTGGTCGGCAAGAAAAATTAAACTTTGATCATGAAAACAAATGACTTAGCTAATGTTGATCTTGAAAACAAAGGACTTAGTTAAGGTTTGATCCTGAAAGCACCGGGCTTAGCTCGAAATGCCCCAAAGGCGCGGCCTGTGGCTGCGCCCTCTTTGCGGAATTTTGCTTCCACTCTTTTAGTCTAGCAGGTTGAGAAAATTCAGAAGCATCGGCGAGAGCCTTTGAAATGCTAGAGTTCAGGGGCGGAGAGGTTGACAAAAATTCGGTTTTCCACGTCTCAAAATCGGGACGTGGAGAGCACTCGGCTTCTCCTTGACACCAGGTTGCGGAGCGGGATAGGCTCCGTGCTGTTGGATTGACGGGGAGCAATAAGCCGGGTATTTGGAAGACATTTCTGGAGTGACTCTTCGTCGAGAAAGGAACACGATGAAATCAGTCCCAGATTCGCTCATAAGCAGGAGGAACTTGTTGCAGCGCGGCGCATTGACCGGGCTCGCAACAGCATTGTTGCCATCGCTCGGGTTAGGTCAGGAGAGCACGTCGCTCTCCCCGGGGTGTGGTAGTGGAAAACGGCCTACGAACGCCGCGGGGGCGCTCAAGGCGCTGGCCGCCGGAAATAAACGGTGGGCGACGTTTACCCAGTGCCACCCACGCGAGGATGCAGCGCATCGCGCGTCCGTGGTAAAGAAGCAGTATCCATTCGCAACGATTCTCTCCTGCTCCGATTCGCGGGTTCCACCAGAACTGCTCTTCGATCAGGGAGTAGGCGATCTGTTCGTCGCTCGCGTCGCGGGCAATTGTGCGGGCGGAACGTTGACGGAGAGCCTCTATTACGGGACGCAGAGCCAATACCTTGGTTCGCTGGTACTCTTCGTGCTCGGTCACTCGGGTTGCGGCGCGGTGAGTGCGGCGATAGCCTCCTACCCCGGCAAAGATACTTTCCAGTTCGCAAAATTGATCTATCCGGCTGTGAAGGCGGCCCTAGATATGGGTGTCGACCGGAGCGATCCCGCATTCGTTTCGCTCGTGACCGAACAAAACGTCATCCTCGGCGTGAAGGTTCTGCAAGCGGATCCCGCGCTGCATGGCTTGCGAATCACGGGGGGCGTCTATGATCTCGCAACGTCTCAAGTCAATATCCCCAAAACCCTGACGGGGTGGTGACGCGACCGATATCCGCGCTCCGGGTGGGGCCGTTGCGGACAGCTGAGTTCGGCAGGGTTTGGCCGCAACTCCGCCTGCAGTGGCCTTTTCGCCTTTGGCGATTAACAAAGCTGGGTTATTGAAGGAATGGAAGCGCGGGTCGGGGTCTAACCGACGTATAAGAGTTTTGCAGCCTCCTCGCAATAGTCGGGCAGCCACGCACCCCACGCCCGTGCCCCGAGTATCAAAAGCGAGACGTGGCGCACCCGGCGCTTCGCGCCATTTACGAACTTGCCTGCGTGGTCCTCCCGTTGGTTGAGAGGAAAAAGCATCTTGATCCTGAAAATAAAAGACTTAGTTGAAGGTGATCCTGAAAATAAAGGGCTTAGTGGGGCCGATCTTGAAAACACAGGACTTAGCTCGAAATGCCCTGAAAGGCGCGATCTGCAGCTGCGCGATTGGCCCTAATTGACTTCGCTCGCGAGCCATTTCGGGCAACTGCGACTTCGTCGCTGGCCTTTGGGGCGCTGGGGCTACTCAAAAAAACAGTTTGATCCTGGAAACAAAGGACTTAGCTGAGGTTGATCCTCAAAATAAAGGACTTAGCAGAATCGATCCTGAAAACAAAGGATTTAGTTCGATTTCGCCCAAAAAGGGTGGCGAGCGCAGCCAGTTGGCTGCGTCTTCGTTGCAAATTCCTCTACTTCTATTGTATCAATTTGCCGGCTTTAACATGCATGGAGTAAGTGATGGAATCGCAGTCACTTTGGCTTGGCATGGGGTTGACAATTCGGTGTGCTGAACCACTTGGGTGAGCTGATTCCTACGTCTCAAAAGCGGACGGCGGGCACCCGGCGATTTCTCGTCTAGTCCTGAGTGGGTAGAATACGGACATTCAGCCAGTCCGGCTCCGCGGGATACCTCAATGGGCGACTTGTCATTCGATCTGAAATACGCCTTTCGCCAACTTTTCAAGTCGCCAGGTATCAACATCATTGCCATCCTTACCTTGGCGCTTGGGATCGGAGCCAGCACGGGAATATTCACGCTGGCTTGGGATGTCATCCTAAAGAGCCTTCCAGTACCACGGCCCCAAGAGCTGGTGCGCTATGAAATGACAAATGGACATACAGAGATTGGTCTTTCCGGGCCCGAATTTGCCGCGCTACGTAAACAGCAGAAGTCGTGCACAGATTTGCTGGCATGGACAAGCGATGAAGTGCCGATGCGAGAAGGCGAAATGAGGCGGCGCATACGAATTCAAAGTGTCAGCGGAAATGCATTTCGAGTGTTGGAAATACATCCCTTTCTGGGAAGATCATTTGACGAAGAAGATGGTCCTGCCGGGATGCACCAGGAGGTTCCGGTTATTCTCAGTTATGACTTCTGGCAGCAGCATTTTGGAGGAGATAAGGGAGCGTTGGGTCGGAATTTTACTATCGACCGCCGCCCGGTGACGGTAATCGGAGTGATGCCTCGGAGCTTTGAGGGCCTGACGGCGAATTTCAGCCCGATGGTTTACCTTCCCTTGTCTCTTACAAGCAGCGATTTTCTAGGCAAGCCTGGCCGATTTAGCTACTTTGTGATGGGGCGACTCAAGCCAGGAAAGAATCTTCGCGAAGCCGCAGCCGAGCTAAAGGTTATTGAACCGGCTATTCGCAAAGAAGCCGATCCAAATGGATTTTATCTTGATCATTGGTTTAAGGCCTTCCGAATAGATGCATCCAGTGGGCGAAGTGGCGTGTCCTGGGTAAAAGCCAATTATGAACGCCCAATACTGGTGCTCGAATTACTGGTCGCGTTGTTGCTCATTTTCTGCTGCATCAACACGGCGCTCGTGATGCTATCCCGCGTGAGTGAGCGCCGGCACGAATATGCGATTCGCGTAGCACTGGGTGCTGGGCTGCGCAGATTATCTCGCGAAGTTGTCATAGAAACCGCCTTGCTTACCCTTCCCGCGCTGGCGTGTGGCGTACTGATTGGGTGGGGCGCTGCTAAGACTCTGGTATCGATGTTGGGCGCACGAGGCGGTATCGCTTCTATGGACGTGTCGCCAAACGGACATATTCTTGCGTTCAGTTGTCTCGTGAGCGTCCTGATCGTATTTTCTGCGAGCATATGGCCCGCATATCGCGCAACGAGGGCCGCGCAGGCAGAAGACCTCCGGAATACAACTCGAACTGCCACAAAAGCGCAGCTTGGTGATTGGCTTATAGTTTCTCAAGTCGCTATAAGCCTGATCCTGGTCAGTGTGGCTGCGCTCACCGGCGAAACGTTGACCGGGTTGCTTTCTGAGAACTCGGGCTTGCGTGGTAAGGGGGTAGCTATTTCAACTATTAGCTTAGCTGACCTCCGCCTTCATAGCTCTGATTTCGGCAGAATGGAATCGCAACTTATGCAGGACCTGCAGAGCGATGTCGGAGTAGAGGCTTCCGGTACCACAAGTGTGCAGCCCTTGTCAGGCTATTTCAGTCCGATCCAAAGTTCCAGCTTCGGAAATAGAAGTGGTATCCGGACTAATCCGAATGCATTCCAAGTAAGGGTATCGCCGGGTTATTTTGACGCGATCGGGACACGGCTGATCGCAGGCGATGCCTCCGCGCCGATTAGAGCGAACAATGTTCCTCATTGCGTCTTGAGCCGATCCTTAGCAAAGACTCTGTTTCCAAAAGGACCCGCGGTCGGTGAGATGGTTTACAACTCAACCCCTTCGCAATTGCAGCCCGCTACACTAAATTCCAAAAATGGATGTCAGGTCACGGGAGTGGCGGAGGACGCCAGGCTGATTTCTTTACGAGCCCCGGCGCCTGACGCGGTCTATAACATTGTTAGCCCCGGGGTGCTGTCCGCGCCTGTGCTGACCATAGTTGTACGAGCGCAAACCGATGCTTTGGCCGTTCGTTCGCTGCAGAAAGCGGTGAAAAAAATTGTGCCCGGTTCTCCTTGGGTGCAATATTGGACCCTCACTCAATTGAGAGACTCCGATTTAGGCAGGGTACGGATGCTGATCAGCTTAGCAGTAATGTTTGCGTTGCTGACGCTGCTACTTATCATGGTGGGACTCTATGGTCTTTTGATGCGAAGCGTAGCGCTGCGCGCACGCGAAATTGGGATACGCATCGCCCTGGGATCGCCTCGGCGTTTTATTGTCGCGACTGTGATGAGAAGGGCTGCATATTTGGTTGGTGCGGGCCTTGTACTGGGTACAATCGGAGCGATATTTATCGCAGGGATAGCGCAGAGGCTCTTGGGAGACGGGTCAACGGGTAATATGTCGACCTACCTCGTTGGCATCGGTGTGATTGTTGCCGTGTCGCTGATTGCCGCATATGGTCCCACAAAGCGGGCTATGTCTGTCGATCCTATGCAGGCTTTGCGAAGCGAGTGAAGGACGTGCTTCAGGCGGGTGGCCCATATCCCAAACATTTTCCGCGATCGTGCTTGAGGATGGCTGTGAGCTTTCAAGAGATCGTCCATTCGATCGAGACCGGACGGGCTGGATTGCTTCGCTACGCGTCCGTCGGGAGTTAGAGCGGCCAGTCAGAACGTTGGCCCGGTCATGTGGTCCAGCAGTTTGTACAGGATGGCTTGCGCGGCGGAAGAAGCTTGCGGAGTCTTCGCCAGGATTTCCTTTGAGTTTTGCTGGAATGGTTTGCCGGTTTCAATCTCGTGGGCGGCGTTCTCTATCAGTTGCTGAACACTCTCGGGCGTTGCTTCGAGGTGAAATTGCAGTCCGACTGCGGAGCCGAGTTGGAACGCCTGATTGGGAACGGCATCGGTTTCCGCGAATCTGACGGCCGCGGCGGGCAGGTCGAACGTTTCTCCGTGCCAATGAAGAGGAGTGAATGTCTCCGGCAACAGCGCCCCCACTCCGCTGGTGGCAGCTCTGCGGACCGGGAACCAGCCAATCTCTTTTTGTGAGGCCCGATACACGCGCGCGCCCATGGCGCTGGCGATCATCTGCGCGCCCAGACAGACGCCGAGGGTCGCGTGCCCGGACTCTATCACCTTCCGAACCAGCGCTTTTTCCTCTTTCAGCCACGGGCAACGGTCCTCATCGTTCACGCTCATGGGGCCACCCATCACAACGAGAAAATCGAACCCTGCGAAATCGGGAAACGGCTCACCCTTGTCCGGGCGTGAGCTGGTGATCGTGTGTCCGGATCGCCTAGCCCAATCTTCAATGGCCGCCGGGCCTTCAAATTTTGCATGCTGGAGAACGTGAATGCGCATAGCTCAATCATTTCACCTCTTCAGCGGGTCCACCGGCTCGCGGACATCTGTCACGCGGAAGTATTGCGCCAGCGAGGGGTGCTGCTGCTTTACGGCTTCATACATTTCCCACGCGATGCGGCGATAGGAGATGTGTCCTTGTGGGGCGGAGCGGAGTTCGGAGATGTAGAGGGCTTCGGCGAAGTCCATTTTGAAGAGGGCGCGGCGGCGGGTGGCGAGCGGCAGGGTGTACTGCGCGGACTCGGGATGGTTGGCCGCCAGCCGGGCATACGCTCCCTGCGCCGACTCCATTGCCTGCGTGTACCGGGGAAGCAGCCCGGTTTCTTCGAGGCCATCGGGAATTTCGTATCCGTGCTGGTGGGTGTAGTCCTGCAGGATTTGCGTGCAGCGGCGGTGGCGGTGCATGTCGCGAAAGCCGCCGATGTCCATGAGAATGTCGAAGCGGAGCGCCTGTCCCGCGGCGAATTCGCGGAGCAACTCGTCGTGCTGGCCGCGATGCCGCGCGCCGAGCTCGATGATCTCGTTGCGGCGCGCCTCGCTGAGGTCGTCGACGATGCGGCGAATCTGCCGGTAGGGGTGGTGGCTGGCTCCGTAGAGCAGGGTGGTCGCCAGCTCGACTTCCAGGGTTTCGTCGCCGCCGATGAGATCGACAACGGGCGCGGCCTCGATGGGCTCGTTGCGGAGCAGCTCCGTTGCGGCCTGGCGCAGTTCGCGGCGCGTGGCCATGGCGTATTCGTTGGGCGCCGAGTATTTGACCAGCGTGGGGGCGGTCTTGACCTCGCGCGTGAGCAGGGTTGCGGCGCGCTCGGCGAGCCCAGGAGCGAGTTTGGGGTCGAGCGCGGCTATCTCCTGTTGCAGTTTGGCCAGCTCCTCGCCGTTGACGTTCCACGCCGCTTCGCTGGCCGCCGCGCGCAGCGTTTCGCCGAGCTGGCGAATCTCGGCAAACTCGCTGGAGAGCAGGCGGGAAATCTGTGTTTCCAGAGTGCGCGCGTTCACGATCTGGCCGAGCGACGTGTTGGTGGCGAGCGGGAGCAGATAGCGGGCGACGTCGAAGGCTCGGGCCTTGAGGGTGCGCTCCCAGGTCTCAGGCTTCATGTCGTCGGGGCGGGGGACGCGGGCTTTCAGCGACTCCAGCGCGCCCTCGGCTACGGCGTGGTAGGCGGCGAAGGAAGCCTCGACGCTGGCGCGGAAAATGCCGGCCGCGGCCTCGTCGGCGCCGAAATCGGGCATATACCAGCCGCTCTTGCGGAAATTCTGGTAACGGGTGGAGCGCTCCTGACCGTCCCACCTCTGCTCATCGACGAGTACAATCGCTGCCAGCAGGGAAAGCCGTTCGACGGCAAAGGCGAGGTGGGCCAGGTCGGCGATGGAGCGATGCCCGTACTGGAAATAAAATGTGTTGAGAAACTGCTCGGCACGCTGGCTGCTGATCTCTTTGAGCGAGGCCCGCATGGACAGGGCAGAGCGCGAATACTTCGCCATGGCGTAGGCCAGCACTTCAGGGTCGGCGCCGTGGACGGCGAACACTTCTGTCTGGTTCTGGGGCGTCTCGGTTGCCTGAGTGGCTGGGGCGGCTTCATTGTGGGGCATGGGAAACAGGATACGGTATTCGAGGCTGTTATGAACTTTATGGCGGGCGGCCATGAAATTTGTATCGGCCTTCGGGTCTCTTGAAAATTGCGACGCTCTCTCCAATTCGGACTGGGATTCCAACCCGCCGCGGCTGACGCTGGTTCCGTGTTGCACAAAGACCCATCGATGAATGACATTCTTTCGACCACAGGGCATCGTCCCTGGCCGCTGCCTTCCTCGCACTGGGCCATGACCCAGCGATGGAACGATCTGCTGTTCGCGCACTGGCCGGTGCCCGCGGCGGAGATTGCTCCGCTGGTGCCGCCCGGACTTTGCGTGGATACTTTCGACGGCTCGGCGTGGGTGGGCGTGGTTCCGTTCTGGATGGACCAGATTCACAGGCGCGGGCTGCCGGCGATTCCCGGAGCCAACCGCTTTCCCGAGCTGAACCTGCGCACCTATGTCCGCGAGCCTCACTCGAATCTGTCCGGGGTCTACTTCTTTTCGCTTGACGCCGGCAACCCGCTGGCCGTTGTCGCCGCTCGCGTCTTCTACAAGCTGCCCTATTACTGGTCGAAGATGAGCATTGAGCGCGGCGGCGACCGCGAATTCCTTTACAAGAGCGAGCGCCGCTTTGTGAAGCCCTCAGCGCGGGTGCGTGTGCGCTATCGCAGCCTTGGTCAGGCAGCAGCCGACAAGTATGGGCTGGAGCAGTTCCTTACCGAGCGCTACGCGCTCTACACTGCGGATCGCGGCGGCGCGCTGTTCAAGGGCAATGTTCATCATCTGCCGTGGCCGCTGGAGCGCGCCGAGGCGGAATTCGAGATCAACGAGCTGCCCGCAGCTCACGGCATCACCCTGCCGGATACAAAGCCGGTCCTGCACTACAGCAGGGAACTGGTCGTCTACGTCTGGGCAACCGAGCCGTTGTCCAGGCCGCTGCTCAGCAGGGCGGGAGCTGCGGTGCCAGTGGAGCCGCTGTAGAGAATAGCTGACGGCTAATTTTCGAGATGAACAGACGCCATGGCCACTGTCTGGCTGTGCGTGAGCGAGAGTGAGACTTGCTTTACCCCGAGGCGATCTGCCCGTTCGCGCGCGCGCCCGGAGAAGTGGAGCGTGGGCCGCTCGCCGGGAGCGCGCCGCACCTCGATCTCAGCCCAGGTCACGCCGTGCTGAATGCCGGTGCCCAGCGCCTTGGCTCCTGCTTCTTTTGCTGCAAAGCGCGCGGCAAAGCTTTCGGCGCAGTTTTTTCTGCGCTGGCAGTAGGCGATCTCCGCAGGGGTAAAAATGCGTTCCAGAAAACGCGGCCCATACCGCTCGATGGAGCGAGCGATCCGCTCAATTTCCACCACGTCGATGCCCGTCCCGATCAGCATGATGGAAAGGTAAATGATTTTCGCCGCACACGGAAACGGGTGCGGAGCCAACGCCTGATCCCGCGGCGCTTGCGCCAGGTCCGTGGAGGCGGTACGATCAGTCGGAATTTCCGATTAAGTGGGGGTAAGCATTGAATCCATCAGCAGAGCTGGCACCGGATCACATCCTTCAGACCGGCCTCGCATTCATGGCATCGAAGGTGCTGTTAAGCGGAGTCGAGATGGGAGTGTTCACAGAGCTCGCGAATGGTCCGCAGGAGTTTAGCGAGTTGTCCGGTCGTCTCGGCCTGCATCCCCGGTCGGCGCGCGATTACCTGGACACGCTGGTGGCGCTGGGCCTCCTGCGGAGAACGGATCGAACATATTCCAACACTCCGGAGACAGATCTTTTTCTGGACCGGCACAAGCCCAGCTACATCGGCGGAATTTTGGAAATGGCCAATGCCCGGCTTTTCAGGTTCTGGAATCAGTTGACCGAAGCTCTGCGCACAGGACAACAGCAAAACGAGGGCAAAGAAGACAATGGCGCGTCGACCTTTCAGGCCCTCTATGCTGACCCGGCCCGGCTCAGGGGATTTCTAGCGGCCATGTCGGGGGTCAGCCACGGCGCGAATATGGCCATTGCAAAGAAGGTTCCGTGGATCAGGTACAAGACCTATGCCGATATCGGGACCGCGCAGGGTGATCTGGCCGTGCAGATTGCGCTGGCCAATCCGCACCTGCAAGGCCTGGGGTTTGATCTGGCCGAGGTTGGGCCGGTCTTCGAAGAGTATGCCGAGGCCCTCGGCGTGAGCGACCGGTTGCGTTTCCAAGCCGGAGATTTCTTCGCGCAGGATCTGCCCAACGTCGATGTCATTACCATGGGGCACATCCTTCATGACTGGGGTCTGAACGATAAGAAAATGCTGCTCAAAAAAGCTTACAAGGCGCTCAATCCTGGTGGCGCGCTGGTGGTCTATGACGCTATCATCGACGACGACCGGTCGGCCAACGCCTTCGGCCTGATGATGAGCCTGAACATGCTGGTCGAAACTGCGGAAGGGTTCGATTACACCGGAGGGGATTGCATCGGATGGATGGAGGAGGCTGGGTTCCGCGAGATGCGCATAGAACACCTCGTGGGCCCTGATTCCATGGTTGTCGGCATCAAATAGCCTCAGACAGAGCCGCTAGCCTCGCGGCGGCCATTTCATTGTCCATCTTTTGGCGCGGAGTAAGGGGCGCCGGCCTGAGCGAGCCCGCCGCCAGATACACAAAACGGAATTCAGACATAAAGCATCCAATCCTCTCCGAAGTTGGACACGCACGAATGACAAAGTCCAGTAAGCTTCAGCGAAAACTCGAGCGAGTTGTTATTGCCGGGCTAGTTCTTGGTCGCAGCTCTGACCTCCAGGCCATCGTGCAGGCGGCCACCGACGCGGGACTTGAGCTATGCGGCGCGCAGTTCGGGGCATTCTTCTACAACGTCACCGATGCCAGCGGCGAGAGCTATCGCCTCTACACGATATCCGGAGTTCCGCGCGAAGACTTTGATAAGTTTCCACAGCCGCGCAATACTCAGGTGTTCGGGCCGACGTTTGAGGGCCGCGCCACCGTTCGCTCCGGCGACATTACGAAGGACCCTCGCTACGGGCACAATCCTCCTTATTACGGAATGCCCAAGGGCCATCTCCCCGTCCGCAGCTATCTGGCTGTTCCAGTGAAAACGCAGTCCGGCGAAACCTTGGGAGGCATGTTTTACGGTCACGAGAAGGCCGGTGTTTTTGACCAGGATTCGGAAGACCTCATCGCCGCCATGGCTGCCCAGGCTTGTGTCGCCATTGAAAACGCCCGTCTACGCGAGCAGTTGACGAAGAAGGTCGAGGACCTGCAGCGCGCCGACGATCGCCACAAGGAAACGGCGAAATATTTGGGCGAACTGGCCGCCATTGTCGAGTCGTCAGATGATGCAATCGTCAGCAAAAACCTTACCGGCCACGTTACCAGTTGGAACCGTGCCGCCACCCGCATCCTCGGCTACACCAGCGAAGAGATGATTGGCGAATCCATCCTGAAAATTATTCCGCCCGAGCTGCACTCCGACGAGGCGGTTATTCTCGCAAGCATCAGTGCAGGGAAGCGTATCGATCACTTTGAAACCCTCCGCGTTACCAAGAACGGGGAGCCCATCAACGTCTCGCTGACCATCTCGCCGATCCGCGACGACTCCGGCCAGATCATTGGGGCTTCAAAGATCCTTCGCGATATTTCCGCCAGGAAACAGATGGAGACGGCGGTGCTTCAGGCTGAAAAGATTGCCGCCACAGGCAGAATGGCCGCGACCATAGCACACGAAATCAACAACCCGCTGGAAGCTGTCGTCAATCTCATCTATCTAGCACTGGACAAGGGCACGGACCCCGAACAGATCAGCTACCTCAACGCTGTGGAAAGCGAAGTGGCGCGCGTCTCCCACATTGCCCGGCAGACCCTCGGCTATTACCGCGAGCACTCTTCCGCCACCAGCGTTTCGCTGTCGTCGCTCGCCGCCGATGCGGTCCGTGTCTATCGACCCAGATGCGAGGCCACCGGCATTCGTGTGGAGACGCGCTTCGAGTCCTCCCGCCAGATCACCGCGCGCAAGGGAGAATTGATGCAGGTCATCTCGAACCTCATCACCAACTCCATCTACGCCATGCCTCACGGTGGAACCCTTACCGTGACGGTGAAGGATCAACCCGACGCGGTCGCGCTGTGCGTAGAAGACAATGGAATTGGCATTCCCGAGGAGACGCTGCCCAAGGTCTTCGATGCCTTCTTCAGCAGCCGCGGCACCGTCGGAACCGGCATCGGACTCTTCATCTCCAAACAGTTCATCGAAGGTCACGGAGGCACAATCAAGATCGAAAGCAGCATCGCCCCTAGCGCACATGGCACCAAAGTCTGCGTCATCCTTCCGGCGCAAAGCCGCTACGCAGAGAATTGAGAATTTTCGGTACTTCAGCGGCTGGGCGAGGACAGTCGCGCGGGTGCACTCAGTGTTTCGGCTGTACGCGCAGGCTTCGCACGTAATACGTCAACTGCCATATCTCCTGATCGGTATTGATGTGCTCGAAGCCTGGCATGCCACTCAAGCGAATGCCATTCTTGATGACCCAGAATAGTTCCTTGTCCGATAGCTTTTGCACGGCGGGAGAACTGAGGCTTGGAACTCGAGGGTACATCGCCAGGCCGATAGGCGCGGGAGTGTGGCCATCGGAACCATGGCACGACGCGCACTCCATGCCGTATAGTCCGTTGCCGGCAGAGACACTGGAAGCATTGTTGGCAACGGTAGAGACCGGCACCTTCTGCGCGGCCCGGCTGACATACCATCCTCTTGCTTTGGTCGCGATGGAGGTTTCCAGCGGCCCCGGGCCGCCAACAGCGCCAATGTTCGCGTGAAAGATGCCGTAAACCGCGACGATAACGATCAGTACAAGAAGAATGACAAGAGTCAACCAAGCCTTGTGACGCACCGACCTTCCTCCATGTCTATCAATAACGAGGTACAGCAATGAAGTACAGCTTATACTGCGAGGCAACAGTCACAAGGCTCGCGATGACTTATTAGCGGCTTCGGCTCCAGGATTTCGGCTCCAGGATGTGCGACTATTTCGTCATCCTGGCTACATGAATGGTTTCGGTGGAAGAATCGAGCGTTCCCTTGACCTTCACGTTTTCGCCCGCGAACTTCTTCGCTTCGCTCTGATCGTCCAGTTTGTAAATAATATTTGTCGCCTTGTTATAAAGTACGAGCGGACTGCCGGCTTTGTTACAAGCCAAGGTACAGTCCTTCGGCGTGTGGGTTCCCGTCATTTTGTATCCAGCGTCATGGCTGCCCGACTTGGCACACGCCATATCAAAGATCTGGCCCTTGTAGGATCTTTCAGGTGCTTTTGCAAACGACAGCATAGGAAGCAGCATCGACGCTGCAGCGACTAGTGCTAATTTCTTCATTTTTGATTTCCTCTCTTGAGGGCGCCGGGTGAAAGCAGGTGAAAGCACGCTCAGACTTCCCCTTTGTGGGGATGAAGCGGGTGGGGCGAAGGTTGTCCAGGCGCGAGGACGCACGACGGCAGAGCCTTTCTCTCGTAAGTCGCAAGACGGTTCCTTGTAGCAGGTGTCGGGCGCGGCTAGATGAAAAGCGTCGATACCGATGTGAGCAGCATCAAAAAGCTAGAAAAAGGAGTACAGAAATGGTGGCAACCACAAGTCAGGGATGGAAGCTCCAGACAGGCCATGTTGGCTTGAATGTTACAAATCTTGAGCGGTCCAAGAAGTTTTACCAGAGTGTCTTCGGTTTGAAGACCATGCTCGAGTCCAATAAGGACAGCCAGAAATTTGTTTTTCTTGGTGACGGCAAGGACATCCTTGTCACACTCTTTCAGCAGAGCAGCAGCCGGTTCGATGTCCACAAGCCAGGCCTTCACCACTTGTCGTTCCAACTCGCTTCAGTCGAGGAAGTCAAGCAAGCAGAGAAAGTGCTCCAGGACATGAAGGTCAAGTTCCTGTATGACGGCATTGTTCCCCATGCTGAAGGCGCCGACTCCGGAGGTATTTTCTTCGAGGATCCGGATGGCATTCGTCTCGAAATCTATAGCCCCACAGGTGTCAAAGGTAAACCTGCTCCGGTTGCTGGCGCTCCGACCTGTGGGTTCTTTTAGACTTGGCCCACAGCGCGATAAGTGAGAGGAGAACTCATGGTTGAGCAGTTCTACCATGCGGGCGAGTTAGCGGTACAGTCCAAAGCTGGAGTCTCGGAGCAGTCCGAGCACGCCACCGCACTCATCCATGAGAGTATCCCCAGCATTGCGCGCGAGTTCCTCAAGGACCAGAGGATGGCGATTCTCTCAACGCTGGACTCGAGCGGGTGTGTGTGGGCTTCAGCGCTGACTGGCTCCCGAGGTTTTATACAAGCCGTTGACAGTCGGACTGTTCGGATTCGCGCTACCGCTGTTCCAGGTGACGGGCTAGCTGAACGCCTGAGCCATACGCCAAAAATAGGTGTATTCGTTATCGAGCTTTCCACTCGCCGCCGGATGAAGGTCAAAGGCCAACTCGAATTTGCGAAAGATGGCGCGCTGGTCATCCATGTGGAGCGAGTCTATTCCCAGTGCAGGAAGTATATTCAAATTCGGAAGCTGATCGAGGAATCTCTCAGCCGGTCGATGACCGTGGAATCGTGCGCACCGAATCACTCACGCTCGGCCAGCAGAAGCGAATTGCCGAAGCGGACACTTTTTTTATTGCGAGTTTTCATTCTGAGATCGGCACCGATGCCTCTCATCGCGGCGGCAACCCTGGATTTGTCGAGGTGGTGGACAAGAATACTCTGGTCTTCCCGAACTACTGGGGGAACACGATGTTCAATACACTCGGTAACATTACGGAGAACCCGCATGCAGGACTTCTCTTTATAGATTTCGCTACGGGCTCAACTCTCCAGATAACCGGGAAGGCCTACGTGATCTGGGACAAGGCACGGATTTCCAGGTTTCCCGGCGGGAATCAGGCTGTAGAGTACCACGTTAGCCAAGCCATTGAGACGCCTCATGCCATCCCGCTCAGATGGAAGTTTCTGGCATATTCAGGAGCTAATCCGGCAGCGCCGGTGGTTTCTCAGCCTGTATCCAGTGGGGAAATTCACAAAGAAAGGTCAATAGCATGATCAATATCAAGCGTGTCTACGACGAAGCGGATAAGTCCGATGGGACTCGGCTGCTGATCGAGCGTTTGTGGCCGCGCGGAGTCAGAAAAGAGTCGCTGCCTATCGCGAGCTGGATTAAAGATGCGGGCCCCAGCACGGAACTGCGGAAATGGTTCAGCCACGATCCAGCCAAATGGGAGGAGTTTCAGAAGCGCTATTTTGCGGAGCTGCAAGCCAATCCTGACGCCTGGCAACCTATTATTGATGCTGCGCGGAAGGGAACGGTGACACTAATCTATAGTTCCCACGACACAGAGCACAATAATGCTGTTGCACTCCAGCAATTTCTGAAACGACACCTGCCTAGAAAGTAGATCGAGAAAAAAAGCCCTCGAAGACCTTACTGCAAGGTGTAGAGATAAGCCGCAGCGTCGCGGGCCTGTTGTTCTGACAGACCGAGGTCATGGCGGATTTGGGCTTCATCTGCTCCGGAGACATGATCCAGTGCGTGAGGTTGCCGGGGTCGTTCGCGTCTCATGTGCAATTGTAGAAACCTCAATGGATGCGGTTTAGCTCGGATTTGCATCTGAAGTACGCATGGAGGTACTGCCGGATCGGGCCGAACTTATGTCATTCGAGATTTTATTGAGATCGCGCGTTCCCAGGGTGATTTTTCCGATGTTTTTGGCTCTGCTCTGCTGCGGAGCTTCGCCTGCCCAGGCACAGGCGGTACGGCCCGCATCGGCATTGCAAAGGCAAGCAGCCTCACCCGTTACGAAATACGACCCAACGCAGCCGCAGGCGCAACCGAATTTAACGGTTGACCACGATCCGGTTCTGTCGCCTGATCCTGAAGACAATCTGCCGCATTCTTCAGTTGCCGCGGAGGCTGCGCCCGGCCAGCTGGTCGAGAAGGGGAAAAGCGGGATTTACACGTTGCAGGAGAATGTGAATGAAGTCCTGCTGCAGTGCGCGGTCGTGGACGATAAAGGGCGTTTGGTACGGGACCTGAACCGCAGCGATTTCAGGGTGTGGGAGGACGGCGTTTCCCAGACCATCGCGTCGTTTCAGCATCAGGATATCCCGGTGTCGATGGGCATTCTCGTCGATAATTCAGGCTCGATGCGCGATAAGCGCACGGCGGTGGATGCGGCCGCTCTCGATTTGGTGCGGGCGTCCAATCCGGAAGATGCAGCCTTCATCGTGAATTTTTCCGATAAGGCTTATCTCGACCAGGGGTTTACGAACAACATCAATTTGCTGGAGCGAGGGCTGTCCCACTTCGACTCCAGAGGCACGACGGCGATCTATGACGCGGTGGCCGCCTCCGCTGATGAGCTCGCCAAACACGCGACGCGTCCGAAGCAGGTGCTGCTGATTATTACGGATGGAGCGGACAACGCATCGCGGCTGACTCTGCAACAGGCGATCCGGCGAGTGCAGAACCTGGGCGGGCCAGTAGTGTATTCGATTGGGCTGCTCTACGGCGACGATCCGGACGAAGCGGAGCAGGCGAAGGACGCGCTGGAAGAGTTGTCACGGGAAACGGGCGGAATTGCCTATTTCCCGGACTCCTTGCAAGAGGTGGGCACGATTGCGCGGCAGGTTGCAGAGGACATTCGCAATCAGTACACGATCGGGTACCATTCGACCAAGCCGGTCAGCCTGGGAGGCTATCGGAGGGTGCGCGTCGAGGCGTCAGCGCCAGGGCACGGCAAGCTAACCGTCAGAACGCGCAGGGGCTACTATCCCAGGTCTGCGCAACAGATTCAAAGAGCGGTGTCGGATACAGAATGAAGAAGCCGACCCGCGGCCTTGCGGGTGGGCACACAAAACGGCGTGGACCCGCGGTCGCAGATCTGCGTAGCATTTCGGTCGGACCGATTTCGTCGGGTGCCTCCGCAATCTCAGCGGAGAAAAGCAATCGTCGGAATGCGCAAGTCCATCGCCAAATATCGGGTCTTCTGCTCCACACCGTCAATCGCTACCGCCGCTTCGCCAGAGTTTGCCCCGCACTTTCCCCGGACCCTCGGGGAGGTTCTACGAAATGCAGGATTCCACAGTACAATCGCTCTTCGTCTCTGTAATCTTGACGGTGTGGGGAAATTCGGGCATTTGAAAGAAAGGAAAGAGCGGAATGAAAGCTCTGGTTAAGGCGAAGGCGGAACGCGGCCTCTGGATTGAGGACGTTCCGGAGCCTGAGGTGGGGGTTAACGATGTCAAAATTCGCGTTCTCGCGACCGGCATCTGCGGAACTGATCTTCATATCTACGAGTGGGACGCCTGGGCCCAGAAGACAATTCCGGTCCCGCTGGTTATCGGGCATGAGTTTGTGGGGCGGATCGTTGAGGTAGGTGCGAACGTCAACGACTTTCACGTAGGTGATCGCGTGAGCGGCGAAGGCCATGTCGTCTGCGGGCGCTGTCGCAATTGTTTGGCGGGCCGCCGTCATCTTTGCGCTCACACCGAGGGCGTGGGCGTGAACCGCGCGGGAGCGTTCGCTGAATACGTTGTGCTACCGATGTCGAATATCTGGCGTCATGCTCCGGGCATTCCGCTTGATGTCGCAGCGATCTTCGATCCGCTCGGCAACGCGGTGCATACGGCACTCGCGTTTCCCCTGCTCGGCGAAGACGTTCTGGTGACGGGCGCCGGACCTATCGGCATTATGGCCGCGGCGGTGGCAAAGCACGCTGCGGCGCGCCATGTCGTCATCACTGATTTGAATCCGTACCGGCTGGAGCTTGCGCGTAAGGCCGCGGGAGTGACGAAGGCGATTGATCCGCGGGAGACGTCACTTGCGCAGGTGCAGGAACAGCTTGAGATGCACGAGGGCTTTGATGTGGGACTCGAGATGTCGGGCAACGCGAATGCTTTCCGCGACATGCTCGCGAATCTAAGCCACGGCGCGAAGGTAGCGCTGCTCGGCATTCCTTCGCCTTCGGAGATGGCGATTGACTGGGCGAAGGTGATCTTTAACCAGTACACGATTCGTGGCATCTACGGTCGCGAGATGTATGAAACGTGGTACAAGATGACGGTTATGCTGCAATCCGGGCTGGATATAGGGAAGATCATCACGCATCGTCTGGCCTGGGACGAGTTTGAGCAGGGATTTGAGGCGATGCGCTCGGGCAACTCCGGCAAGGTTATTCTTGACTGGCAGAAGCTCTCGTAGGCGTAAGCGTCATCATCAATCGGAAAACAGGAGTCTGAATTGCGAATCAAAGCCGTCTTGCTTGCGTTGTTGCTGTCGTCATTCGTTTCTTTTGGCTACTCGCAGACGCCGAGCCATCGGAAAGGTCAAACGTTCACGGTTCGGGGCAATCACTTTGCGCTGAACGGAAAGCCATTCCAGGTTATTTCGGGTTCGATGCACTATACGCGGATTCCGCGCGCCTATTGGCGCGCCCGGCTGAAGATGGCGAAGGCGATGGGTCTGAACGCGATCACCACGTACGTCTTCTGGAATGAACACGAGCCCCGGCCCGGCGTCTATGATTTTTCCGGTAACAACGACGTTGCCGAGTTCATTCGTGAAGCGCAGGAGGAGGGGCTCTACGTCATCCTGCGACCTGGACCCTATGTCTGCGCCGAGTGGGAATGGGGCGGGCTTCCCTCGTGGCTACTCAAGGACCACGGGATTGCTGTGCGCAGCAGCGATCCGCGCTTTATGGGGCCGGTGAGGACGTGGCTCAAACGGCTCGGAAAGGAGCTGGCGCCGTTGCAGATCGGCAACGGCGGCCCGATTATTCTTACGCAGGTGGAGAACGAGTACGGCTCCTACGGCAGCGATCACGCTTATATGGAGCAGATTCATCAGGCACTGGTGGACGCCGGTTTCACGAAGTCGCAACTCTTTACGGCCGATGGTCCGGAACAGGTGCCGAATGGCTCGCTGCCGGAGCTTCCTGTCGGTATCAACTTCGGAGGCGATAGCGCAAATGCCGCGCAGGATGCGTTTACCACATTGAAGAAGTTTCGTCCCAACGGGCCGTTCTTTAACAGCGAATATTGGGCTGGATGGTTTGACCACTGGGGCGCAAAGCACGCCCAGACCAATGTTCAGGAAGAGGCCGCGAACCTCGACTGGATGCTGCGGCAGGGTTACTCGGTCAGCCTGTACATGTTCCACGGCGGAACGAGCTTCGGCTGGATGAACGGGGCCAATTCGAACGGCAAAAATTACGAGCCGGACGTGACCAGCTACGACTACGACGCGGCACTCGATGAGAGCGGACGGCCTACGGCGAAGTACTTTGCTTTCCGCAAAGTCATTGCGAAAGATACTGGCGTCACGCCGCCGCCTGTGCCGAGGGTCGATCCGCCGATCAGCGTTCCCGCGATTCCGCTCGCGGCCTCCGCCTCGCTCTGGGCGAACCTGCCCGCGCCTGTGCATTCCGAACAGGTTTTGAGCATGGAGGATGTGGGCCAGTCCTACGGATACATTCTGTATCGCACCCACCTTCACGCTGCTGCGGGAGGCAAACTGGTCATCGATCAGCCGCACAGCTATGCCGAGGTTTATGTGAACGGCAAGCTGGTCGGCACGGTGGATCGCAGGCTGAGGCAGGACAGCGTTTTGCTTCCGGCGTCGGTGTCCAGCGCGCGGCTCGACATCCTGGTCGAGAACACCGGGCGCGTGAACTTTGGCCACGGTATCAACGGAGAACGCGCCGGAATCACACGCCAGGTCACGCTGAACGGGGCGCGGCTTACCGGGTGGGACATCTATCCGTTGCCGATGACTGACGTGAACAAACTCAACTACTCCAGCGCGCCGTGCGAGGGCCCCTGCTTCTATCGCGGCTCCTTTAATCTGGCACAGACCGGCGACACGTTTCTCGACACCAGGGAATTCACCAAAGGAGAGTTGTGGCTGAATGGCCGCGCGCTGGGGCGGATTTGGGACGTTGGCCCGCAGCAGACGCTCTACGCTCCCGCACCTTGGCTGAAGAATGGAAGGAACGAAATTGTCGTCTTCGATCTGAGGGGAAAGAACGGCCGCGCGATTCGCGGCCTGGACAAACCAATTCTTGACGGTCCGGTAACCGGCGAGTCTGCGCCGCCGCGTCAGTGACGGGGATGTTGCCCGGCTCTGGCGTTGTCTCCTGAAGATCGGCGTAGAGTGGATGTAGATGCTGGAAACAGAGCTATTCGCGTTTCTTGATAACACGGCGGAAGCGGCCTTCGCTGTCCGGGAGACAGGGGAAATCTGCTTCTGGAACCATGCGGCGGAAGCGGTGTTTGGCTATGCGGAAACAGAAGTGGCAGGCAAGAACTGCTGGGCTGTGCTGCACGGCGTTGACTCGTTGGGCACCCAGGTCTGCTTGAATCGTTCAGAGGTCATAAAAGTCTCCGATGGTCGAGCGAAGATTCCAGCATTTGATTTAAACGTGACAACCTCGGGCGGAGAGCGCATATGGGTTAGCCTTTCGACTCTGGTCCACAAGAATAGCCGTACCGGAACTCGACTTACTGTTCATTTAGCGCATGACATCACCGCTCGAAAGAGGCGTGAAGAGCTGCTTGATCGCATGACGGAACTTACCAAGGACATGAATTCGATAGTCGGAAGTCCCGCTGAGTTTGCACCGGTCAGCACGCTCTCGTCGCGCGAATTGCAGATTCTCCGGTTTTTTGGGTCGGGGCTGGATTCCCCTGAGGTAGTAAAAAAGCTCAGGATTACACCGCAGACGCTCCGGAACCATCTTCACCACATTAATCGTAAGCTGAGAACGCACAATCGGCTGGAAGCCGTTACGCATGCAATTCAGCGCAAGCTGATCTGAGCCGATCAATTCTTTACCTTGGCAACGATAAGTGCGACCGTCTCCTCATATAAGGATGACTGGTTCATTCTCCAGACTGGTCTGGCGTGATTAGGATTGAATCAGGGAAGGCCGCTATTTTTCGAAGATCCCGGAATATCCTGGAGGAATGGTTTTGGTGCGATGGGGAAACGACAATGAGAATCCAGAGTGACACTGCGCGGCGCGCCCCAGAGGATCAGGCGACGGGCGAGCTCCCCAAAGAGGGAAACAGAGAGAGGATGCTGGACAAGACTATTGCCGACAGCTTCCCCGCAAGTGATCCACCGTCGTCGCTCCCTAATCCCAGTGAAGACTCTTTTGCGACCGCCGGGACGGCGCAGTCATTAGGAAAAGCAGCATAGCTCAGGCTGAAGCCGGAGTTTCTGACGAGGGCACCTGGATTGCGGCCGACGGTTGACAAACTTGTTTGTAAGAAATCTCCCTCCTCGACAGTCTGGGAGCGAAAGAAAAGCGGCATCCTAATCGTCGATTCCTCAAGGCGATACATCGCATCCTAGTAAGAACTGGCAGAGACGCGGATCAAGTGCCGGCTCGCGGATTTGCCTCGTTGTCCGTGTCTCTCTACCCGCCGGATGGTGATATGCGTACTCCTGGTTATGATGAGCGATCTATTGCGATTGACCTGCATGGTCGACAAACTGGAAAAGTGGTTCCCGGTGACGAGCCCGCGGAGATCTTCTGGAATGACAGGGCGGGGGTGGCGGCGGAATGACTGTCTGGCCTCTCGCGGTTTATTTCGGCATCGTTCTTTTTATTGTCACGACCATGATTGCTGTCTCGTCCGTTCTGGGGCAGCGGCATTCTGAACCGGCGACCCGGACTCCTTTTGAATCTGGCATTGTTTCCACGGGTTCGGCGCATGTGCGCCTGTCGGTCAAGTTTTATCTAATCGCGATGTTCTTCGTCGTGTTCGACCTGGAAGCGGTGTTCGTCTTTCTATGGGCCGTCGGGGGGCGTGAGCTGGGCTGGGCCGGCTATGGTGAGGTGCTGATTTTCATCGGTGTTCTGGCGGTAACGCTTGCCTACTTATGGCGCACCGGAGCGCTGGACTGGTATGCGCCAGGGTCACGAGCAAACACAAGAGAGAGGTCCTGATGCCGTCTCCGTTAATTCAACGCAACTCGCTGGTAGACCTGGTACGTCCGGACGAAAGCCCCGCGGAGAACGCCGTCAAGCGCAGTGTGGTGTTTTCGCGGTTGCAGGACCTGCTGGGCTGGGGGCGGAAGAACTCCGTCTGGCCCTTTAACTTCGGGCTCTCCTGCTGCTATGTGGAAATGGCTACCAGCCTTACCAGCAAGTATGACGTTGCCCGCTTTGGCGCGGAAGTGATTCGTGGGACGCCGCGCGAAGCGGACCTGATGGTGGTCGCTGGGACGGTCTTCATCAAGATGGCGCCGATCATTTTGCGGCTATACCAGCAGATGATGGAACCGCGCTGGGTAATCTCGATGGGCTCCTGTGCGAACTCTGGCGGGATGTACGACATTTACAGCGTGGTGCAGGGCGTGGACAAGTTTCTTCCCGTGGACGTGTATGTGCCGGGGTGCCCGCCGCGCCCCGACGCGTTCGAGCAGGGTCTGCTGCTGCTGCAGCAGGCGATCGCGACGGAACGCCGCCCGCTGAGCTGGATGGTGGGACCGCAGGGAACGATACGTCATCCGCAGCCTTCGCAACGTGATCTGCATCGCGACGAGCGTATGCGTGCCAAAGATCTTCGACCTATCGACGAAATCTGAGTATGACTGAAAGCCCTGTTCAATCCGAAGCCCAATCCGAGGCCAGAGTCGATGCCGCGAAGATCGGGGACGGGCTGCAGAAGAAACTGGGCCCAACCGAGGTCACATCCCAGGCCACAATTGACGGAATTCCGACCTTCTGGCTGGGGCGCGAGAGCGCGCACCGCGCACTGGCTTATCTGAAGAACGAGGTCGAGCAGCCTTACCGGATGTTCTATGACCTTACCGCCATTGACGAGCGGATGCGGACCCATCCTGAAGGACCGCCGGCGAGCGACTTCACACTGGTTTATCACCTGCTTTCATTCGACAGGAACCAATACGTCCGCATTAAAGTGCCTCTCGCACAGGACCAACTGGAGGCCGATACCAGCACGGATCTATGGCCCGCGGCGAACTGGTATGAGCGGGAGGTATGGGACATGTTTGGCATCCGCTTCCGGGGCCACCCGCACCTCGAACGCCTGCTGATGCCGAAGACCTGGGTGGGCCATCCGCTGCGGAAAGATCATCCGGCGAGGGCGACCGAGATGGGGGCATTCAAGCTCCCCGATGAGAAAGAGGCGGCGGAGCAGGAGGCGATGCGCTTCAAGCCAGAAGACTGGGGCATGCGTCCCGGTCGAGAGGGCGAGGATTTCGTCTTTCTGAATGTGGGGCCGCAGCATCCAGGCACGCACGGCGTGCTACGGGTGGTGTTGCAGCTCGACGGCGAAGAGATCGTGGACGCGGTGCCGGAAATCGGTTTTCACCATCGTGGTGCGGAGAAGATGGGAGAGCGGCAGTCCTGGCACACCTATATTCCTTACACCGACCGGATTGATTATCTGGGCGGTGTGATGAACAACATGGCGTACCTGATGGCGGTCGAGAAGCTGGCGGGCATCGTGGTTCCGCCGCGGGCGCAGGTGATTCGGGTGATGCTGGCGGAGCTGTTCCGGATTATCAGTCATCTCGTGTGGTACGGGACGTTTGCCCAGGACATGGGGCAACTCTCGCCGGTTTTCTATACCTTCAATGACCGGGAGCGTGCTTTCGGAATCATCGAGGCTCTGTGCGGAGCGCGCATGCACCCCAACTGGTTTCGCATTGGGGGCGTGGCGCAGGACCTGCCCAAAGGCTGGGACGGGCTGGTCCGCGACTTTTTGAAATACATGCCGCCGCGCCTGAAAGAGTATGACACGCAGGTGATGCGGAACCGGATTTTCAAGGCGCGCACCAAGGGCGTAGGCGCCTTTACGACAGAGGAAGCAATCGAGTGGGGAGTGACAGGGCCGGGCCTGCGCGCAACCGGGCTTGAGTGGGACTTCCGCAAGAAGCAGCCCTATTCTGGGTATGAGCAATTTGAGTTTGATGTGCCGACGGGAACCCACGGCGACTGCTATGACCGTGGGGCGGTGCGCGTAGAGGAGATGCGGCAGAGCCTGCGCATCATTGAGCAGTGCGTCAACAACATGCCGGAGGGAACCTACAAGTCGCTCCAGCCGCTGGCGGTCCCGCCGCTCAAGGACCACACCATGCACGACATCGAAACGCTGATTACGCACTTTCTGGGAGTGAGCTGGGGTCCGGTGATTCCCCCGGGCGAGGCGCTGGGGGCGATCGAGGCGACGAAGGGGAACAACGGCTACTACCTGGTGAGCGACGGCAGCACAGTTTCCTACCGGACGCGGATTCGGACGCCGTCGTTCCCGCACATGCAAATGCTGCCGAAGCTGGTGCGGGGAAGAATGATTCCAGACCTGCTGGCGGTGCTGGGAGCGATGGATTTCGTGCTGGCGGACATAGACCGGTGATGCAGACCGGTAGCGGGGATCGATGAGGAGAGGAGACCTATGTTGACGGCGGAAGAACGGCAGGAGATCGAGGCGGAGCTGGCTCACTATCCGACCAAGCAGGCCGTGTGCATTGACGCCATGAAGATCGTGCAGCGCCATCGGGGCTGGGTCTCGGACGAAAGCGTTCGCGACATTGGCGAGCTGCTGGAAATGTCGCCCGCCGATCTGGACGGCGTAGCGACTTTCTACAACCTGATCTTTCGTAAGCCGGTAGGCCGGCACGTTGTGATGCTGTGCGACAGCGTGAGCTGCTGGATCATGGGCTATGAGCGGATGCGCAAGCATCTGACGGAGCGGCTGGGGATCGATTTCGGCGAAACCACGCCGGACGACCGCATTACTCTGCTGCCCATTGTGTGCCTCGGAGCCTGCCAGCATGCGCCGACGATGCTGGTGGACAACGAGTTGCACGGCGATCTGGATGCAGCGAAGATCGACATGCTTCTGGAGGGGTGCAAGTAGCGATGCCAACTGAGAGGCCACTGACGCAGGATATTCCGACGGATGGAGGGGTACTCAGCCTCAAGGACTACGAGCGGGTGGGCGGATACCAGGGGCTGCGGAAGGCGCTGCGCGAAATGACGCCCCAAAAGGTCCAGGAAGAGGTCAAGAATTCGGGTTTGCGCGGACGGGGAGGCGCGGGTTTTCCCACTGGAATGAAGTGGAGCTTTACTCCGATGGGGGCGGATGCTCCACGGCCCAAGTACGTGATTGCCAACGCTGACGAGATGGAGCCGGGAACATTCAAGGATCGCTTCCTGATGGAAGGGAATCCGCACCAATTGATCGAAGGGCTGGCTCTGACGGGCTTTGCGATTGAGGCGGACGTTGCGTTTATCTTTATTCGCGGCGAGTACAAGCTGTCGCAGGAGCGGCTGCTGCACGCGCTTGACGAGGCTTACGCGGCGGGATACTTGGGCCGCGACATTCTGAAGTCGGGTTTTTCGCTCGAAATGCATTTGCACGTGAGCGGCGGACGCTACATGTGCGGCGAGGAGACGGGGTTGCTGAACGCGCTCGAAGGCAAGCGCGCCAATCCGCGGTCGAAGCCTCCTTTCCCGCAGGTGTCCGGCCTGTGGGGCAAGCCGACGATTGTGAACAATGTTGAGACGCTGGTGAACGTGCATCACATCATTGAAAAAGGCGCGACGTGGTACCAGGGCCTGAGCCGGTCCAAGGACACTGGAACGAAGCTTTACGGAGCGAGCGGCAAGGTGAAGCGGCCGGGGGTGTGGGAGCTACCGATGGGGACTCCAATGCGCGAAATTCTGGAAGAACACGCGGGCGGCATGCGGGATGGACTGCACTTCCGCGGAGTGCTTCCCGGTGGCGCATCCACCGATTTTCTGGTGGAAGAACACCTCGATGTTCCGATGGACTATACGTCGGTGCAAAACGCGGGCAGCCGCCTGGGGACCGGCACGATGATCGTTCTGGACGATCAGACCTGCCCGGTGGGCATGGCTGCCAACCTCACGCACTTCTTTGCTCAGGAGTCGTGCGGATGGTGCACGCCTTGCTGGAGCGGTCTGAAGTGGGCGACGAAAATTCTGGATGCAATGGAGGCTGGGAAAGGAAAGCCGGGAGACATCGAAAAGCTTGCGGGTCTCTCTCAGTTCTGGTCGCCGGGACATACCTTTTGCGCGCTGGCGCCGGGCGCAGCGGAGCCCGTGCAGAGCGCGCTGAAATTCTTTCGCGAAGATTTCGAGCGGCATATCCGTGAGCAACATTGCCCGTGGAGAAGCTGAAGCAGGAGAAGCAGATGGGTACGATCTACATTGACGGTAAAGCCTGCGAAGCGAATCCGCAGCAGAACCTGCTGCACGCCTGCCTCTCGCTTGGGCTCAACCTGCCGTACTTCTGCTGGCACCCCGCGCTGGGGTCGGTGGGCGCTTGCCGGCAATGCGCCGTGAAGCAATTCAAGGATGCCGAGGACACGCGAGGGAGACTGGTGATGGCGTGCATGACCCCCGCCACTCCTGGAACCCGCATTTCGATGAAGGATCCGGAAGCGGTTGCCTTCCGCGCCGGGATCATCGAGGGGATGATGCTGAACCACCCTCACGATTGCCCGGTGTGCGATGAGGGCGGCGAGTGCCATTTGCAGGATATGACGGTGATGACCGGGCATGACTATCGCCGTTCCCGGTTCCCCAAGCGCACATTTCATGACCAGTACCTCGGCCCGTTTGTTTATCACCAGATGAACCGCTGTATCCAGTGCTACCGCTGCGTGCGCTTTTATCGCAACTATGCCGGCGGGACCGATCTGAATTCCTTTGGCATCACCAATGCGGTTTTCTTTGGACGCGACAAGGATGGTGTGCTCGAAAGCGAGTTTGCAGGGAACCTCGTGGAGGTATGCCCGACGGGAGTGTTTACCGATCGCACGCTGCGACGCCACTACACGAGGAAGTGGGACCTGCGGATGGCGCCGTCGATCTGCGGGGGCTGCGGCGTGGGCTGCAACATCACGATGGGCGAACGCTATGGGACGCTGCGCCGCGTTGTGAACCGGTTCAACAGCGAGGTGAACGGCTATTTCCTTTGCGACCGCGGGCGCTACGGCTATGAATTTGTCAACAGCGAGACGAGGATCCGCAAGGCTCAGTTCCGCGGAGAAGTTGTTTCGAGCGAAACGGCAGTGCAGCACTTGCAGGCGCTCACCTCCGGAGGCAAGCGGTTGATCGGCATTGGGTCACCCAGGGCTTCGCTGGAGGCAAATTTCGCGCTGCGGCGGCTGGTAGGGAAGGATCATTTTTTTGCGGGTGTCGCTGATGCTGACTGGATCAGGATCAAGGCGATGGTGGAGGTTCTCCAGGCCGGGCCGGCTCGTTCTGTTTCGCTGCATGACGTTGAGCTTTCTGACGCCGTGCTGATTCTGGGTGAGGATGTTACGAACTCGGCGCCGCGGCTGGCGCTGAGCTTGCGGCAGTCCTTGCGCCAGCAATCGTTTGATACCGCACAGAAGCTCCGTGTTCCGCTGTGGATGGATGACGCGGTGCGCGAGCTTGCTCAGAGCACGAAGAACCCGCTTTTCATTGCTGCATCGGGCGCGACTCGGCTGGATGATGTTGCGACTCGAACCTACCGCGCGGCCCCGGACGACGTGGCGCGGCTAGGCTTTGCGGTGGCTCACGAAATTGATGCGAAGGCGCCGGAAGTTGCGGGCCTGCCGGACGAGGTGAGGGAACTTGCACGGGCGATTGCAGCGGCGCTGACAAGCGCGAAGCGACCGCTGGTGGTTTCCGGACTGAGCTGCCGGAGCGACGCGGTGATTGAAGCAGCGGCGAATGTGGCCAGGGCTTTGTGCGAGAGCGGACATCCGGCGGGACTGAGCTTGATTGCGCCGGAGTGCAATACCTTTGGTCTGGCGCTTATGGACGCGCGTCCGTTGAGCGAGGCGATGGCAAAGTTGCAGAACGACGGGGACGCAGTGCTGATCGTGCTTGAGAACGATCTTTATCGGCGGATTCCGCGGAAAGCGGTGGATGACTTTTTAGAATCGACGGCGCACGTGATCGTGCTTGATTCGCTGACGAATGAAATGACAGCGAAGGCGGAGCTGCTTCTTCCGGCCGGCCCGTTTGCCGAGTCCGACGGGACGGTGGTGAACAACGAGGGACGAGCACAGCGATTTTTCCAGGTGTACCCATCGGCGGATGATGTGAGCGAGAGCTGGCGATGGCTGGGCGACGAGGGATGGACTTCGCTGGATGACGTGGTGGCCGCGCTTGCGCGGGAGATGCCGCAACTTGCGCGGGTGGCCGGGGCCGCGCCGTCGTCGGAGTTCCGGATCGAGGGCGCGAAGGTGCCGCGAGAGCCGCATCGCTACAGCGGACGCACGTCGATGACGGCAAACATCAGCGTGGTTGAGCCGAAGCCGCCAAATGACCCGGACTCGGCGCTCTCGTATTCGATGGAGGGGACTCCGGTGCAACCGCCTGGCGCGCTGCAGCCGTTCTTCTGGACTCCGGGCTGGAACTCGATTCAGTCAGTCAATAAATTTCAAAGTGAGATTGGCGCCGAGCTGCGGGGAGGCGATCCAGGCGTTCGCTTGTTTGAGCCGTCCGGTGCGGGCGCCTATTTCAACACCGTTCCGGCTGCCTTTGCGCGTCGCACGGCCGAGTGGATGGTGATTCCGATTGAGCATATTTTTGGCTCGGAGGAATTGAGCCTGCGCGCGCCGGGCGTTGCGGAGCTGGCGCCGGGGCCTTATCTGGCGCTGAACGCGGCGGACGCGGCGAAGTTAGACGCGGATGGAAACGCGGCGGAAGTTGAGATTGAGATTGGCGGCGTGAGACAGCATTTGCCGCTGCAGGTGCTCGCTGATCTGCCTGCTGGAGTTGCGGGCATTCCGGCGGGACTGACTACATTGCGCGGAGAGGAGTTTCCGGCCTGGAGCCGGATTGAGCGGTCGAGATGACCAGCCCTTATCCATTTGCGGCGATCTTGGGAATCCTGATTGTGGCGCTGACGCTTGCGGCGTTTCTGATCTGGGTGGAGCGGCGGCTCCTTGCGCTTTGGCAGGACCGCTACGGGCCGAACCGTGTCGGGCCTTTCGGTCTGCTGCAGGTGCTCGCCGACATGATCAAGATTTTCACGAAGGAGGATTGGATTCCTCCGTTCGCGGACAAACCTGTCTTTGTGATTGCGCCGGCCATCATCATGGTGACGGTGCTGTTGTCATTCGCCGTGGTGCCCTTCGCTCCCGGAATCATCGTTACGAACTTCAATATCGCGCTGCTGTTTTTTCTGGGCATGTCGTCGCTGGGCGTTTACAGCATCGTGCTGGCTGGATGGTCTTCGGGGAACAAGTATTCTCTGCTGGGCGGGCTGCGTGCCGCGGCTCAGATGATGAGCTATGAAGTCTTCATGGGCATGTCGCTGATGGGAGTGGTGCTGCTGGCTGGCTCTTTCAACCTGACGGCGATTGTCGAAGCGCAAAAGAATTTGTGGTTCATCGTCCCGCAGTTTCTGGGCTTTGTCCTGTTCCTGATTGCGGGCGTGGCTGAGGCGCGGCGGCTGCCGTTTGACCTTCCGGAGGCGGAGGCTGAGTTGGTTGCCGGGTTCCATTCTGAGTATTCGGGCATGAAGTTTGGGATGTTTTTTGTGGGCGAGTATTTGGGCGTTCTGCTGATTTCATCCATGATTACGGTGCTATTTCTTGGTGGGTGGCACGGCCCGTGGCTGCCGGGGATTGTGTGGTTTCTGATCAAGATGTTCGCGTTTGTCTGCTTTTTCATTCTGCTGCGGGCTACGCTCCCCAGGCTGCGTTTTGATCAGCTTATGTCGCTGGGCTGGAAGGTGATGCTGCCTCTGGCTCTGGCCAATCTGGTGGTAACGGGTGCGATCGTGATGGTCTTCAAGTAAGTCGCGAGGGAAGGGCGAAGTGAGATGCTGAGTGTGATCCGTACGATGTGGAGCGTGTTCCTGCATATGTTTCATCGGCGGGTGACGATCCAATACCCGGAGCAGAAGCCGTATCTTACGCCGCGTTACAGGGGACGGATTGTTTTGACGCGCGATCCGGATGGTGGCGAGCGGTGCGTTGCCTGCCAGCTCTGCGCCGTTGCCTGCCCGGTGGACTGCATTTCGCTGCAGGGGACCGAAGACGAGAACGAGCGGCGCTATCCGGAATTTTTCCGTATCAATTTTTCGCGCTGTATTTTCTGCGGGTACTGCGAGGAGGCGTGCCCGACCTATGCGATTCAACTGACGCCGGACTTTGAAATGTCGGAATACAATCGCCAGAATCTCGTTTATGAGAAGGAGGACTTGCTGATTGACGGACCGGGCAAGTATCCGGGTTACAATTACTGGCGCGTCGCCGGGGTGAAGATCGGCGGCAAAGACAAGGGCGAAGCGGAGAATGAGTTGCCTCCTGAGGACCTGCGAAGACTAGGGCCATGACGACTTTTCTGGAGTGGGCATTTTATGTTGCGGGCGCCATCGCCGTCATTTCGACGGTGATGGCCATTACGCGAGTAGTCGCGGTGCATGCGCTGCTCTATCTGATCGTTTCGCTTCTGGCGCTGGCGGTAGTGTTTTACAGCATGGGGGCTCCACTGATAGCCGCACTTGAAGTCATCATCTATGCCGGCGCCATTGTGGTTCTGTTTCTCTTTGTGGTGATGATGTTGAACCTCGGCGGGGAAGCTCGCGAGACGGAACGGCAGTGGCTGGCGGGAAAGGCGTGGATCGGGCCGGTGATTCTCTCCGCCATTCTGCTGGCCGAAATAATTTACCTGATTACGCAAGGACCCATCTCCGGTGGGATTGGCGCGGTCGCGGGGCCGAAAGAAGTAGGGCTGGCCCTCTATGGGCCATACCTGATTGGCGTGGAACTGGCTTCCATGCTGCTGCTGGGCGCGCTGGTCGGCGCGAGCCATCTGGGGAAGTCGGAGGCGCGAACATGACGCAGCTTCCGATGAGTTATGGGCTCGTTCTGGGGGGCATCTTATTCGCGCTAGGGCTTGTCGGGCTCCTGATGCGCCGCAACCTGTTGTTTATTTTGATTGCGATTGAGATCATGTTGAACGGCGCGGGCGTCGCATTTGTAGCGGCGGGATCGCGATGGGGTCAGCCGGATGGCCAGATTATGTTCCTGTTCATTCTGGCGGCGGCGGCGGCGGAAGTTTCTGTCGGCCTGGCTCTGCTGCTTCGCTTTTATCGACGGCACGGGACGCTGGACGCGGACGCCGGAAACGAGATGAGAGGGTGACGATGCTCGGCCTACTCTGGCTGGTCCCGGCGATTCCATTCGCGAGCGCGCTTGCGTTGGCGGTACTGCGCTTTCCACGAAAAGTTGTGGCATGGATCGCGGTGTGCTCGATTGCCGCGTCCTCTATCATCTCGCTGATCGTGGCGTTCTCGTTTCTGCATGCTCCGCCTGCCGGCAACGCCTACACCGAGGTGTTGTGGACGTGGCTGAACGTGGGTGGCTTCCATCCGCAAATCGCGCTCTATCTCGACCCGCTGTCTCTGATCTTTATGATTGTGGTGGGGTTTGTCAGCTTCCTCATTCACCTCTATTCGACAGAGTTCATGATTGGAGACGACGGCTACTCGCGGTTCTTCGCGTACATGAACCTGTTCGTCGCCTCGATGCTGACCCTGGTTTTGGCGAATAACCTTCTGTTGCTCTATCTGGGGTGGGAAGGCGTCGGCCTGTGCAGCTACCTGCTGATCGGGTTCTGGTATCGCGATCCGGAGAATGGGCTGGCAGGGCGCAAGGCATTCATTGTGACCCGCGCCGGCGATACCGCATTTATCATCGGAATTTTTCTGCTCTTTCATTCACTGGGAACATTGAACATTCAGGAGCTTATGCAACGGGCTCCTCAGCACTGGGGCGTTGGAGCCGGTGCGGCGGTTGCGGCGGCACTGTTGCTGCTGGGCGGCGCGGTGGGCAAGTCGGCGCAATTACCCTTGCAAACATGGCTTCCGGATGCGATGGCAGGCCCGACCCCGGTGAGCGCGTTGATTCATGCGGCAACGATGGTGACGGCCGGCGTTTACTTGATTGCGCGCACGCATGTGCTCTACTCGCTGGCACCCGAGGCGCAGTTCGCGGTCGCGGTGGTAGGCGCGGCGACCCTGCTGATTGCCGGCTTCAGTGCCCTGACGCAACATGACCTGAAGCGCGTACTGGCCTATTCGACGATCAGCCAGATCGGTTACATGTTTCTGGCGCTGGGGGTTGGCGCGTGGCCGGCGGCGATTCTTCATTTCATGACGCATGCGTTTTTCAAGGCGCTGCTGTTCCTCGCTGCGGGCGTTGTGATTCAGGCAGTGAATGACGAGCACGATATTTTCCGGATGGGCGGGCTGCGCAAGAAACTTCCAGTAACCTTCTGGACGTTTCTGATAGCTGGATGCTCGCTTGCCGGGCTACCGCTGATTACCGCCGGCGTTTTCAGCAAGGACTGGATCGTGTGGGGAGCCTGGAATGCGGCCGAGGGAAGCAAGGGGTTCTGGGTGGTCGCACTGGTCGGCATTTTGCTGACGTCCCTTTACACCTTCCGCATGATTTTTCTGGTTTTCTTTGGTGAGGCGCACAGCCCGGTGGTGAAGAAGCCGGGCATGGCGATGTTGATTCCGTGCATCGTGCTTGCTTTTCTCTCGATTGTCGGTGGATATGTGAAGGGGCCATTTGCGCGGTTCCTGGAGACGGTGCTGCCGTGGAATGCTGGTGTGGTCCATATCTCCGAAATTAGTTCTGAAACTGTCGCTGGACTGGTATTTTTGCTCGGCCTGTCGCTGGCCTATGTCTTCTTCCTGCGCAAGAGGTCGTATGCGACGGCACTGACAGCGAATGCCACGGGCAGGGCGCTGCATCGGTTCTGGTTCTCGGACTGGGCGATGGACTGGTTCTATGATCGGCTGCTTGTGCGACCCGTAGTGTGGGTGGCGCGGATTGACAAGAGCGATTACATCGACGGCTTTTATACCGGTGTTGCGAAGCTGAACGAAGGTGTGTGGCGGGTTCTTCGTAGCACTGAATCGGGCCGGTTGCGATGGTATGCGGCCGGAATCGCGGCTGGATCGGTGATCTATATCGCGGTGGTGCTGTTCCTATGATGCTTCTCTGGTTGATCGTCGTACTGGTTGGCGGCGGGCTGCTCGCCTGGTTGGCGGCGCGCTGGCATCCGCTGTTGTGCCGCTGCATCTCGCTTGCTGCAATTTTGATTGACCTGGGGATAACGCTGTATCTGATGACTCGGAGCTTCGGCTCGGGCAACGCCGGCATGAACGCGTGGTTTGAGCAGGTGGACTGGAGCTGGATTCCTGAATTCGGCATTCACTTCCACCTGGCGATGGATGGACTTAGCCTGTTGCTCACCCTGTTGGCGCTGTTTCTGGGCATTGTGTCGGTGGTGATCTCGTGGCGTGCGGTTCCCAAAGCTCTGGGCTTCTACCACCTCAATCTCCTCTGGATTCTGGCTGGGATCATCGGCGTCTTTCTTTCCCTTGACCTGTTCCTCTTCTATTTCTCGTGGGAACTGATGCTGGTTCCGATGTATTTCCTGATCGCGATCTGGGGACGCGAGCGCCGCGCCTATGCCGCGATCAAATTTTTCCTCTTTACCCAGCTCAGCGGCCTGCTGATGCTGATTTCGATTCTGGCACTGTACTTCGCTCATCATCAGGCGACCGGCGTTTACACGTTTGAGTACATGGACCTGCTGGGTACGCCGCTCAGCGCCCACGTGGCGATGTGGATCATGCTCGGCTTTTTCATCGCGTTTGCGGTGAAGCTCCCGATCTTCCCGTTCCACACCTGGCTGCCGGACGCCTGCGCTGAAGCTACGACGGCAACCAACGTGATTCTGGCCGGGTTGCTCGCGACTACTGCGGCATATGGCATGATCCGCTTCCTCTATCCGCTGTTCCCCAACGCGACGCGCGCGTTCGCTCCGGTGGCAATGACGCTGGCGGTGATTGGAATCCTGTATGGGGCGATCCTGGCGTTTTCGCAGACCAATCTGATGCGCCTGCTTGCGTATGCCAGCATCTGCCATCTCAGTTTTGTATTGCTGGGGATATTCAGTGGCAATCCCATTGCGATTCAGGGAGTGGCGATGACGCTGATCGCGCATGGCATCAGCACGAGCGCGCTGTTCGTGATCGCCGGCGCCCTCGAGGATCGCATGCACACGCGCGACATCGAAGCCATGGGCGGGCTGTGGGACACGGTGCCGCGGCTGAGCGGAGCGGGCCTGTTCTTCGCGCTGGCCTCAATGGGGCTTCCTGGGCTGGGCGACTTCATCGGGGAATTTCTGATTCTGCTGGGAACCTTCCGCTCGCATGTTGTCATGGCGGTGATTGCGGTCTGCGGCGTTCTGGCGACAACTTTCTATGCTCTGCGTTTTGTGCAGCGCGCGTTCCAGGGGCCGAACCCTCGCTCCTGGCGATTGCCTGACCTGGCGGTGCGCGAGGGGCTGACGCTGGGAGCCATGGTCGTATTGCTGCTCTGGCTGGGCTTCTACCCGCAACCCGTGTTTCACGCCTTTTCACAAGCCGCAAACCACCTTCCCGCTCTCTGGAGATAAGCCATGACTGCCACTGACATGCTTGCTCTGCTGCCGCTGCTGATCATTGCCGGGACTTCGGTCGTGGTGTTGATTGCCCTGGCGGTGGGGCGCAATCATGCGGTTGCCTTTGGGCTGACTCTGGCCGGTTTGGCGGCCGGCTTTTGCTCAATCTTCTTTGTGCCGACGGCGCAGGTGACGGCTCTGCTTGATATTGACCGGTACGCGCTGTTTTTCTTCGGGCTGATTACCGCAGCCAGCTTTGCTGTGGCGCTGCTGGCCTTTGGCTACTTCGGCAAGCGGGAAGGGAACAAGGAAGAATTTTACGTTCTGCTTCTGGTGGCGACACTGGGCGCGATGGTGCTGGCCGCAAGCAGCCACTTTGCCACGCTGTTTTTGGGGCTTGAAGTGCTGAGCGTGGCGCTCTATGCACTGATCGCCTACCTGGGAGATCGAGCGCTGCCGGTCGAAGCCGGCATCAAGTATCTGGTGCTGGCGGCCAGCTCGGCGGCGTTCATGCTGTTCGGAATTGCGCTGGTGTATGCCGCTCTTGGAACCATGGACTTTGCGCAGATCGCGCATTTGCTGGCGTCGCGAACGGACCTGAATTTGATGCTGCTGCTTCCGGGCGTCGCGCTGGTACTCACGGGCATTGGTTTCAAGCTGGCTCTGGTGCCGTTCCACATGTGGACGCCGGATGTTTACGAGGGGGCGCCCGCGCCGGTGACGGCCTTTGTCGCGACCGTGTCCAAGGGCGGAATGTTTGCGTTGCTGCTGCGCTACTTCAACCAGTCGGCGGTCGATCATTTTGCGCCGCTGTTGCTGGTGCTCACGATTATCGCCATTGCCTCCATGCTGGCGGGCAATCTGCTTGCGCTGCTGCAGAACAATGTAAAGCGCATCCTGGCTTACTCCTCGATTGCGCACATGGGCTACCTGATGGTCGCGCTGGAAGTTGGCGGCGCGATTGGTGCGAGCGCTGTGATGTTCTATCTGATTGCGTACTTCGTAATGACGCTGGGGGCGTTTGCCGTGGTTACGGTGCTTTCACCCCAGGACCGGGATGCGGACCAGATCGAAGATTACCGAGGACTCTTCTGGCGACGGCCTATGCTCGCGTTGGCTTTCACGGCGATGTTGCTTTCGCTCGCGGGTATTCCGATGACTGCGGGTTTTCTCGGCAAGTTCTACATCATCGCTGCCGGAGCGGCCGTGGGCTCCTGGGCGCTGATTCTGATTCTCGTCGTCTCCAGCACCATCGGTCTCTTCTATTATCTGCGGATCGTAGTGACGTTGTATCAACGGCCGGGTGAAGCGCACCAATTTCTTCCCATCCGGATGCCTGCCGCAACGGTGGCTCTGGCTGCGCTCACCATAATTCTGGTCTGGCTGGGGGTCTATCCCTCGGAGATGCTGAAGGCGATTCAGAGCGCGATTGGCAGCCTGCTTTGAGCGGTTCGGCTTAGAGGGCGTACGAATGACTCTGGAAGAGTTTGCCCGAATTCATCAGCTGGAGGAACGGTGGCTCGATCTCCGTCGCGATTGCAACGAGATGGTGGAGCGGCCGGACTTCTGGTACCGCAAAGAGCTTCAAAATACCGCCCGTGAATTCGCCGAGAAGGCTTCTGATCTTCTGACCGCGGCGATCAAAAGAGATAGACCGAAGCCCCCATCTTAGAAAGACAAGAGCTTCTCTACGGCGTCGGCCACGTCTTCGAGGGATGGAAGAACCGCATCTTCAAGAGGAGTGGCCGAAGGCACGAAGCTGTCCTTTGCTGCGACTCGCATGATTGGTGCATCGAGATAGTCGAAACAATTTTCAGTGATGCGGGCCGACACCTCTGCGCCGAATCCCGCGGTGAGCGTGTCTTCGTGAAGAACGATCACGCGGCTGGTTTTTTTCACGCTCTCGTAGATAAGCTCCTCGTCGAGCGGCGCAATGGATCGAAGATCCAGAACCTCCAGCGAACGGCCTTCGGATTCTTTTCGTTTGGCGATCTCCAGCGCCTGATAGACGCTTGCACCCCAGGTAACGATGGTGGCGTCGCTGCCTTCGCGGCGTATCCGGCCTCGGCCAAACGGGAGCAGATAGTCGCTGCCCGGCTCCCGGCTTCTCGACTCCATACGACGGTAGAGGCCTTTGTGTTCGAGAAAGATGACGGGGTCCTCTGAGCGGGCTGCGGATTTGATGAGCCCCTTCGCGTCTTCTGCACAACTCGGGAAGACGACGCGCCATCCGGGGATATGTGCCAGCAGGCCCTCGACACAGGCGGAATGCCATGGACCGCCCTTGATGTGGCCCCCGACCGGAATGCGAATGACTACCGGGCACGTCCACGCTCCCTGGCTGCGCCAACGCACAGTCGGCACTTCATCGCGAATCTGCATGAAACCCGGCCACATGTAATCGGCAAATTGAATTTCAACGATCGGCTTGAATCCACCAATCGCCATGCCTCCGGCGACTCCGACGATGCTGGCCTCGGCCAGCGGGCTGTTGCTTACCCGGTCTGGGAATGCCGTGCTGAGCCCGCGTGTCACGCCGAAAACGCCGCCTTTGGGATCGGCAATGTCCTCGCCCCACATCACGATCTTCGGATTGTGCTCCAGTTCCTCGCGCAAGCCATGATTGATTGCCTCAATCATGCTGACGGTTCCTTCCGAAACATACTCAGCCGGCTCGATTGCGGCGGGAGCGGCGGGAGCTTCGGCGTAGATATGCGCCATCAAATCGTCGGTTCCGGGCGGCGGCACCTTCTCGGCTTCATCGGCGGCGCGGTTGACCTCCGCTTGTGCTTGCTCGCGCATCTGCCGCATCTGCTCCCGGGTGAGGATGTGATGCCGCTCCAGGTATTCCTCCGTCTGATGGATTGGGTCGCGTTCCACCATTTCGTTCAGCTCTTCCTGGCTTCGATACTTTTTCTGGTCGTCGGAAGAGGAATGTGAATCGATGCGGATGACCTGGCCTTCGATCAGGGCCGGGCCGCCTCCCCGGCGAATCCTCTCGATGACCGGCGGCAGCATCTCATACATCGGTTCAAACCAGGTGCCGTCAATGGCGTAGGTGGGCATTCCGAACCCTTGCGCGATGCGGTGAATCTCCGAACCAGTTTGCGTGGGCTGAGGCACGCTGATGGCGTAACCGTTGTTCTGAACGACGAACAGGACAGGCAAGCGCTCGCGGCTCGCCCAGTTCAGAGCTTCAAAGAATTCTCCCTCGCTGGTGGCGCCTTCGCCGGAAGAAACGTAGACAACCTCGTCTCCGCCGTTCTGTTTTACGGCCCGCGCCATGCCCACGGCGGGAAGATACTGGGTTCCTGTGGCGGCTGACTGCGACACCAGCCGCAAGTCGCGCGAAGACCAGTGCTCCGGCATGTTGCGGCCGTTCGAGTTGGGATCTCCCTCCCGGCTCAGCATGCCCAGAAAAATGTCCTTCAGCGGCATTCCCAATCCGATGGGGATGCCCTTCTCCCGGTAATAAGTGAAGAACCAGTCGTGGCCGGGCTTGAGCAGCAGCGTCATCCCGATTTGGAGCTTTTCGTGCCCGCGCGCCGACGCATGAAAGGTCACTTTGCCTTGGCGATCAAATATCGTCAATCTCTGTTCGGCGTATGCCACAATAAGCATCTTTCGGTAGAGCTCGATTGCCACCTCATCGGGAACAATGCCGCCGCGTTCAACTTCCGGTTTTGCCGCAATAAGAGCCATTCGTCAGCCCCCGAGACTGAAATGAACAGAACTTTCCACAATAACTTAGATTCAAGAATTTCAAAGATGTTTCTCTATTTGCGTGACCTACGTCACTGAGCATGTGGTGCGCGGTGGCTAGCATAGGGATTGAAAGTCAGGAGAAACACCATGGTTATTACGTCAGAGACAGCGATACGCGATATTGCGACCGCATTTCCAACCGCTATCCCGGTGCTGGATCGGCTCGGGGTCGACTACTGTTGCGGCGGCCAGCACACGTTGGCGGAAGCCTGCTCCAGTCACAACGTTGCTCTTGCGCGGGCGCTGGACGAGTTGGGGCAACTCCAGCAGCAGCAGGGCGAAAAAATAGCAGAGAGCGAGTGGCTACATGCTCCTTTGAAAGAGCTATCGGAATACATTGTCAAGAAACACCACGCCTATACGAAAGAGCAACTCCAGCTGATTGACGGGCTCATGTCGACAGTGGAGCAGGTCCACGGAGCCGCCCACCCGGAAGTTTTTCAGTTGGGCAAGGCTGTCGCGGTCTTCGGTTCTGAACTCAGGCATCACGCAGAATGCGAAGAAGCCAACCTGTTCCCCTACATCGCCGCGTTGGGCACAGCAAAGAAGCCAGATCTGCCGGCTCCGGCGAACGGCAGCCTGGCAATGCCGATCACGCGCATGACGAAGGATCACGACCAGACGGGCGTAGAGCTGCGGTCGCTGCGGAAGATGACTGACAACTACACTCCGCCTGCCGAAGCCTGCACAACCTGGCGTGCCCTGTACCGCGCTCTGGAGGATCTGGAGGCGGACCTGCACCAGCATATCCATCTGGAGAACAATATTCTGTTCCCGCGCGCGCTGAAGCAAGCCCAGAAAGAGAGCTCACCCTTGAGTCAGGTCGCCTGAACTTCGGGATTGCGGATCTGTGGAGGTGAGCCGCGATGCTCATCCTTCACAGGTTTTTTTTCGTTCTGACTCGTAGCAGTGCAAAAGTTGTTCCGTGATTTGTGCGATGGCCGTGAATTTTACTGAACGGACGTGGCTGAGGATCTATTCTAAAGTTCGATCTAAAAACTCACATGCCTCCACTGGCGAGATGATGGATTTGTTTTCTCTCTCCTTGAGCTTGTTCCGTGAGATGCACCCCTATCAGGATCAAAATTCCCCCGATCACGAGCACCATGGAAATTTTTTCTTTCAGGAGCCAGATGCCCATCACGGCGGCCATGAGTGGCTGCAAATAGGCGAAGGCGGCAACACTCGATGCGGACAATTTCTCTAATGCGAAGGCATAGATGAGATACGCGATGACTGAGCCAAAGATCACCATGTACCCGAGGCCGCCCCATGCGTGGGATGGTATTTGGTCCCATTTGGTTCCAATGACGGAGACTGCGCAGAAGGGGATCAAGAAAATTGTTCCTAAGCCGAAGACCAGCGCATTCAACAGAAGCGGATCGAAGAAATCGGCGACTGACTTCATCAGGATTGTGTAGTACGCGAAGAATCCGCCAGCGGCAATCACAATCAAATCGCCCAGCCAGTTCGCTCCGCTCCCCTGGGCGGGTTTCTCAATCAACAGCAGGGCGACACCCACGAACGAAATTGTCATGCCCAGAATTTTTCGGGGCGTGAGCGATTCTATTCCCATCAAAGAGGAAAGTACCAGGACCATGATCGGCCCGATGGCTTGGATGAGCCCGGTGTGCGTCACGGAAGTCAGCGACAGCCCGCCGATATAGCAAATCTGATTGAGGGTGATGCCGGTCAGCGCCATGAGCGCCAGGGTCAGCCATTGACGTTTTGTCAGTCGCAGGCTGGGGAAACCACGCCAGGCAATATACAGCAAAATATACAATAGCGCCGCACCGCCCATTCGCAGTTGCGCAAGCGCCAAGGGCGCAAAGCCGCTCAATGCCTCCTTGCCCGCGACGATGTTGCTTGCCCAGAAGAATGTCGCTGCCAGCATCAGGCCGCCAACGGCCACTCTTCTGTTGCGGCCCTGTTTGGGGACAACGGGCTCACCTCCGGCGGCAACCATTTTTCCCCCTGCTGGTCTATCTGGATTCTCCACAAGTTTACGGTGTGATCCCCCGATCCTTATGCGAGATACCTGCGGCCCCGGTGGCTTCCGATCAAGATCTGCACCAGGCGGTGCGCGATTAGTTCGTGGAGCGTGAGCAACTCTTTGCCGGCTTCGAAAATTTCGCGCGCATTGGTGGATGAGCCAATGTCTGCACTGGACTTTAGCGCCTCGGTTGCTTCGTGGATAAGGGGGTCGGCGAGCGCCTCGCCGGCCATTTCCCATAGCGTGATGAAGCGGTCGACCGCGGCCGGGAAGCTGACCTTGAACACTCCCCAGTTGCTGGTGGTGCGCGGCGGCTTGTAGTCATAGTTGAACGGGCCTTCGTAGCTGTGCGCGCGGAGCAGCATCAGCACGTTCAGCCAGTCCAGCGGATTGACGAGGGCCACGGGTAGATCCACGTCATGCTTGAGGGGATAGCCGTCATTGACGTCAAAGTGCCAGAGCTTTCCGGCGATGATTGCCCGCGCCAGAGACGCGCGCGGTGCTCCTCCCCACATCAGCTCGTGCAGATACTCCGGATTTACGCCGACCATCTCAGGATGAGTGAGCATCCCGGAATTGATGAACGTGAGCATGGCGTCAGTGGTTGGGAGAATGATTTGCGCCTGCGGCTCAAATGGCTTGGCCTCAAGGCAATGTTTCAAGGTGGGCCGGTTCTTCTGCTTCGCGCAGGCGATGTCTTCTTCGCACGCAGCGTTTAGTGCTTCGGCAAACCACTTGAGCGTCTGCGGCTCGTCGATGATGCCCTGCATCATGTAGCCCAGGGTTCCCGGCCAATACACGACGAACTGAGCTTCGAGTTCATGGCCGATGCGAACCACGTTCTTCAGCCGTTTCGCGGCGTAGGCCCGCACATCGGGCGATTCAGCAGCCGGGCTGGCGCTCCATACTTCATTGAAAAAGGTCTCGCCGGTGACCATGGAACAGCGGAGGCCGTTCTCAGTGAGTGATTTCTTCAGCCCTGCGATGATCTCCGCCTGACGATCGGTCATGAGGTCCTGCGTTGGAATGACGTCAGTGTCGTGGCAGGTCCAGTATCCAATGCCGATCTCGGCGAAGTGCCGCATGACCTCCGCGGGCGACACCGGTTCGCGGACTGGCGCATAAAACAACGCCTGCCCCTGGTAGGCCGCCGCCCATTGCGGTCCGGTGATGTAGTATTTTCGACGCGTTTCAGGAGAGTAGCTCCCGCCGCACGCCTCATATAGCCGCTCAACGAGAGCCTGCTGCTGCTTACTGCGTTCGTTGCTCGCGATCGTCATAGTTTTTGTCACAATTCTCCCTGCGTCTCCGCGGATGGAGCGGAAGCCCTCCATGCTTGGATGTCGCTCCTGTTGGGAACAGCACTTTTTCTGTACTGTGCCATTTTACCGGTGGGATGCGAACCCGCGCCTCCGACGAAGGCTCGGTCATCATTCACTCGCGTTTGTCGGTAAGCGATTCGCGGCGGCACGCGAAACGTACGAGCAGCTTTATGATTTTACGATTTCATTGAGCAGGACACGGGCCTTGGTAACGAGGGTATGCGCACCATCCAGGTCGGCCTGGGTCAGAGCCTGCTTCGCCTTTTCGATAAAGGTCCGAATCTGGGTTGCGGTGGTCTGCTCTTGTTTGCTCAGCGGATGCTTGATCTCGTTCAGCCCCTTTTCCGTCGAATTGATCTCGTCCACGATTTCTCGGCGGCGGGCGAGGTTGGTACTTTCGCCTGCAGCGGAGAGCTGGCCAATAGGGGAAGTATCGGTTGGGACGCCATTCGCAATCTGCTCAGGGGTGGGCTGCGCCTTAGGCGCGGACTGCTCCTCGGGCGTGGCCGGAACGGTCACGTGCCGGGGCCGGACATGGCGAACCTTTTTGGGTGGCGCCGGCGCCTCAGTCGGCGCGGGGAGGACGGGAGGAATGACGTCCGGCAGTTGCGGCAGCGGCAGGTAGGGCAGAGGGGTGTTACTGGCGACCTCAGAAAGCGGCAAAGCTGGGGCTTCGGCTGCCGCTGGAGGCACTGCCTGAGTCCTGTGCCTGCATCCCGCGAGAAAAGCGGAGAGCAGGACTAGGGCTACTGCCCTTCCTGTGGATTTCATTCGCCCAATCCCCTCAAAGACTCTGTATTCTCATCCATAAGGCCGCGCAGCCCTGGATCTGAAGCGGGAATAGCTGGAATACGCAGCGTAAAGGTAGAACCCTTTCCCATCCTTGATTCTACGTCAAGCTGACCGTGGTGCAATTGCACGATTCGGTACGTCATGGCGAGGCCGATGCCGCTGCCCTCACGCTTGGTGGTGAAATAGAGATCGAAGATGCGGTCGCGAATTTCGCTGGGAATGCCCTCACCATGGTCCTCAATCTTGAGGATGGCGGTGCGAGGGTCCTCAGTGAGGCGGACGGAAAGTTCGCCGCCATGGGACATGGCCTGGGCCCCGTTGATCACCACGTTGAGCAGAGCCTGCTTAATGAGGTCGGCGTCGATGCGGACGTTCACGGGATGGTCGGGAACTTCGCTGGCTACTGTAATTTGCCGGGTTTCCAGCTCCACCGAGGCCAGCATGAGCACACCGGAGACAATGCTTCGCAGGTCCTGATCCTGCAATTGCAACTCGACTGGGCGTGAGAAATCGACGAGTGTCTGCACGACCCGGTCGAGGCGCTGGATCTCACTCTTAATGATCTCAAGATGGCGCTCAGCGCCGGAATCTGAAGTCATTTTGCTGCGCAGCAACTCCAAATGGACGACGATGGCGTTGATGGGGTTTTTTACTTCATGCCCCACTCCGGAAGTGAGGCGTCCGATGGCGGCCATGCGCCGCGAAACCTCCAGTTCGCTCTCAATTTCGCGCACCGATTCCAGATCATGCAGAGTGAGGAGCGCGCCGAGAGAGTGGCTGGTGTCCGCTGCGTGATCGTCATGAATGAAGTCGAGGGAAATCTCGACGCGGCGGCCGGTTTCGGTCGTCAGCTCTTCCTGCACGATGGACATGCCAGCGGCGAAGGCCTGCCGGACGGTACGTCCGAGGCGCGTTTTACGGTCAAAGATTTCATGGACAGACGCGCCGAGGATCTGGTCACGGTCCACGCTGAGGAATCGCTCCACTGAGCGCGAGACCAGAACGGCGCGAGCGTCGCGAGTGAAGAGCATCATGCCATCCTGGAGGTTGGAGAGGATCTGGTCGAGGTTTTCCTTGAGCGCAGAGAAGACCTCTTCAACGTTTCTCATGCGGCGGCCCAGGCGCTCGATTTTGTGCGAAACCTGGACGACGGTGTCGCCAGAGGGAAGGGCGGCAGGTTCTGGGGTGGCCTCGATCGAGGCTTCAGCCCCGGATTGCAAGGCGTCAAGGCGGGCACTGATCTGGGCAATTGGAGAGAGGGCGAGGTTGGCGACGAACGCCGCCGCGATCAGCGAGAGCAGGATGGCCAAGCTGGCGAAACTGATGGCCGCAATGAGCCACGGACGGAGCAGGTGTTCGAGGAAGGTGGTACGGATACCGATCCGAATGTTCAGGAACGGCTGGCTGTTGCGGTCCAACTCCAGAGAAACGTTGTAAACGCGTGGAGGACCGAAGACGATCTTGAGCGTGTCAATCAGGGAATTCTTGCGGAGTGATGCGTAATCGGGCCGTCTCGGCAGAATGCTGTCTTCGAGCGTCGGATCGGGCGCCGTTACCAGAGCGCGCCCGTCGTGATCGACGATCGCGATGTCCTGCACCGTGGGCGAGTAATTAATGACGGAATTGATGAGAGCATTCAGCGCATGGTCGTGGCGCAGGGAGTAGGTCACGGCGGCGTGCACCGAAGCTGGGTCGTTCACGTCGATAGCCTGCTTGGGCAGGCCGATCTCGAGAGCCTGGCGGGTGGTGAACAGGAGTTGGTGCGCCACGATATCGGTGGAGAGGTAGGACTGCTCGATGTGCTGCTGCATGAGCTGGCTGATATAGAGCCAAGAGAGGACAAAGACCACCAGAAATACCAGTCCGGTGATGGCAGCGGCGAGTTTGGTCTTCAGTCGCATTGAGTGTGACGCTAAAGCCTAAAACAGGCAGTGGCAATTGTTACAAAGCGACAGTCAGATGGAGCGGGCGTTTTCTACTGTTCGCTGGCAACTTCGACCGCAGGGCTCCCGTACTCCTTGAGCTTATTGTGCAGCGTTTTCAAGCTGATTCCGAGTGTTTCCGCGGCGCGCGTTTTATTGTTGCCGTGCGACTCCAATGTTTTGAGAATGAGCTGTCGCTCGGCCTCGTCGATAGTTGAGCCCACTTCGATGCGGACAGCGTTGCCCTGCGATGGGGGTTCCACAACTTTTTCAACTGACGCGCCAAAGCCAGGGGGGAGATGGCGTTCTTCCAGGAGGCCCTCGCCGCCCAGCACCACGGCGCGTTCAATTGTGTTACGCACCTCGCGCACGTTGCCGGGCCAGTCGCATGCCATGAGCTGCCGCAACATGCCGCTATCGATGCCGCTGATATGGCGATCGTGTTTGCGGTTCATGTCTTCAATCATTGACTCCACAATCGCAGGGATATCTTCCTTGTGCTCGCGCAGAGGCGGCATGTGGATGTTGAAGACGTTCAGGCGGTAATAAAGGTCAGCGCGGAGATGGCCGTCGGCGACGGCCTCACCGGGATTCTTGTTGGTCGCGGCAAGGACGCGCACGTCCACCGGAGACTCGATCTTGCTGCCCAGGCGGCGGAGGGTTCGCTCCTCCAGCACGCGTAGCAGCTTGGCCTGCGTGCCGATAGGCATTTCGCCGATTTCGTCGAGCAGCAGTGTGCCTTCCTCGGCCAGTTCGAAGCATCCGGCGCGGCGTTCCATGGCTCCGGTGAACGCGCCTTTTTCATGACCGAAAATTTCGCTTTCGATCAGTGTCTCAGGAATAGCGGCACAGTTGACGGCGACGAAGGGCCGGCCCTTGCGCGGGCTGAGCGAATGCAGGGTGCGGGCGACCAACTCCTTGCCGGTGCCGCTTTCGCCGGTAATCAAAACGGACACGTTAGACGGCGCGATGCGCTCGATCATCGCGAAGACTTCCTGCATTTTCTTCGAGGAACCAACCAGGGAGCCCAACACTCCCGTCTCGCGCAACTTGCGCCGCGTGACTTCCAGTTCCTGCTCGGTTTCTCTCTGGCGGGAGGCATTGGAGAGAATCTGGCGCAGGCGCACGGCGTCCACCGGCTTCTGGATGAAATCGTAGGCTCCGAGTTTCATGGCATCGACAGCGGCCTGGATCGAGCCCTGCGCGGTGAGGACGATGACGGCCTGATTTTGCTTGAGATCGCTGAGGCGCTCCAACAGGTCGAGCCCATCCATGCGCGGCATCTTGAGGTCGGTGACGACGATCCCAGGCTGCCACACCAGCACTTTATCGAGAGCTTCCACGCCGTCGCGCGCGGTTTCAGTACGATATCCCCATCCGGCGACAAGCTCAGCCAGACCGGTGAGAGCGTGCGGCTCGTCTTCGACGATTAAGACTTTTTCCTGGTTCACCATAAAGCTTCTGCGGGGGACTACCTTTCTTGTATCACGCGGGCGCAGGGAAGCGACAGGAGGGCGAGGGCGCCTGAAAGCTGTTCCGCTCGGTCCGATGTATCCTGATCCAATGCTGAACTACGAACTTTCCGCCCGGGAGCTGCACGATCTGTTGGCCTCCGGCCCTCCGGAAAACCTTATTTTGCTCGACGTTCGCGAACCCTGGGAATTCGAGGAAGCGCGAATCGAGGGCAGTGTTCTGATGCCGATGGGCGAGGTGCCGTCGCGAGCCCAGAAGGAGCTCGACTCAGGCTCGCGCATCGTCGCCATCTGCCATCACGGCGTTCGTTCCATGAGCATAACGGCGTGGCTTCGGGAGCAGGGGTTTGCACAGGCCCAGTCGCTTCACGGGGGTATCGACGTATGGTCGTCCGAAATTGATCCGTCTATTCCGAGGTATTAGCTAAAGGATAGAGAGTAATATCACGCCGGTCAGGTCGGAATGATTGCAATGAACGGCTCTAAGTGAGAGAAGTTCCACAATTGCCTCTATTGCTCAGGGCCCGACTGTTAGTTACACTCATAACACTAGTCGCCAGATGCGAGGCTGTGTACGAGGGGGCCCCAGGAAATGGGCAATCTCCGCAACGGCGGCGCGCGCATTGACACAAGGAGCAAATTCAGGATGCAAGGGTGGACCACACCTGCCCAAAATGCGCAACCGGGGAGTCCTTCTCCGGTAACCAACCCCACGCCACAACCCGCCGTGGTGACGTCGGCGGACATATCGAAGATGCTCTTCAAGCGCAAGTGGGTCATTTTCGCTGTGACCCTTCTGGGAGCGGCGATCGGCCTGTATCATGCGGAGACGACGGTGCCGCAGTACGAGGCGACGTCGCAGATATTCATTGACCTGGGCGGCTCCGGGAACCTCGGACTCGGGGATTCGACCTCGCAGACCCTCTTGCTCGACATGCCAGACGTGATGTTTCAGACGCAGGTGCAGATCATGCGCAGCGACACCGCGGCGCTCGATGCTATCAAACTGCTTGATCTGTACCACACTCCACCGTATTCCAGTGTATTTGGCAAGACCCCTTACAACGGGCAATTGACGCCCGAGCAGCGCACCGCGCTGGTTGGCATGTTCCAGGCATCCACGCGGATCGCTGTCGTACCGAACACCGCCCTTGTGAATGTGAGCTTCCGGAGCCCGGATCCCACGCTGGCTAAAAATGCGGCCAACGCGCTCGTGGAAGCCTATATAGAGCGCGACCTGCAGGCGCGCTACGAGGGGTCCACGAGAATTTCCAAATGGCTGGCAACGCAGCTTACGGGGCTGAAGGAGCAGGCGGAAACGAATCAGAAAGACCTTTCGAATTACGTGCAGAAGAACAACATTGTGGCGACCGGGCCGCAGGGCGGGAGTCTGGTGCTCGACAGCCTGGAAACCGTAAACCAGCAACTCGCCGAGGCCAAGGCTGACCGCATCGTGAAAGAGGCGCGTTACAAGATGGCGCAGACGCGCAATCCGGAGCTGTTGGTTTCGGTCGCACCGGGAACGATCCTGAGTTCGCTGCGGCAGCAGCAGGCGGACATGATGGTCCAGAAGGCACAGCTCCAATCGAAATTCGGACCCGATTACCCCAAGGTGCAGGAACTAAACAAGCAACTGGGTACCGTGCAGAGCGACATCGACACGGAAATTACAAACCTGACCAAGCGATTCGCCGTGGAGTACCACACCGCACAGCAGACTGAGGGTCTGCTTCAGACGCGGCTGGACACGCTGACGAAGGCCGCCTACCAGCAGAACCAGTCCGCGGCGCAGTTCGAGATTCTGAAGCACAACGCGGAGTCGGCTGGGGAACTCTACAGCGCGCTGGAGCTGAAGCTGCAGGAAGCGGGAATCACCTCCGGGCTGAACTCGAACAACGTGGACGTGATTGACCCCGCTACTGCGCCGGCTGCCCCGGTAGTACCGAACAAACAATCAGACCTGCTGTTTGGTTTTCTCGGGGGGCTGCTTGCAGGTTTCGTTCTGGCCTTTGTGCTGGAAACGATGGACGACACATTGCGGACTTCAGAAGAGGTAGAGACAATCTCGCATCTGCCGACGCTGGCCGTTGTTCCCCACTTTGCAACGAAGAGGGAAACACCCGTCGGGGTGAAGCCGGGCACTCCGCAATTGTTGCCGGATCTGGTTTCGTACCTTGAGCCGCAGTCGATCGCGGCGGAGTCGTATCGTACGCTTCGGTCGTCCATTCTGCTGTCAGCTGTCGATCGCGAGCCCCGCGTGCTGCTGATAACCAGTAGCCTTGCGGAAGAGGGCAAGTCGACGACGGCGGCGAACCTGGCGATCTCATTCGCGCAACGGCAGGAAAAGGTGCTGCTGGTGGATGCGGATTTGCGCCGGGGAACAACCCACCTGAAATTCGGGATATCCAACGCTGCCGGACTCTCTACCATGCTGGTCAAAGAATCGGGGGTGGAAGCTTACCAGCATCCCCTGCCGGATATGCCGTGGTTGACGGTGCTGGCGCGCGGGCCTATGGCTCCCAATCCTGGGGAAATTCTTGCTTCACGCGCGATGGAGGAGCTGATGGAACACTGGCGCACGGAATATGACCGCATTATCCTGGACGCTTCTCCGGTGCTGGCGGTTTCCGACTCTCTGGGATTGGCGCCACAGTGCGATAACGTGATGATACTCGTGCGATCTGGAGTGACGCGCAGAAAAGCGCTGGTGAAGACAAGGGATTGGCTGCGCCGGGCCGGGGCGCGCATTACGGGAACAGTGGTAAACGACGTAAACCTGAAGCTTGAGAACTATTACACCTATTCCAGGCGCTACGGCTACAACTATCAGAGCAATTACGGAGCAGGCTATGGGGTATCCAATGGCGAAAAGTAAGGTCGCTGCGGTGATGATTTCCGCCTGTCTGCTGGCGGGGCTGCCCGGGCGGGGACAGGCGAATGGGCTACAACCGCGGCAGACGGTGGCGGAGGCCAACTCCGAGATCATCCCCGGCGATGTGCTGGATGTGGAGGTTTTCGATACCCCCGAGCTTTCGCTCGCTTCCGCCTCTGTGGGTGATAGCGGCGACCTGACGCTGCCGATACTGGGCGTGGTCAATGTCGCGGGGCTGAATACGAACCAAGCAGCCCGGAAGATCGAGTCGGCACTGCGGACGCGCGGCATTATGCTTCAGCCGCATGTAACTGTTGCTATTGTGCAGAATGCGATACAAGGCGCGACCCTGCTAGGTGAGGTGAGGGCTCCGGGAGTATATCCGACCATCGGAGGACGACGGTTGTTGGACTTGATCGCGCTGGCCGGAGGGCTTTCTCCGTCGGCGGGAAAAATTGTGACGATCGCGCACCGTGATGATCCGCGGCATCCGCTGACGATTTATCTTGTTCCGAATGCGGAAGACCTGGGTTCGCAGCGCAACCCGGTGATTCAGCCGGGAGACACGGTGATGGTGGGCAGAGCCGGGGTTATTTACATTCTTGGCGACGTGAAGAGGGCAGGCGGCTTCCTGGTGGATAACGACGAGCATATTTCCCTCCTGCAGGCGCTCTCACTGGCGGGCGGCTGGAACAAGGAGGCGTCGCTCAGCAAGGCGGAGTTGATTCGCAAGGCGCCGCACGGGCACAAGGAAATGACGCTGGACTTGAAGCACGTGCTGAAGGGTGAGCAGGCGGACATCAAGGTGGAGAACGGGGACATTCTGTACATTCCCTCCAGCCTGGGCAAGACCATCGGCTACCAAGGCTTGCAAGCTATCATCACCGCGGCGCAGACTGCGGCAGTATATGTACCGCTCCAAGAATAACGGCGGCCAAGGTGAGCACGTGGAGCTCGTCGCGCTTCTGAATCGCAGAGCCAAAAGCAAATGGGATCAACGTCACAAGCCATTCCGGAATTGATATTTCAGCAGCGGAGGCGTGTCTTCGGCGATGATCTTGCCCCCCCGAGGCCAACCTATTTGATGGCTATTCCAGGGGTGCTGGCGTTGACCGGCATTTTGAGCTGGGTGCTGGGCAACGGTGCGGCACTTGTGCTGGCCTGCACAGTTGCGGCCGTGGTGGGCTTCTTTACACTGTGGGAATGGCTGTTTCGCAAAGCACCCACGCGCTTCTCGACTCTGATGGGGATGGCGCTCCTGCTGGGCTACGGCGCGGGCGCGTTGAATACCTGGATAACGCTGCCGCGTGGGTCTCTCACTCTTAGCGACGTCATGGGATTGCCGCGGGGAGTACTGGCGCGGGGAATCGGAGCAGTCCTGCTCTGCTCGGCGATCCTGTATTTCCTCGGCGAAATTTACGAGAAGCCTATCTTCGGCAGGGATTTCCGCTTCTCCGTGAACGGGAGGACGCGTACCCTGGTCTGTCTGGGTGCCCTTGCCATGGTGGGCGGCTACGCCACCCACGTCCTCGAATTTATGGGCCCGGCCTCAACCGGCGGCCATCTGAGTCCCGCTGGAGCCTTTCTGGAATGGTTTTACCCCTCGGTTACCGCGATTGGCATCGTTGCGTTTCTTACAGCGCCACGAGGAAAAGCAAAGGTGTTCTGCGGTGCCGCGGCCCTTATCCTGCTCCTGTTATTTTCCGTTATGGGCAGGAGACATTCGATGTACACCTCGGTAGAAATTCTGCTGGTGCTCGAACTCTCTGGTTATCATTGGAAGGGAAGCGCTGTCCGCAAGGCGCTGATGATCGCGGCACTTGCGGGGGTGGTGGCTGTTTGCTCACTCGCGTTCATGCTGTTTCGAATTGCGGGAGATACTGCTCCCCGGACAGATCAAGTCACGGTGGCGAAGCGGATCAACCTCGCGGGCAAGATGGTGGACAAGGGTGGTGCCGTCGCGTTAGCCGGCAGCGCAACCCAGCTGAACCTGCAGAAACGGACGTTTATCCTGGCCTTCTTTGCCGGCGTGCTGGATGCCAGCATGCGAAAAACCCCCGCGCTAGGTCGCGACGCCATCGAGCAGCTACAATCAGCGATTCCACGGCTGATTTATCCGAACAAGAACGTCAGCCTTTCCGAAGAGGAGATGGACGATCAGGTTTTTGGTTTAGCCTATGGCGACGAAGCCAATTCAGTTTTGACCGGCGGGGCCACGGATTTTGGCCTGCTCGGGGTGATAATTTATCCATTGCTGATGGTCGCCCTATACCGGGTCATTTTCGATGCGACTGCAAAGTTTCTGGGTGTGGTTCCCCTGATGTTTGTCGCTTTGTCACTCATTTACGCGATGATTGAGACTGAGATGACGTTGTCCTCTTATTTCGAATCATTGCGGGTGGCACCCTTCTTCGGGTTGGCTATAGCCTTGTTTATGGCGCTTCCGGTAATCAAGCTGAGGGCCGAGTGATGACGATACGGGCAATGGAAACTGCGATGTTGCTGTGCGGCGCTTTTCTGTGCTGCGCGGGCCCCGCACTGGGACAGAGTGTAGGAGCAAGCGGCGCTCAAGTGGACAGCTCATCTTCCGCCGCCGTTTCCAGTTCGGCGGACGCGGCGGTAGGAGCAAGCGTGGTGGGTTTTGCGGCGCGAGCGTACGGTGTGGCAGGGGCCGGCTCGGGTCGGGAAGGTTTAGGATCTGGCAGCAGCATGAGCATATCGACATCGCCGCGTGCGGTGGAGAGGCGCGTAATGGCCAGCTCTTCGACCCGCAATGCGTCGATAGCAGGCGGTCTGCTGCCCAGGTCCGGGATGGAGCGCGTGAGCGAAGAGCACAAGCTGACCGCGCAGGAGGCCGCGGCGTTGCGCACATACAGGACGGGCCGCGCAGGAAATCATCTGCCGGAAGCGGCCGCGGTGGGCAGGGCGTTCGCCACTCGCGGATTCAGCACGCAAGGGCGGGCGAATTCGCAACGTTTTGGATCGAGTACCGGGAACCCCAAATACACCACGGATTTCCCGGACAGTACCGAAGGCACGGCCTTGATCAGTCCGCCCGACCTGGGGACGGTCAGTCCTCTGGAGTGGTCGCCGAGCTTGAGCTTTGCCCTGCCGGATTTTTCGACCATGCAGTTCCTGTCGCCGACGCTCCACACAGGCGGAAGGTCCGGGATGCGCAGCAAAGCGGGGCACGCGGCGGCCTTCAGCCGGGAGAGCAATTTGTCAGGCAGGTCGCTCCTGCCGCCTCCTTCGACGTCGGTGAGCGGCCAGCCCAACTCGGCCCTGCCGGATTCGTTGCTCTCCCCTGGCGATGCGTTGCTGTCTCATGATTTGTCGCCGTCTACTCCTGACCAGCAATAGAAAGGCCCGCCGAGGCGTCGCCCCACCAGATGATCAGACGCGTTCGATGACTAGCGTTTCAATCACGACCGGCGTGTTGGGTTTGTCCTGTCCGCTGCGAGGCAGGCGCGAGATTTTCTCGACGATATCCTGGCCCTCAATGACCTCTCCAAATATGGTGTGCTTGCCGGTAAGCCATTCCGTGGGCGCGACGGTAATGAAGAACTGCGAGCCATTCGTGTTGGGGCCGGCGTTGGCCATCGCCAGCTTGCCCGGAGCATTGAATTTATGCGGTGAGCCCTTGGTTTCGTCTTCAAAGCGATAGCCGGGGCCGCCCATTCCACTACCAGCCGGGTCCCCGCCCTGAATCATGAAGTCGGGAATAACGCGGTGGAAGATGGATCCGTTGTAGAGGCGGTCGCTGCTCTTCTTGTGCGTGACGGGGTGCGTCCACTCACGCTTGCCCTCGGCCAGTTCAATGAAGTTGATGACAGTCTTGGGGGATTCTTTTTCAAAGAGGCGAGCGACAATGCGGCCTTGGCTGGTGCTGAAGACGGCGTAGGTTCCGGGATCAAGGGACATGGATCTTCTCCTTTAGAAATTTACTGCTGAGGTTGAGCCGCAGGCGATTCGGCCAGCGGCGGCGGCATGGGCTGACCGTTTTGCACGATAGTTACCTTATTGAGGACGACCGGGTCGATCGGCTTGTTGCGGGCGTCGCGCTCGACGTCGGCAATCGACTCAGCTACGAGGACGCTGTGCGGGTCGCATTGGCCAAAGATGGTGTAGTGCTGGTCGAGGCTGGGGTAGGGCGCGGTGGTGATAAAGAACTGCGAGCCGTCGGTGTTGGGGCCGGAGTTCGCCATCGCCAGCCTTCCCGCTACGTCAAAGTTCAGGTTCGGATCGAGTTCGTCGTTGATGAAATAGCCGGGATCGCCCTCGCCGGTGCCGAGCGGATCGCCGCCCTGGATCATGAAGCCGGGGATGACACGGTGAAAGACGGTACCGTTGTAGAGCGGCTTGCCGTGCATTTTCTGGTGGGGCAAGGCGGGGTTGGTCCAGTCCTTTGTGCCTTCGGCGAGGCCGACAAAGTTGGCAACGGTCTTTGGAGCCTCCTTGGAAAAGAGCTTGCAAGTCATGCGGCCCATGCTGGTGTCAAACACGGCGGTGGGGCCGTTGGCTTGAGGGCTTACGTGCGCCTGCGCATCGGGCGAGTCGGGCAGGGACTGGTCTGAAGTGGCGTTGGACGCACCGGAGGTCGCGGGCACTTGTTGCGCGAGGGCGCCGAGAGCCAAGAGGGAAGCGGTGGCGGAGAGCAAAAGAACGCGGCGAATCGATTTCATGCAATAGGGTCCAGAATCCAGAGTAACCGGGGCGGAACAGGCACTGCCACTTGTTGATCTCTTCATCTTCATCTTCATTTCGCGAAGGACTCGGCGGCCGGTGACGGGGGTTTTCTGCTGAGGCGCGGCATAAGCGCGAGAATGATGAGCTGCATGATAAGGGCCCCGCAAGTGTCGAGGGCAACGTCCCGCGCCGACCCGCCGCGGTTGGGCAGGAAAGCCTGGTGGATTTCATCCGCTGAGGCGACCAGGATGGTGCAGCCGAGAGCGAAGGCGGCGGAACGGAACCATAATTCGCGCAGTCCGCGGGCGGCGTTCAAGGTGGAGTGAAACCCATGGAAGAAGCAAAGGCTGACAAGCCCATATCCGGTAAAGTGGCCGGTTTTGCGGATATAGTGGTGGACCACGCTCCAGTGCTGCGGCGTAATAGGGCCAAAGAGTCGCTCCCAGACGGGCAAAAGCCAGCGGCTGGTGTTGCTGGCCGACATGAAGACGGTGGACTCGACTGCGATGACGGCGACGGCGAGCGCCGCCGGAATCCAGTGTCGAAAAACTCGGAAGCGGGACATACCCATAGTGTTGATTATAGGTGGAATCGCCGCTCCACATCGGGGTGGCGACGATGGGGCCCGAATTGCCTGTTTCAGCTTGTCGCGTTGGGGTCGATGTCGAGCTTCGAGCCGTTGCTCCATTCAGTCATGGGGGGCACGCAGCGCACTTCGTGTTCGTGCTTTTTCGAGCTGGCGCGACGGTAATCGCGGTTCATCGTGGCGATGACCTCCAGTGAGATTTCCTTGGGGCACGCGGCGGTGCATTCGCCAATGTTGGTGCAGCTTCCGAAGCCCTCGAAGTTCATCTGCGCGACCATGTTGAGAGCGCGCTCCTCCTGTTCAACCTGGCCCTGAGGCAGCAGCCCGAGATGGGTGATTTTCGCTCCTGTGAAGAGCGCAGCGGAGCCGTTGGGGCAGGCGGCGACGCAGGCCCCGCAGGCGATGCAGGCGGCGGCGTCCATGGCATGGTCGGCAAGCTCCTTGCCGACGAGAATAGCGTTGCCATCGGGGGCGTTGCCCGTTGAGACGGAGATGTAGCCTCCAGCCTCAATGACACGGTCAAAAGAGCGGCGGTCGACGACCAGATCCTTGAGGGGCCGGAACGGTTTGGCGCGCCAGGGCTCCAGCACCAGTTGCTGCCCGTCCTTGAAGTGCCGCATGCTGAGCTGGCAAACGGTCGTGCCGCGCTCCGGGCCGTGCGCCTCGCCGTTAATCATGAAGCCGCAGGAGCCGCAGATGCCTTCGCGGCAGTCGTGCTCGAACGCGACCGGCTCTTCGCCGTGCTCGATGAGGGTCTCGTTGAGTACGTCGAGGCATTCGAGCATGGACATTTCCGGGTTCACGTCGTCCACCTTGTAGTTGACGAACTTGCCCTTGTCGCTGCCGCTTCTCTGCCGCCAGATCTTCAATTTGATTTTCATTTACTTGTAGCTCCTCTGGCTGGGGTGGAGGTATTCAAACTCCAGCGGCTCTTTGGTGAGCGTGGGTGGGCTGAGTGGGCCGGTGTAGCCCCATGCGGCGACGTAGGAATAGTGCTCGTCGTCGCGTTTGGCCTCGCCGTCGGGTGTCTGGTATTCCTCGCGGAAGTGACCGCCACAGCTTTCATTGCGCTCGCGCGCGTCGATGCACATCAGCTCCGCCAACTCGAAGAAGTCAGCGACGCGTCCGGCTTTTTCCAGGCTCTGGTTGAGGTCGTTGCCGCTGCCCGGCACAGTGACGTTCTGCCAAAACTCCTCGCGTAGCTCGCGAATCTTGCCGATGGCGGTTTCGAGGCCCTGTGCTGTGCGCGACATGCCGCAGTACTCCCACACCACCTTGCCCAACTCGCGGTGGAACGAATCGACGGTGCGTTTGCCCTTGATGGCGAGCAGCTTTTCGACATTCTGTTCGACCGCGACAACCGCGTTCCGCACTTCGGGATGGGACTCGTCCACCTTGCCCGGCTTGGCGATGGCGAGGTAGTTGCCGACGGTGTAAGGAATGATGAAGTAGCCGTCCGAGAGACCCTGCATCATCGCGCTTGCGCCGAGGCGGTTGGCTCCGTGGTCGGAGAAGTTGGCCTCGCCCGCGACGAACAGGCCGGGGATGGTGCTTTGCAGGTTGTAGTCCACCCACAGCCCGCCCATGGTGTAGTGGATGGCGGGGTAGATGCGCATGGGAGTCTTGAATGGGTCTTCGTCCGTAATGCGCTGGTACATGTCGAACAGGTTGCCGTAGCGCTCCCGTACAGCCTGCTCGCCGAGGCGGCCAATGGCCTCCTTGAAATCGAGATAAACGCCCAGCCCGGTCTCGCCCACGCCGCGGCCTTCGTCGCAAACGCTCTTGGCGTTGCGCGAAGCCACGTCGCGCGGCACAAGATTGCCGAAGGCGGGGTAGCGGCGTTCGAGATAGTAGTCGCGATCTTCGGGTGGAATCTGATTCGGCGGGCGCTTGTCGCCTTTTTGCTTTGGCACCCAGATGCGTCCATCGTTGCGGAGCGATTCAGACATCAGCGTGAGCTTGGACTGGTATTCGCCGGAGACGGGAATGCAGGTAGGGTGAATCTGCGTGTAACAAGGATTGGCGAAGAGGGCTCCGCGGCGGTAAGCACGCCAGATGGCGGTGGCGTTCGACCCCTTGGCGTTGGTCGAAAGATAATAGACGTTGCCGTAGCCGCCGGTGGCCATCACGATGGCATCGCCCAGGTGGATGGAAACTTCGCCGGTGATGAGGTTGCGCGTGGCGATGCCGCGCGCCTGTCCGTCGATGACGATCAGGTCAAGCATTTCCGTGCGCGGAAACATGGTGACGGTGCCCGCGCGAACCTGGCGCTCCAACGCCTGGTAGGCTCCGAGCAGCAGTTGCTGGCCTGTCTGGCCGCGCGCGTAAAAGGTGCGCGAAACCTGCGCGCCGCCGAAGGAGCGGTTGGCGAGGGTGCCGCCGTATTCGCGGGCAAAAGGAACGCCCTGAGCAGCGCACTGATCGATGATTTTCACGCTGTTTTCGGCCAGGCGGTAGGTGTTGGATTCGCGGGAGCGAAAATCGCCGCCCTTCAACGTGTCGTAAAAGAGGCGATAGATGCTGTCGCCGTCATTGGGATAATTTTTCGCCGCGTTGATGCCGCCCTGTGCCGCGATGGAGTGTGCGCGGCGAGGTGAGTCCTGAAAGCAGAAGCAGCGGGCGTGGTAGCCGAGCTCGCCGAGCGAGGCGGCGGCGGAGGCTCCGGCAAGCCCCGAGCCCAGGACGAGGATGGTGTGCTTGCGCTTGTTCGCGGGGTTGACCAGCTTCATCTGCGAAAGAGCGTTTTCCCACGCTTTGTCAATCGGGCCGGAAGGTATTCTTGCGTCGAGTTTCATTTACTTAATTAGCCCCGTTAGTACGCTGATGGGAATCGTGATGTATCCGATAATGACGAGCACGGAGATGACCAGCGCCCACTCTTTGAGGACCCTTTCCCTGCGCAGCGAATGAGGCATGCCGAAGGATTGCAGCATGCTCCAGAGTCCGTGGCGCAGATGGAGGCCGAGCAGGATGAGCGCGAAGATGTACCACGCCGAAACCCACCACACCTGGAACCCCGCGGTCACGTTGTGGTAAACGTCGCCGGGAATGAACACCGACCCCGGATGAATAGTTCCGGAGGTGAATTGCAGCAGATGGAAGATCACGAACGCCAGGATGATCGGGCCGGACCAGTACATCGTCCGCGCAGCGTAGGTGGAGTTGATGGACTTCTTGCGCGCGTAGCCTACCGGGCGCGCCTTCTTGTTGCGCACGGCCAATTGCACGGCCGCGATAATGTGCAGCACGACGGCGAGGATCAGAATCGAGCGCACAATCCAGAGCAACGTCATATCAAAGTGCAGGATCGCAGCGTAGCTGTTGAATCGTTCGGGGCCCGCAAACACCAGCAGGTTGCCCAGCAGGTGACCGAGGATAAACAGGAAAAGGATGAAGCCGGTGACGGCCATCACGATCTTCTTGCCGTTGGCCGACTGCCAGAAGTTTGGCGCGCGTTGAGTTAGATTGACGGCGGTTGCGCTCATTGGAGATCCCATGACTGATGGAGTGGAAGCATTGTGCCTCTTATATTTTACTGCCCGACGCGCTGTTCGCCGCGAACGCAGGGCGATAGCGGAGATTGCTGGATGCGGCTCGGTGAATTGAGCCTCTGCTGATGTGTGGAAGCGTCACTTCCATTATTGGTTTGTAGAGCAACGAGCGTCAAGAAGAATGGGGTCGAATTGGTGCGCTTCAAATTCGCAGGAAGATGCGCTTCCGGTAGAGCGGATAAACGAGCGCCATGTTGACAAGCACGATGAGAATCGCAAACGCCAGCGAGGCATGGAGCGGCGCCAGCCAGGGCAGAAAGAGGGTCTGATAGCCCCAGTGGCGGAGGTTGATTACGCCGGCCGCCGGGCCGACATACACCACTTCCGTAATGGTTGTAATGAAGTTGGAAAGCACGAACGCGAAGATGGCATTGGTGCCGAAGACGAGCGCGGGCACGGTCCACCAACGGCTCCGGCGCAGATCGACCAGCCAGTAGCAGAAGGCGAAGGCCAGCAGGCTCACGCCGCTGCTGACGAAGACGAAGGTGCTTGTCCATATTTGTTTGTTGACGGGAAGTAGAGGATTGAGCGTGAGTCCCACAACAAAGAGAACCACTCCCGCGACAGCCAGCCACGCGGCCTTCTTCACTCCAGGGTGGTCAGTTCGCAGCCATTCGCCGGCCAGGACGCCGATGAGCAGGCTGGCGAGCGCACCGAGTGTTGAGAGCAGTCCCTCCGGATCGAAGGTGACGCCGTGTCCGGGAGTGGTTCCATAGGGGAACATGTGGCGCGTGGTGAAGACAGCACGGTCGACGACGGATGCAATGTTGCCGACGGAGTCGAGACGTCCCGCGCCAAAACCAGGAGCGGGCAGGAGCTTGAGGATGGCCCAATATCCGGCGATGAGCGCGAAGGCGACCGAGCCGAGGATGGTGGCGCGCCTGGCGCACGGCAGGGATGCAGTGGCGAGGTAGAGCAGGCCGCCCAGCAGATAGCAGACGGCGATGCGCTGCAGGATTCCGGGGAGGCGGAGGGTGTGCAGGTGGTAAAACGGAAATCCGTTGACGATGAGGCCGAGGGCGATGAGAACGGCAGCGCGCTGGACGAGATGCCGCGCGAGCTTGCCGCGCGTCTCGCCGCGCTTGGTGCGCGACTGGAACGCCAGCGTGATGGCGACGCCAACAATGAACAGGAACGCCGGGAAGATCATGTCGGTTGGCGTCGAGCCGTTCCACTTTGCGTGCAGCAGCGGCCAGTAAGCGTGGCTGTAGGTTCCGGGATTGGTGACAAGGATCATGCCTGCGATGATGAGTCCGCGGTAGACATCGAGCGAGGCGAGGCGCGCCGGTTTGCGCACGATGGCGGAAGCGAATTCTGCGGTCGGAAGTCCGGTGGTTTGCGGCGCCGTCATCATTCTCTAGTAAAACGTTTGAGCAGAGAGTATCACTCCTCCTTGAAAACTGACAACAGCAGATTGCGCAGCGCCTTTCCGCGATGGCTGATCGAATGCTTGGTAATAAGGTCGATTTCGGCCATGGTTTTTTGGAGCACGGGCAGATAGAAGAGCGGGTCGTACCCGAAGCCTCCATGGCCGCGCGGCTGGGTCAGGACTTCTCCCTCAACCGAGCCTTCGCCGGTGTAAAGGCAGACTCCATCGCGGGCAGCGACGAGCACGCAGCGGTATCGTGCATGGCGGCTGCCTGCCGGAACGTCTGCGAGTTTCGTCAGCAGGTAGAGGTTGTTGCGCTGATCCGGGCTTAGACGGTCCGGGCTTGCGGCGGCGGCGGTCTCGAATCCGGCGTCGGCGGCGTAGCGGGCGGAGTGGGTTCCCGGCGCGCCGTGGAGCGCGTCCACTTCGAGGCCGGAGTCGTCGGCGAGAACTAGTTCTCCAGGTGCGAAGCGGCTGTAATAGGCGGCTTTGGCGCGGGCGTTTCCGGCGAAGGTCGGCTCATTTTCTGGTGGCGGGGGGATTTCGCGCAACCTGGACAGTGGCTCGATGGCCACGCCGCTTTCTTCAGCGGCTACGGCGAAGTCGCGCAGTTTGCCAGGATTGCTGGTGGCGACGTAAAGACGACTCATGTCTTTACTTTACGAGACCCCGGATAGGGAGCAATTGCCTGGGTGCGGAGGCAAAGGACGCGAGCGATGTTTGCGGTCGGCGGGGTCAGAGGAGAATCGATGTTGCGTGCGAAGGCGCGTTTCGTTGAGCGCACAGTCCTACCAAGGCTGGTTCTTCCATATTTGCGGGACGTAGTAGGTCTCCAGATACCACGAGAGCAGAAACATGAGGGCCATAAGCGACAGGCCCCAGAAAAACAGCCGTACAGGCAGGGTAGAACTGAGTGACGGATGCGATTCGGGCTGATGCCGCAAGGCTTCTTCGCGGAAGAGAAGGCCACTGGCAAAGCAGACGCAGGCAGCAATCATGATGCGCGCGATACTGAGGACCAGCCGATCCTGCCAGCGCGTTCCCGGCACAAAAAACGCGCTTCCTAAAAGCGCATACAGCGAGAGGATGCTTGCAGCGAAGGAGAAGAATTTGCCGATCTCGAGGATCATAATGCATCCTCCCGCAACTGATGACTACCCTTGAATGCCGTTCAGCGCGGGGTAGACCTTGCGGTACGCCTTGTACCCTTCAGAATACCGCTTTATGGCGGCGGGTTCGGGCTCAATCTGCTGCGCTACTTTAATTGCCGCGGCGCAGGCCGCTTCGAGATTGGGCCAGCCCTTTGCGCCGACGCCGGCGAGCAGTGCGGCTCCAAAGGCCGCGCCTTCTTCGGCGACGAGGACGTCGGACTTATAGCCGTAAATGGCAGCCTGAATCTCGCGCCAGAGCTGGCCGCGCGCGCCGCCGCCGCCAAGCCGGACACCTTTGACCGGGATGCCGAGTTCGGCAAAAAGAGTGAAGGTGTCTTTGAGCGAGTAAGCCACGCCTTCCAGCACGGCGCGTACCAGGTGCCCGCGTGTGTGTCCCGCGGTCAGCCCAACGAAGGCCGCGCGGGCCTGTGGATCCAGATGTGGAGTGCGTTCGCCGAGCAGATACGGCGTCCACAGCAGGCCATCGCTGCCGGCTGGAATTTTTGCGGCGGCTGCACTCAGCTCGTCGTAGCTTGCCCCGGGCGCAATCGTATCGCGCAGCCAGCGCAGCGAGAGGCCGGCGGCCTGGGTTACGCCCATCACGTGCCAGCGTCCTGGAACCGCATGGCAAAAGGTGTGCAGACGTCCAAGCGGGTCCCGCGTTGGCGCGGCGGTAGCGGCGAAGACGACTCCTGAGGTACCGATGGTGGCCGAAACGGAGCCGGGCTCCAGAATGCCCATGCCAACGGCGCCCGCACCCTGGTCGCCCGCGCCCGCGACTACCGGGGTTCCGGCGGTGAGGCCGGTGGCGGAAGCGGCGGCAGGAGCGATGTGGGCGCAGACATCGGGAGACTCAAACAACTGAGGCAGCCAGCCTTCGGGAATGCCCGCTATCCGCGCGACTTCCGTGGACCAGCGACGATGCGCCACGTCAAGCAGCAACGTGCCGGAGGCCTCCTGCACGTCCATCGCGTAGGCTCCGGTGAGGCGGTAGCGGACGTAGTCTTTGGGGCAAAGCACGTGCGCGATGCGGGCGAAGATTTCCGGCTCGTGGTTGCGCACCCAGAGCAGCTTGGTCAGGGTGAAGTTGGGCAGCGCGGGGTTGGCAGTGAGCTCGATGAGGTGCTCACGGCCGATCCGTTCGTGAAGCCATGCGCATTCAGCCTCGGTGCGCTGGTCGCACCAGATCAGCGACGGTCGCACCACCTCGCCCGCAGCGTCGAGCATAACCGCCCCGTGCATCTGTCCGGTGAGGCCGATGGCTTCAACGCTCGCGCCGCCAGTGGCCAACACTTCGCGGATGGCCTGCCGTGCAGCCCTCCACCAGTCTTCCGGGTCCTGCTCGGCCCAGCCGGGATGTGGGCTGCGGAAGGATGCGTGTTCGGCGGAGGCGGAGGCGACCAGCTTGCCGCTGGAGTTGACGAGGACGGCGCGCGTGCCGCCGGTGCCGATATCGAGGCCGAGGTACATGTCTTCCTCTGGTAAAGCGATATAGTACAGCTACTTTACCATCATGGGCCGGCCCTTGGCGCGGAATGTCTTTGAGAAGACTCGATTCAGGGAAGACGCAGCACCAGGCCTGTGCTCCAGGTTCGGGGAGAGATGCTCGCGTTCAAACTGGCGAACCCTCCCGCCGAGAACTCCACGATGCGCCAATCAAGGCGTGGCAGAATGGTCCAGTCAACCCCGGCCACTCCCTCGTAGGCGAGTGCAGTCTTGTCGACGAAAGCCACTCCCTCGCCGACTTGTACGGCTCCCGCGCCGACCAGCCCTTCGACGTAGGGCATTACCGGGACGACGTGTGGGCGAAGCTGAAGACGCGGCCCCACGAATCCCATATATGCCTTTGTCGAGCCCGAACCCAGCAGCGTGGCGCGCGCGTCGAAGCCGATTCCGAGGAAGGGCGGGCGCCACAAGTTGTGGTAAAAGCCGAATGTCGGCCCGTACTGCTGGCCGACGTTGGGCGTGTTGAAATCCGAGGTGCTGAAGGAGGCGTAAATGCCGGTCTGCGCAAGTCCCGGCATTGAAAAACTGGCGACACAAGCGATCAGTATGGCGAGACGAAAAAAGAACCGCGGGTGGGGGAAGCGGCGCATGAGACGAGTCCCTCCTCTAAATGTCAGATGCAAAAGGCGCATGCCCTGATGAGACATGCGCCCTGTTCTAATTTCAGATGCCGGGATTTATGCGAGATTTGCCATGATCTCCTGCAAAACCTGTTTTGAGGGGCGGGTGCGATCCTGCGGTAGGGTTGCGAGCGGATCGTCGACCATATTGAGTAAGTCGGTGAAGTTGGGCTTCGCCGTGTCGAGGTAGAAGACGCCGGTGAGCACTTCGTTGCGGTCGTGCGCTTCCATCAGCGCCTTGATGGCGGACACGCGGTAGGTTGGATCATAGCTTTCGTGCAGTTTGCGCAGGTGCAGGTGTGAGCCATCATGCATTTCGACGTCGTAGGTGGTGCCCGCGTCGTAGTCGATGGCGATGTCCTCGAAGAAGGGCACAAAGCCCGCCTCGGAAATGGCCTCCTCATGCTCCTGCATGTACTTGTAGCTCTTGGTGGAGCCTTCGTGGTCGTTGAAGGTGACGCAGGGCGAAATCACGTCAAGCATGACCGTGCCCTTGTGCGCCACGGCTGCCTTCAGCATGGCCAGAAGCTGCTTCTTATCGCCCGAGAACGAGCGGCCCACGAACGTTGCGCCAAGCTGGATGGCCAGTGAGCAGGTATCAACGGGCGGCAGGTCGTTGACGACCCCGTTCTTGAGTATCGAGCCGATGTCGGCAGTCGCGGAGAACTGGCCTTTGGTGAGCCCGTAGACACCGTTGTCTTCGATGATGTAGATGATCGGTAGGTTACGGCGCATGAGGTGCGCGAACTGGCCCATGCCGATCGAGACCGTGTCGCCGTCGCCGGATACGCCAATTGCCTGCATGGTCTTATTGGCCAGCAGAGCGCCGGTCGCAACCGAGGGCATGCGTCCGTGAACGCTGTTGAATCCATGCGAGCGCGAAAGGAAGTAGGCCGGACTCTTTGACGAGCAGCCAATGCCGGAGAGCTTGATCACGCGCTCCGACTTTACGCCCATCTCGTAAAACGCGTCAATGATGCGCTCGGAAATGGCGTTGTGGCCGCATCCGGCGCACAGTGTGGTCTTGCTGCCGCGATAGTCAGCGGCAGGCAGGCCAAGGCGGTTGACTTTAGGACGGGGGGCGGTGGTGGTAGCCATTTAGATCTCCTCCTGCTGGATCAGCGCTTCGGTGACAGAGCGCGCGTCGATGGGCAGGCCGTTGAAGTGGAGGATGCTGCGCAGCTTGGTGGTTTGGTCGGCGGGCAGGTCGAGCTTGAGCAGGCTCAACATCTGCGCGTCGCGGTTTTGTTCGATGATGTACACGCGCTCGTGCGACGCGATGAACTCGTGGATCGAACGGATGAAGGGGAAGGCGCGGATGCGGAGATAATCAGTCTCGATCCCGTACTCCTTCTTCAGTTGGTCGCGGCTTTCGAGCACCGCAAAGTCGGAGGTCCCGAAAGCGATGAGTCCGATCTTCGATTTGCCGGTCTGGGTGATGACGGGAGCGGGAACGAGCTCGCGCGCGGTCTCAAATTTGCGGTTGAGGCGCTCCATCAGGTTTTGATAGTCGTCGGGATTCTCGGTGTAGAGGGCTCGCTCGTTGTGTCCGCTGCCGCGCACGAAGTAGGCGGCGAGGGGATGGTCGGTTCCGGGGAGCGTGCGGTAAGGAATGCCGTCGCCGTCCACGTCCTTGTAGCGGGCAAAGCCGCCCAGTCGTTTGAGGTCTTCAGCGGTGAGCACCTTACCGCGGTCAAGCGACTTCTCAGGATACTGGAACGGCTCAGACATCCAGTGATTCATGCCGAGGTCGAGGTCGGAGAGCACAAAGACCGGTGTCTGCAGGCGCTCGGTGAGGTCGAAGGCCGCTCCGGCAAACTCAAAGCACTCCTTGACGCTGGCAGGCAGCAGCATGACGTGTTTGGTGTCTCCATGCGAGAGATAAGCGACGGAAAGCAGGTCGCCCTGCGAGGTGCGCGTGGGAAGGCCGGTGGATGGGCCAACACGCTGGATGTCGAAAATGACGCCGGGCAACTCGGTGAAGTAGCCGAGGCCAACGAACTCGGACATCAACGAGATGCCGGGACCGGATGTCGCGGTCATGGATCGCGCGCCCGACCAGCCCGCGCCGAGCACCATTCCCACAGCGGCCAGCTCGTCTTCGGCCTGAACTACCGCGAAGGAAGCCTTGCCGTCCGGTTCAGTGCGATATTTCTTCAGGTAGCTGATGAGCTGCTCGACGACCGAGGAGGACGGCGTAATGGGATACCAGGTAACGACCGTGACTCCGGCGAAGAGGGCGCCGAGCGCAATGGCGGCGTTGCCGTCAATGACGATCTGGCCTTCGTTGGCGTGCATGCGCTCCAGTGCAAACGGGTCGCGCTTGGTGATGGACTCAGCGGCGTAGTCATAACCTGCCTGAATCGCTGCCCAGTTCAAGTCTGCAGCCTTCTGCTTTTTTGCAAACTGGCGGCGCAGCGCAGATTCAACCACGTTCAGCTCAAGCGAAATGAGCTTCGCGAGCACCCCGACGTACACCATGTTCTTGACCAGCTTGCGCAGCTTGGATTCTGGACAGACGGCGGCCGTGAGCTTGTCAAACGGAACCGGGTAGCAAATCACGTCATCGCGATAGCGCTGGAGGTCCGCGGCTTCTTCGTAGATGGCTACGGAGCCGGTGGGCAGCGAGAGGATATCCTCCCTCGCGGACTCAGGGTTCATGGCCACGAGAATGTCGATTTCTTTCTTACGTGCGACGTACCCCTGTTTGCTGGCACGAATGGTGTACCAGGTGGGAAGGCCGGCGATGTTGGACGGGAAGAGATTCTTGCCGCTGGCCGGGATGCCCATTCCGAAGATGCTGCGCAACAGCACGATGTTGGCGGACTGCGAGCCGGATCCGTTGACGGTGCCTACCTGAATGCTGAAATCATTGATGACGGGCTTGCGTGGAGCTCCGGCTGGTTCCTCTTTCGCGTTAGAGACAGGCGATCCGGCTTCTATGCCAGTGCTGTCAAGGGCAACGTGTCCTGTCGCCATGTGGCGGGATTCCCTTCAGATAAAGTTGATCGAACTTTTGTTCTTTCTTTTTCATTATAGTCGTGCGGATGCGCGATGTTGCGGCCCGCGGAGTTACCGGGTAGATACACTCGCCGAACTGCATGATTGCCTGCCTGAATGGAAACGGCGCTAGTTGCGCAGGTCGGCGAGAGCGCGCGCGACCTCCGTCTGCTGCGCGGCGTTGAGCGCGAGCAGCGGCAGGCGTGGGCGTCCGCCGTAGTACCCGTTAAGGTCGCACGCGTGCTTGATGCCGGGGATTCCGAACTTCGCCAGCACGGCGGCGGAGGGTTCGACGACGCGCTGCTGCTTGTTTGCGGCGAGTGCGATGTCGTTTTCCTTCCACGCCGTGTAGATTTCCTGGCAGCCCTCGGGCGCGAACGCAGCGAGAGCGAGGATTCCTCCGGATGCTCCGGCGTTCAGCGAGTCAAGAAGCTGCGGGGCCGAGCCGGTGAGCACCTGGAAGCCGACTTCCTTTTTCCGCATGGCCGTGACCTGTGATTGCGGCGGGGCTGCGGCGACGGTGGCGACTGCTCCAGAGCCCGAGAGCGAGCCAGTGGAGATTAAATGGTCCGCTGCCGCGGCCTGGGCCAGCAGCATGCGCGTGGTGTAAGCGGTGAAGACGGTGGTTACGTTCGCTTCGCGGCGGTGCGCGGTGCGCGTGGCGGCCACCAGCGCGGCAATGCGCTCGACGCTGCCGCTCGAATCTTTAATGCCGATGATGTTCGGATGCTGCGCCAGTTCGGCGACCACTTCGACAGGAATTTCGTAATGCGTGAATTTGGGGATGCTGTAAATAATGACGGGCAGCGGCGAATGGTCAGCGAGCGCGCGGTAGTAGGTGAGCACTTCGAGGCTGCCGGTGTTGGGCGCATAATATCCGGGCGTGCGCGCCAGCACCGCGTCGTATTGCTGCTCGGCTGCGAACTCGGCCAGGCGAAGCGTTTCCGCCACGCTTTCGCGAGCGACTCCCGCAAGCAGCACCTTTTCCGGAGCGGCGGCTTCACGCCCCGTGCGCAGAATCTGCCGCGTCTCGTCATCACTGAGCATGACGGCTTCTCCGGTCGAGCCCAGGATGACGATGCCAGCGGCCGGCGTCCGCGAGTACCGCTCGACATTGTGCTCAAGCTTCTTCAGATAAAGGCGTCCGTCAGGATAAAACGGCGTAGTCGCAGCGGGAAAGATGCCTTCTAACAGCATGAGTTGATTGTAGCCGCGGACGCGCGTCCCTCAAAAAAGCACTGCGCGCCGGGGCGAGCGCGCTTTAAGCTTGGTTCATGCGTGTTCGATTTGCAATGTTGCTTGCCGCTGCCTGCTGCGCCGTTGCGCCGCGCTCGCGGGCGGTTGAGTTGAAGGTTTCATCGGGTGCGATTGAGCGCACGCTGGTCACGCAACTGTTTGCGAAGGACGCGGGGCGGTTCTACCTGCGCGGCAATGCGCATTCGGGGTGCTATGTGTATGCCGAGTCGCCTCAGGTGAAGTTCGCGGGCGACCGCGTGGTGGTGCATCTGCACGTGCGGGCGCGGCTGGGAACTTCGATCCGCGGCGCCTGCCTGGGCATTGGACTGGCGCGCGATGTGGACGTGTCGGTCGCGCCGGATGCGGAGGGCGAGACGATCGGGTTTCGCGATGCGCGGATCGACAAACTGAGTGGGTCGAAGGAGCTCGACGTGCTGCTGATGCCGTTTCTGATACGAAAAATTCCGTCGAGCATGAAAGTGAATGCGGCGACGCAGCTGCGGCGATTGCTGACCAAGTCGGCAGAGACCACGGGGTACGAGATAGAGCTGGACCGGCTACTGGTTCACTCGATGTCGGTCCAGAACGGGGCTTTGCTGATTGACTTGGATGGAGAGTTCGGGGTGAATTGAGCCGCCGTCGCTCTGAAGGCTCTATCGGTAGGCGGAGGGTTTGGCGGCGGTGATTCTCACTCCCATCGCGTTCAGATGGCTGCGGGCCTGCATGGCTTCGGGAGCGCGGGGATAGCGCTGGATAAGGGCGCGGAAGTCCTGGATGGCGTCCGCCTTACGGTTCGCCCGCAACTCGGCTTCTCCCTTGCGAAGCTGCGAGGCGGGCGCCTTCTGGCTACCGGGGAATTGCTGGACCACCTGCTCGTAGTTCTTGATGGCTTCGGTGTAGTCGCCCTTGCGGAACGCGATTTCCCCGAGATAGAACTGCGCGCTCGGTGCGAGTTCGTCGTTCGGATAGTTCTGGATGACTTCGCTGAATTCGCCGGCAGCGAGCCCATAGCGTGCTCCGTTGTAGTCGGTAAGGGCGCTCTGGTAGAGCGTACCAGCGGGTGGGGCCTGAGGCTGCGGAGGCTGCGAAGCGGGCGCGGCCTGTCCGGAGGGCTGGGTATTGTCGCCGGATGGGAGTGGCTGAGGTCCAAGTTCTCCGGGCTGCGTTTGCGCTGGTTGTGATTGTCCGGGTTGTGTTTGTCCAGGTTGCGTCTGCCCGGGCTGGCCCCCGGCCGGCTGGGCCTGAATGTTCTGGAGCTGCGACTGGATGGCCTGAAGCGTCTTGTTGACCTGATTGACTCGCGTCTTGAGCTCGTCGACCGAGTCGTTGAGGCTCTGGATTTGTCCGGATATCTGATTGTTCTGGGTCTGGCCCTCTGTGGAAACCTGTTGCTGGAGCGCTGTCATGGACTGCGTAATGCGGTTGACGTTGTCCGCAGTCTGCTCGACCATGTGCTGGAGGACGGCCATCCGCGAATCGTTCGTGTCCTGAAGATGCTGGACCATGTCCTGAAGCTGGGCGACCTGGGTCTGGAGCTGGATGATCTCCTTGGACACAGCGTGAGCGCGAGGTGCGGGAATAACAAGGGCCAGCGCGGCGACGAGGGCAAGGGACATGAAAGATGTTTTGGACGTCATTTGCATAAGGATCTTCATACTATCGCTCCCGATACCATGGTACAGGGGACGGCGGGCAGCAGTCAGCGGTCAAAAAAAAGAAAACCAGCGGCCAGCAGCCAGCGGTCAGGATAAAACCCTGACCGCTGACCCCATGATTCCAGGTTCCTAGCGGTCGATGGAGAAGGCCGCGCGGCGGTTTTGCTGCCAGCAGGCTTCGTTGTGCTCGGTGCAAAACTGCTTTTCCTTGCCGTAGCTGACGGTGCGAAGCCGATCGGGGCTTACGCCGTCGGCAACGAGAGCCTGTTTGGCGGCGTTGGCGCGGTTTTCGCCCAGCGCAAGGTTGTACTCAACCGAGCCACGCTCGTCGCAGTATCCGCCGACGACGACCTTCAGCTCAGAATGCTGATTGAAGAAGTTCGCATCCTGCTGGATGGCGGCCTGCGCATCGGGCCGAATGCTGTAGCTGTCGTAATCGTAGAAAACGTCTTTGACGTTCTGGTGAAACATCTCATCGGTGACGTTGCCTTCGGCGATGTTGCTGGACGTCGGCGCGCTGTTGACGGTGACGCGGGCGGTAGCTACTGCATTGCCTCCGTCGCCAGTGGCGTTGAGGGTGTAGGTGGTGGATTCGGTGGGGTTGACGTTGCGCGTGCCGGCGGTGGGCACGGGGCCGAGGCCCTCAATGGATGCGGAGTTGGCATCGGTGGTGCTCCAGGTGAGGACGGTGCTCTGGCCGGAGTTGATGGTGTCAGGCTGCGCGGTGATAGTTGCGGTGGGCGCGGGTGCGGTGGCTGCCGGAGGCGGTGGAGGCGGCGGAGCAATTTTTTTCTTGTGGCAGCCGGCGATGGCCAGCGTGGCGACGACTCCCGCGACGAGGGCAATGGTGCGCCGGCGGGCGTGACTTGGGCGATTGCGGACGATGGTGAACACTGATCTTCTCCTGCGAATTATGTTAGCGGCCATTAACAGGCCATTCTTGTCATACAAAAAAAACGACAGACGGGAGCGATTCCCGCCTGCCAATCCTATTTCCAGCTCCAGTTGGGCATGCTGTTGGAGCCGCCGTGCGTGAGCTGCTGCTGGTCGGTTCCATCGGCAAGCATGGTCCAAATCTGGTTATCGCGCTGGAAGACGATGTGGCGGTTGTCAGGCGACCATGAGGGGGAGTCGTTAGCTCCTTCCCCGTGGGTAAGCTGAACCCAGCGCTTGCTGGCGATGTCCATCATGTAGATGTCCTCCCCGCCGGGCGCGCCGGGGCCGTACTTGCGGTTCCAGGCGAAGGCGAGGAACTGTCCGCTGGGCGACCATGAAGGCGCGCTGGCGTATCCGCCGTCGGTCATGCGCTGCACGTTCGAGCCGTCGGCGTCCATGATGTAAATCTGCGGGAGGCCGGTGCGACCGCTGACCCACGCAATCTGACCATTGGTCTTGGGATTCCAGACCGGCGAGGAATCTGGTCCGCGGAAGTTGGTGATGCGGTGCAGACTGCCGCCGTCGGGTCCGGTCGTGTAAATCTCGTTGTCCCCGGTGCGGCTGGAAGAAAAGGCGATACGTGTACCATCACTCGACCAAGCCGGCGAAATGGAAGTTCCGCCGGGGGAGACAAAGCGCACCATGCGGTGGAGGGTGAGCGAGTACATACGGATCGTCCAGCCCCTAGTTCCGAGCGAGGAGAAGGCCACGCGGGAGTTGTCGGGCGAGACTCGCGGCGAGAGCGAGATGGTGTCAAGATGGGTGATCTGGTGGGCGTTGTAGCCGTCGTAGTCCATCACCCAGATTTCCTTATGGCCACTGCGGTTGGAGACGTAATAGATGTGAGTCTCGCAGATGCCGTCGACGCCTCCGCCGAGCCGGGTAATGATTTCATCGGCAAAACGATGGGCGACCTGACGCGTGTTCTCGACCCCGGCTTGATCGGAGTACTGCTTGCCGAGAATCTGCGGGGTCTGCGGGTCCTTTGCGTCGAAGAGATAACCCTGAACGGTGATCCGGCCGCCGTCGACGGCGATGTTGCCGAAGGCGACCATGGCGGCGTTGGAAGGCGCGGCGGCCCACTGGTCGAGATGAATCTCGGCGGGCGCGCCAGGCATTTCCGGCGGCTCCATGCTGGGCGAAACCATCTCGAAGATGCCGGCGTTCTTGAGGTCATTATAAAGGACCTGATCAAAAATTGACTTGAGCTGAAGCGTCTGCGCGGCATTGTTCAGCGGCTTGAAACTCGCTGCGGCGAGGCGGATGCGCTGGACTCCAAGACCGGTTCCGGTGCGGACCCAGTCCTGAGCGTGGAGCGCAGGGGCGAAAGCGATGGTGAGAAGAAGAGCGAGGAATAGGGGAAGAGTTTTTTTGCCGTTCATCGAGTCTCTGCTGGAGGTTGCGTTACAGCGGATTGGAGGGGGATCGGCGGCATGGTCAAGTTTTGCCTCAGATTGGACGCAGAAGGAACAAATTCGTAAGCGCATTTTTAGTGCGAGCTTAACTTGTAGGTAAAAGTGTACTCCACCGAAACGCTGGATTTGGAGTAACCACTTGGGAGCGGGCTGAAGTTTTCTACGCGCTGGACTGCGCGCAGGGCGGAGCTGTCCAGCGTAGGCGAACCGCTGCCCCGCATGATCCGGATATTGCTGGGCGTGCCGTCGCGCGAGATGGAAAAGGTCACGCTGACCTGGCTGCCGTACGGGGTGTGCGGATCAACTTCCTGCGTGTACCAGGCCTGGCTGACCTTGCGCTGGATGACGCTGACGTACCACGGATAGTTGAAGCCGTTGCTGCCTCCGGTAACGGTAATGGGATTGGACGGCCCCTGCTGCGTGGGCGCAAGAGAACGTGGCATCTGCGTCGCTGGAGCTTCGCCGTACTGCGCGCGGTGCTCGACAGGCTGTGGCTGCGCGTGCTTCGGTGCGGGGCGCTCGTGCCGCCTTTCCACCTTCTTCTTCGGCGGTGGCATCTTCCGTTCCGGAATGGGAATCGCGTCCGGCGGCGGCACAGGCGCGATAGCGGGCAGCGGCGGCGGCGGTGATGGCGACGGCATTTCAGTGGCGAGGACGTTGGGTGTGGGTGGAGTGTCCTGCGGCAGAGGAATGGCAGGCGCTGAGCTGACAAGCGTGGCCTGAATGGCTCCGGGAGCCAGCTGGTTGCCCCATTCATTGTGGTGGATAAAGCGCGTGGCGAAGGTTCCGATAACGGCGAGCACAATAAAAGCGACGTGGAGCAGCAGGGAACCGGGAACCTTCGGCTTGCCCAGAGTTTCCGGATCAAGATCGAGCGCGGGCTCGTGTTGTGTGACGCGTCCCTGCATAACAGTCCTACTTATGAGACGCGGCACCCTTCTGGATGGGCTGAGTAACGATGCTGATGTGCGTGATTCCCGCCTGCTTTACTGCATCCATGACAGACGCGAAGGCCCCGAAAGGAACGCGCTCATCGGCCTCAACATAAATGACCTGCGACGAGGCGTCGACCCCGGGTTTCATGAGCAGCGAGGGCAGGTCGGAAAGGTTGACCGGCTTGTCTTCGAGGAAAACTTCCTGGTCTTTGTTGATGGTGACGACCATCCTCGGCTGGGTGATCGCATGCACGGTTTTGGTTTGGGGCACTTTGACTTCAATGCCGGACTGGAGCACCGGCGCGGTGATCATGAAGATAACCAGCAGAACTAGCACCACGTCTACGAGCGGAGTGATGTTGATCTCCGAAAGCGAGGTGCGGGTGGCTCCGTTGCTAGCTGTGAAGGCCACGCGCGGCCTCCCTTTCAATCGGGTCTTCTTTAGGCTTGAGGGAGACCTCTTCGAGGCTGTTCAGTAGCTCGCGGGCGAAGTCGTCCATGCGGGCTCCGAAATCGCGGGCCCGCGCGGCGAAGCTGTTGTAGGCGATGACGGCGGGGACGGCGACCACCAGACCGGCGGCCGTGGTGATCAGCGCCTCGGACACGCCGGGGGCGACGGCGCGGAGAGTCGCGGTTCCAGCGTTCCCGAGTCCATGGAAGGCGTCAACAATACCCATAACGGTTCCGAAAAGGCCGATGAAGGTCGCCGTCGAACCGATGGTGGCGAGCGAAGTCAGCCGCTTTTCCATGGATGTGAGCGACTCGCTGGAAGCGGTCTGCGCGGCGCGCTCAAGGGCGATGATATTGGTGGGCGGGCCATAGCCTCCGGTCTGGCGACGGTAGGTTTCGTATACCTCGTCGAAAACGCTGACCAGGGGGCTGGGCTTGAATTGCTCGCTAACTGTGGCGATTTCCTGAAGGCGCGTGGCCTTGCGGAAGGCGCGCAGGAAGTGGCGACTCTGCGCGGCGGCGCGCCGGAAGCTTCCCCACTTGCCGAGGATCACGGCCCAGGACCAAATGCTGCAAACAAGCAGAATCAGCAGCACGATCATGGCGACGGGTCCGCTGTTCCGGAGCATTTCAAGAATGGCGCTGCCGCCAGCGGCCTGGGGCGCGGGTACGCCAGTGTCTGCTTGCAGGAAAAAGAGGGCTAAGAAGAGGTGTGTCATCGGTGCTCTGTTTTACGGTATCAGATGTAAACCCAGGGTGCAGCATTCATAGATGAGCGTGCAGGTTGTACGTTTTGGTTCAACGGATTTCAGCGGACAAGCCAGTTGGTAAGATGCGAAGCGACACCTGATTCCGAGATGCAGCGTTCTCGCAACAGCTCCGGGGAGAAGAACATGAGCTCGACGGTATCGGAAGACAAGACGATTGGAGAGTCGGCCAAGTCGAAGCGGTATTCCCTTGTGTTTCTGGCGGTGTTCACGGTATTTATGTTCGCCACTACGCTTTGCGCGGTGGGCACAGTGCTGGGCGTCGTCCTGGCGCGCCTTACCAGCCACGATACGCTTTGTTTCTGGACAAGCGGCCATCTCCTGATCCACGGCCATAATCCCTACGATCGGGTGGCCTTTGCCCGGATTGAGTCTGCGCTCGGTTTCCACGTGAACTATAAGGACATCTTCATGACGCGGAATCCTCCGCCGGCCCTGTTCCTTATGGCGCCGCTGGGACTATTGGGATCGCGGGAAGGAGTGATTGCTTGGGCCCTCCTGTTGGCCGCGTGCCTTTTGGTCTCGCTGCAGATGATCAAGGAAATGGTAGAGGGACCCTACCAGCGGCACATTATGTGGTTGGCGTGGTGCTTTGCGCCCGCGCTGGCCTGTTTGGAAGTGGGCCAGACGGGCTTGATCGCGCTGCTGGGCCTGGCAGTGTTTCTGCGGTTTCACCAGAGCAAACCCTTCTGGGCGGGTGCCGCGCTGTCACTGTGCGCGGTCAAGCCGCACCTGTTTTTGCCGTTCGGTGCGGTTTTGCTGGTGTGGGTAGCGGCGCGCAGGAAATGGGCGATTCTGGTCGGGGCAATTGCGGCCTTCGCGATCGAAAGCGGCCTCCCCATGCTTTTCGACCACTCCGTATGGCCCCACTACTTTGCCGCCATACGCACTGAGCAGATTATTGACGAGTTCGTTCCCACAATAGGAACCGGACTGCGGTTTCTTATCGATCGACGGGCGATGTGGCTCCAGTTCGTCCCCGCCGCTCTGGGCTGCGCATGGGCACTGTGGTACTTCTGGCGGAACCGAAAGAGCTGGGATTGGCGGACGCATGGGTCGCTTCTGACGCTGGTCTCGTTGACCGTGGCTCCCTATTCGTGGCTTACGGATAGCGCCATTGCTCTCCCCGCGATCCTGTTTGCGTTGCTCGGGGCCAAACCACCCCGTCGAGGAAGCCTGACACTGCTGCTGGCGCTCATGAGTGCCACAGCGGTGGAAATGATGACCGCCTCAGTTTTTTATTTCAAGCCGAATTTATTGCTGCCCGCCCTCTGGCTGGGCTGGTATCTGTACGCAACGAGTGAACCAGCGCCCACAAGCGTGGCCTTGGCCGCCGGGGCCTGAGGAGCAGAGATGCGGTTTCCGGTTGAGTTCGCGGTTGCGTGCGCAGCTGCGATCGCGTTCGTGATCGCCGGCAGATTTTTTGTGCATCGACCGGAGCAGGTTTATCGCGCGGTTTCGTTCGGCAGGGAACCGGACCGCATGGGGGTACGCCTTATGCGTGGCGTGGGATGGTTCTACATCTGCGCCGGCACGATCGCCGCCGTGCTTTTTCTTGCTGTGACGCTTCTTTCCTTGATTCACTCCCACTAACGCGCCCACTCCTGCTATGCTGCGCGGAGATTCTCTTTTAGACGGTTACGCCTTTTATGCTGCTGGAGCTTCGCGCTGAAAACTATGCCGTGATCGACCATGCCATCGCTGTCTTCGGACCGGGGCTCAATCTGCTGACTGGCGAGACCGGAGCAGGGAAGTCGATTCTGGTCGACGCACTGGCGCTGCTGATGGGGAGCAAGGCTTCCTCGGACGTCATTCGGCACGGCTCCGACCGGGCGGTTGTTTCGTGCGTATTTGAGAGCACGGCTGGGTCGGAAGCGACTCTTGAGGCCAACGGGATTGACGTTGAGGGCCACGAGATTATTCTGCGGCGCGAGATTCTGGAAAATGGCAAAGGGCGCGTCTATGTGAACAACCAGCCGGCCACGGTGGCGGTGCTGCGGCTGCTGGCTCCCGAACTGGCGCTGGTTCATGCGCAGAGCGAGACTCTCGGGTCGTTTGACGGCGCGCAGCAGCGGCACTTGTTGGATCGCTTTGGCAGCCTGACGGCGGAGGCGGTCGGCGAGGCGCATGCGCGCTGGAAAGAGATTCAGACACGGCTCGAAGACCTGGAACGCGACGAGCAGGACCGCCTGAGGATGGTGGATCTGTGGCAGTTCCAGAGCCGCGAAATAAGCAGCGCCGGCCTGACCGCGGGCGAAGACGCCGCCTTGGAGACCGAGCGCCGCGTGTTGATGAACGCGGAGAAGCTGTATTCGGCTTCAATGAGCGCTTATGAACTGCTGTATGACGGGAGCGGGTCGGCGGAAGCCACGCTGCGCGCGGCCCTGAAGCAGATTGAGGAATTGGGGCGGTTCGACCCGAAGTTCGAGGAGGCGGGTGCGGCGTTGGCTTCGTCGCTAGCGGTTGTCGAGGACGTGGGCGCGACGGTGCGGGAGTTTTCGGAAGGGATTCAGGCGTCGCCTGGGCGGCTGGCGGAGATTGAGGACAGGCTGGCGGCGCTGGATCGTCTGAAGCGCAAATACGGCGCGACTGTTGCCGAAGTGATGGCCTACGGCGAGGACGTGGCGCGGAAGCTGGCCGACGTGGAGAATCGCGACGAGACCCTGAAGACGCTGCGGGCCCAACTGGCGCAGGCGGCAAAAATCTATAAGCAAACCGCGGCGACGCTGCACGCCGACCGCATGGCGGCGGCAAAGAAGCTGGAGGAGCTGGCCGAGGCACATGTGAACGATCTGGCAATGAAGGCCCGGATGGGCATTTCTATCACGGCAAATGAAGACTCCGAGGGATGGACCGCGCATGGCTGGGACACGGTGGGGTTCCGGATTGCGACGAATCCGGGGGAGCCGCTGAAGCCGCTGGACGAGATCGCATCGGGCGGCGAAATGTCCCGCGTGATGCTCGCGCTGAAGGTCACGGTCGAAGAAGGTGCCGCCCATGGCAAGCGCCGGAAAACCGCCGTGCCGCGAACTCTGGTTTTTGACGAAATCGATATCGGCATCGGCGGACGTGCGGCGGAAGCGGTGGGCCGGAAACTGAAGGCATTGTCAAAAGCGCAGCAGGTGCTGTGCGTGACACACCTCCCGCAGATCGCGGCCTTCGCCGATCAGCACTTCGTGATTGAAAAGCAGGAGAAGCAGGGGCGCACCAAGACCTCGATCCGGTCGCTGGTCGACGCAGAGCGCACGGAAGAGATTGCGCGCATGTTGAGCGGTGAGAAGCTGACGGAGACGTCGCGGAAACACGCCGCTCAAATGCTCAAGACGGCATCCAGCAGTTAACAGCCAGCAGCCGGCAGAAAAACGGCTGGCCATGGAGTGGCCGGCAAAGGGCGGCGACGGCGAGAGCCCGGAACCTCGCTGATCGCCCCTCACCCCGCCGCTTTCTTTCCGATCGCCGGGTCGCTCTGGCTGTCCTCGCCGGTTTCGAGGTGTCCCGCGAATTGCTGCCGGAAACCGGCCTCGCCTTCAACCGCCAGCGTCAGGTCGTACCAGCCAAAGGTGTCGTCGAGCTGCCAGGCTTGGTGCAGAGTTTTTTCGGGGCCCAGTTTATACGCGGTGGTTGTTCCCGTGTAGGCGTCCGTGACCTGAAAGTTGCATTCGGAATGGCCTTCGTTTTTCAACTCAAGCCTGACCCCGTTCTGGTCTTTCTCATAGTGAACGCGGCTGCGGAGGGCCGTTCCGTTCCCAGTGCCTCGGAAAGCGCGGAAGAAGCCGTTGGGGCCATAGATGGAAAGATCGTATGAGCCATTCGCGCACGGCCACGTGTCCGACGATTTGGCATGATGGCCAACCGTGTAGCTGCGTGGATCGGCGTCGCTGCTGGCTTCGCGCACCTGAAAGACAGCGGCGACTTTGCCGGTGTTGTGGAAATCGAGCCGCACGGAACGTGCGGAAAAATCAGGATCAAACTCCACATGCAGCTCGTAAGGGACCGCTCGCGCCGGACGGGTCCCCTCTTCCTGCGGCGGCAGGGCCTGCTCGGCCGGCGGATGCGGCACATAGTCCGGATGGCGTGCGTTGTCGGGCGGCGCGTAGCTGACAGTGCGCGGCAACCGAACCTTCGTGTTATTAGGAGTCGAAAAATTGAAGGTGGAAGTCAGGTCTCCGCACACCGCGCGACGCCAGGGCGTGATGTTGGTTTTCCTCAGCGCATGATGACGGTGTCCGAAGCGCAGCTCAATGAAACGGATCATCGAGGTATGGTCGAAGACCTCCGAATTGACCCAGCCGCCTTTGCTCCAGGGAGAAATAACCAGCATTGGCACGCGCACGCCAAGCCCATAGGGCCCTGCCGGATACTGCTTGCTCCCCGGAAAAATCTCGTTGGCGGTGTCAACGGTGGAGAGTCCCTGCGCGCGCGTCCCCGGCGGAGTGGGCGGAACCATGTGATCGAAGAAGCCATCGTTTTCGTCGTACATCAGGAACAGGGCGGTCTTGCTCCAGACCTCGGGTCGGGCGGTCAGCGAGTCGAGCACCTGCGAGACGTACCAGGCCCCGTAATTCGCCGGCCAGTTGGGATGCTCCGAGTACGCTTCCGGAGCGATGATCCACGAAACCTGAGGCAGGTTTCCGGAGGCGATGTCGCTCCGCAGGTCTCCAAACAGCGCGTCGGGCGTCTTGGCGCTGGTCCCCGTGACAGCTTTGTCGTGGAGCGGCGAACCCGGTCTTGCATCCTGATAGCTGCTGAAATAAAGAAGCGCATTGTCACCGTAATTTCCGATGTAGGCGTCGCTGGTATTGCCCCACTCGCCGGGTTTGTTCAGGCCCGTACCGCGGTCCTGGTACACCTTCCAGGAGATGCCGGCCTCTTCAAGGGCTTCAGGATAGGTGGGCCAACCATAGCCTGCCTCGGCATTGTCCACCACCGGGCCACCGCCCTGTCCATTGTTGCCGCAGCAGCCGCTCCACATGTAAAAGCGGTTGGGATCGGTGGGGCCGAGCAGCGAGCAATGGTAGGCGTCGCAGATGGTGAAGGCGTCCGCCAGCGCGAAGTGGAACGGAATGTCCCCACGGGTGAGGTGGGCCATCGTGGTCGGGCCCTTGCTCGGAACCCAACGATTGTACCGTCCGCGGTTGCGGGCCTTCTGCGTGCTCGTCCAGTCATGCGGAAGGCCCTCAAGGAACCGCAGGCCGAGGTTAGGCGCTCCGGGATGAAACGGCAGGATGTAGCCGTCCGGGTGCAGACCAGGTCCCGGCTGATGGAAGACCGAGTGTCCGGACGGAAGCATGACGGCACGGGGATCGCCGAAGCCGCGTACGCCGCGCAACGTTCCGAAATAGTGGTCGAAGGAGCGGTTCTCCTGCATCAGGAAAACGATGTGTTCCACATCGCGGATGGTTCCGGTGCGGTGATGCGCCGGAATTTCAAGCGCCCGGCTGATGCTGTCCGGGAATGCGGCGGCGGCGGCTCCGGCGCATAGAAGCTGCAGGAACGCGCGACGGGAAGGGGTGCTTGGCATGGATCGAGGACTCGGTTTGTATCATATCGCGGCGATTGACGACTGGAAGCCTCGCTGACTTGTGTGGCGCTGGTTTTGTTAGACTGCATGAGCCATGCGTGCTCGTCGATCTCTTGTTTCATCTTTTCTGGTCCTCGTGTTGTGCGCGGCTTGCTCCTTCGCGCAGCAGCCGCGGCACCTTTTCTTTCGCGTAACGGCCGGTTCGGAAATCACGGCTCCGGTGTCGGGACGTCTGCTCATCTTTCTCAAAGCCGGAGAGGGCGCGAAATCCGTCAACCTCAGCGAATTTAGCCCCGGTGCCGTGTTTGTCGCGGCAAAAGAGATCGAGCGCCTCACTCCTGGCCAGTCGGTCGATGTGGACACGGACGAGATCGCTTATCCCCGGCCGTTCTCCGACCTGAAGGCGGGCGACTATCAGGCGCAGGCGGTGCTCGATGTCGGGCACACCTACAACTATTCAGGTAGGACTGCGGGCGACTGGGTGAGCGCAGTCGTCCCGCTCGCGGCGTGGACTCCGGGCGCGGGCAACGAGCCGGCGCTTACGCTGACCAGTGAAGTTGCGGCGCGGCCCATGCCGAAGGGGACTGCGGCCGAGGAAGCCGCAGCGCATCTGGAACAGATGCAGAGCGCTGTGCTCTCGCGGTTCTGGGGCAGGCCGATAGATGTGCGGGGGTGGGTGATTTTGCCTCCGGGGTATAAGGCGCATGGGCGGATGCGGTATCCGACCGTTTACTGGACGCATGGGTTTGGCGGGAACCTGGCCTACTCGAAGGTGTCCGGCGAACGGATTTACAAGCGCATGGCGGAGGGGAAAATGCCTCCGATGATCTGGGTGATGCTCGACGAATCGCTCCCAACCGGAACCCACGAGTTTGCCGACTCAGTGAACGACGGGCCGTGGGGTGAGGCGCTGACGAAGGAGTTCATTCCTTACCTCGAAGCAAGGTACCGCATGGATGCGAAGCCGAGTGGGCGGTTTTTGCAGGGGCACTCCTCGGGCGGATGGGCGACGTTGCAGTTGCAGGTGAACTATCCACGAATCTTCGGCGGCACCTGGTCCACCTCTCCTGACCCGAGCGACTTCCACGACTTCACCGGTGTCGACCTCTACGCGCCGCACGCGAACGTGTATCACCGCCCCGATGGGACTCCGTATCCCCTGGTGCGCGACCACGCCAGGGTGATTGAAACCTTCGAGCAGTTTTCAAAAATGGAGCATGTGCTGGGGCCGTACGGGGGCCAGATGGCTTCCTTCAACTGGGTGTTTTCGCCGCGCGGCAAGGACGGGCGTCCGCTTCCCATGTTCAACTGGCAGACGGGTGGCGTGCACCCCAGCGTGGTCGCCTACTGGCGCGACCATTACGATCTGGCCCACATTTGCAGGGCGGATTGGGCCGAGCGCGGTCGCTATCTGCGTGGCAAGATTCACGTCTACGTAGGCACGGCGGACACGTTCTACCTGGAGGGCGCGGCGCACAAGTTCGACGCGGTTCTCGAGGGCCTGCACGCGAACGCGCACTTCACGTTCATTCCCAACCGCACCCACATGGATCTATACCGGGTAGGGACAGACCGCGACGGGCTGTTCGACGTGATCGCCGCCCAGATGTGGGCAGTGGCGCGTCCAGGAAAAGCGTGGAAATAGGATCGCCGGAATGTGCCACGTCTGCTGCTTGCACAGAGCGCCTACTTACAGATCAACAGGCTGCCGCTCGAAATCGAGAGGATGACTGTCTTCGTTTCTCGTTTTTTTTAGCAATTCACGACGTAAATCGCTCAATCCCTTAACGCTGCATTTTGCTTCGAAACGGAAATAGCATCCGACAGCAAGAGCAGCCACAAAAATACCCGCTCGCCATACGCAAGCCGTGTGAATCCCCCAGGCGCCTAATGCAGCGGCGATTGATGCCACAGCCATCCCGAGTTCAAATTTCAATCGAAGCACAAGTGTCTTGAGGTACCCATGACCAACGGGCTCTCTGGCGAAGGCCAACCTGAGGTAGTCGCGCCACTCTTGCATGTGTTGCTGGTACCCATCCTCCTTGGCCAGTTTGAGGTCGAACGATCGCTCGAGCCTAGCTCCCAAATCCTCCGCGATCAAGCCGAGGGCTATAACCACTAACAGAATTATTGCAGCAGACGGCCAGGCGTAGGTAACAACCAGATTCCCGAGCTTAGGAAAGTGATTCTCCAGAGCGATTGATCCCGTGGATATTGCAGCGCATCCCGGCAGTACGAGAGTCACTAAGGGGCGAAAAATCTCAGATTGAAAAATGGCAGTAAGTTCTTTCATCCTAAGAGTTGGGAACACGCTCACGTGCTTTTGTGAAGAATGTAAAAAAGATGGGGATCTGCTCTGGGTTGCTGGCAGCGCACGCCAGAACTGAAGCGGTGGCGACCAATAAAACAACGGCTGCGAAGGCGAAGCAGAACTTAAGCACGAACCCTCTGGCAATCTCCACAATATATGAAATACGAGCGAATCGGTCGAGGGTGTTGGAAGAATTTCTGGCGGCATAATAATTGCGTGACGCAGGCAACTATATTAAGATCACCCCATGAAGGCCAGCGGGCAGGATGTCGAAGCGATGGCGGGGGCGCTGATAGCGACCACGCAGAGCATGACGCGGGTGAGCCGCAAAGGCGACGCAGGCCGGCTGATGGCGCTGTATGCAATTGCGGCGCACGCGGAGAGCAGCCCCAAGGCGCTAAGCGAGGTGTTGGGAGTCCATGCTTCGTCGGTGACGCGACAGATTCAGGCGCTGGAAAAAGATGGACAGGTGAAAGTGACGGCTGATCCGAAAGACAAGCGTTCACGCCGGGTGAAGCTGACAGCGGCGGGCCGCGCCGAGATCACGCGCTTGCAGGAGCAAGGCTTGCAGCGGTTCGCAAGTTTTGTGGCGAAGTGGGATGCGGCGGAGGTCCGCGAACTGACGCGGCTGCTGATGAAGCTGGAGAAATCTGAGGCTGAGGTAGGCGCGTCGGCCAGGCCGGCGCGGGCCGGGTGGCGGGAGAAGAAATAACGAGCCCGTGGACGAAGGAGGGTGAGATGGACTCGGTTGCGAATGCTGAAACGATGCGCGAACCTTCGATGTGGCAGCGGGCGGCTCCGGCCCTGACGCTTGCGGTGCTGGCTCCGGTGATCGCCGAGGTGCTGAATGGCTCGACGCGTTTGAGCTTCCTGTTCGTGCTGGTTCCGGAAATCATGGTCTGGGGCTGCGGGGCGTTGATGATCCGCGAAGCGGTGCGGCGCTGGAAGGGCGGTGGAACCAGCATGGTGTTGCTGGGGCTGGCGCTCGCGGTGGCCGAGGAGTGGGTGATTCAGCAGACTTCGCTGGCTCCGTACGCGTGGCCCGGGGCGTCGGCCAATTATGGGCGGCTATGGGGCGTCAACTGGATCTGGTTTGTGATCATGCTGGGATATGAATGTGTTTGGGTGACGCTGGTTCCAGTGCAGGTGACCGAACTGATCTTCCACAAGCGCCGCACAGACCGTTGGCTGAGCAATCGCGGGTTCGTCGTGACGGGCGCGGTATTCGTCGCGGGTTCTTTTCTCGCGTGGTTCCTCTGGACACATATCGCGCGGCCCAAGACCTATCATGTGCCGATGTATCAGCCGCCCGCCTGGCAGTTGATTGTGGGCGTGCTGATGATTGTGGCGCTGGCGCTGGCGGCGTATGCGCTGCGGGGACGAGAGCACTCGGATGAGACGGACCGATGGATGCCGCCGGCATGGGCAGTGGGCGTCGCAGCTCTGCTGCTGCCGGTTCCCTGGTTCTGGCTGATGAGTTTTATTTTTGGTGGGAAGACGGGCCTGCCGTTTTGGGTTCCTGTGGCCATCGGGGTGGTGTGGGCCGCGGTGGCGTGGTGGATTGTCCAGAGCTGGACGACCGCGCGTGGATGGCACGACATGCGCCGCTGGGCGCTCGTGTTCGGCGCCACCGTGTCGAGCATGGCACTCACTTTTTTGGGCAGCGGTACATGGCCGAGGATGGACCTGATCTTCAAGATTGTGGTGAATGCGCTGGCGGTTGTGGGGTTCCTCCTGCTGGCGCAGCGGCTCATGCGCACCGCGCACGCCGGCGAAGTTGGAACTCCTTGAGATGAGAGCGATCGAGTGTCGTGTGAGGAACCCGGCTCCGCGAATGCTGACCTGCAGGTATTTATCACGGTATACTTAGTCATTGTGACTACTACCTCTCTCGACACGATCTCTGCTGTTCCTGAAGCTGGTTCCGCTGTTTCTGAGAAGCGGGTTCTTTTGCTGAAGCCGCGTGGATTCTGCGCCGGGGTGGTCCGCGCCATCGACGTGGTGCGGATTGCGCTGGAGACCTTCGGGGCTCCAATCTACGTCCGCAAGGAGATTGTCCACAATCGGTTTGTCGTGAGCGAGCTGGCGGAAAAGGGCGCGATTTTCGTGGACGACATCGACCAGGTTCCAGAGGGCGCGCGGGTGATCTTTTCCGCCCACGGCGTCTCCCCGGCGGTGCGGGCGCGAGCGAAAGAGCGTGGTCTGAAAGTCATTGACGCCACTTGCCCGCTGGTGACCAAGGTCCACGTCGAAGCCATCAAGTTTGCCAAGCAGGGTTATTCGCTCATCCTGATTGGCCATCGCGACCACGACGAAATCGAGGGTACGCTGGGCGAAGCTCCCGATGCGACGCAGATAGTTTCAAACGCGGCAGAAGTAGAGACGCTGGAGGTTCCCGACCCGGAGCACGTAGCCTACCTGACGCAAACGACGCTTTCGCTGGACGATGCGCGGGACACCATTCGAGCGCTGAAGGCAAAATTTCCCAAAATCGTCGGGCCGCACTCGCAGGACATCTGCTACGCGACGGAGAACCGCCAGACCGCAGTCAAGAATGTCGCTCACAATGCGGACCTGGTGCTTGTGGTCGGATCCAACAATAGCTCCAACTCCAACCGGCTGGTCGAGGTTTCGCGCAATCTGAGTACGAACAGCTTTCTTATTGAAAACTCGAAGGCCATTCATCCGGAATGGCTGGACAAAGCGACGACGATCGCGGTCACGGCAGGCGCGTCGGCGCCGGAGGTGCTGGTGACCGAAGTGCTGGCGTTTCTGCGGGAGCGTGGCTTTGGGCGAGTCGAAGAGGTGGAAGTGATGCCGGAGAACGTGCGGTTCGGGCTTCCTCCTGAAATTGTTCAGGCGGTTCAACCGGCGAATTAGCGTACAGCCATCGGCGGTCAGGGAATCGCTCAGAATCACAAGGATATTTCGGCTGTTTTGCTGTGAGTTTGCTGGAAGCGGATGGCGGGTTCGGACACGATGAGCGCATCTTCTGGAGCAGGACAATCCGGGAATTCAGGCAGAAAGCAAGTCAAGTTCGGGCGGATCGACGCCGATTTGAGCGAAGTTGAGGCTGCTGCGGCGCGCTCCCGCGAGTATATCTTTTCGCAACAGCATCCCGAAGGCTACTGGTGTGGTGAGCTGGAGGCCGATGCCATGCTGGAAGCCGACTACATCTTTCTGCACGTGTTGCTGGGCACGGGCGACCCTGGAAAAATGAAGCGCGCGCTGACCGAAATGCTGCGCTACCAGAATGAGGACGGCGGCTGGTCGATCTGGACGGGCGGTCCGTCGAACATCAGTCTGTCGGTCAAATGCTATTTTGCATGCAAGCTGATGGGGATGTCGCCGGACGATCCGATTCTGGCCAAGGCCCGGGAATGGATTCTGGCTCACGGCGGCGCGGTCGAGTGCAACACCTTCACGAAAATCTATCTTTGCTTCCTCGGACAATACGAATATGACGCGGTGCCGGCGGTTCCGCCGGAAATCGTACTCTTCCCGAAGTGGTTCTACTTCAACATCTACGAAATTTCATCGTGGTCGCGGGCGATTCTCGTCCCTCTGTCAATTGCATACGCGAAGAAGATGTTCAAGAAGATTCCGCATGAGCAGGGAATCGACGAGCTGTTCGTTGGCGGCCGCGAGAATGCCAACCTTCACCTGCGCTGGGACCGCGACAGGCTGGTAAACTGGCGGAATTTCTTCCTGCTCTGCGACCGAATGACCCACTGGTTCGAGCGTATCCATATTCGCCCGCTGCGTACGTTGGCTCTGAAGAGAGCGGAGAAGTGGATGCTGGCCCGGTTCGAGATGTCGGATGGGCTGGGGGCGATTTATCCCGCCATGCTGAACGCCATCGTGGCTCTGCGGTGCCTGGGTTATTCGCTGGATGACCCGCAGGTGATCCGCGCGATGGACGAATTCGAAAAGCTGGGAATCGACGTTCCGGAAGGATCAGACGACTGCCCGGAGCCGACATTCCGAATGCAGCCGTGCGTCTCTCCTGTGTGGGATACGGCGCAGGCCGTCTACGTGCTCGGCGAGGCGGGGGTTCCGAAGAATGACCTGCGGCTGCTGAAGGCCGCCGACTGGATGCTTTCAAAAGAGGTCCGGCACAAAGGCGACTGGGCGATGAAGGTCCACCGCACGCAGCCCGGAGGCTGGTACTTCGAGTTTAACAACGAGTTTTACCCGGACGTCGATGATTCGGGGCAGGTTCTCCTCGCACTGAGCAAAGTCGAGAACCCCCGCGAGCGCTACCAGTACGACGTGGCGCAGCGGGCAATTGACTGGATTTTTGCCATGCAGTGCCGAAGCGGCGGATGGGGCAGCTTCGACCGCGACAACACAAAAATGATCTTCCAGTACATTCCGTTTGCCGACCACAACGCCATGCTGGATCCGCCGACAGTGGACATTACGGGACGGATTCTGGAGACTCTGGCGACCTATGGGTACACGCGGAAGGACAAGCGTGTGGAGCGGGCGATCAAGTTCATTTTCAGCGAGCAGGAGCAGGACGGAAGCTGGTTTGGACGCTGGGGCGTGAACTATCTCTACGGGACGTTTCTGGTGTTGCGCGGTCTGGACGCCATCGGCGTGTGGAATCACGAGCCGCAGATTCAGCAGGCCGCGGAGTGGATCAGGATGGTCCAGAATCCGGACGGCGGCTGGGGCGAAACCTGCGGCAGCTACGACGATCCCAACCAGCGCGGCATCGGCCCGAGTACCCCCTCGCAGACCGCCTGGGCGATCCTCGGACTGCTGGCGGCGGGCGACACCCGCAGCGACTCGGTCGCCAAGGGCATCAAATGGTTATTGGCGCGCCAGCAGGCGGACGGCTCGTGGGACGAGAGCCTGGGCGAAGGCGGAAATCGCCAGGCGATCTATACCGGGACCGGGTTCCCGCGGGTGTTTTACCTGGCCTATCACCTTTATCGGGATTACTTTCCGTTGCTCGCGTTGACCAACTACGGGCGTGCGGTGGGGCGCGAGGTCGCATCTTGAAGCCCATACTGCTTAGTGTTTACCGTTGAGAACTCGGGGGTTTTTCATACAATGGAGTGAAAGCAATGCGTCTATCATTCAAGAGTCATCCTATTATCCATATTCCCTACGACAGCTTTCTCTCAGTGTTCTAGGCAAGTAGTACAAGGAGTTTCTAATGGCTGTACCGATGTCGCAGGCGTGGACGGTCGCCACTTACGTGCTGGGCCAGAAGTTGAGGGGAAGAAAGCGCTATCCGCTGGTAACAATGCTGGAGCCGTTGTTCCGCTGCAACCTGGCGTGCGCGGGCTGTGGGAAGATTCAATACCCGGCGCATATCTTGAAGCAGGAGCTGACACCGGAGGAGTGTTTCCGGGCGGTGGAAGAGACGGGGACGCCGATGGTCGCAATTCCCGGCGGGGAGCCACTGCTGCACCTCGAGATCGACAAGATCGTCGCGGGGCTTATCGCCCGCAAGAAGTACGTCTATATGTGTACGAACGCTCTGCTTCTTAAAGAAAAACTTCATCTCTTCAAGCCTAGTAAATACTTCTCGTTCTCGGTCCATCTGGATGGGCAGCGCGAGCACCACGACTTCTCCGTTTGCCGCGAAGGGGGCTACGACATCGCGGTTGAGGGGATTAAGGCGGCGATTGCGGCGGGCTTCCGCGTGACGACTAATACGACCTTGTTTGACGGAGCCGATCCAAGCTCAACCCGTGCGTTTTTTGACGAGGTGATGGAGATGGGCGTCGAGAGCATGATGGTGGCTCCGGGCTACACCTATCAGAAGGCTCCCGATCAGAAGCATTTTCTGGGAAGGGCGCGGTCACGACGGCTCTTCCGCGCAATTCTGTCGAACCGCAAAAAGACCTGGAAGTTCAACGCGTCGCCAATGTATATGGAGTTCCTGATGGGCAAGCGCGAGTTCAAGTGCACCCCGTGGGGAATGCCGACCTTCAGCATTTTTGGCTGGCAGAAACCTTGCTATCTGCTCCAGGACGGCTACGCCGATACCTTCAAGGAATTGATGGAAGAGACGGATTGGTCGAACTACGGAACGGAGAGCGGGAATCCCAAGTGCGCAAACTGCATGGTGCACTCCGGGTACGAGGCCTCGGGCGTGGACTATACGTTCGGATCGCTCAAGGGGCTGTTTGAAACGGCGAAGGCCACGCTGTTCGACCGCTACGAGGATCGCGGCGCGCTGGATCTGCTGAACGAACCGTCGAAGCCGCTGCACAGCTTCAACCCGCTGGTCCAAGTCAAGGCCCAGGAAGAGGTAAACGAAGGGACCACGGTATGAATCCCGATCTACAGGAAGTAGCCGCTGGTCAGGAGCGGGGAAATCTGGAGGGGTGGATTCCGGCGCTGGCAACGGAACCGGAGATCATGGCCGTGCTGGAGCAGGCATTTGACTATCGCGGTGACGTGACGCTCACGCTGAAGGACGGACGTGTGGTCAACGGCTACCTGTTCGACCGGCGCGTCGGGGCCGGGCTAGCAGATTCCATTGTGCGCGTGATTCCGGCCAACGAGCGCGTGAAGGTGTCCGTGGCCTACTCCGAAATCGCCGCGCTGTCGTTTTCCGGACGCGACACGGCGGCGGGCAAATCGTTCGACGCCTGGGTTCGAAAATACTGGGAGAAAAAGGAAGCGGGCGAGACCGACATCAGTATTCGACCGGAAGCCCTGGACTGATCATCCAGATACCGGAAAGCCGTCAAAAGCCCACGTCCGAAGTCTCCGGGCGCGGGCTTTTTGTTTGCGTTGAGCTTACGGCTTTGTCGCGAGGATCAATGGTGACGGGCCAGGGGACTCGAGCTTGCGAGGATTGGTGAAACCGACCGCGTGGAGCCAATCGCTGATTTCTTCGAAGCTGTAAGTCGCTCCATTGTCGGTGTTGATCAGCATGTTGACGTTGAAGAGGAGCCCGTTGAGCGGCCCTTTGCGGTCAGGATTGACGAGGAACTCGGCAATCGCGATCGTGCCACCCGAAGCGAGAGCGGCGTAGGTCCGCTTGAGCAGATCGCGGCCGCGCTCAACGCCTTCGCTGTGCAGAATGTGACCCAGGGTGGCGACGTTGTATCCGCTGCCAAAATTGACCGCGAGCAGGTCGCCGGGAATGTAGCTGAAGCGGTCCCCAACGCCGTGCTGTGCGGTGATTTTCTTCGTGATTTCGAGCACGCTGGGCCAGTCGACCACGCTGACGCGAACCTCGGGGCTACTTTGCGCCAGCGCAATACCCCACACGCCGGAGCCGGTAGCAAGGTCAAGCACGTGCGCCTTGCCGAGGCGTAGGTGAGCCGCCAGAGCTTTAGCCGAGGGATAGCTGCTGTTGAAGATATTGGGAACAAGCTTCTCGAAGAAGGCGGCGCCTGTATCCTGCGCGTTCACCGCGGTAGCGGGCTTGCCCGTGCGTACCACTTCAGTGATCTGGAGCCATTTGGCAATGAGTTGCTCGCTGCTATGGGCGATGATTCCACCCATGAAGCTGGGCTTGGTGCTGACCAGGAAGGCGGAGCTTTCGGGGGTGAGCGAGTAGCGGCCCTGCTGGTCCTTGTCGAGAAGGTTGAATCCGCAGAGGGCGTCCATGATGGCGCTCAGGCCGCGGGTCGAAGCCCCGGTGGCGGCGTGAACTTCTTCCAGGGATTGGGGGCCGGAGTCCAGCGTGTCAAACACCTTGTTGTTGATGGCAGCTTCAAGGATCAGCGGGGCAGCGTAACCCCAGGCAAACTGCATAATTCGCTCTGGTGTCACGGCGTTAGTTGTAGCTGTGCTCATTCTTTCTCCTTATGATCGGGGATTTCAGCGCGCAATATTCTGCCGCTACTCGGACAATACGAGTTTATCCGAAGCGGATGGCAGGCGAGGAAAGCCCGGGGCTATGGTTGGCACAGCTTCATTTCAGGAGGCAAAACCGCTCTCGAATTGCAAAGCGCACATGCTCATTCCTAATGCGAATGTACCCGATGGTCCCGTATCCCTCGCGCCCGTGTCTCCCTAATACCCGTCGCGCATTCTTTCTTTGATAGATTTGGCGAGCTTTTCTATCTCGGCGGCCTGCTGGACGACTGTGATCGAAAGCTGGTTTTTGTCGGTGCGGGAGACCTCGGCGTTCAGCTTTTTTGCCATGGCCAGAAGGCGCGCGGTGTCAGCGACGATTTTTTTCTGGCGGTTCGCATTGCGCTCGATGGCCATGCGTTCGGTCATCTGGCGCACTCCAGAGTCCCGGCTCGTGTCGGGGGCGGAACCCATAGTCGGGCCGGCAGCGGGAACTATGGGCGGTGCTTGCTGCGCGCGAGCAGTGGCTGGGCACAAGGCCAGAGCCGCACCCAGCGCAACCGTAGCGCATAGGCCTGACAATACGCGCGCAACAGCCCGCCTGCGCCAAACCTGAGACACCGAAGACAGCGGGCTGCGCGTGCTGTCAGATGAGAAACGGAACGCTTGCCGCAAGATTTTGCCAGAAGTGAAATGAATCTTTTGAATTGTGAGTTGCATGATGCGCTCCAAACCTGCTTTCTGCCGGATAATTATGAGCGATGATTGGTTCGATGCAAGAAAAATGTTTCATAGCGACTGCAAGCGGCGCAGGCGAGTCTTTCGCTAAAAAGCAGGTTGCGAAGAAGCGGGTAGCTGAAAACTGGGTGGCGAGTCTTGGTTTTGCGGGCGTGATGGGCTGACGTAGAATCTTCGCGGGACGGGTCAGTTGCGAGGCTGGACGGCATTCATCGGCCGGTTTTTAGCTACCCGGCTTTTAGCCGCCCGCTTTTAGCTGTTTTCTAGGGTTGACGTGTTATGCAGGTTTTGCTTCGAGACATCCGTTACGCGTTGAGGCAGTTGGGGAAAACCCCCGCGTTTACCATTGCCGCGCTGCTGACGCTGGCGCTGGGCCTCGGCGTGACCTGGCCATGTTCTCCGTAATCGATCAGGTGCTGCTGCGGCCCCTCCCTTATGGCAATGCCAAGCGGCTGGTGCGGTTTGGAGGGCTGGACCCGACGAATCCGCAGGGCTTCGGGGCAATGTCCCTACCGGATTTGCAGGATATCGCGGCGCGGAGCCATTCGCTCGAAGGGGTGGGCTTCTACACCCTGGCTCTCCCCACGCTGGGCGGTGGCTCAACTGAGCCAAAGGTCACTCCGCAGATCGTTGCCAGTGCCAATCTTTTTGATCTGCTGGGTGTGCGGCCCATGCTGGGGCGGGGATTCCTTCCCGACGACGGTAAGCCGGGCCGCAACAACGTGTTGGTTCTTGGTTATGGCGTTTGGAAGGAGAGCTTCCACGGCGACCGTGGCATTGTGGGGCGGACAGTCAAGATTCAGGGCAATCCTTACACCGTGATCGGCGTGCTGGGGCACAGCGTGGATTTTCCCGGCGACATGAACGGGCGCGCGATTTATTCTCCGCTGGTGACGGATGATAAGGCGCTTGCAGATCGTGGCAGCGCGGGGTTGATGTCGTTCGCGCTGCTGAGACCGGGTGTTTCGATCAAACAGGCGCGCGCGGAGCTGAACAGCATCCGGCAGCATCTGCGGCATGACTATCCAAAGGAAGAGTCGAAAGAAGCGATCAAGCTGACCAGCTACCGCGACTCATTGACCGAGAGCGTGCGGCCCGCGCTCCGCGCCCTGAATTTTGCGGTTCTCGCAGTGTGGCTGATTGCCTGCGCCAACGTTGCCGGTCTGATGCTGACGCGGGCCAACGGGCGGCGGAGAGAGATTGCGATTCTGACCGCGCTGGGTGCTCCGCGCGCCAGGGTAATACGGCAATTTTTGACCGAGAGCCTGCTGCTGGCGCTGGGCGGCGGCGCCATTGGACTCGGGCTGGCGGCGGTCGCCCTGCGGCTACTGCGGCATTATTTATCCAAGGCCGTGATATTTGGTTCGGATGTTCACATTAATGTAAGTGTCTGCATGTATCTGTTGGTGGCTACGGTGGTTTCGGCGGTGCTCTTCGGGCTGGCTCCGGCGTGGGCCTCGGCGCGAGTTCCACCGCAGGAGGGCTTGCGTGAGGGCACGGCTTCCGGCGGGGTGAGCCGCAAGCAGGCGTTCTGGCGCGATGCGCTGGTTGTGGGCGAAATTACGCTGACGCTGGCGCTGCTGATTGCCGCCGGGCTGATGATGCGTACGCTGCTCGCGCTACGCCACGCGAACGAAGGATTTGTTGCCGCGAACGTCGTCTCGGGAAACCTCTACCTGTCGACGCATGGCGCGTTGTGGCTGGCTGCGAGCAACCCGAATGCGCCGAGCCTGATTACGATCTTCTACAAGCCGCTGCTGGAGCGGCTGAAACATACTCCGGGGATTCTTTCGGCGGGGCTGACGACGGTGCGGCCGTTACAACCGAACTGGGGCTTTGTCTCCAGCGTGAGGATCAATGGCCGGACGTATCACGGGAATGACAGCGACGCGAACGCCCAGGTGCGCGCAACAAGCGCCGGGTATTACAAAACCTACGGCGTTCGGCTGCTGAAGGGGCGGTTTTTTGATGACGATGTGGACACGCCGGACACGCCGATTGCCGTCGTGGTGAACCAGGCATTCGTGAAGAAGGTGTTTCCCCGTGAAGACCCGCTGGGCAAGCAGGTTGAGATTGGCGACAAAGAGAAGAATCCCACTCGCGCATGGGGAACGATTGTAGGCGTAGCGGACGACGTGCGGCAGCGGTCGCCGGGTGAGCCGTCGCTGCCGGAGATGAATATTGACCTGCTCCAGCTTACGCCGAAGGACGATATGTACCGCGTGCTGTCGGGTTCCTGATGAACGTGGCCGTGCGCACGCAACTGCCGCCGGCGGTGAGCGAAAAGGCGATTCGGACGGCGGTCCACGCGCTGCAGCCGGAGATCGGAATCGACAACCTCGAGCCGATGCGGCAGGTAGTGGACGACTCCATGGGCAGCCAGACGCTGGCGGCGCGGCTGCTGGCCATGTTCGGCCTGGCCGCGCTCTTGATTGCCGTGGCGGGAATTTACGGCCTGCTGTCCTATTCGGTCAGCCAGCGGACGCGGGAGTTCGGCGTGCGCCTGGCCCTGGGCGCTCCGCAACGCCATGTTCACTGGATGGTGCTGCGCCACGCACTGCTGCTGTTGGGGATCGGAATCGCGGCGGGCATTGGGCTGGCCGTGGCGGCAAGCAGCGTCATGCGGGCGTTTCTCTACGACTTCCGCGGCTATGACGTGTTCACCGTGTTCGCCGTAGCAGCAATTCTGGCGGTGTGCGGGCTGGCAGCCAGCTATCTTCCAGCGCGAAGAGCCGCGGGAGTCGATCCAATGGTGGCGCTGCGGAGCGAGTGAAGCAGGAGGCGGACCCTGGCGCACAC
>JBAPRH010000015.1:0-53611 GCA_049280995.1 Acidobacteriaceae bacterium
TTCGACGATTCAAGAAGATACGGGAGATCGCTCCTTCTTAGCGCCAAGCGCGGATTCCGATAGAAGCAAAATTCGCATCCTGGATGCGGAAGAGGCCGCCGCTCTCATCAAGATGGACAGCAGGACCCTTGTGCGTTGGGCACGTCTTGGCTATGTTCCGGCTCACCCTCTTGGAGAGGGCAAGCGTCGGCTGTGGCGTTTCATTGAAGACGAACTTCTGGAATGGTTCGAAAAACGCACATTCCAGCGCAAGCCACTGGCGCGTAGCATAGGGACAGCCATCGGCGCTCATGCAAGGAGAACTGCATGAATCGCCTTCAAGAAGGAAGTCTATTGAGGCTGAAGCGAAAAAACGGCCCGGATACCTGGGTGTTCCGTTGGTATGACGAAAGCAATGGAACGCGCAGGTACCGCAAAACCGTAGTCGGAACCGTCGAACGGCTCCGAACACGGCACGACGCGGAAACGGCGGTGTTATCGCTCCGGCGCAACATCAACGCCGAGCAGAAGTCACCCGAGACGGTGTCCGAACTCGTAACCCATTATCGACAGCATGAACTCACGCCCGAGCGAAAGGCCTTCGCAACCATCGAAGCGAACAATATCTATCTGAAGCGCCACATCGAACCCATGTGGGGCGCAAAGAGGATCACCGAGATTCGCACGGTGGAAGTCGAGAAGTGGCTGCACTCCCTGCAATATGCTCCAGCTACCCGCAGCAAGATTCGGAACATCATGTCCGCAGTGTTCAATCACGCAATGCGGCATGAGTGGCTCGACCGCAATCCCATCAGCAAGGTGAGAACTTCGTCCAAGCACCTTCGCGAGACGGATGTGCTCACGCCAGAAGAGTTCGCCGCACTCCTGCCGGAACTCAAGCTCCGGGAACGAGCGATGGTGATTCTTGCCGGCAGCACGGGGCTGCGTCGATCCGAATTGGTGGCGCTGACCTGGAGCGATATCGACCTCACTTTAATGCAGGTCAACGTGCGGCGCTCCTGTGTACGCAGCCACTTCGGAGACACCAAGACCGAAGCGAGCCGTAAGCCAGTCCCGCTCCACCCAACCGTTGCGAGAACACTGTCCGCTTGGCGCACGCAAACGCTCTACGCCGCTGACAGCGACTTCGTATTTCCCTCCATCCGGCTGAACGGTAAGAAGCCCGTCACGCCGGACATGGTGCTGAAAAAGACGATCCGGCCAGCTCTCGAACGGGCTGGGATCAAGGACAAGGTGATCGGATGGCACAGCTTCCGTCACTCGCTTGCGACGAACCTTCGTGCGGCAGGTGTGGACTTGAAGACGGCACAGGAGTTGCTCCGTCACGCCAACTCGCGGATCACCCTTGAGGTGTACACGCGGGCGATCTCGGCAACGAAGCGTGAAGCCAATGATCGTGTTATGCAGATGATGTTGGAGGCGGGAAGTAAGCGGCTTTCAGCACCCTCGCCAGCACCCTCGAGGTCTAACGACGGAGGGATTGGAGTGGAAGTACAAAGTGGTGTCGGAGGTGCGTTTTGACCTTCAGCACCCTCGCCAGCACCCTCAAGCTGTTTCTGGGATTGCCACCATGCCACCAAACCATTTGTTTTCTTAGGTTTAGTGGCGGGGACGACGGGGCTCGAACCCGCGACCTCTGCCGTGACAGGGCAGCGCTCTAACCAACTGAGCTACGTCCCCGGATGGTCAGTCCGGTACTTTTTCCATCGTTCTGAACCTTGCTTAGTGTATCAGAGGATTGCGGCTTTCCAGTCGGCTCGCGATGAGGATTTCCTGTCGTTCCGCGCTGGCTTTGCCATTTGGTCCGGTTGTTGTTCGCCAGGCGCGATTGCCGGCGCAGCTCACGGATTCGGCATCGTCTTTTCAGGAGGCGGAGGCGCCGGCGGAATGTATTTCGTCGGCGGATCAGGCGGCGAGGGGATGTACTTCCACCCGGGTTCCACGGCAGTCCTCTGGGCAATTGGCGTCTGGCCCGCGACGCGATTTTCCGCAAGGGTGGTTGACGCAGGCTTTCCAGAATTGACCGATTGATCTTCAGTCGATACCCGTGCCACCTTCCCTTCACGATTGAACGAGACGCTCCACACCTGGTAGGTGTCAGGATTGGCGCGCGTAGCCAGGGTGACGTGGCTGATTTTTCTTTGTGGGTCAAGATGAAGGGTCGGCCTGGGTGCGCCGGCAATGCCGATCTCCTTGTGGGGAAGCGGTCCGGCGTCAATTCCGGTCAACTCCGCGTAGCAGGCGCTGAACCGGAGGCGATTATCGGCCAGAGATGCCCCGCCGTTCCCTGTCTCTTCCACAAGCTGGTTGAAGAGCGCGTAATTGCGCGGGTTCGCGGCGGCTTGAACGAACGGCGTGGCGTTGTGGTAGAGAACCGGCACGATGCGGACCCGTCCAGCAGAACGCGGCACGACCGCGGTGAAGATCGACTCTGCGCCGTCAGGAAAACTTCGGCGGTAATGGAGCAGGATTGTATTCGGCAAGGCTGCGCAGGGAGCCCGTTGGAAAGCCCAGTTCCCTGCCGCGAGGTTGTAGCCGTAGATCTTTGCTGACTCGGTGAGTTCCGCCTGGCGGCTTGTGAGGATCGCGCGGTCAGCCGCGCTCATGCCAGCCTGAGCCTCCGCAGCCGATTGTTGCCCGTTTGAGCCGACTTCTCCGAATGCAACCGCAAGCACAGCCAGAACCAGCGCAGCAGCCATCCATTGGCGGTTCATCTTCATCGCAGTTTCACTCTATCACTCGGGATCAAAGAAAAGGGGCAGCCGTTGACGGGCTGCCCCTGGGATTCCCCCGGATTTCACATCGTGCGACCGCAGTGGCTATCTCCGGCGGCGGGTATGACGAACTGGCCTTTTAGGCGCCGGCAGTTGGCCATCCTTCAGGATGATCATGGCAGGGTTCTGCGTATAGGAATCGAAGGTGGCGACGTAGGTCACCGTCGACTGCGGCGCAGGCGGGTTCTTGAGCGGAGTCTTCATATTGATGGTGAAGTCCGCCTTCTGCGATTGTTTGGCGTCATCGGAGACGGCTAGCTGCACCGAATCCGGCGTCGCCGAGATCACCAGTCCGGGAACCTCCACCGTCTTACCGTCGAGTACCGCCCAGACCTTCTGCGCATCATCCGGGGACCCATTCGCAAGAATGAATTCCTTGTCGGTGAGGGCCAGCGTTGACAGGTCTGGCGTGTTCACAACCGCGTTATGCGCAAGTTGCTGCGGAGAAGGCGGCGGAGGCGCGGGCGTCGGCTTGTAGGTATCGGGAGGAAAGACGTTGTCGTGTGCCAACTGCTTAATCTGGTCGAAGCCGTCCATGCTGCCGTGATACTTCTTGTACCAATACTCAGCAGCTTTCTCGGCCTGGTCCTTGTAAGGCTCGGGCAGATACTGAGCGGCGCGCGCGAGGAACCAGATGCCGTTCACCAGATCCTTCGGATCTTCCTGCACGTACGCGCTGCCGAGGTAGTAGGTATCGGCCAGACTGGGCTGCTGCGTGGTCTGGGCCGGCTGCACGGCCTTCAGCTCCGCCGTGATGTCGGCAATCTCCGCCTTGTAGTCCTTCTTGGCCAGATCGTCAGCGGCAATGGCGCCGTAGAAGATGGGCGTTGCCACCGCCTTCAACTTGTCAAAATCTGCCTGGCTCATGTCCGCAGACTTGGTCGCGGCCAACCCGCGGCGCGCGAGGGTCGCCGCCTCGTCGAGCTTGGCTTGGTCGCCATTGGCCTGGGCCTTGTCCACATACACCACAAACGTAATGGCGCGCAGGTTGTTCGGATCCACCTGAAGCAGCCGCTTGGCCGCGTCATAGGTCTTGGCCGTGTCGCCGGTGGCTTGGTAGGCGCTGACCAACTGCTCCAGCATCTGCTGCTTCACCACGCTGTTCGGGTACTGCTGCAAAAACGCCTCAATCGCCGCCGCCTTGGCCGCCGGAGTGGACTGGCCGATGGCGTTGGTGTAAGCGTTGTATTCGGCCGGATCTTTAATGGTGATCTGGCTGGACTGGGAACTCTGTTCCTGAGCCAGAGCGGCTGGAACCGCGGCAGGTACGACGCAGGCGACAACCAGTATGGAAGCTAAAACGACCTTCTTCATTCAACGCTCCTGAGGATATCCTTGAAAAAATTGAAAACTTTGCCCATGCAATCCTAAGCCGATGGCACGTTCCCGCACTACATCGTTTAGCTCGTTCCGGCAAAAACGATTGAGGTCAACGAAAGATGCGACAATGGCAGGATTATAGAAAGCCTTTGCTGATTATGACAAGCATCATCTGAAACCGTATTCATAACCCTCAGAATCGGCCTCTCTGTTCTACCAGAAGTAGGATGCGGTTGGCTCGACAAATTGTTGACCGCATTTGCCGCTGAATCGCAACCATCCCGTCCCTCATCCTAATTGTAAATACGACCAACAGGAGCAATTCACATGGAGAGCCTTTCGGGCCAAATTGCAGTGGTTACGGGGGCGGCGCGCGGCATAGGCGCGGCCATTGGCAGGCGGCTGGCCGCGATGGGCGCGACCGTAGTGCTGACGGCCCGCGACGACGCCAGGCTGAAGGAAGTCGCAAAGGAAATTCAGGGAGCGGGCGGACAGGCCGAGACCGCGGCGTTCGACCTGCAGGACGCGCCGGCAATTGCCGGTTTTACCGAGTCGATCCGGAAACAGCACGGCCGATGTGACATTCTGGTCAACAATGCCGGGGTCGGCCGCATCGGTGCCCCGCTGCACGAAATGCCTCCGGAGGACTGGGATGTAGTGCTTAGGACCAACCTGCGCGGCCCGTATCTGATGATCCGCGCGTTTGCCCCGATGATGATTGCGGCGAGCAAGACCGGCAAGAGTGGCCACATCGTCAACATTTCGTCGCTGGCCGGGCATAATCCGCTCAAGAACGGCGCGGCTTACGCGGCTTCCAAATGGGGGCTGAACGGGCTGACCTACTCGGTCGCCGAGGAGCTGCGCGAGTACGGCATTCGAGTATCGGTGGTGGCTCCCGGCTCGGTCAATACCGGATTCAATGTAGGCCGCGGCAAGAACGACAAAAAGATCCAGCCGGACGACGTGGCCAACGTGGTGGCCATGCTCGTCACGCAGGCCCCGCAGTCCTTCGTCAGCGAGGTCTTGATGCGACCCACGCTGAAGCCCTGACCCGCCATGGTCGTTCCACAATAGAAAAGCCTCCGGCAAACCGGAGGCTTTCCCGCTCAAGCAAGCCGTAAACCTATTTCGCCTTCAGCAAAATGATGACGAAGGTGAACAGCGAAAGGGACTCGATAAACGCGAGCCCCAGCACCAGCAAAAGCTGAATGGCGGCACGCGCTCCGGGGTTACGGGCCACTGCTTCGGTGGCCGACCCGGTCGCCCGGCCCTGCCCAATTCCGCAAAGCCCCGCGGCAATGCCCATGCCGATTCCGGCACCCACCGGCACCAGGCTCGCAGCGCCCCCGCCTCCAGTTGTCTGGGCAAATGCAGGACTCGCCATGCACAGCACAGACAACGTCATAAACAGATATTGCAGTTTTTGCATCGTTCGTCTCCTGCTTCCCTCATGAATTGCCGCCAGTGGGTGGTTGAGGCTCACCAAGCTGGCCCCCTCACGCTGAACGGCATTCTGCTTGGCAGCGGAAGCGCTCTGCCGCACAGTAAACTCGATTTCCGCTAGCCGAGCGCTTCCCCCGGGTGCTCTTCGTGCGCGACTGCGATGGATAGGTAAATCATCGTCAGCAGCATGAAGATATACGCCTGAATCACCGACACCCCGAAGTGCAATGCGAGGAAGATCACCGGGACCACGATGGGAATCAGCGAGAAAAACGCCAGAGTCAGCAGATCGCTGGCCAGCATGTTCGCGTAAAGACGGATGGTGAGTGACATGATGCGCGCCAGGTGCGAAATGATCTCAATGACCAGCATCCCCGGCGCGATCCACTTGATCGGCCCTAGGAAATGCTTGAAGTATCCAACCAGCCCATTCTCGCGAAGTCCGTGATAATGGTAGTAGACGAACGTGAGCAGCGCGATGGCCAGCGGGACCACCGGGTCCGACGTGGGGGTCTCAAATCCCGGCAGCAGCCCAAAGCAGTTGCAGATCAGGATGAACAGCAGCACCACCGTCACGAAGGGCATAAAGCGCTCGTACCCGTGGCCGATGACCTGCCGCGCCTGATTGCTGACGAACTCGTGAATCAACTCGGCGGTGTGCTGCACCGATCGCGGCTTATCAATGCTCAACATGATCCGCGCATGGATAAAGAACCCGATCAGCATCACCATCACCACCAACTGCATCGTCAGTGAGTTGTGGATGGGGCGAGCAGGGTGCAAAACGTGAATGTGCAGTATCGTCAGCAGCGCGACGAGCGGCACGGCAAACCAGTGGTTCAGCAGCGCGGTGATCGCATTAATCCAGGGCAACATAAATCGTGGGTCTCTCTGTGTCTCTCATGACCGCAACATGCGCACAGCTTCCACCGTCAGGGCGACAATCGCCAGCCCCAACCCCGCCAGCAGCGCATACAGCGATCCATGAAAACACCTCAAACTAGCATAAATGATCAACGCCGCGATACCCATGCGAAGAAAAAACATCGCCACAACGAACCCCGATGACCGCGGCGTTTTCTGGTGATCCATCTTGGCGTTGATCACGCCAATCAACTGCTGCCATTCATAGAGCCCGGTGACAGAAACAACCGCCCCGGCCACAAACAGCGCGCCCGTCTGCCATCCCAGCGTAAACGCCAGCCCCACAAACCCCACAACCGCACAGACGCCCGTGAACAAAATCGCCCGGCGCATCGAAGCCCTCAAGTCGGCGTCAGTGAAGTTCAATAAGGAATCAGCGGAAGTCATCTCTCCTATTTAATCAGGTCAGGAACGACGGTGGCCCACTCAAGCCCGCTTTTGGATCGAGTGGGGAACGCAGCCCCCGATGTCATGTTGAGCGGAGCGAAACATCTGCGGCTTGCGACTGCAAACGGTGGCGCACTCAAGCCCGTTTTTGGCTTGAGTGGGGAACACACCCCTTAATGTCATGCCGAGCAGAGCGAAGCAAATCTTTGTCAACCCCTCCGCCCCTGAACTCCCACATTTCAAAGGCTCTCGCCAATGCATCTGAATTCATCCAACCTGCTAAACTAAAAGAGTAGAAGAAAATCAGACCGGAAGGCGCAGCCAAAAGCTGCGCCTCTCGTTTTTGTGGAAGATTTCGAGCTAACCCCTTTATTTTCAGGGTTAATTTGCTAAGTCCTTTGTTTCCAGGATCAAGTTTTACTAAGTCCTTTATTTTCAGGATCAACGTACTTTTTTGAGAGGTCATTATGGAAGAACTCAAAGCTATGTTTCGCGTATGCGTGCACATCAAGTCCAACGGAATCCGCTGCAACTCACCCGCACTCACGGGAACGAACTTCTGCTACCAGCACCTCGGCGGCAGCGTCAGCGCCCTCGCCCGAGCCCGATCCACCCACTCCAGCGCCAAACTGGACTTCGTCTATCCCGCCGACCGCGCGGCCATCCAGCACAACCTGTTTCTCATAGCGCAGGCGCTCAGCGAAGGAAAGATCGATACCCAAACCGCCAACACCTACAACCGCATCTTCCGGACCAGCGAACTGAACCTGCACCGCTGGGAGAAACGGAACCCCGACGGTGGCCCACTCAAGCCTGTCGTCGGCTTGAGCGGGGAACAAGAACCCGCAGCTCCTCAACCAAACACAACCGAGGGTGCCCCATCCTTTCGCGCAGCCTCATCGCGTGAAAGGGTGGGAGAGCACGAACCCCAACTCCCCTCACCCAACCAAACGAAACCAGAATTGACCGAACTCGAGGCCCAATACTTCTCTTCCCCCGACGGTGGCCCATTCAAGCCCGCCGTTGGCTCGAGTGGGGAACACAGCGATCAACAATCAGCAGTCAGCGATCAGAACACGGAACTCGAGGCTCAAGAGGCGCGAAGGTTGAAATCCGTGGATACTTTTCTCCAAATAGACAAGATGTACAAGTACGACGAGGACTACGCGGAACGAGTCCGTGCCGCAATCGAAGCAAGTCTGGAGCCGGAAAGCGCGGCTCCCGCCAATTTCTGAGCCGCCCGCTTCTTTAGCTGTCAACTGGCCCTAATTCGCCCGCAGAGCCTGACGCACGGCCTCGACCATGCCCGCAACCGCGCCCAGCACCAGCCCGACAATATAAATCCAATCCTGGTGCAGCCATTTGTCCATCAGCGCGCCCGCTCCCCAGCCGATCAGCACCGCCGCCGGCAGCACAAACGCGATCTGCGTCAGCCGCTCCGCCTTCATCAGCGTCTGCAAGCCCTCGCTGGGCTTCTTGTCCTCCGGATTGGGATTCTGCCCGGCCATCGTCCCCGCAGTTATACACTACGGAACCGCGAACATCGAACGCTATACTGGGCTTTCAGTCCATTCACAAGGAAGCCCCGTGTTCGAGTCAGAGTTTGAGCGCAATCTCTTCGCGCTCCGCAAGGAAAAACTAAAGCAGATCGAAGCGCTCGGCCAGCGCGCCTACCCCAATTCGTTCGCGCATGAGAATCTTGTCTCTCTCGCAAAAATCCGCAGCCAGTATGGCAAAGCGACCACCGAGGACTTGGAGGCCTCGCGGACGAACGTCGCGGTCGCCGGACGCCTCATGGCGATTCGTCTTCAGGGCAAGGCCGGGTTCGCACAGCTTCAGCAGGAGGGCACGCGGCTCCAGATTTACGTCCGCAAAGACGCCGTCGGCGATCAGGGATTCGAGCTGTATAGGCTGCTCGACATGGGCGACCACATAGGAGTCACCGGCTACCTCTTCCGCACCCGCACCGGCGAGCTGACCGTCCACGTCGAGACCATCACGTTTCTCTCCAAGGCCATGCTGGCGCTACCGGAGAAGTACCACGGCCTCGCCGACGTCGAGCTGCGCTACCGCCAGCGTTACGTTGATCTGTTCATGAACACCGCGCTCAACGAAGGCACGCCTGCCGAGATCAATGTCCGCGATGTCTTCGTGAAGCGCGCCAAAGTGCTCGCGGCCATCCGGCAGTATTTCGACACGCGCGGCTACATCGAAGTCGAGACGCCCATGATGCAGCCCATCGCCGGAGGCGCGGCCGCCAAGCCCTTCACCACGCACCACAACGCGCTCGACCTCGATCTGTTCCTACGCATCGCGCCCGAGCTTTACCTCAAGCGCCTCGTCGTCGGAGGCATCGACCGCGTCTACGAGATCAACCGCAACTTCCGCAACGAGGGGATCTCCACGCAGCATAACCCCGAGTTCACCATGCTCGAGTTCTACCAGGCCTACGCGAACTACCACGACCTGATGGACCTGACCGAAGAGCTCATCAAGTTCGTAGCGATGGAAGTCAACGGCAAGCTGACCACGAACTTCAACGATGTCGAGATTGACCTGTCGAAGTGGGAACGGCTTTCCATGACCGAAGCAATCAGAAAATGGTGGCCACTCGAAGCAAAGCCGGAACCAACGATGAGCGACTTCGACAGCATGGAGAAATTCGGACCCTGCGTTTACAGGGCTTTCCACGCCTACTCAGAAATGAGCCCATCTCCCTTCGAGGTCGGTAACGCCGAGCACAGGCAAATAGTCGGTAAAGCAGGAGCGTTCAACAGGATATTTGGCTCGATGAATCAATTGGTAAATTCTGCCTCCGCATCCGGAGAAGACCTAAATGCGACACGGAAGGCAGTGCTCGGAAAGGCCATTGCCGAAACCTTTGAAGTTCTGGCTGAGGAGCACCTCATCCAGCCCACTATCATCTACGACTTCCCTCTTGCCGTCTCGCCGCTCTCCAAGCAAAAGCCCGACGAGCCGGACTGGGTCGAGCGCTTCGAGTTCTACATTGGAGGATTCGAGCTGGGCAACGCCTTCAGCGAGCTGAACGACCCGGAAGAGCAGCGCAAGCGCTTCGAGCAGCAGCTAGCCGAGCGCGAGCGCGGCGATGACGAAGCCCATCAAATGGACGAGGACTACGTCCGCGCCCTGTCCTACGGCATGCCACCCACGGCGGGCGAAGGCATCGGCATCGACCGCCTCACCATGGTCCTCACCGGAGCCAAATCCATCCGCGACGTAATCCTCTTCCCGCTGCTGCGCCCGCAGAAGAAGGCCGACGAGCCTCAGCCGGAGTAATCCGCCTTACTCGCCCAGCAGCAGTCGCTGCGTTGAGATCGCCCGCCCCGTCTTCTCGTCGCATTCAATCAGGATGGCGGCCATGCGCGGGTCGCGCTTGGCCGCGTCGAACTTCGCCGGCATTCCGGTCAGGAACCGGGCGAGCACCTGCTCCTTCTCGACGCCGATCACGCTGTCGTAAGGCCCGCTCATGCCCACGTCGGTCTGGTAGGCCGTCCCGCCCGGCAGCACGCGATCATCGGCAGTTGGGATATGGGTATGCGTCCCGAGCACCGCCGTAACCCGCCCGTCGAGATGCCATCCCATCGCGACCTTTTCCGAAGTCGCCTCGGCGTGGAAGTCCACCACGATCACCTTGGCCTTGATCTTCTTGAGCAGCGCGTCCGCGGTCCGAAACGGGTCGTCCGTCGATGCCATGAACACGCGACCCTGCAGATTCATGACCGCATAGCTCTGCCCACTCGGCAACTCGCCCTCGTAGAATCCGTGCCCCGGCGTGCCCAGCACGTAATTCGCGGGACGGAGAACCCGCCGCGCCCGCTCATCGCTCTCCGCCGGAACCGATTGCACGTAGTCGATCAGCTCGCGCTTGTCCCACACGTGGTTGCCGGTCGTCAGCACATGCGCGCCGAGTTCGAAAAGCTCCTCCGCAATGGCGGGCGTAACGCCAAACCCGCCCGCGGCGTTCTCCGCGTTGATGACAACCAGGTCCGCGCCGCGTTCCTTCACCACGTGCCCCAGATGCTCGCGCACAATCCGTCGCCCCGCGCTGCCGAATACGTCCCCTACAAACAGAATCCGCAAAAATCCATCCCCCTCAACCAAATCGCAATTCTCGATGCTATACCGTGGCGCGGCCCAAAAGCTTCCGCGCTGCTGAAATTCTTTCCCTCAAGCTGTGGTAGCGTGGCAGCATGGCGGTTAATTCCCGATTCTCCACCAGCGTTCACGCGCTCCTTCTGTTGGCTGCGGACTCCAGCAAGCTGCACCGGTCTGAGGACCTCGCCGAACGCCTCAAGACGAATCCCGTCGTCGTGCGCCGCGTCTTTTCGCAATTGCGACAGGCGGGACTGGTCATCAGCCACAAGGGACCAAGCGGCGGATCAAAGCTCGCCCGCGGGGCGGCGGACATCACGCTGCGGGACATCTATCAGGCGGTCCATCTGCAGGGGACGGTCAACGTGCCGTCGCTCCCCGCCGGGCTTCAGTCCGCGCTGAAGAGCGTTCTAAGCACCGCGACCCGTGCCTTTGAAGACGAACTGTCCCATACCACTCTCGCTCAATTCGCAAAGCGAGCCGCAAGAAAACCGAAGCGCTAGCACAACGCCGCAGCATCAACGCAGCCGCGGCCGTATGTTAAATTCGAGGGAGGCGTGGAGAGATGGCCGAGTGGCTGAAGGCGCACGCTTGGAAAGCGTGTTTGGGGGAAACTCCAACGTGGGTTCGAATCCCACTCTCTCCGCCAGCCATTTTGGATCAATCAAACAGAGATTCAGTTGGTTTAGCTCATAGGGAGATGCCCGCAGATAATGAACCTCTGTCAGTTTGTTCCTTCTTCCATTGCAGCGGGCTCCGTATCGCTGCGCGGTAATGCGCCCGAGAGAGTCGCGCTGGGCTCTTCCGCGAAATCAAGGGCCGTTTCTGCACTGGAATTTTCTGGCGTACACATGCCGGAAGCTCGCGCTAACAAGATCAAGCCAAAGACGGCAATCTGGTTCCTCGTTTTCTGTTTCCTCTTCGTTGTGCCGCAGTGGGCACAGCAAACGACAACACCCATAAGTCCGGGCTGGGGCGGTATTGTGCGCAATGCCTCCGGACAGCCTGTGGCCGGAGCGACGGTCAAGATCGCCGGACAAGCGGGCACGCGCACTGAACTCACCGGGGCGCAGGGAGACTTCAGCTTCCCTGGCCTTGAGCCCGGGCGCTACGTGCTCACCGTGCGCATGCCAAAGGAATCGGCCACAGCTCCGATACCGGTTGAGATTCCGAGCCCCACCGTCATGCTGACCGTCTCGCGGCAGAATACCCTTGCGATCGCTGCCGTTCCCGTGGCCCCGACAGCCATGGCGGGTGACACCAGCGGCGGCGAAGAGCTGTCCAGCAAGGCGGTAAGCGAGCTGCCGCTCAACGGGCGCGATTTCAGCACCCTCCTGCTTCTGGCCGCCGGAACCATGACGGATGTGAACGGCGCAACCAACTTTACGCAACAGTTTGCCATCAATGGCCAGCGCGGAGTCGAGGCGACTTTCGCCATGGACGGAGCCGACATTAGCGATCCCGAGATGGGCGGCGCGGCATTCAGCAACTTCAATGTCGACGCCATTGAAGACATTCACTCCAGCTCAGGTTGGATGCCGGCGGAGATTGGCCGAGGCGCATCGGGGTTCACCGACATCATCACACGCTCGGGCAAAAGTGGCTTTCACGGATCATTTTTCGAGTTCATTCGCAACTCGGCATTCGACGCGCGCAACTACTTTGATTACCCCTCCATCGCTGAGCCAGGGCGCATCCCGCCCTTCCATCGCAATGAGTTCGGATTCACCAACGGCGGCCCGGTCGTCGTTCCTCATCTTTATGACGGACGAGGAAAGACCTTTTACTTCGGCCAGTACCAGGGCTTTCGACAGGTCCTTGGGACCACGCAAGTGCTGCCCATGCCCACCTCGGCAGAGCGTGCGGGCTACGACAAGGTGACTTATGCCGACGGCAGCACCGACACGCTGGTTATCCCTGTCAATCCCCTGATTGCCGCGGTGCTGGCGCGCTATCCCGAGCCCAACAACCCAACCGGAGCCTATGGGCTGCGCACCTATGCGGTTCCCTCCAACGTGGTCACCAATGCTGATCAGTTCTCAATCCGCCTTGATCAAAAGCTAGGCGACAAAGGCCAGTTCTTCGGCCGTTTCAATTACGACAATCTGACCGGCCCAACCACCAATCCTGACCAGACCGTCATCGACCCCAGCTTTGGCGTGCAGTATGTCGACCGGCAGCGCAACGTGGCCTTCAGCTATACGCGCACCGTGTCCCCGCGGTTTCTGTGGAAGTCGTCGTTGAGCGTCACCCGCACCACGCCGTCGTTTCCCACGCCGAACCATACCGACCCGGCGCTGAAGTTTGTCAATGGACTCTTCGAGGGCTTCAATACCGCCGCGGGGTCGGTGATGTCGGCATTCGGCAACCTTTTTCAGGGTCAGCAGAGCTTCGCATGGACCACGCCGCACCACGCCTTCAAGGCCGGCTTTGAAGCCCGGCTGAATCGCGACACCACCTATTTTGGCATCAGTCCCAATGGCGAATACGACTTCGGCGGAGGCACCGTCTACTCGCCGATCTTCATTCCTTCGGAGAGCGGCACGCACGATATCCAGCCGGGCGATCCTCTGCCGGACACGCTCAGCAGTTTGCTGGCTGGCGCTCCGTACAGCTACACGGTAGCCGTTGCGTCGCCCGATTTTTCCGGCGGAGCGCACATTGGCCCCGCAGCGATCAATCGCAATAATTTCAACTTTTACTTCCAGGACACCTGGAAGATATCCGACCGATTCGCGCTCGATTATGGACTGCGCTATGAATATTATTCGCCGATCACCGAACGCGCGCACCGTACCTCCGGCTTTCTTCAGGTCAGCCCGCCCGCGGGGACCGAGCAGCAGTACGTGATCAATCCCCAGCCCGGGTATCAGTCTGGATGGAAGGGATGGGGACCGCGCGTGCAACTCGCATGGCGCGCGCCGGGTGGAGTGCAGCTCCACGTTGGCGGAGCCATCACCGTGATTCCGCCCAATATCTGGCAGGACAACTTTCTCACCGGCTCAACTCCGTTTGCCGTGTATCCGCGCGTCAACGCATCCAGAAGTGCGGACATCCCTTACGGCTTCCAGATCACCCCGTCCGAGCTTCCGCAAGCGTACACGCCGTCCGGACAAGCTATTTTCGCCAACGGCGATACGAAGAAGGTGCCCGCTAATACGGTGATGGACATCAATCGGTATCAGAATGATCTTGCCGCTCTTTCGCCCGGTCACCAGTTGTCCCTGCTCAACCTCAGCGGTATCGATCGCCGTTTCGGGAACGGCTTTCTTCAGACCTGGACGCTTGGCCTGGAGCGGCAGATCGGAGGCCTCACCGCAAACGTCGCCTACGTCGGCACGGCCGCCTCAGGGCTGCCCCGCACTTCGTTTCCGAACGGCTTCCCCGGCGCTGATCCCGGCTTCGCGCCTTACACCACGTTTGACAGCAGCGGCGCCGTCACTGGAGGGTTCGGGTTCGAGTCGGTGATTACCAACACCGCGCACTCTTCCTATAATGCGTTGCAGACTTCTCTCTCCGGCAACGTTGGTCGCGGAGGTCCGGCCATCCAGGCGGGGTACACGTGGGCCAAGTCTCTTGACGACACCAGCGGCGTGAGCGGGGGCACAGGTTCCACCGGGGCGGTTGCCTTGCCCTATCCGCAGGACCCGTTCAACACTCATCCGGAAAAGGGCCCGTCAAACTTCGACGTCGCGCACGCCTTCACCCTGAGCGCCGGGCAGAACCTGCGCCTCGAGAACGTAGCCTTCCTTGAGCCCGTCAGCAAGATCATCACTGCCGGCTGGCAGCTTCTCAGTATCTCCACCATCACCAGCGGCTCTCCCTTTACGGTCTATTCCGGAATTCAGCAGACGGGTGCGGGGACGGACGGCTCCGACCGGCCTGACCAGATCGCAAAGCCGCAATTGTCCACGGCCCACAGCTCATCCCGTCCGCGCGACGATTACTTCGGAAGGGGGGCCGACAATCAATCCTTCTTCTCCATCCCTATCGGCATCGCAGGGGGTACTGGACCCAACTCCGGACGCTACGGCACCCTCGGACGCAACACCTTCTTTGGCCCTGCCTATTACGACTTCGACTTCGCTCTCATCAAGAGCACACCGATCGGGCACCGCGCAAGCGGAGTCGAAAGGGCGGATCTTCAATTCCGCACCGAACTCTTCAATCTCTTCAACATCGTCAACATGGGCCTTCCCGCCAATACCATCAAAGGATCGGGGTTTGGCATCATCAGCAAAACCGCGGGGACGTCACGGCAAATCCAGTTCTCGCTCAAACTGATCTACTGAATCACAGAACGTCGAAATTCAGCGACTCCAGAGGCTGAAAGCGCCCCCAACAGCGCCCCGATCGGGGCAAATTCGACATGATGGAATTTGTAGTGCTCGTAAATCCAATCATTACTTGCCGATCGGATTCTTACCCTGCGAACATCTTTACTGGGTTCCCAAGTCATCCCATATATTGGTGAGCCTGTTGCCCACCAATAAGAAGGGAGAAATAAAATGGCAACTCAATTCACGGAATATCCTGCCGTTCCGCTTCACCGGGCATTCTCGTGGACAGGGATCTTCGCAGGCACATTTCTGTTCCTCGCAATCGAAGCGACCTTCGGAATTCTTGGCGTGGCAATCTTCGAACCGCTGGGGTCCGGCATAAGCATCGGCCTCGGCATCTGGATGGTAGTGCTCTCCATTATCGCCTTCTACTTTGCCGGTAATTTAGCCGCCAGACTCTCGGGCGCGACTACGCGCAATCTGGGAATGTACGCCGGACTGGTGACATACGGGATGGGGATATTCGCCTCCATCTTGATCACCGCGTTGATGCTGAGCAGCACCGTCGCTGGATCGACCGCCGTTGGATTCGCCGGCCCGATTCGCATCGCTGACATGCTGACCACAGGCGGCTATTGGCTGTTCGCTGCCCTGGTCCTCGCCATGATCTCCGCAGGTTCAGGCGGGATGCTTGGCGCATCGTCAAGCGGTCTGCGCGTTGCGACAACTCGGTCGACGACACCCGGGGAACAGCGGGCAGCGTAGTGTTGCGGCTTGGGCGGCGATTCGAGAACCGCCGCTCAGCCACTTCAGCCACGATAGGTCAGCTCGACCATGGTGCAGTCGTCGCGCAGGGGTTCTGAACCGCAGAACTCCCATAACGACGCAGCAAGTTCGTTAAGCTTGTTAGCGGCCAAACCTGTATCCAGCCGCTCGTCGCCGAACATGTCTCCGCTGGAGTTTTCTGCTTCGGTAATGCCGTCACTTACCAGCAAGACGCGGCAGCCGGGCCGTAACTGTCCGCGCGAGCTTACATAAGACGCATCCGGGAGCAACCCGACAGGCAGATTGCAGCTTTCCAGGTGCTCAACTTCTCCGCAGGAGTCGATTCGGGGCTGGACGTGGCCGCAGTTGACGAACTCCAGGCTTCCGTCCTCGTGCAGCCGCATCAGCACCATGGTGGCGTACTTGCCGACGTCTTTTGTGCATAGATACGAATTGAGGACAGCGGCTATTTCTTCCAGCGGCTGGCCTGAACTGAGTTGCATGTAGAGCATGCCCTGAAGCGTTGAAGCCAGAAGCGCCGCCGAGATGCCTTTGCCGGATACGTCCACCAGCGCCACGGAAAGCGAGCTGCCGTCCGCGACGACATTGAAAAAGTCTCCGCCGATCTCTTTGCAAGGCACACTCATTGCTTCGATTCCAGCGAAGCTCAATTTGGGGTGCTGCACCGCCATCAGACCCTTCTGAATCTTCGCAGCAATTTCCATTTCTTCGCGATATTGGCGGGCCTGCTCTTCCGCCGCAACCAGTGCCGTATTTTCGACTAGGGCAGCCGCCTCGCGCGCAATGGTCCGCAACATGTCATGGTCAATGCCGGTCAGATTGCCCGGCACAAACCGGCTGTCGAGGTACAGAACGCCGAGGATGCTGGAACCGTGCGTGCCGACTGCGACGCGAGTCGGGTCCCGCCGCCGTAGCAGAGGAAAGCAAATCACGCTCCGGAGGTTCTGCGCCACCATGCTGTGCGAGAGGGGCGTTTCTCCGGAACTCAAAGTGTCCGTCAGGATAAATTCGCTGCCACTTTCAGTGGCGCGACGAATAGCAGTCTGCGAAAGGCTGTCGGCGTCTTCCAGGCGATTGCCGCTGGAATCCCGTCCGGCTGCAAGCGTTAGCTGTCCATCCGCACCCGTCAGAAGAACATAGCCACGCTCCGCCTTAGTAAGGGTCAGCGTTGCCTCGATGAGCGAGGCGAGAACGCTTTCCACGGCTCCCGCGTCATTCAGGTCCCGCGCGGCATCCAGCAGCCAGCGCAGCTTGCGCAGCTCGGAGGTACTTTCGGTGAGCGCCTGCAGCTTGCCGAGCAGGTCGTGCTGGGTCGTTACTTGCTCCGGCGCTTCTTCGCCAAATACCAGCACCGGTGCCTGGAGCGACCCGAATTGAATGCGGTCGTGCGGCGAAAGCACCTGCCGGTCCACCTTTTTCCCGTTGACGTAGGTTCCGTGCCGGCTTCCGGTGTCCGCCAGGATGAATGCGCCGCCTTCCAAGGTGATACTGGCATGGTTTCGCGAGACAAACGGCTGCGTGAGAACGAGGGCATTCTCCGCGAGCCGCCCCACGGTAAAGGGCAGCGGCTCCAGCTTGAGCATGCGCTTCTCTGAGCCATCGACAAGAAACATGGTCTGCAACTCGGCTTTCGGGGTCACAACAGCAGGATGCTCCACATTCCTGATTTTGTCATCAGGATGGTTGGACGACACTTGCTCGTTGGCCCAAGCTGCTGAAAAAAGCCCCCGAAAAGTAAAGCTGTATGAGAAAGCGGAGTGCCTCTCCGCGCACCTTCACTTTTGGAAGCAATCTAGTAGCGGTAGTGCTCCGCTTTGTACGGCCCGTCCTGAGGCACGCCTAAATACTCAGCCTGCTTGGGTGACAGCGTGGTCAGCTTGACTCCGATCTTTTCCAGATGCAGCCGTGCTACTTCCTCGTCCAGCTTCTTGGGCAGCGTGTAAACATCGACCTTGTACGTGTCCTTGTTCTTCCACAGATCGATCTGGGCCAGCGTCTGGTTGGCAAAGCTGTTGCTCATCACGAAGCTCGGATGCCCGGTCGCGCAGCCCAGGTTCACCAGCCGCCCCTCGGCCAGCACAAAAATGCTGTTGCCCGTCGGGAACGTGTATTGGTCCACCTGCGGCTTGATGTTCAGCTTCTTCACGCCCTTTTCCGCGTTCAGCCGGTCCATCTGGATTTCATTGTCAAAGTGGCCGATGTTGCACACGATCGCCTGGTCCTTCATGGCCTTCATGTGCTCCAGCGTGATGATGTCCAGGTTGCCGGTGCAGGTGACGTAAATGTCGCCGCGCCCCAGCGTGTCTTCAAGGGTCGTGACCTCGAACCCTTCCATCGCGGCTTGCAGCGCGTTGATGGGATCAATCTCCGTGACAACCACGCGCGCGCCCATGCCGCGCAGCGAATGCGACGAGCCCTTGCCCACATCGCCGTAGCCGCACACCACCGCAACCTTGCCCGCGACCATCACATCGGTTGCGCGCTTGATGCCGTCGGCCAGCGACTCGCGGCAGCCGTACAGGTTGTCGAACTTGGATTTGGTGACGGAGTCGTTCACGTTGATCGCCGGAACCAGCAGCTTGCCCTGCTCCTTCATCTTGTAGAGCCGGTGCACGCCCGTCGTTGTCTCTTCAGAAACGCCGCGCCACTCCTTCACGAGCTTGTGCCAGCGCTGCGGGTCTTCCGCGTGGACCTTCTTCAGCAGGTCCTTGATCACCTGCTCCTCATGGCCCTCCGAAGGCGTATTCACCCAGCCGTCGCCGCTCTCAAGCTCATAGCCTTTGTGGATGAGCAGCGTCGCGTCTCCGCCGTCATCGACGACCAGCTCCGGCCCCTTTCCCTCTTTGTGGCTAAGCGCCTGATAGGTGCACCACCAGTAGTCTTCCAGCGTCTCGCCCTTCCAGGCGAACACCGGAACCCCGACAGCTGCGATGGCGGCGGCGGCGTGGTCCTGAGTCGAGAAGATGTTGCAGCTCGCCCAGCGCACATCCGCGCCCAGGTCCACCAGTGTCTCAATCAGCACCGCTGTCTGGATCGTCATGTGCAGCGAACCCGTCACGCGCACACCTTTCAGCGGCTTCTCGGCAGCATATTTGCGGCGAATCGACATGAGGCCCGGCATCTCATGCTCCGCGATTGAAATTTCCTTCCGTCCCCAATCCGCCAGAGACATGTCGGCGACCTTGAATTGAGTCGCAGCGTTTTCAAGAGTTGCAGTTGCCATAAACAGAAAACCTCACACCATCAGATAGGACCACATCTGCTATCTTAACAACCCCGACGCCACACAAGCGCGCGCCGATCTCTCCGTTTGCCCGCCGTCGCCACGGCCAGCCTCGCGGCGGGGTCCGTGGCGGCAGCCCCGGTTTCGTGGTGAAAAAGAGAATCAGGGCAGGACGACAGATAGCCCCACAGGGGGTGACAGGCATCTGAGCAAACAGGTCCTCGCGTGAAGTGGCAGACGAGGACCAGTTCGCTCAATACACAGAAATCAATTACATCATTCTTCACAAAGGGTGGAGGCAGAATGCTGAAGCTTGAAAGAATACTTTGCCCTGTCGACTTTTCGGAGTTTTCCACGAGGGCCTACGATTACGCGCACTCCCTGGCGCGCCACTACGATGCGAAGCTCCTCGTTCTCCATGTTGTGCGCACCCTCACCATCGATCCCGGTTTCATGGCCTCCGCGATGATCGATAAAGTCTATGCGCAACAAAGCGCCGATGCGAAGGAGCGGGTCGCAAAACTTGTGGCCAGGCAGGCGGGAGAACCGATCCAGAGCGAGCTGATCGTGCAGCTCGGATTCGCGGCCGACTCCATCCTGTCCTTTGCGAAGGATCACGATGCCAACCTTGTGGTGATGGGCACGCATGGCCGGCGCGGCCTGGACCGCGCGATCATGGGTTCCACCACCGAACGAGTCCTGCGCAAATCCCATTGCCCGGTGCTGGCCGTTCACGAGCCCACCCGGAGCTTTGTGAGCCCGCAAAGCGCCGACGAACCGGTCCAACTGAAAAGGATCCTCTGCTGCGTCGATTTCTCCGAGCACTCTCCGCGGGCGCTCGAGTATGCGTTTTCGCTTGGCCAGCAATACGGCGCGGAGATCACCTTGCTGCACGTGCTCGAGGAAGCAAAGGGTACTCCGGAGCAGAAGACCCGGGCGCTGGAAAGCATCGAGCAGCTTGTTCCTGACGAGGTGCGAAACTGGGCGTCTGTGGCTCCCCTCGTGCGAAGTGGAGAGCCCTATGAGGAGATCAATGCGTACGCCGCCGAGGCAGAAGCCGATCTCATCGTGATGGGAGTGCGCGGTCGCAACGTCGTGGATCTCGCTGTCTTTGGCTCGACTACCCATCGCGTGATTCAACTCGGTCCATGCCCGGTGCTGGTCGTGAGAGCGTAGGGGGAAGAAATGCCGATGCCACTGGAACTTGAGGGTAAATTGAGGGAGCTCTCGCTCTTTCCACCCACCACGATGCCGGTGTTGAGCGTATATATCGACGCCCGGCCGGACCAGCACGGGCGGGACAACTTCGGGCCGTTCCTGCGCAAGGAGTTCAAGGCGCGCGGAGCCACCTATCCGATGCGCTCGAAGGAGAGGGCCAGCTTTGAACGGGATGCGGAACGAATCATGTCATGGCTGGGTACGGAACTTCGCCCTTCCTCGAACGGCGCCGCGCTCTTCGCTTGCGAAGCCAGCGGCCTGTTCGAAGCGCTTCAGTTTGATGCCCCTTTTCAGTCCAACCAGCTCTACGTTTACCATCAACCCCATCTGTACACCCTGGCGAAGCTCCTCGACCGGTATCGTCCCTATGCGGCGGTCATTGCGGACACGAATTCGGCGCGGATCTTTGTCTTTGGCCTCGCGCGCACCGTCCAGACCGATAGGATTACCAACCCAAAAGTCAGGAGCCGGTCGATCATTGAGGGCTGGTGGCTCCGCCGTTTTCAATTGAAGGTGGAGAACGACCATCTGCGCCACGCCAAACAAGTGATCGAACACCTCGACCGGATCGTCCGCGAGGAAAAAATCGACCGCATCCTCTTCGCCGGCGACGAAGTGATCCTTTCAGTCCTGCGCGAGCAGATCTCGCCTCTCCTGGCCAGCAAGGTGGTGGATGAGCTGAAACTGGACATGACTGCTCCCGAACACGAAATCCTAAGAACAACTGTGGAAGTGATTCAGGAAGAGAGCGCGCGGACTGACGCCGAACGCGTCCGCGCCATGATCGACGACTACCGCGCGGGAGGATTGGCCGCGGTCGGTATCCACGATGTGCTCGCGGCCCTGTCGAATGGCCAGGCGGATACCGTGTTCATCAGCTCCACGCTCGAGCAGGTCCATCCGGGAGAAGAAGTTCTTCCCAGTGCGCTCGTTCCAGAGCTTGCCGGGCTGCCCGCGGGTACCCGTGTGCAGGTTACAGACGCCCTCGTGACCAGAGCGTATCAAACGGGCGCCCAGGTTAGCTTCATCGAAGAGCCGGGACTATTAGAAAATGTCGGCGGTGTAGGCGCATCGCTCCGATACAGACTCTAGCTGGCCACGCAGCGCGTTGATGCGGAAAACACGAGTACGGCGGTAGCGCTTGTCCGTCTCTACGCCTTCCCCTGTCTCACATTGCTCCTGCCCGCAACCACCCGCTACACTTAAGACCTGAGAAGAAAGGTCAACCCCCACCATGCTTGTCGTCATGAAGCCGCACGCGACTGAGGAAGAAATCCAGTCCGTCTGCGAACATATTGGACAGTTAGGCTATCGTGCCCATCCCATGCCCGGAGCGCAGCGCACTGCCATCGGCATCACTGGCAACAAAGGCGCGGTCGAGGCGGCCAGCCTCGAAGAGCTTTCCGGCGTGGCCGAAGTCATCGCCGTCTCCAAGCCATACAAGCTGGTCAGCCGCGACGTGAAGCAAGAGGACACCATCATCCACTTCCCCGGGACCAACGCCACCATTGGCGGGCGGAACCTCGCCATGATCGCCGGTCCCTGCTCTGTTGAGACCCGCGAGCAAACCTTTGCCGTCGCCGAGCAGGTTGCCGCCGCGGGCGCACAATTCTTTCGCGGAGGAGCCTACAAACCGCGTACCTCACCCTACGCCTTTCAAGGTCTCGGCGAAGCCGCCCTGCGAATTCTTGCCGAAGTGCGGGAGCGCTTCGGGATGCGCATTGTTACTGAAGCCATCGATAATGACACGCTGGAGCTGGTGGATCAATACGCAGACGTCATCCAGATCGGCGCGCGCAACATGCAGAACTATTCGCTGCTGAAGGCCGCCGGACGCAAGCGCAAGCCGGTGCTGCTGAAGCGCGGCTTGGCCGCGACCCTTGAAGAATTCCTGATGGCCGCCGAGTACATCATGAGCGAAGGCAATTATCAGGTCGTCCTGTGCGAGCGCGGGATACGTACTTTTGCCGACCACACCCGGAACACGCTCGACCTGAGCATTGTGCCCGCAGTGCAGGACGTCAGCCACCTGCCCATCATCGTCGATCCGAGCCACGGGACCGGCAAGCGCAGCAAGGTCATTCCGCTGGGACGCGCCGCTGTGGCCGTGGGCGCCGACGGGCTTATCGTTGAGGTTCACCACGCGCCGGACAAGGCGCTCTCAGACGGCGCGCAGTCCATCTATCCCAGGCAATTTGTCGAGCTGATGCAGCAGGCCAGCCAGATCGCGGCGATGCTCGGGCGCGACGTTCCCCACGGCATTGAGATCAGCGAGGCAGTCCCGGCCATCTGACTCATTCGGCATCTGCCGAAAGACGCGAAAGGAGAACCCTCGATGGAAATTCAACGTAACGGCTCCCAGCCTTCCGGCAAGGGACCGGCGGACTGGTTCACCGGGACCGTAAGGATTGATCCACTCTTTCAGGCTCCGGGCCCCGCGCGTGTCGCCGGGGCCGGCGTCACTTTCGAACCTGGCGCGCGCACCGCCTGGCACACACACCCACTTGGCCAAACGCTGATCGTCACCTCCGGCCGTGGCTGGGCGCAGCGTTGGGGCGGCCCTGTCGAGGAAATCCTCCCGGGCGATGTTGTCTGGTTCGCTCCCGGGGAAAAACACTGGCACGGGGCTACCCCAGCCAATGCCATGACCCACATCGCCGTTCAGGAAAAACTGGACGGCAAAGTCGTCGACTGGATGGAACAGGTAAGTGATGAACAGTATCGGGCCGACCCGCAATAATCCCACCGTCCCGCCGACAACGTCAGAACCCGCGCCGTCGAGCTTCTCAGGCTCTGCTATCAGCGTGCTTCTCCTTGCCTGCGCACTCTTTGCCATTGCTGGATGCCGCCGGCATCACTTCCCGCACTATCCGGCGGATTTCCGCGAATTCGCCTACGTCACCAACAGCGGCAGCAATACCGTTACGGTGCTCGACCTGGTGCATCTGCGCCAGGACCGCGTGCTGGCCGTGGGCGACAACCCTACCGGCATCACCTCCAACCCCAAAACAAACGAAGTCTACGCGGTCAACACCAACAGCGGAACCGTCAGCGTCATCGACGCGGAGAAGAACCGGGTCGTCGCGACCATCCCCGTCGATCGCAAGCCCTATTTCATCGACGTGAACGCCTCCGGAACCCGCGCCTACGTCGCCAACTCCGGCTCGAACAATGTTTCGGTCATCGATCTCACGAAGCGTCGCGAGATACGGGTGATCGGCGTGGGCGAAGGCCCGGGCCTCGCAAAGATTTCGCCCGACGGGAATACTCTCGTTGTCACCAATCGCATCAGCGGCAGCGTTTCGATTGTTGACGCGAATACCTACGACGTGCGCGCCGTTTTCTCAGGCTGCCCGCAGGCGACTGACGCTGTGATTCTGCCCAATTCCTCGAAGGCCTTCATCGCCTGCTCCGGAGGTCATCAAGTGATGGTCCTCGGGCTGGCGGCCCGCAAAAGTCCTATCGAGCAGAACCGCTCCGACCGCCTCCTCACTTTCCTGGATGTTGGGCAAACACCGGTGCATCTGGCGCTCAAGCCCGATGGAGGCGAGATTTTCGTCTGCAACTTTAACAGTGATTCCATTTCCGAAATCGACACCAGCACCAACGAAGTTGGCGGAGCCCACCTGGTTGGCGCGCACCCCGCGTATGCCATCGTCAGCGCGGACAATTCTCTGCTCTGGATCAGCGATTTCAATGCGGATACGGTCGGCGTCTACTCCATTGATGACGGCAAGATGATCAAGCCCACCATCCAGGTCGGCGGCGGCCCGGACGCGCTGGCCTTTTCCTCTGACGAGTTCCTGTTGCTGGCCGTCGATGCTCAATCAGGAGACGTTTCCGCGGTTCGCACACAGAGCTACACGCCGAGCGGGTCGATTCGCATCGGCTCGCTGTTCACGATGCTGCCCGCGGGCAACCGCCCCAGCGGCATCGCAATCAAGGCATTCCGAGTTAAATGACGAGTGACTGATTTCAGCGCTCCAAATTCATTCGCATCTTCCCCAGCATTCCTGTCCAAAGCTCGGCGTCTTCTTCACTCAGCGCCATCCGGCGAATGAGCCGCCGCGATTTCTCCTCAGTAGCAACTTCCGTTCCGGGTTTCGTGTAGCCGCTTTTTCCCAAAGCATCGAGGAGGGCCATGGTCATGCGCTCCAGGGCCGCCGAACCGGCCATCCCCGCCGGGGCCGGCAACATCGCCTCTTTCTCCGCACGAATCAATTCATAGAGGCAAACCGCCACCGCCTGCCCCAGGTTCATGGATCCGTGCGCCTCCCGCGTGGGAATCCGCATCAACCAGTGGCAATAGCTCAGGTCCTCATTCGACAGCCCACGCTTTTCTGATCCGAACAACAGCGCGACGCCCTCCGTCGCCAGCCGCGCCCGGATCAATTCCCCGCCAGTGTCCAAACGATGCAGGGGATGTTCCAGATGCCGCGCCCGCGCGGCGGTTGTGCCGACGACAAGCCCGCAATCGGCAACGGCTTCGGCTACGGTCGGGAACTCTTCCGCATTCTTCAGCACGCCGGGCGCGCCCACTGCCGAGCGCGCCTCGCGGAAAGACACGTCGTAGGAATTCACAACCCGCAGGCGCAGAAATCCGAAGTTGCTCATGGCGCGCGCGGCTGCGCCAATGTTCAGGGGATTGCGCGCAGCCACCAGGACCACGCGCAGATTGTTGGCTACTGGCTCCGTCAGCAAGCGGCTTTCAGGCCAGGGCCACCGGCTGGGCGCAGTGCGCGCAGCGCGTAGCTGCTATGGGAATGTCGCTCAGGCACTGAGGGCACGGCTTGGTCTTAGGCGGCTCCGCCTTGGCCGGAAAGAACTTCTTCAAGAGTCTCTGAAGCGGCATCACCACAAGGAAATAAATGGCAGCGGCAATGATGATGAACTGAATGACAGCATTCACGAAATTTCCATAGGTGATTTTCCCTCCGTTGATATGCACGAAGAGATACGAGAAGTTTGGTTGGCCAACAATCGCCGAAATCAGAGGGTTGATGATATCGCTGACCAGCGAATTCACGAGATGGGTGAAGGCCGCGCCGATGACGACGGCAACAGCCAGATCGACCACATTGCCGCGAAGAACAAAATCACGGAAACCTTTCAACATAGTTACGCTCCTCGAAACTGAGATGCACAGATGTCCCTGATTCGGGCTGAGATGCACAGATGCGCCTGATTCGGGCGAAGATACACAGATGTGCCTGACTCAGACTGAGATGCACGGTTGCGCCTGACTGGAGATGCACAGATACTTCCGGCTGACCTCGGGGGTAAAGTGCAGCCATCCTATCGCATTTCGTGCCCCTTGCGCACGTCCTTGGATGCGCCGCTCCGCCCTTCCAGTTGGCTTTCGTCCCGCGCATCGCGTATCCTGCTTCGTTCATCAATCCAGGCGCGGAGAACGACGTTGAATAAAGTGGCAGAAAGCGCGGACGCGGCTGTAGCCGATATTCCCGACGGAGCGACCATCCTGCTGGGCGGCTTCGGGCTGTGCGGAATCCCGGAAAACCTGATTGACGCCATGGTGCGACGGGGAGTCAAAAACCTCCGCACCATCAGCAACAACATGGGCATTGATGGCTATGGGATGGGCCGGATGCTTGAAGCGGGAATGATCGTCTCCCACACCGGAAGCTATGTGGGCGAGAACAAGCTGCTGGAAAGGCTGGTGCTGGAGGGCAAACTCGAACTCAACCTGGTTCCGCAGGGCACGCTCGCCGAGCGTATCCGCGCTGGCGGGGCCGGGATTCCCGCCTTTTTTACGCCGGCCGGAGCCGGCACTCTGATCGCAGAAGGCAAAGAAACCCGCGAGTTTGACGGGAAACCCTACCTGCTCGAAAGCTGGCTGCGTGCCGACTTCGCTCTCGTCAAGGCCTGGAGGGGCGATACACACGGCAATCTCGTCTACCGCAAGACCGCGCGCAATTTCAATCCCATGATGGCCACGGCGGCAAAAATCACCATCGCCGAGGTGGAAGAGCTGGTCGAGCCCGGCCAGCTCAATCCCGACCACATTGTCACGCCCGGAGTCTACGTCAAGCGCATCCTGCAAGGACAGAATTACGAGAGGCGGATCGAGCGACGGACGGTGCGCGCCGCTACTGCTTAGGCGCGGGCTGCTGCATCTGCTGGATGGAATTGCAAATCCCGCGATACCGCCGCACATAACGGAAGTTCGTGAACAAAGTGGCCGCCGCGATCACCAGGCACATCACCAGGAACCACCGCTGCGTGTGCTGCGTGTACTGCGCCATTTGACGGAAGCAGATCGCCATCAGGAAAGCAGCGATGGTTGCCAATACAGTCAGCGGAGCCAGACGTCCGCAATCAATTCCGGATCCCGGCCGCGAAAACCATGCCGACGCTAAAAACGCGCCAACGCACAGAATTGCTATCGCCAGCAATCGAATCGGAAATCTGGGGCGAATCAGCGGAGCGTCTCCTCAACCATCAGCAGGACATCTCTTTGATTTTCGCACCTGCAATCAACCTGGCCGCCGTGGCCCGCTGTACGTCTCCGAGCGTCAACCCCGGGGCGATCTCCTCAACCACCAGTCCCGCTGGCGTTACGCGAATCCAGGCCATCTCCGTCGCAATCGTGTCCACCACTTTGAGGCCGGTCATGGGAAGCGTGCAACGGGGCAGAATCTTCGGTTGGCCGTCCTTGGTCGTGTGTTCCATCGCCACGATCACGCGCCGCGCGCTGGCCACCAAATCCATCGCGCCGCCCATGCCTTTGACCATTTTGCCGGGGATCATCCAGTTCGCCAGGTTCCCTTCCTCGTCCACTTCCATCGCGCCCAGAATGCTCAGGTCGATGTGGCCACCGCGGATCATGGCAAACGAGTCGGCACTCGAAAAATACGCCGTGCCGGGCAGCTCCGTCACCGTCTCTTTGCCGGCGTTGATCAGGTCCGCGTCCTCTGTTCCGGCTACGGGATACGGGCCCACGCCCAGCATTCCATTCTCCGATTGCAGGACAACCTCGATTCCCGGTGGAACATGGTTGGCGACCAGAGTGGGCATGCCGATGCCCAAGTTCACGTAAAAGCCGTCGCGCAACTCGCGCGCCACCCGCCGGACGATGCGCTCGCGTTTCGCCGACGCGGGCAACGATATAGCATTCGAAGGAGTCGATATATTTAGAGTCATCATCGCGACTCAAAATACTACCAGTTTCTAATGCGACCTGCCGTTTTCAATCTTCGCGCCCACTCGCTGTTCCGCGGAACCTCGCTGGTTCTGATCAGCCTTGCCGCTTCGCTACGGTTCTCCGGGTTCCCGCACGTCCATACCGACGGGCTGCTGGCCTTCGCCGCCCTCGGCGCGCTTTGGGGAACCTACGAGACCCTTCGCTGCCTGCGCCTGCGCTGGAGCTTTTATCATGGCGGCGTCATGCTGCTGCTCTACATGGACGTCATGGCACTCACCATGATCTTCTTCTTGTTTCTCTATCCCTACGCCGATTGGATCCAGTAAACGTCGAATCCCAGACCGCCTTGGGGGCCGCAGTTTCTAGAGGACGGATGGCGCGGAAGGCGCAGTCGCCTGGACGGCGAGTCCCTTCAGCGCTTCAGCATAGGGCGCCCGCAGCACACCGCGCTCCGTGATGATCGCCGTGACGTACTTCGCGGGAGTTACGTCAAACGCCGGGTTCTCAATCCCGACCCCGTGCGGAGTCAACTGCTTTCCTCCGTGATGCGTCACCTCCGTCGCCGCGCGCTCCTCAATCGGAATCGCGTCGCCCGTGGGGGTGTCCAGGTCAATCGTGGACCACGGAGCGGCCACATAGAACGGGATTCCGTGCTCCTTTGCCAGGACCGCCACGCCGTAGGTGCCGATCTTGTTGGCCACGTCGCCGTTGGCCGCAATGCGGTCCGCCCCGACCACGACCGCCTGGATCTTCCCCGCGCGCATCCGGCTGGCGGCCATGTTGTCGCACAGAACGGTCGTGGGGATTCTATCGTGCATCAGTTCCCACGCCGTCAGCCGTGCGCCTTGGAGAAAAGGCCGCGTCTCGTCGGCGTAAACGTGCAATTTGCGGCCTTGGGCAACGGCGCTCCGTATCACCCCCAGCGCGGTTCCGTAACCGCAGGTGGCCAGCGCGCCCGCGTTGCAGTGGGTCAGCACGCCACCCGATTCCGGCATCAGCGACGCGCCGTAGTCGCCCATGGCACGGCACGCGGCGATGTCCTCGTCGTACATCTTCAACGCTTCAGCGACCAGTCCCGTGCGAATCTGGTCCAGCGAGACGCCGGGCTGCGACTTCAGCACCTCAAACCGCTCATTCATGCGCTGAATCGCCCAGAATAGGTTCACCGCCGTAGGCCGGGTTGCCGCCAGGACCTCGCTGATCTGCTTCAGGTCCCGAGAAAGATCGGCAATATTGTTCGAACTGCTGTTTTTCGCCCCCAGCGCCACGCCCATGGCCGCGGTCACGCCAATCGCCGGGGCCCCTCGGACCACCATCGTGGTGATCACATCGGCGACGTCTTGATAGGTCTTCGCCAAAACATAGGTCTCTTCCAGCGGCAGACGTGTCTGGTCCAGAAAGCGCACGCCCCCATCAGTCCATTCGAGTGTCGGAATCATGTTCCTTCAGTTTAAATTGTCTCTTCTTCGCGAGTGCACCGCGCGGTTTCGATTCGGGAAATGTCTCAAGGTCGTGCAGTACCCGGAATGGCCTGCCCAAAAGTAACTCCTAGACCTCATGAACGTCTGATGGCATCTCCCGGCCTGCCGTTATAACCAACATTGATATTGCCATTTCCCCAGTGGATCTGCATGCTGCGGCGAGTCTTCCTCATTTTCGGTCTCCTCATCGCGCTTTCGACGGGCCTCCACGCTGCAACTGTTTTGTCCACCGTGCAGCAGATTCGCCAGCTCACCCCGGCGCAGGTGGACCAGGGCACATCAGTCAAGCTCGAAGGAGTAGTCACCTATTACGATCCAGCCGAGCACATCCTGTTCATCGAGGACAGGACCGGGGCCATCTTCGTCCGGACGCGGCACATCTTTCCCTTCGTAGCGGGCGACCAGATTCAGGTACGCGGCATCACGGCGGGCAGCTATCACGTCGTCGTGGCAAGCGAAACGATGCACGTTATCGGCACGGCGCCGCTGCCGGTCGCTTCTCCCGCCGTTTTTCCGGAGTTGATGGCCGGCAAATGGGATTGCTCATACGTGACGGTCTCCGGCACCGTGCTTTCGGCCACCATGCAGGGCACCGTCGGAGCGCCGTTCCTGCTGCTGGAGCTTTTGATGGATGGCGGCCCTGTCGACGTCCACATAGAAAACCCGGAGGGGCTGAATCCGCACGGCCTGCTCGACTCTCGCGTGGTTTTGACCGGCGTCTCCGGTGGGCGTTTTGACGGCAAATTCCAGCTTGTAGGCGCGAACCTCTACCTCAACTCGCCTGCGGACATGCGCATCACGGCCCGTGCGCCGACCGATCCGGCAGCGCTGCCGTTAACCCCCATGGACAAGGTGATGGGCAGCTACAACGTTGTTGAGCACAGCCGGCGGGTGCGCATCCGGGGCAGCGTTACCCTGTACGAACCGGGCTCGCAACTGGTTGTCGAGGACGCCGGCAAAGCCGTCCTCGTCCATACCCACCAAAATATTCCGCTCCAGATCGGCGATGTCGTCTATGCCACCGGGTTCGCCGATGCGGATGACTATACGCAGAGCCTGGAACACGGGCCGTTCTCGCCCACAGGGAAGACCGCGATGGTGCGCCCGCAGCGGGTGAGGTGGGAAGACGCAATCGCCGGCAAATATGCGTTCAACCTTATTTCGATGGACGGACGCTTGATCGAGCAGGTCCACGAGCCCAGTCAGGACACTCTGTTCGTAAATTCAGGTGGGCATGTCTTCTCTTCGGTTCTGCGCCACAGCAGCGACTCCGGCTTGCAATTGCCGTCGTTTCCTGTGGGGAGCCACATCCGCGTTTCCGGGGTGTGCTTTGTTGAGAACGGCGGCCCATGGAACAACGCGCTTGGATTTGAGTTGCACCTGCGCGGCGCGCGGGATGTACAAGTGCTGGCGCGCCCTCCGTGGTGGACAGTTTCGCGTCTGCTTTACCTGGTCGGCGCTCTGGGGTTGGTAATTTTCATCGCGGCCATCTGGGGAGAGATGCTGCGCCACCGCGTTCACCAGCAAACGCAGCTCATCCGCCACGGCATGGAGGAGGACGCCGGGCGCGAGCGCCGGCAGGCGTTTCTCGAAAAGGAACGCAGCCGCGTGCTCGAAGCCATCAACAGCCTGCTGCCGCTCGATGAGGTGCTGCGCATGATCACCGACCTCATCCGCAAGCAGATGGACTGCCTCGACTGCTGCTGCGAGGTTGCCGCCAGCGGATCTGTTACAGACTCCGCCAGTGGCTCCGCAAGTAATCCCGGGACGCGCGCCGGGGAGCAGCGCAGCCGGCGCTTCGAGCGGGACATCCTCTCGCGCAGCGGCGAGCGGCTCGGCTCACTCATCCTCGCCTGGAGCGCTGAGGACAAGCCGGTCTCGCTGCGTTCCGAGGTTCTGGACATGGGCGTCAGCCTGGCCGCCCTCGCCATCGACAATCGCCGCCTCTATGAAAGCCTCGTGCGGCGCTCCGAATACGACCAGCTCACGGACGTGCCCAACCGCTTCTACCTTGAATCCTTCCTGAAGGAGGTTCTCGACAATGCCCGGCGCGATCAGCACTGCTTTGCGCTGATCTACATCGACCTCGACCGGTTCAAGTCGGTCAATGACCGCTACGGCCATCGCATTGGAGACATTTATCTTCAGCACATCGCCCGACGCCTCTCAGAAAAGCTCCGCGGGCAGGATACCCTGGCGCGCGTCGGCGGCGACGAGTTCATCGTCCTTGTCCCGACGGTCCAGAACCGGGACGAAGCCGAGGAGATCGGCTGGCGTCTGGGGGGCTGTTTCGACTCGCCTTTCCAGATCGACGGCAAGACCATCGAGGGCTCGGCCAGCATCGGTATCGCGCTTTATCCCGAGGACGGCGCCGACGAAGACCAGCTCAAGCGCTTCGCCGATTCGGCCATGTATGCCACCAAGCACCGCTTCAGTTGGCTAGGCGCGAAAGCCTGACCCCCGGCGCGATTTATCATAAGAACCGATTTATCATAAGAGCATGGATTTGACGATCTACTGCGCGACTTGGTGTCGCGACTGCCGCGAGGCTAAACGGTTTCTCACCAAACACGGTATCGCCTACACCGAGATCGATATTGAAACAACGCCCGGAGCCGCCGATGAAGTATTCCGCAACGTAGGCAAGTACGCCATCCCGCAATTCGTAGTCGACGGCGAGTGGGTGCAGCCCTACCGGCCAGGCGAAGGCTTTCTCTACGACGAAATGTGCGAGCGGTTGGGACTTACCTCCAGAACCTGTTAGGACGACATCGAGGCATCCTCTCCGGAATCTGCCAGGCCGGGATCAGCAAGGATCTCGCGCGCGTCGGCTTCATCTTCCGCTTTGACCTGAAGCTGGAGCGGCCCCAGGCCCGGTTCCATCATTCCGGCGTTCTCCCCGGAAAGAAAAGTCTCGATTCCAGCGGATTGCAGCCGCAAACGTGCCATTTCCGCCTCGAGCGGTTCGTTGAATCGGGCTACTGTAACGGTATTTGGCATTCAAGTTCCTTTCTCTCGCAGATACACTAGGATGCGCCAACGATAGAATAAGAGTCTACCCTGGGAGGTTCACTCGTTGATCGCACGCTATACCCGCGCGGAAATGGGCCGCATCTGGAGCGACGAAAACAAGTACCGCATGTGGCTTGAGGTGGAGGCCGCCGCCAGCGAAACCCTGGCCGAAGACGGAATCGTTCCCGCCGAAGCCGCAAAGGCCATCCGGGAGCGCGGCAAAATCGACGTGGCTCGGATCAACGAGATCGAGGCCGAAATTCGCCACGATGTCATTGCCTTTACCACGGCGGTCGCCGAACATGTTGGGCCGGAATCGCGCTGGCTCCATTATGGGCTCACCTCCACTGACGTAGTCGATACGGCGCAGGCGCTGCAACTCAAGGCCGCGTCAAAGATTCTGCGCGACGATATTGTGCAACTGGCTGACGTCCTGAAGAAACGCGCGCTCGAATTCAAGCACACGCCGGTGGTTGGCCGCACCCATGGCGTCCACGCCGAACCCACTACCTTCGGGCTGAAGCTGCTGAACTGGTATGCGGAGATGCGTCGCAATTTGAAGCGCTTTGACGCTGCCGCCGAGCAGATGCGCATCGGCAAACTCTCCGGCGCGGTTGGAACTTTCGGCCATCTCAAGCCCCAGCACGAAGAGCGTATCTGCGCAAAGCTCGGACTCGCGACCGCCCTCATCGCGACTCAAGTCATACAGCGCGATCATCACGCGCACTACATCTCGACGCTCGCCATCATTACCGCCACGCTCGACAAAATCGCGACCGAGATACGCCATCTCCAGCGCACCGAAGTCCGCGAGGCCGAGGAGTATTTCTCCGAGAAGCAGAAGGGCTCCTCCGCCATGCCGCACAAACGGAATCCGATCACCTGCGAGCAGATCAGCGGACTGTCGCGTGTGGTCCGCGCCAACGCGCAGACGGCGTATGAAAACGTGGCTCTGTGGCACGAGCGCGACATTTCACACTCCTCCGCCGAGCGCGTCATCTTCCCCGACTCCACCATCCTCACCGATTACCTGCTGGCCAAAACTACGAACCTGATTGAAAAACTGCTCGTCTATCCGCACCGCATGATGAAGAATCTCGAAAGCACCGGCGGCCTTATCTTCAGCGGGCAGCTTCTGCTCGACCTAACCGAATCCGGCATGTCGCGCGAAGACGCCTACCGGCTCGTCCAGCAGAATGCGATGCACGCCTGGAACAATGATCTCGTCTTCCGCGACCTCGTCGCCGCCGCGCCGGAGATCACCAGCCGCCTCAATCCGGATAAACTCGCCCGCACGTTCGACCTCAACCGCCAGCTCAAAAATGTCGATGCCATCTTCGACCGCGTGCTCAAAGAGGCATAGCAGTCCCCGACGCGAGGACGCCACGCGCTCAGTGGTAGTCAAGTGCATCCAACTTCCGGTAGATTGCCAAAGATAGGGCCATCTTTGTCAGGCGGGAGGAGTCTGCATGACCATCTTCACCCCGGCTAACATCGCAGCACTGATCTTTGCCGCGAGCTTTGCAGCAGGCCTGAATGTCTACGCAACCGTCCTGACGCTCGGGCTGCTGACCCATGCGCATTGGGTCGTGCTGCCGCCGGGCCTTGAGGTCCTCGGCAACTGGTGGGTGATCGGCGCCAGTGGAACGATGTTCGCCATTGAATTTGTCGCGGATAAAATCCCCGGATTCGATCTTGTCTGGAACGCGCTGCACACCTTCGTTCGGCTGCCGGTCGCGGCTCTGCTGGCCTACCAGGCAAGCTCCCACCTCTCGCCGGAAATGAAGCTGCTGGCGGCCGTTGCAGGAGCAGCGATAGCTTTCGCCGCGCACGGATCGAAGACCGCCATCCGCGCCGCTGTGAGCGCCAGCCCCGAGCCTTTTTCGAACATCGCCCTCAGCACAGGCGAAGATGGTGCCGCCATCGGCATCACCTGGCTCGCCACACGGCATCCCTGGGCAGCGGCCGCCATTGCCGCAGCGTTGGTCCTCTGCGCTGTGCTTGCTGGGCGATGGATATTTCGATTGCTGCGGAGAGTGTGGCGAAAGCCGCCGGCAACCGCAACTCCCCTGTCCAGTCCATGACCATGCCTGCGGCAAAATGAGAAAATTGCTTTTTCAACCGCAGAGAAGAGTCTGACCAGCCTATGAACCTGACCGTCGCCATCACCGGAGCCAGCGGAGTCATCTTTGGCCAGCATCTGCTGCAGGCCTTGGACGCGGACTCGCGCGTTGATCGCGTGAACTTTATTCCGTCAGAAAACTCCCTGCGCGTACTCGCGGAAGAAATGCACATCAGCGGGCGCAGCGGCCTCACCGAAAAGCTCCTCGGCAAACCCTCCCAAAAAATACAGCAGCTTGCCGAAAACGATATCGCGGCCTGTGTCGCCAGCGGAAGTTACCCATCGGGCGGCATGATCATCCTCCCCTGCAGCATGGGCACGCTGGCCGGAATTGCGAACGGTCTCGCGCAAAACCTGATTGAGCGCGCTGCCGATGTCTGCCTCAAGGAGCGCCGTCCGCTCGTGCTTTGCGTACGCGAAACACCTTTCAACAAGATTCATCTGCGCAATATGACCCTGGCCGCCGACGCCGGAGCAACCATCTTCCCCGTCATTCCCGCGTTCTACAACCAGCCAGTGGATTCAGCTGAGATGGCCCGCCAGTTCGTAACCCGCGTGCTGGCGCACATCGGCCTGCCCCAGCCCGGAGCCTACATCTGGAAGGCTGATGTATAAACGCCCGCATTAAAGCGAAGCCGCGGCCTTCCAGGCTTTCAGAATCACATCGCGCGTGAACGGCGCAATCGAATCCAGGTCATCAAGCGCGGCCCAGCGCAGCCCTACGGCATCGTCCGCGCACGCTGCCGAGCCGCCGGCGATCCGGCAAAGATAATCCACTAGAACGTAATGAAATTGCACCCGTCCGGCGTCGTCGCGAGCGATACGGTCGAAGACCTCAACCATCGCGACAGGCTCAACAACCAACCCCGTCTCTTCACGAATCTCACGTTTCACGCCTTCCTCGAGCGTTTCACCCACTTCAAGCGCGCCTCCCGGAACCGACCACTCCCCCAGTGACGGAGCGTGTCCACGCTGGACCAGCAGCACCCGGTTCCGGTCGAAAATCACCGCGCCCATGCCAACAATCGGACGCTCCGGATATTCCCGTCCCGTCACAGCTTCATCGGCTTCCCGTATTCGTCGTCGAAAACGGTGTGCTCCATGCTGAATCTCCCACCGTAGTATTTGTCGTCTCCGCGCAAATGTCCCAGCCCCAGCAGCGCAACGACGTGATAGCTCAACGGCAGCTTCAACGCTTCGCGGATCTTCTCTTCCTCAAAACCCTCCACCGAAGCGGTGTCGTAGCCCATGACCTCGGCCATGAGCATCATGCTGGTGAAGGCGATCACGACCTGCTTGTAAAGCCAGGCAGTCAGATTGGGGTGGTCGGCCAGATAGCCGGGAATGTTGGTGCGTGCCTGGTCGGCGTAGTTTTCGGTCATGCCGCCTTCACGCCCAAGCCGGATCATCTCTTCCAGATCGCCCTTACGCCAGCCGTCGGCATCCCCGCAGGCGACGATGACGGCGGATGCCTCTTCGATCTTTCGCTGGTTAAGACTGGCCTTGCGGAGCCGCTCCTTCTGCTCCTCGGTCCGGACCACGATAAACCGCCACGGCTGCATGTTGCCGCCGCTGGGCGCCTGTAACCCGGCTTCCAGAATTTTCTTGAGGTCGTCGTCAGGGATGGGCACGCGATCAAAGCTCGGGGTGTCGCGGCGTTCGCTGATCGCCTGGCTCAGCGTCTTCTCCAACAGGTTTGGCATACAGGCAGATACTTTCCCTTCCCAAAAATTTCTCCAGCGCGGCTCCGAACATTCTACCTACTGAATTTGATTCATTGGCAGTTCAATCGCAAAGGGTTGACCGGTGTCCGCATGTGCGTAAACCCATAGTCCGTGAAATCCCGCGCGCAGTTCCGGATACCTGGCCAGCATCGCCTTCATCAACTCCACAATTTGCGTGCGTGTCGCGACCGGGCCGGAGACATCCTTTGCCTTGTAATCCACAGCCAGATCGAGCGCCCCCTGGAAACTCTGTGTCCGCAATCCAGTCAGCTCAAGGCTCTGGCCGCCGGCCTGTACCACAAGCGGAGTCTTGCCCGGCAAATCCGCCGGCCTCACCGCCGCCATCTCTTTTTGCAGCTTTTCGAGGTTCGGGCTGGATAGGAAACCAACCGGATTCAGCAGAAACTGCGCTGTCTGGTAATAAAAATAAGCGTTCCAATTCTGTTTCTGCTCCGCAAAGACGCGCGCCTGCTTCCAGTACCAGACTCCATCGTGTCCCGCCTCAGTCATCGGACGAACGTACAGTCCCGCCAGCTTCCACTGTGTCGAGCCCGCCGGATCATTCTCCAGAATCAGCGAAATCTGCTGCGGATTCGCCACGCCCGTTGCGTGCAGCACCGCCAGCGCGTAATTTCCCAGCGGCAATTGTGGAATCGTCACCGTGACCACCAGAGAGGAATTTGGCACGGAGCAAAAGAACTCGGCGTTTCCTTCACCCGCCTTGATATCAGTGGCTTTCAGGCTGTAGAGCGTGTCTACCGTCAGAGAGGCTTGACGAATCTCCGGAGCAACCTGCTCAATCGTCGCGCTCAGAGGATCAAAATGGGCGGCAACCGCCGCGACGGTATCGGCGCGCACAGCGGTAATATTGCCGGACTGTATCTGGGAGCCCAGGGCGCGAGCCGCCTGCTCGAAGACCCCGCGTTCCGCCTGCGTCATCTGGCTCTGGGTAGTACAGGACACAGCCCAGGCCGGAACGGGTCCGCAGAACGCCACCAACAAACCGACGGAAAAAGCGAAATCCAAGCAGCGCAGTCGCATAGAATCTTCGATGCACGCTCCCGAACTTGTCGCGAGCGAATCTAATTCATTGTTAGTCTAGTGCATAGAGGGATGGACCGGCCCAGCCGCGCCCATTTGCCATTTCATGCCGGAAAAGAAGCACTCCGCAATCCAGTCGGTCCCGCTCGTCGCTTGTTTCCTGTTCTGCGCCTGCGGTTTCGCTCAGAGTGAGCGTCCGCCGTACCAGCAGCCGGAACCAGCAGTCCAGGCCCGGGCAATTTCTTCCCCGGCGACCAGGCGGCCAGTTGTGCGCGTGAAGCCCTCGCCGGCGGTTCCCGCGACCGCGCCTTCCCTGCTCAGCGAGCCTGCCGTATCAGCGAAAGTCAGCCTCGCATCCGGAAAGCTAAGCGTGGAGGCCAACAACTCGAGCCTCTCGGAAATCCTTCGCCAGGTCGCAGAGGATGGGGGCATGAAGATTGAAGGCTTGCAGGCCAGCGGCAGCGCCGACCCGCGCATCTTCGGAAACTATGGGCCCGGAACACCAAGCGACGTGCTTTCCGAACTGCTCAACGGTTCGCACTACAACGTCCTGATGATGGGAATCACCCCTGCCGGAACACCGCGCGAACTGGCGCTTTCCCTTCGAACCGGCAAGGGCGCACCAAACCCGCCGCCTCAAGCTTCCAGCGCGGTTCAAGAGGTGCAAAACGACGATGACGTCGAGCCGCCAACGGAGGAACAGGAAACCGGAACCGTACCGCTAGCCGGTGTGCATGAAAATGAGCCCATAACGCCGCCGGCTGGCCAGCAGAATCGGGTAAGAACCCCGGAGCAGATCCTTCAGGAATTGCAAAGAATGCACCAGCAGCAAGAGCAACAACAGCAGCAGCCGTACTAGCCGTTGTGCAGCGTCTGAGCGGTGTAGGGAAAGTTAAGTCAGGCGAGCGACTTGCGGCTTGTTACGCCCTATGCCCGAATTGCCCAGGGCAACGGAGCGGACATGAATACGCAGCACGGCGAAGGCAGCGCGGCAGATTCCGTAGGCCGCTAGAACGCCAAAGGCCAACGCCGCCAGGCTGGCACAAATCAACATCAGCATATTCATCGCATCCTGCATGGACTTCTCTCTTTACCTTCGAACCCTTCGTCCATTGACTTCGCAGTGAAACCAAGGCTTCCTCTACGATGCCACCAACCGCCAAATTTCAACAGAAGAAAACCGGCGTTGACCCGCATTTCTATTGCCTAATAAGATACATGTAGAGGTTTGCGCCTATCCGTCTCCCACGTTCCCTTATGCGCTTGCACGCGACATCCCAGCCATCGCACCTGATTCATAGAAAACTTTAATGCCCATCACTCACATCACCGTGCGCGGCGCGCGTCAGCACAACCTGCGCGATATCAGCGTCCATATTCCTCGCAACACTCTCACCGTCGTTACCGGACTTTCCGGCTCAGGCAAATCCTCGCTGGCCTTTGACACCATCTACGCCGAAGGCCAACGCCGTTACGTGGAAACTTTATCGGCATACGCGCGGCAATTCTTAGATCAGGTCGAGCGGCCCGACGTGGACTCCATCGAAGGCCTCAGCCCGGCCATCTCCATTGAGCAGAAAACCACCAGCCGCAGCCCCCGTTCCACCGTCGGAACCATCACCGAAATCTACGACTACCTGCGCCTGCTCTACGCTTCCGTCGGCACGCCGCACTGTCCCAATTGCGGACGCGAAATCTCCCGCCAGTCCACCGAGCAGATCGTCGAGCGAATCCTGGCTCTCGGCCACGGCGAGCGTGTCACGATCTACGCCCCGGTGGTGCGCGGCCGCAAGGGCGAGTTCAAGGACCTGCTGGACAAACTGGACCAGCAGGGCTTCCGCGCGCGCGTTGACGGCGAAATTCGCGACCTTGCCGAGCCGGTCGACCTGGACAAGCGCAAAAATCACACCATCGAGGCAGTCGTCTATCGGGCGCTGCTCAAGCCCGGAATTGAAAAGGCGCTCGAATCGTCGGTCACGAAGGCCCTCCAGATGACCAATGGCCTGGTGCTGGTAGCCTCGCAGGGCGGCGAACAGATTTACTCCTCGTCTATGTCGTGTCCCGACTGCGGGCTCGACGTGCCAAAACTCGAGCCACGCAGCTTCTCGTTCAACAGCATTTACGGAGCGTGCCCTGAATGCCACGGCCTCGGCAGCATCTACGACTTCGATCCGGCAAAGATCATCAGCGACTGGTCCAAGCCGCTGCTCGACGGCGGGCTCGGCCCCGGCTCCTCCTCGCAGTACCTGCTCAAACTCATCCATCTGGCCGCCGACAAGTACAAGATTGATCTCAAGAAGCCCTTCGAGCGGCTCACGCAAAAACAGCAGGACCTGCTCCTCTATGGCCCGCCCAAGGCCGAGACTCCCCGCACCGGATTCCACGGCATTATCGCCTGGCTACGCGACAACCTCGAAGAGTCGCGCTCAGACACCTATCGCGAGTGGATGATGGGATACATGTCGGCCTCAACCTGCCCCGCGTGCAAAGGACGCCGCCTGCGCCCGGAGTCGCTGGCCGTGAAGATTGGGGACCTTTCCATCGCGGACTTTACCGCGCTGCCGCTGAACCGTGCCCTGAGCGCAGCCCGCGCCTTGCGGTTCTCCGCGCGCGAGGCCCTCATCGCCGAACGCCTCCGCCGCGAAATTGTGGAGCGGCTGGAATTCCTCACCACAGTCGGCCTCAGCTACCTTTCGCTCGAACGCAGCGCCGCCACGCTCTCCGGCGGCGAAGGTCAGCGCATCCGCCTGGCCACGCAGATCGGCTCGCGCCTGCGCGGCGTGCTCTATGTGCTCGACGAGCCCTCCATCGGCCTGCACCAGCGTGACAACCTGCGCCTCATCTCCGCGCTCGAGTCGCTCCGCGACCTCGGCAATACGGTGCTGGTGGTCGAGCACGATGAAGACACCATCCGCCACGCCGACTACGTCGTCGACCTGGGCCCCGGAGCCGGGAGGCTCGGCGGCGGGCTCGTTGCCGAAGGCACTCCAGCGCAGATCATGCAGGTTCCGGGCTCGCTCACCGGGCGTTACTTGTCCGGCGAGGTCTCCATTCCGCACCGCCTTGCGCCGCGCGCGCCCAACGGCAAATGGGTCACCATTGAAGGCGCAAAAAGCCACAACCTGCGCAATCTTACGGCGAGGTTCCCGCTCGGAGTGATGACCGTGGTTACGGGTGTCTCCGGCTCCGGGAAAAGCACGCTGGTCAACGACACGCTCTACCGCGCCCTCGCCAAAGCGCTCTATGGCTCCCGCGAGGAGGCTGGCGAGCACACCCGCATTCTCGGCTTCGACCAGATCGACAAGGCCGTCCGCATCGACCAGTCCCCCATCGGGCGCACCCCGCGTTCCAACCCCGCTACGTACACCGGGGTCTTCACCGCCATCCGTGACCTGTACGCCATGCTGCCGGAGTCGCGCGAGCGCGGCTACAAGCCCGGCCGCTTCTCCTTCAACGTCGCCGGTGGACGCTGCGAGGCCTGCCAGGGCGAGGGCCAGCGGCGCATCGAGATGAATTTCCTGCCCGATGTCCACGTGCAGTGTGAGGTCTGCAATGGACGCCGCTACAACCAGGAAACACTGGCGGTAAAATTCAATGGCTACTCCATCGCCGACATTCTCGATCTCACCATTGAAGACGCTCTCCCCGTCCTTACCGACATTCCGCAGGTCAAACAGAAACTGGAGACGCTGGTAGACGTGGGCCTCGGCTACGTTCGTTTGGGGCAGGCCGCAACGACGCTTTCCGGCGGCGAGGCCCAGCGTATGAAGATCGCGCGCGAGTTGAGCAAGCGCCAGACCGGGCGAACCCTCTACCTGCTGGACGAGCCAACCACGGGCCTGCATTTTGACGACGTGCGCCGGCTGCTCGAAGTGCTGCAGCGCCTCACCGATCTGGGCAACACCGTCATCATCATCGAGCACAATCTCGACGTGGTGCGTAACGCCGACTGGGTCATCGATCTTGGCCCCGAAGGCGGCGAAGACGGAGGTCAGATCATTGCCGAAGGAACTCCTGAGCAGGTGGCAAGCATTGCCGGCTCATACACCGGAGAGTTCCTGCGCAGGTATTATGAGGGGTCCGCCAAAATTCCGGCGATGACCACGAAAATCTCATCCAAAGGGAAGAACGGCGCAAAACCAAAACCGCGCGCGGGCCGAAAGAAAGAATGGGTGCAATGACAGAGGAATCGCCGGACGATCTGAATTCACCCGAACCGTACGCCGCGGCGCCCGACTCCGCATTGAACGAAGAAAGCCCGTGGCCGCCGCCTGAAACCAGCTTCCAGCCGCCGGACATCTTCGGCATTCCGACTCCGCCTCGAAAAATCTACCCGCGCCGCTTCCCTCATCTCGGCCATGCTGTGCTGTTCGTCGTTATCGCTCTGGTGCTGTTGGCCCTTGGCCAGTTGGCAGGCGTATTCGTTCTGCAGTTCACCCATCTGTTTCCGCACCGCAGCTTCGAATGGCTCTTCAGGAAGGCTGCCACCGACGCGCGCTTCAGCATACCCATTCAGGCATTCGCTTACGGGCTGATCGCGCTGGTCTGCATTCCAGTCTTCTCCGTCATCTGGCACGAGCCGTTCGGCGAAGGCGTGCACTGGAACAGCCGGGCTGCCCGGATCAGGTTTTTTCGCCTCGCCATCCTCGGCCTCGCCGTAGGCGCCTTTGTGTCGCTTGTGGGCAATTACCTGCCCATGCCCAAGAACCCGCCCATCACGCAGGACATGATGAAGTCCGCCACCGGCGCTTGGCTGATGCTGGTCTTCGGCCTCACCGCCGCTCCCCTTCTCGAAGAACTGGCTTTCCGCGGCTTTCTCCTGCCTGGACTTCTGAATGCGTTCCGCTGGTTTTCCGATCGCAGCATCATTCCCGAAAGCGCGTCAAAGTGGATCGGAATCCCTGTCTCCATTGTCCTCACCAGCATCGCTTTCGCCTTCATGCACTCGCCGCAGGTCTCGCACGCCTGGGGGCCGCTGCTGCTCATCGGCCTGGTAAGCGTGGTGCTCTGCATCGTGCGGCTGGCCATGAACTCCGTCATGGCCGGAGCCATCGTCCACGCCGCCTACAACTTCACCCTCTTCGCCGGAGTCCTCTACCAAACCAGCGGCTTCCGCCACCTGGATAAGCTGACTGGATAAGACAGGTGGCCCACTCAAGCCGCTTCTGGCTTGTGCGGGGCACGCAAGATCAGCCCGATGGTGGCCGGGTGCCCCACGTCTCGATTTTGAGACGCGGGAGGCCGAATTTTTGTCAAGCGCTCCACCCCGGAACTCTAACATTTCAAAGCTCGCCGATGCATTTGAATTCTCCGATCCGAATATACTGGGTATAGGGCAAATATAAAAATCGCGTCTTCCCGGAAGGCGGCGCTTTCTTCGATCAGGAAGTTAAACCAAATAGCTTCATAGATTTAGCTTTAAGCCACGCCATTTGAAAAACTTAGACCGGCAAATAAAGCAAGGCCTTTGTTTTGAAACATTTGATTGTAAATAGCCTGCTTTCAATCTTGTACGCAAAAATGCGATTTATAAGTCCCTTGAAATCAAACACCTGCAAAAGCATGCGTCAAAAATAATCGTTTTTTCCCAAGCTCGGCGGCTCGCTCTGGGAGTATGGCAGAATCGAACCAATGACCGACCACCGTACTGCCCTCCTCGACCTGCTCGCGCGCATTTCCTTCAAGCTCGGAGACTTCACGCTTTCCTCCGGCGGAAAGAGCGACTACTACATCGACTGCCGCACCACCACGCTCCACGCCGAAGGCGGACGCCTGACCGGCCTCGCCATCCTCGATCTGCTGCATGAAAAAGGTCTAAAGCCCTCAGCCGTCGGCGGGCTCACCCTGGGCGCCGACCCCGTCGTGTCCGATGTGGCCACGGCCAGCGCCTGGCGCGCGCAACAGCATCCCGGCTCGCCGCTTATTCACGGGTTTCTCGTCCGCAAAGCCGAGAAGGCGCACGGGACCGCACGCCGCATCGAAGGCTTCTTCGAAAAAGGCGCCCCGGTGCTCATTGTCGATGACGTCTGCACCACCGGGGCCTCGACCATCGCCGCCATTGAAGCCGCAAAGAGCGCCGGGATGAAGGTGATCGCCGCGGTTTGCCTGGTCGAGCGCGAAGAAGCCAGGGGCCGTGCTGCTGTCGAAGCGGCCTGCGAAGGCGCGCCGTTCCTGGCTCTGTTTACGGCAAATGACGTGCGCACCGCCCACCTCGCCCAATTGTCGCAATAAAAACGAAGCCCCGAACTCCGTTCGGAATTCGGGGCCCCCACGGACGGGTCTTCGTCCGGGGGATGAGGGTTCGGGGCTTCTTGCCAGCGTTGCAAATCGCGTTACTGCGGCGTTGCCATCATGCTCGTCTGCGCCGGGGCCGTAGGCTCCTGCCCTGTCATGTTGGTCAGCAGCTGGATCTTGACGCGGCGGTTCTCGGCGCGTCCCGCACGCGTGCTGTTTGGAGCGACCGCCTGGTCCTTGCCGATGCCGATCAGATAAAACTTGTGTGCGGGCACGTTGTATTTCGCAGCCAGATACTGCACCACCGACTCAGCGCGCCGCTGGCTCAGGTCATAGTTATACTGCGCCGGGCCGGTCGAATCCGTTCCGCCCGTAAGTTCGAGAAGGTAGCCCTTGGTTCCGGTGAGCTGCGCGGCAAACTGATCGAGCTTTGCCTTGTCAGCACGGGTCAGTGTCGCCTTGTCAAATCCGAAGTGGACGCTGGTATCCGCCACCTGCTTGTAGCTATCCAGATTAGCAACCACGCTCGCCAGAGAGTCGGCGCGGTTGATCGCGTCCTGAGCCGACGTCTGCGCCTGCCCAGCTGACTGCTGCGCCGTCTGCGCCTGCTGGCTCGCCCGGTTTGCCGACGTCTGCGCCTGCTGAATGCCAGACTGCGCCCGTTCGTCGACACTATGAATGTCTCGATTGTTCTTTGCAGTCGCGTCATCCAACTCGTTGGTGTGCTCAATAATCGGAGTCGTCTGGCTGCGTACATAGTTCTTGGTCGTGCATCCGGTCGCGAGCAGCAGAGCCATCGCTCCTACGGCAGAGGCAGCAAAAATCGCTTTATTTTGAATTCTTTCGTTAATCATCGTGTCGAACTCCGTATCTGAATCTGGGAAATCGGGATTTTGGTCTTGGCCCATTTGTACGCGGAGGAAAGCGTCAGCGCGAAGGACTCCTCGCCTCTTTGTCCGATGCACATAGGAGCAACACGGATGCCAAACTCCGCATTCTGGCGAAGTGACACATAACGCGATGCTTAGATCAAAAAGCCAGGTTACTGCGGATCGGATGGCAGTTGCGCCGTCGAGTATTTTTTACCCTGCTTCGCAACGAAGGTGCTGATTCAGGCTTCGCAGCTAAACTATAAACGAGAGCCGCGAAGAGAGCTCCGATGGACCTTCACGAGAAAATTCGATCCCTGCCTACCGGCCCCGGCGTGTACCTGTACAAAAATGCCGAGGGCGAGGTCATCTATGTGGGCAAGGCAAAAAACCTCCGTTCCCGGGTTCGCTCTTACCTGCTGGAGGCCTCGCAGGCGAACGCCAAAACCGGCTCGCTCATGCGCGAGGCAGTCGATGTCGAGTACATCTTGGTCGACAACGAGCGTGAGGCCCTCGCGCTCGAAAATAACCTCATCAAGCAGCGCAAGCCACGGTTTAACATCCTGTTGCGCGACGATAAGACCTATCCCTACGTCAAGCTCACACTCGCCGACCGCTACCCCAAGATCATGGTGACCCGGCGCGTGTATAAGGACGGCAGTGCATATTATGGCCCTTACTTCCCTGGAAACCTCGCCTACCGCGTCGCCGAGCTGATCCACCGCAGTTTTCTGATTTGCAACTGCAAAATCGATCTCTCGCGGTACCACCCGCGGCCCTGCCTCCAGTACTACATGAAGCGTTGCCTCGGTCCGTGCGTGGAGGGTCTCACGACTCCCGAAATCTATGGGGAAGCTGTGCATGACGCGCGGATGTTTCTTGAGGGCCATCACGCCGAGCTGGAAAAATCCCTGCACCGGCGCATGGAGGAGGCCGCAGCCGCCGAGAAATTTGAGTCAGCCGCCAAGTACCGCGACCTGCTCATCACCATCAGCCAGTTGCAGGAGAAGCAGCGCATCGCCTCCACAGAAAACGATGATGCCGACGTTTTCGGCTACCACTACGAAAACGGAATGCTCGCCGTCAATCTCTTCCACATGCGCGGAGGCAAAATCGTCGATCGCCGCGACCTCTTCTGGGAAGACCTGCAGGAGTTGCACGTTGCGGAAGACGAAAGCTCGGAAGCGGCGAACCCGCCTGCTGAGAATCCTACAGCCGCGCCCTTTGAGGCGGGAGCCTTCTTCTCAGCTCTGCTTAAGCAGCTTTACATTGACCAGCAGTACGTCCCGCGCATGATCTATGTGCCCGTGGATTTCGCGGACCGCGGCCTTCTTTCCGCGCTGCTCGCTGAGAGGAGCGGCCATCGCGTGGAAATCGCTGTGCCAATCCGCGGAGAGAAGCGCTCCCTCGTTGATCTTGTCGGCCAGAACGCCCGCCAGAGCTTCGACCAGCGGTTCCGCGTCATGCAGCCTACGCAGCGCGCCATTCAGGAGTCGCTCCAGGACGTGCTCATGCTTCCCGAACTCCCGCATCGTATTGAGTGTTTCGATATCTCGCACATTCAGGGAGCGGAAACAGTGGCCTCGATGGTCGTGTGGGAAGACGGCGCGATGAAGAAATCCGACTACCGCAAGTTTCAAATCAAGACCGTAGAAGGAGTGGACGATTTCGCTTCCATGCGCGAGGTGGTGACGCGCCGCTACCGCCGCGCCCTCGAAGAGAAGCGCCTGATGCCCAGCCTCATCCTCATCGACGGCGGCCTCGGCCAGTTGCATGCCGCCGCGCAGGCCCTGGAAGAACTCGGCCTCACTACCCAACCGCTGGCATCGATCGCCAAACGCGAAGAACTGATCTATCTCTACGGGCAGGAAAACGAGCCTATCGTGCTGGAGCGCCACTCGCCGGTGCTGCACCTCATCCAGCGCGTCCGCGACGAGTCGCACCGTTTCACCATCACCTATCACCGCAAGCGCCGCGAAATACGCGACCGCGACTCCGAGCTGCTCGCTGCCCCCGGAGTTGGCTCAAATACGCGCACCCGCTTGCTCCAGCACTTCGGAAGCCTGCGCAGCATCGAGCAGGCCAGCGTGGAAGCGCTCGCCGCCGTTGTTCCCAGGAAAATCGCTGAAATGATTTATGGTCATTTTCATGCTGCGGAGCCAATCGTTCCTCCTCCGCCAATTCTGCGGAATGGAACCCGCCCCGATTGAGCGCCCCCCAAACGGTCACTCGCGACCTACCACGCGTCCTAGGGACCTCCCACACCTCCGCGATTGTGGTGGGAACGATCATCGGCAGCGGCATCTTTCTTGTCCCGCATGAAATGATGCTGGCCACCGGCTCCTCCGGGCTGGTTTATCTTGCCTGGATCGCAGGCGGGGTGCTGTCGCTGTTCGGGGCAATGACCTATGCCGAGTTGAGCGCCATCATGCCCTACACGGGTGGCGAATACGTCTACCTCCGACGCGCCTACGGCGACCTCACCGCCTTTCTTTACATGTGGACATGGTTTGCGGTGGCCAAGCCGGCCTCGATCGCCAGCGTCACCATGGGCCTGGCGCGCACCCTTGCCATCTTCCATTCCTTCGCCTGGCTCGACCATCGCGTGCCGCAAGCGCCGTTCGCACTGGACTGGGGTCAGCTCTTCGCCATCGCGGTGGCCTGGGGAATCACCGGTCTCAACTACCTTGGCATTAAAAAGGCCGCCGACTTTCAGCTCGTCTTTACGTGGCTCAAGGTGCTGCTCATCCTGGTCATCGCCGGATTCTGTTTCGCCGCTGCCACTGGCCAGTGGAGCAACTTCAGCACCGTCTACGCACACGCCCATGGCGGCTTCAGCGGATTTATGATCGCGCTCATCGCCGCGCTCTGGGCCTATGACGGATGGAACGACCTCACGATGGTTTCCGGCGAAGTACGCCAGCCCGAGCGAAATCTTCCCATTGCTCTTATATCTGGCCTGGCGATTGTGGGTGTTCTCTACGTCGCGACCAATGCCGCCATTCAGTACATCCTGCCGGCCGCGCAAATCGCCGCCTCGCCCCGGCCAGCAGTGGACGCGCTCGCCGCCGTTACCGGCCCCTGGGGCGCCGCGCTGGTTTCCGCAGTCATGGCGCTCAGCATTCTGGTCACGCTCAACGGAACCATCATGTCCGGCGCGCGCGTTCCCTTTGCCGCGGCCCGCGACCGGCTCTTCTTCCACCGCATGGCCGACATTCACCCGCGCTTCCAGAGCCCTTCCACTTCCCTGATCGTGCAGGCGATCCTCACCACCGGCCTGCTGATCGCCGTCGGACGCTTCCAGCAGCTCTTCGAGCTGGCGATATTCTCCGAGTGGCTCTTTTACATGATTACGTCAACGACGATCTTCCATTACCGCCGCAAACTGCCGAGGGTCGAGACCTATCGAGTGTGGGGATATCCGGTGGTTCCCGCGCTCTTCATTGCCGCCGCCGGCGTGCTCCTTTACTACTCGTATATCGAGAACCTGAAGAACTCGATCATCGGCAGCGCCATCATCCTCATCGGCATTCCGCTTTACTTCTTCTTCCGCCCCCAGAACGGCAACGCCATCACCGGCTGATACACTCAAAAAAAGATTTCTATTTCTCAGGAGCAGCCTGTGTCTGAAAATGAAGCGAAGATTACCGTGCGTCTCAACGGCCCGTTCCGCGTGGAAGGCCCCTTCAAGCTGGTTGACGCAAACGGCGTCGAGTGGGACCTCGGCGGAAAGACCTGCATCTCGCTCTGCCGCTGTGGCCACTCCGCGAACAAGCCGTTCTGCGACGGGACCCACAAGACTATTGGCTTCCAGGCGCCGGAAACCGCAGCCGCCGTCGTCGAAGCACAAAAGCAGTAGACCGCAACAGCAGCCGCAGAAAAATATTCTCCCGCGAACCCTTGCGCCGTCTTCAGCATCCATAATTCTGGAGACAGCCTTGCCCGGTCCATCAATCAATTCCCGCCTTGGCTTCGCTTTGAAGCTCGTCGCAAAATCCATTATTCACCGCGCAACAGGCGTGCAGCACAAGCCTGTCCTCGTCGATCCATCCGAGCTCGGCGTAACCTTCATCGGGCACGCCTCCTTTCTGCTGCAACTCGGCGGCCTCAACTTTCTGATCGATCCCGTCTTCGCCTACTGGCTCGTCCTCATCCACCGCCGGCGCAAGCCCGGTGTCCGCATCAAAGACCTTCCGCCCATCGACGCGGTTTTGCTGACGCACGCGCACATGGACCACCTCAACCTTCCTTCGCTGCGGCGAATCATCCGCCATACACGCAGACTGACGGGCAAGCCCCCCATCGTCATCGTCCCGCGAAACGTGGATGATCTCGTCGCTGCCCTGGGGTTCGCTGAAGTGCGGTCCATCGACTGGTGGCAATCCACCGAAATCGGCGGAGTCGAAATCACCATGACGCCGGCGCAGCACTGGGGCACGCGCGTGTTCCGCGATTCGCATCGCCGCTATGGCGGATACGTGCTCCGCCACGGGCCCCACTCCATCTATCACGCGGGCGACACCGGCTACTTCCCCGACTTTCCGGAAATCGGGCGGCGTCTTGCGCCGCAAACCGCGCTGCTGCCCATCGGCGCGTACAGGCCCGCTGGCTTTCTCAAGGTCCACATGAGCCCCGAAGACGCCGTGCGGGCTTTCCTCGATCTCGATGCGCAACGCCTCATCCCCATGCACTACGGGACCTTCCAGCTTTCAGAGGAACCCATGGACGAACCGTTGCAGCGGCTGACCGAAGCGGCAAGAGCAGCTCGAATCAGTTCCACCATTGATTCTCTCCGCGAGGGAGAAACCAGTATCTTCTCGCAGGAGCCGGATCTTGCACGCCGCATATGATATCGTTCTCACAGTCGCTCCACATTCCTATATAGTCGGATAGGATACTCATGACAAAGGCCTCCTATTCCATCGGCGTAGACTTGGGCGGTACGAACCTCCGCATCGGGGCCTACACGCCCGACGCAGGACTGCTCGAAACCGTCCTGCTGCCCACCCGCCTCGCTGCTGGCCGTGACGTTGTCGTGGCCGACATGTGCGACGCCATTGAAGGCCTTCAGTGCCGGTTTTCTCAGACCTACCAACTGGCCGGAATCGGCATCGGGACTCCGGGCCCTCTGGAACTGCCCGCTGGCATGCTGCACAACCCTCCCAACCTCACAGGATGGGATAGTTTCGATCTGCGTTCCGCCGTCGAATCGCGCCTGAAGCAGCCCGTAGTTCTCGAATGTGACGCGAACGCCGCCGCCCTCGCCGAGTGCGTCCTGGGCTCAGGACGGACCCTGAAGATCGACTCGCTCTGTATGTTGACGCTCGGCACCGGCGTCGGCAACGGCATCATCCTCAACGGCAAAGTATGGCACGGCGCAACCGGAATGGCCGGCGAGGCTGGTCACGCAACGATCTATCCCGACGGCCCTGCCTGCCCCTGTGGGAGCCGAGGCTGCCTGGAAATGTATGCCTCCGCAACAGCAGTGGTGCGCATAGCGAATCAGCGCATCGCCGACGGTAGTGCTCCCGCGCTTGCGAATCACGAATGGACGGCCCACGCGCTTGCCGACGCTGCCGACCAGGGAAACCAGGATGCGCAGCAAATCTACACTGAGGCCGGGTGCGCACTCGGCATAGGGCTTGCGGCACTTGTGAACACGCTCAATTTACCGCTTTATGTGGTGGGCGGAGGACTCGCGCAGGCATGGCATTTGATGAAAGGCGCTATTTTCGAGGAGTTGCTCCGTCGAAGCTATGTCTATCGCTTCAGCGCGCCGCGGAGTCCGATAGCCATTCGCAACCCCGCTGGAGCAACCCACGTCCTCCCCGCCGAGTTGGGGCCTGACGCTGGCCTGCTGGGAGCCTGCATTCTGCCTCTCACGAATAATGGTCGCCCCTGAAGTTATGAAGCGCCGGCTGCCCCCTCGCCAATCTGGTTCATCGGCAAATCCAGGGCGAACACAGAGGCATTTCCTTGATTCGCGCGCACCCAGATACCCCGGAAGGCGGAACGCAGCTCAGGATAGGCCATCGCCAGCGCGGTCATCACGGCGACCACCTGTTTTCGCGCGGCTACCGGATCACGCAACTGCACCAGTTGTGCCGCATTCGGCGTGTAATTGACTTCAAGATCCAACCCGCCGAACTCTGTCGTGGTTCCGACTGCCGTTATCTCAAAGGCTGAGCCGTTCGCATCGAGCATCATCGGCTTCGGCCCCGGCAAGCTTGGAGGCCGCGTCGCATCCATTTCTCGCTTCAGCTTCTGAAGATTGGGGCTGGAGAGGAACTCCGCCGGATTCAGAAGATACGCGGCGGTCTGGTAATAGAACCACGCATTCCACTTCATATCTTTTTCCGCATATTGGCGCGCTTGTTTCCAGTACCAGATGCCGTTGTGCCCTGCCTCAACCATCGGCCTGTTGAGAAATCCGGCAAGCATCCAGCGATTTCCAGTTGATTCGGACAAAATCAGGGAGATCTGCTGGGGATTTGGCACGCCGGAGGCCTGCAGAATGGCCAGCCCGTATTTTCCCGGCGGCAGATTTGAAAATGTGAGCATCACGACCGGCGTTCCGCAATAGAACTCAGTCTCGGGCTTGTCCGCTGGTTCGCTCGAAGCATCCAGCGCATAAACATCATTAACCGTTATGGTTGCACTCTGCACAAGAGGCTTGAGGCGGTTCGCAGCAGCCGCGATCGCGCCGAATTGCTCTGCTACCGCCGGAATTGTCTCCGCTCGGAGTCCGGCAACATTCCCAGACTGAACCTTGCTCACCAGGTTGCGGGCGGCGGCGGCGAGCGCATCGCGCTGCGCCGCTGTCATCTGCGATTCGGTCTCGCAGGAGGCCGCGTTTGCGCGTAACGGCCACAGAAACCCAGCCACACCCAGAAGCAGCAGGCCGTAGTAGAACTTACCTCTCTTGAAAGGCATAGCGTGGAACATCCCCTGACGATCTCTCCGCGGAGCGAAGCAGAACTTGTATTAAGATGCCAAGCCTCGCCTAGGCGAAGGGCAACCGAGCGGATCAGGGGGAAGCTCGGTAATTACCCCCCCTTTTTTTAATTTTTCTCTCGGATGCTGCATTTCGGCTTAAAGTTGTGTATTATTCTAGAAAATTAATTGGATATTTCTGCCGGGTGCTCGAGCGCAGGTTTGCCTGAAATTCTTTTGGCGATCGCCGCGTTTGAGCCGGATCCTTCGGGTGGCTCCTTCTGAGGTTTGCCAGCTGAAGTACGCATAAGAGGTTGTCGAGTTCTGCGCACGTCGTCAGGTAGCTCAGATCAGCCCATGCACATAACGGCGCCTTCACCTCGACTCCTGCCATTGTTGCAGAGAGCGGGCATCCGCAAACTTCAATACGCGATTGCGCAAACTCAAATTGCAAAAGGCAAATCTGATGAAGACTTTTTTTTTATTCCTTACGTGCTTGGCGTTCGCCGCCCCGGCAGTGGCGAGCGTTTCAATAAGCAGCCCATCCCAGGGTGATACCGTTAGTTCTCCTTTTCCCCTCTACGCGAGCGCGGCGTCGTGTTCGTCGCAGCCGATTAGCGCAATGGGCTACTCGCTCGACAACAGTACAAGTACGACCGTCGTCCACAACTCGATCATCAGCGCGAAAGTCAGCTCTGGAACCGGCTCGCACACCGTGCATGTCAAGGCCTGGGGCAACAAAGGCGCTGTGTGCGTGACAGACGTTGCGGTGCACGTCACAGCGCTCACCTCGAATGTCCTTTCCATCCCTTCGACCGCCGTCAGCGTCAGTACCCTTCAGCTACTGGGTAACTGGGTAGGTGAGAGTGACGGCTCCGCCAGCGGCCATGCGAGCGGCACGACGAGCATTGTCGGCTCTCCGGCAAGGACGGGAGGAACGCGCGCGTTCGTCACTAAATACTCAAATTATGGCGACATGCGCTATCACGTTTCCTTTGGAGACAATACAACGTCGACTAACTTTTTCTATGACGCGTGGGTGTATCTCACAAGTTCCGCAGCCTCCATCGGCAATATCGAAATGGACTTGAACCAGGTCATGCCGAATGGGCAAACCGTGATCTATGGAGTCCAGTGCGACGGCTACACCAGCACATGGGATTACACGGCGAACACCGGAACGCCGCAGCATCCTAACGATACGTGGAAACATTCAAAGGCGTACTGCAACCCGCGCGGATGGAGCAAGAACATTTGGCACCATGTGCAGATACAGTATTCCAGAGACAGTTCTGGTCACGTGACCTATTCGTCGTTCTGGCTTGACGGCCATGAATTCAAAATCAACGCCACCGTGTTGTCAGCATTTTCGCTGGGATGGGCCCCCACGCTGCTGACCAACTTCCAGGTCGACGGGCTCGGAGCCGGCGGCTCGAATACCGTCTATTTGAGCGACCTGACCATCCAGCGCTGGTAGGCAGTCAAGATGCGGCTGTGCGGACCACGCTGCCGTCCAGCCGCGATTGACTATTGTCCAGATCTCGCGACAAATTCTCGATTTGTTCACGAGAAATCCCCCGTATGGAAAGCCGCTCAATCGCGTGCTTCAGAACCTCCCGCTGCACATCCTGAACCGGCATTGGCGGGATGATCGTCATTCCGCCAACCAGCCTGCTAAGGACCTGATAAGACTCGCGACAGGTGTAGAGGAACTCGAGTGGGTACTCCGGCTTTCGCGCACGCGCCTGTACCGGGTTCGCGTCGAGCACATAGCTGATGTCGGGCCTCGGAACCAATCGCATCACCATCCGCACATAAGCACGCGCAAGCGGATTGCTCAACGTCAGATTTACCAGTTCATCGTATGCGTAGCGGTCGAAGATGATCAGGTCCACATCCGACCTTCGAGATTTCTGGACCACTTGGCGCAGGGAAACGGCGTCCACGGAATAAAGGAAAAGCCGAACTGCGGTCATGAACGACGAGCGGACGTTCTTGTCGCGTCTTTCAACTGGCTTCTCCGGAGTTCCAACGCCTTTTTCGCCGTTGAACAGAGTGTGCCCGGCTGTCTCCCGAACGCTGGTCAGCCTCGCAACGTCATCCCAGAAAGCAATCAGCCGTACCCACAGGCCAGCCTGTTTGGCGCAAGTAGCGAGCGCATTGATCTGGGTGCTCTTGCCTGCACCGTCCATGCCGGAGAAACTTACAACAACGGGTCGCCGCTTCTCTGTGGGTATCGCCATCAATGTTCTCCCTTAAATCTATGTTCAGAGCTGCCTCATCCTCAGTTGCTCGGCCGGCTGCGACTACCTTTGGATAACGCCACCACGGTTCCAATGGCGATAGCCGCGCCGACCACCAAACCAACCTTAATGAGGAATGAGCGTGTTCGCCTCTGCTTCGCCGGGGCAATCGCTGCCCCCGCGGGCCTGGAAACCGCCGTGCCGACAGGCTTTTCATAGGGAGCCGCGGCGGTGCCCACAGGCTGCGGCGTGCTAGTCTGCTGCACGGGAACGGCTTGCTGATTCGTAGACCGGCCGCTTGTATTCTGCGACTGAGAGTGAT